>QULU01000048.1 GCA_003481775.1 Clostridiaceae bacterium OM02-2AC
TGAGAACCACCGTATAAACCAGCTACAGCCAGTGCACCGAACAGGCAGCCCAAGATACCCATTTCGATGAAGTTGATGTTACGAATACCCTTTACATCTGCGTTAGCAGCGTAGTCATCAGCCTTTGCCATCAGACCGGATACAATAGTAAATGTTAATGTTACAGCATATTGTCCGAATACTGCGAATGGAATCGCAAGACCCATAGCAGCTCCGACACCGTCTGCTGTTGCTTCCATACCAAGGGAAACTGCGAATACAGTTGCCATGATACCACCCAGAATTGCGTTAGGCGGCTGAGCTCCACCGATTGGCATACTACCAATCTGAATCAGCTGATAAGCACCACCAACTACAATACCAAGCTGGAAGTTACCAAGAATCGCTCCTATTACAGGACAGGTAACGATTGGCTGATATAATGATTCTAAGAAACTGAACTGGTCAATTCCCATGATAAATGCCCATACGAACACCAGTAAAGCTTGAATGATATTTACATCCATGTTGTTTCTCCTTTCAAATCAATGATTTAAGATAAGATTTTTTTAATTTTTTGATAAATTATTATTTGAATAATTTATCGACGTTTTCTGAAGGTGTATCTGGAACACGTTTAATTTCCAGCTCTACGCCCAAGTCCTTCAGTTTTTGAAACGTTGCAACATCGTTATCATCCACAGCAACAGAAGTGGCTACCTGACGTTTACCATCTGCCATGTGCATGTTTCCGATATTGACTTTCTTGATTGGTACTCCACCTTCTACTAATCTCAGTACATCCTGTGGAGTTTCACAGATTATTGCAATGTGCTGTGCTGGACTTGCTTTTCCAATAATGTCAATTGTCTTCTGAATTGAGAAGAAACGTGTCTGCGCATAAGCTGGTGCAGCCATGTTCATCAATCCCTGACGGAATTCATCTGTAGACACTGAATCATTGGCTACTAACAGAAGATTTGCTCCTACAACTCCACACCACTGTGTTGCAACCTGTCCGTGAATCAAACGGTTATCAATTCTTGTTAATACGATATCTGGCATTTTGCTCTCTCCCTTCTACCATTAGACATGAACTAATTTATCGAACCTTGATGAGGTGGATTCGATAAGTAAACCCTTTCAGTTCACTTAGATTCTATGTCAAAATATAGCATAATTCTTTACACTTTTTATCAGTGATTTTGCACTTTTTAGTAATTTTCCAGAGATTTCACAGGTAAATAATGCAAACTATCAGAAATATACATACCGGCATCAAAATTTTACATATTCCCATGATTTTTGTTAATTGTGTGATAAATATTTAAAATTCATCTTTTTTTATTACCATTTCTATTTTATGAAAACACTTACATAAATACGGTCGATTTTCAACGATTTCATAGCTGTTTGATTTTCTACCTTTTTGCTTTTCTAACAAAACTGAATTTGATATACTAATAGTAATGAGAGGGTGATTGCTTTGTTTAATAAAACAACAAGTTTTATTTTCAATAAATATGGTGAAATCGTCAATGAGCTCACAAAGCGTCAAACACCGAAGCTAAGCCGTACGATCGTCAAGCTGAAAGATAAAAGCTTCGATAATTTCATGTTCTATAACAGTGATATCTACGTTCGTGTGCAAAGTGGAATCGTTATGCTGGTAGTTACAAAGGATGATACTGCCAGAAGCTATGAACGATTTGTAGTACATCGGCATATTAAGATACGAAAAGGTGTCAAATTCAATTTTTTATGCATATCCTCCAGTGCAAAGCTGGAAGTAGAAATGGATTTCAAAGCAAAGAAAAGGCAAATGTCAACATATGATCATAACCCGATCGTCTATGAACCCATTGTACCGACCTTCGAGGTGAAAGAAATTCTCGCTTACTATTATCAGGTCCGCAATGCCAGCTATACCTTTCCCGGTGAAAAACACAATTACTGGGAGCTGACCTTTATCGACAACGGTGAACTGGAAACGACGGTCGACGGTGAAACATATAAGCTGGATGAATTAGATCTTATTTTATACGCCCCCGGGCAGTATCATACACAAAAAACCGGTCATGCAAAATCATGTTCCTATCTGACCATCATGTTTGATATGGAAATACCGGAATCCTATCTTGTCACGAACCGTGTCTACAATGCACACCGTGATATACACAATGCTTTAAACAATTTTATCAAGGTCTCCAGTAACGATATGCTCTATGACAGTGAATTGATGCTTTGTTATATGAAGGAGCTGCTTATTAAAATTCTGCAATATGACTTCCTCTCCAGTTCTCCGGTCGCATCAACTCCGATGCAGCAGCGTTTTGAAAATGAGCTGTTGAATGAAATTGTGATTTTTATCAATGACAGTATCTATGAACAGATTACCATAGAAGAAATCTGTCTGAAATTTTCAATATCACGCTCCAGCCTGCAAACGCTCTTTAAAAACAACCTCGGTGTTGCACCAAAACAGTATATCAGCGATCTGAAGCTTAACAAAAGCAAGCTGCTCATCAAAGAGAGTGTCTATACGATCAGTGAAATCGCCAGTATGATGGGGTTCACCTCCATCCATTATTTCTCAAGGAAATTCAAGCAGCAGTTCGGTATTACGCCAACAGATTATGCGAAGACTATTTACAATTAGTTAAAGCCTGCGAAATGCGTGATACGCCTAAGAGGCTGCATAAAGCATAAATTCTTTATCTGATTCTACTCTGTCTCAGAATACGCAAATGGCAAAAAGGAAGAATGAAGTCAATACACCAAAATTATTGATTTTAAGCTTCCTTTTTTCGTTATCTGCTTGCATAAAGCTATCCATATACCTGTTTTCTTACAGGGGATATAATATTCAAGCATGGATGGTACTGTTTTCTTCTGATTATAACACCGGCTGCTTACTTGCTGTGTTTTCAGAAATGAAGGCCGCAAGCAGAAAGGATAAACAAAGTCGAAACCGTCTATTCCTTTCTTCCCTATAACTATGACTAACTCATAGAATTCTAATACTGACTATGGAGCAAGGAAGGAACAGCTATATAAATATAGGAAAGCATCCTTCCTCGAATTACAGAATGTATAGAAAAAAGTACACAATTCACTCTCAAACTGTGTACTTTTCTTATTATTTTGTTTTTGAAGAGCTTCTTTTATCCAGCACCTGGTTGACAGCAAGTCTGGAAATTGTTATTTCAATCCCCTTTGCCACTTCAACATCGAGGTACTCTTCCTTTGCACGGATTATTTTTCCCCTGATACCGCCTGCGAACAGGATATCCTTCCCCGGCTTCATACGGTTGAGCTGATCCTTCAGTTCCTCTCTTTTCTTTTTCATCATTCGCGCGCTTACGATATAATAGATGATCAGAAAGCAGATGAGAAGGAAACCAAGGGTAATGCAGCACCAGAGTATGGTATGCCAATCAATCATGAATCAGCTTCCTCTTAGATTCCGTCTGTTGGTTCTTCCTGCTGAACAGGCTTAAATTCATAACGAACAACCTGATCTTTTCCAGTGTTCATCGCCATTTCTGTCAGCATTCCCAGTTCTTCCACAAACTGACGTCCCATGTTGACTTCAATCAGCATCGGCAGATTTGTTCCGGCAACAACCTCAACATTACCTCTTGGGTATCCTACCATAACTGCAGTCTTGAATGGAGAGCCTCCACCAAGGTCAGACAGAACCAGAACGCCTTCGCAGTCCTTCAGTTCGTCCAGTGCCTTTGTTAATTCACGTTCCAGATCATCTACAGAATAGCTTTCCAGAAAGTCTACTGCTACATAATTCTTAGGTTCTCCGGCAATCAGCTTCAAGGAGCTGGTCAGTCCGGATGCAAAATTACCGTGTCCGGTTACGATTAGTCCGATCATATTTGTATCCTCCGTTCTTATCTTTTTGTGTAAGGGTGCAGAATTACACCTTTTACAACACGGTTAACCTCTCCCGTAGGACATGGGTTATCCGGAGTTATATCATATGATAAAGATTTGAATAATGCAAGTACCTGAGCAGCAACGATGTAATCAAATCCCAGGAATGCGTTTTCATGCTCGTTCTCCAGATCGAATGAGAATGCAAAATCAACCAGACCTGCAACCTCCTCGTCACGCTTATTCATGATTGCCATCAGCTTGTTGCCTTTACGCTGCGGGCTCATTTCCTTAATCAGGTCCACTTCATACTGACGCGTATATGCATCATCACTCAGATAAACGATGGTCAGTGTATCATCATTGATAATGGATTTTGGTCCATGACGGAATCCCATTGGAGAATCATACATTGTCGCAACGCGTCCGGCAGTCAGCTCCAAAATTTTCAGCTGAGATTCCTGTGCGATTCCCTTCAGGCAGTTTGCACCAAGGTAAACGATACGGTTGAAGTCATATGCACCAACGGCATCCTTGAAGAATTCCCAGTTGTTGGCAAGCATTCTTTCTGCAGCCTTGATAACATCCTCCAGCTCTGCCTTTACTTCATCCAGATTGTCCAGACTGAAGCACAGCAGGGTAGCCAGCATCATGTTAGAGAAGCTGGAAGTCATTGCGAAGCTTTGATCATGTGTTTCAGGAGTCAGATTGATTGCATATGCATTCTCTCTTTTTTCTGCTGCCTTTGAAAGAGCACCCTCGTGATTGCAGGTAATGAACAGGTGATACAGGTTCTTACCGCATACCTCATCCGCTACATCAACTGCACCTACAGATTCCGGTGAGTTTCCACTGCGTCCATAAGAAATCAGCAGTGTCGGTTTTGTCTGAGACAGATAATTTTCCGGAGCTGATACGATATCTGTTGTAGCATATGATTTTGTTTTATAGTTTGTTCTCTTGCTCACGTATGTGAAAATGGCGTTTCCTACGAATTCACTGGTACCTGCACCGGTCAGGATGATATCGTAGTCATCGTGCTTTGTTACGTTTTCAATAAATGCCTTGATTTCTTCCTTGTGTTCCTCTACCTGTTTGATGGTTTTTTTCCAGGTGTTCGGCTGCTGGTTAATTTCTGTTGCCGTGTAAATTCCTTTTAAACTTTCCCATTCTTTTGTGTCTTTTCCAAAGATCATGTTCATTCACTCCTTTTCTGGATTTGAAATCCTTTTCATTACGATTTCATTATAGCTCAGCGTTTATAAAAAAACAACGAGGTGCGCAAAATGTTGTTAATTTGTACAAAATTATTGCTAATTTATATTCTTGTTTTGCTAGACGAAAAAAGCGTTTCCATATATAATGTAGACTAGAGGTGATAACATGGCTAATAAAGCTGTAAATAAGAAGAAAAAAGGCATGAATGGTGAAGAGCTTGCCGGCATGCATATCTATAAGGATGATCACAACCGCTATGTGTATTATAATGTTTTCGATCATGTCGGTTACATTCTGAACGATATTCCAAAATACAAAACGTATAGTTCCCGTTTCATCGTAGGTCTGATCGGCGGTATTCTGGCCTACTCCTTTGATTTGGGAGCTCTGCTTTCCATCGTCATCGGTGTTGCGGCTTACGCACTGATGGAGATAAAATTCCGTTTGTTCCTGAAAAAACAGTCACAGATACCGAATTTTAAGCCAAAGGAACGCCCGCCACGTTTATTGACGGCCGCAAGTGAGGAAACGAAGAAGATTTATATGAAGATTGCAGCCTATCTGCTGTTTGGTATCCTGATCATTCTGCTTCCGTTCTCAGAGGGCGGTTATGATGATATGATGAAAGCCATGTGTATTGCATTGGGCATTCTTGCGATTGGTGTTTCCCTGTTTCAGGTACGCGCTTTGTTTTATAAGAAGGCCAATCCTTCGCTGACAGATAAGAAATAAGTAAGTATCGGATATCCTCTTATGGATATCCTTTTCTTATCAATTTTTAACCTCCTTTTTCTTCTCCTCCTTTGCCGTCTTCTTTTTCATGCATATCCTTTTCTTATTAACGTAATAGCTTCTTTTTCAAGCAGATATCAATATCGTATCATCCTCATATAACTATGCATCCTACAGCATGCTAATTCTCACAAAAAAAGATATGCACGCTGCATATCCTTAATAATATTCATGAATCCAAAGCGGCCGCAGTGCAGAAGCAAAGGCCTCGGCAGCGGATTTCACCTCCAGATTGTAAAGCTTGTTGAAAAGCTCCGGGTTATTGATTCTGGCCATGATGAACGGCTGTTTCTTAGGAATTAGCAGGGGAAATATTTTTTCCAGCTTCTCACTCTGGGATACCTCTACAAGAATTTCCTGCTCCTTGCCGATTGCCGCCTTCAGCAAACGCATCAATACGACAGATTCCAGATAGACTGCTTCTTCCACATGAATCTCCTGTTTTTTCTTATGGAAAATCAGATAGCCACAAACCTCACCCTGTCGGTTCCGATATACCACCATCTGCTTCTGTGTAACCACAATTTCATTCAGCAGTAATACATAATATTCCCGATCACGCACGTAGCAGCCATCAAAGTGCTTCGTAAAATTCTGATAGGCCTGTAACAGCTCCTGCGGCTCGGCCGCATAGGAAATGTTTGTCAAAGAAACCTTATGCAGACATTCTCTGGGAACCGTATACAGCTTTCTCTCATACACGGTCTCAAATCCGAACTGCTCATACAGCTTTGGGTAGAAGCCGCGAATCAGTGTTACCAGATGATTATGTCCCGCCTCATCAAGCGCCGATTCCATCAGTCTGCGCATATGTCCTCTCCTGCGGTAATCAGGCAAAGTGGATACACCGAGTATGTAGCTGATTTTCAGCTGCTTGTCGCGTAAACGAAGGATATGCTCATTGAGCTGCAGACTGGAGATAATGCGCTGATCCTGTTCCAGAGCAATACAGCGTCCCTTGTCGAATATATTTTTAAAATAAAAATTCAGATAATTGCGGTTTTGGTTTGGATACGACTGCTTCCATAATTCATATATTTCTGCCTTGTCCTGCTTCCCTGCATCTCTCAGCATACGTTACTCATCATCCCGTTCTGTGAATTCCACATCAATGACATCATCGGAATCCAGATTGGAAGTGTTGCCGGTTGTGTAATCCTCCTGCTGCTGATTCCATTCAGTTTCATATTCCTCCATATGCCTGCGGACCTTTCGCTTGGCATACCAGATAAGTATGGATAACGCAATCACAAGGATTGCGACGATTGGCAATATCACCGGCAGCAGTGTTATCACAATGTAAATGACCAGGCAGATAAAGAGTAGATAAATGATAACATCCATGTACGATTTCCTCGCTTTCTTCTCTCATTATAATATAAAACCGCACATCTGTGAATGTAAAAGCGTAAAAACTTACCCTGCTTCGGCCTCTGTCTGTTCTTTTTCCACAGGCCGCTGCTTCTTTTTGCGTCTGTGCAGCATATACAGCAGCATGAGCAGCCAGAGCAGCACAGCAGCACCGAAATACAGCGGACCGACAAGTGCCGGATGGCTTTTGGTTTTTACTTCGGCAGGCTTTGCCATCGTCTGTGTAGCATCATAGGCACTTTCCAGACGCTTTTCATACGTATATTCCGGATTGCGGATCATGGGATAGGCGTGCCCCTGCTTCATCAGCTCCTCCTGTACCAGCTTATCATCGGCAAACAGATATACGGGAACCGGCTCTTCGATCTTGCTGGAAGGATCAATTTCAAAGCGGATGGATTTCGCATCCTCCAGCAGCTCACAGGTTTCCTGCCAGCCCTCTTCCTTTGTTATTTTCGTATTGAACAGAGATACTCTGAATTCACTGTCCTGACTTTTCAACACAATCTGATCCTGCGTGCAGCTAACCAGCTTTGCGGAGTAGCTCGTCGCATGCAGGAAAGGAAAAAGTGCAAACATCATAAATAGTCTTAATTTCATAAGATCACCCTTTATAGTCTGCACTTTCTATTCGATTTTATTCCTTGCGGTACTGATCTGCCAGTTCCCGCAGCTTTGCGAGCCGATGCTTCATGCCGGATTTGGATATCGTTTCATTGAATTCCTCCGCACAATATTCACACAGCTCATTCAGGCTGGCTTCCGGCAGCTGCTTTCTGGCATATGCGACATGCTGAAGCTTTTCCGGAAGGCTGTCCAGCGTACGATAGGTCTCAATCCACTGGATATCCTCCAGCTGTTTTTTTCCGGCCGTTATGCTTTTCATTTCATTTGCCAGCTCACAGTTGTCCAACCGTGTTAAAGAGTTCATGAAATCTCGCTGAATCCGACTGTCCTCAAAGGTAAATACCGCATCACTGGCACCTACACAGCGCAGAAAGTCACTGATTTTATCACTGGCCTTCAGATAGACAACCTCCTGATTCCGACGCCGGATCTGTTTGGCAGGAAGATCAAAGCGCTGCATCAGCTTCCATATGAATTTTGCCAAATCCACATTCTGGGTACTGATTTCCAGATGGTAATTGGATTTGCTTGGAGAATTCACTGACCCTCCGGCCAGAAACGCACCCGCCAGATATGCTCTTGCACAGCATTCCTTGCGTACCATCTTGCTGGAGGGATGATTTTGAAGTCCGCGCTCTGTCATAATTTCCAAATCACGAAGAATTTCCATCGCCTTGTTTTTCACACGGATTACATAGATATTGTTTTTCTTCAGCTTCATCTTTTTTATGACAGAAAGCTGTGTATCCACCTGATACAGCTCCTTCAAAAAGCGAAATACGCGCTTGGCAGTATTGGCATTTTCCGTCTTTACCGTCAGATGCATACCTTCCGATGTAAAATTCATCGTAGAGCACATCTGCAAGACAGCTGTCAGCTCCGCTTTCATGCAGCAGGGATGCAGCTCATTGGCCGCAATCTGCGATTTTACTTCTGTTGTAAACGACATTTCTATTCATCCTTACTGTTTATAATTTCTCCGAGAACATCCCGAATTTTATTTGAATCATGGCGAATCAGATCATCATCGAAGTTCAACACATCCCGATATAAAATTTGATAGGAATGCTCCTCCTGTGCAACCCGTACAGGTTCACTTCCCATATCCTTATATTTTTCAAGAATATGACGCTGGGCACGGTTGTTGTGCGTGATTACGATATCCACCGCCTCCGGAAAGGAGTGCTTCTGTATTGCCGCAACATGGTCCTCCAGTGTGAAATCATCCGTTTCTCCCGGCTGGGTCATGGCATTGCAGAAGTAAATCTTTTTTACCGGATTGCTGCGCAGCTGCTCCACAACGCCGTCAACGATCAGATTCGGCATAATACTGGTATACAGACTTCCGATACCGTATACGATGACATCTGCCTCATGTATTGCCTGCAGAGCTTCTCTTGTCGGCTCCACACGCTGCTGATAGAACACCTTTTCTATCCGGTTGTTGAAGTTTGGAATATTGCTTTCTCCACGCACAATCGTTCCATCCTCCATCACGGCATACAGGGTGATGACCTGCAGTGAGCTAGGAATGATCTGTCCCTTTACGTTGAGAAACTTTGAGAATGTACGGATGGCTTCCATAAAGCTTCCGGTTGTTTTTGTCATAGCGGTCAGGATCAGATTTCCCAGATTGTGTCCGCCGACATCATCACATTCTCCGTCAAATCGATAGTTCATAAGAGACGTAAAGATACTCTCCTCCTCCGCCATAGCGCACATGACATTACGTACGTCCCCCATGGCAGGAATATGAAACTGACGTCGGATCCGCCCGGTGCTTCCCCCGTCATCCGCTACCGTGACAATGGCTGTCAGATTGATATTCTCAATCTGCTTCATACCACGCAGCATAACAGATAAACCAGTCCCTCCGCCGATTACGACTACATTTTTCATTCGGTCAGCCTACTTTCTTATCTCTGTGTGATTTATAGCAATGATACTGGTCCCGATAGTGAGAATACAGCCAGTTGGTGACAGACACGCTTCGGTGGTGCCCTCCGGTACAGCCGATTCCCACGGTTAAATGATTTTTCTTTTCATTTTTATACTGGATGAATACATAGTCCAGAAAGCTTTTCAGATGACGGATAAATTCCTTCGTCTGATCAAAGCTCATGACATAATCATAGACCGGAGCATCATCGCCAGTCTGTTCACGCAGCTCCTCTATATAATATGGATTTGGCAGAAATCTGACATCAAAAACGAGGTCTACATCCATCGGTACACCATGCTTAAAGCCAAAGGATACAAAGGAAATCGAGAAGACCTGCTTGCTGTTGAGTGACAGCTTTTCCATCAGCACACTTTTCAAGCCATGCTGATCCATCATGGTTGTGTCGATATGAAGAACCGCACGCTCATTCAGCGCGTTGAACATATCACGTTCCACTTCAATGGCCTCCTCCAGTGTATTCGCTTTGGAGAACATCATCATCGGGTGATGGCGTCTTGTGAATTTATAGCGCAGCAGCAGTTTTTCATTGGATGCGTCCAGAAAAACCACACGTACATTTACATCTATATTCTCAAAATACTGCAGAAATTTCGGATAATCAATCGCAGTCGTTGCCAGAGCGATATTGCTGTAGCGCGGATCCGGCTTGGCGTTGATGATCTTTCCCAGAGATTCCAGCAGCTGCACGGGGAAATTATCAATGCAGTGATACCCCATATCCTCCAGAATACCCATGGCTGTCGTTTTACCGGCTCCTGACATTCCTGTTATCAATACTACGTTCTGTTCGTTCATTGCTACCACCTCATATCATAAGTTTACCACAGCATACAGGTGTGCGCCAGTTTTTAAACAAAAATATAAGAATGTGGTGCTTTCTTTCTGCACATATGAGAAAAGCAGATACATACATATATCCGATTTTCGTTCACGTAGTGCTTTGTCTGTCTGCCCGTCTTTTGCCTGTCCTGCAGGAGCTGTTTCCTGCCGCAGGCTTACAAAGGTTTTCTTAGCGTATTGCAGGGGAGCGTAAAACAGCCATAAGCAAAGCTGTTCTCCTGTTTGCTTGTGTAGTTTCAAGCTTGCACCGAAAGCGTTTACCACAAGTTGTCATGTAAGCGTTTTAATGTTGCCATAACAATATGGTAAAACGTTTTATCAAAATTGTTGACAACGCTTTCACTCCGTGATATTATACCCTCGTAAACGTGATAAAACGTTTTATCAAGGAGATGAAAGACATGAGGTTCCTTTGTAAGGATAATGCGCTTACCGCATCCATCTACATTGACTTGCGTAAGAAAGTGGATTTCAAAGAATACAGGAAAGAGGATGTGGAAACGGCGATTGCCAATTCCCTGTACTCCGTTGTGGTATTTGATGATAAGCGTCCCATCGGCATTGCCCGCATCGTCGGAGACGGCAGGATTGCCTTCTTTATCAAGGATGTGGTGGTGGATCCTGAATATCAGAAGAACCGGATAGGAAATCTTCTGATGCAGAAGCTGCAGGAGTATCTTGCAGGTGCAGCCTGTGAGGGGGCCTACATCGGTCTCATGTCCACACCAAACTGTGTTCCCTTCTATAAAAAGCATGGCTTTCTGGAACGTCCATGCGATGGAATGGGGCCGGGGATGGTGAAATTTTATGATCCCTGTGAGGTGAGAAAATGAAAAAAGTGATTGTATTAGGTAGTTTAAACATGGATCTGACCATACAGTGTGTCGATCTTCCAAAGAACGGGGAGACCATCAACGGATCTGATTTCTTTGTTAATCCGGGTGGTAAGGGGGGCAACCAGGCGGTAGCTGCTGCCAAGCTGGGAGCCGAAACGCATATGATTGCCAATATCGGAAATGATGTGTTTGGAGAACAGCTGCTGGAGGCACTACAGGGTTATGGTGTTCATACCGAAGGCGTTTTCCGTGATGCGCATGAAACCAGTGGCGTTGCAATGATTATCCGAAGCCATGGAGATAACCGTATTATTCTAGGAAATGGTGCCAACCATACGCTGCCGGAAGCGGCCTTCGTGGAAATGCTGCAGAAGCTGGCGCAAAAGGACGATATCTTCCTGACACAGCTGGAAAATGATTACCCCCTGGTAAGAACAGCATTGCAGCAGGCAAAGCAGGCTGGCATGTACACGATTTTAAATCCCGCACCTGCCCGTGTTCTGGACAGTGATGTGTATGAGCATCTGGATCTGATTGTTGTAAATCAGAGTGAATGCGAGCTGTTGACAGGGATTTATCCAAGTGATGAGGAGTCCTGCATGGAAGCCATGCACAGCTTTGAAGCAAGAGGTGTGGATGCGCTTATCACGCTTGGAACACACGGCAGTATGTGCAACGCCTTTGGTCGATATCTGTTTGTACCGGCGCAAAAGGTGGAAACCGTTGACACTACAGGAGCCGGAGATTCCTTTATCGGAGCACTCTGCAGCTGCCTGTCAAGGGATGTGGATATGAAGGAAGCCATGGAATTTGCGACCAGAGTTGCGGCACTCACCGTAACACGCAGAGGTGCACAGACATCCATCCCATATAAAACGGAAGTAGAGAACTACTTCAAGGAGGAAAACTGATATGAAGAAACGTCCGATCATCATTGATACCGATCCGGGTATTGATGACGCACTTGCCATTGCCATTGCATTATTCTCAGAGGAGCTGGATGTCCGTCTGATTTCAACCGTTGCAGGTAATGTCGGTCTGGATAAAGTAACCTACAACGCGCTGCGCCTGTTGAAATACTTCGAGCGTGAGGATGTTGCGGTAGCTGTAGGTGCTGATCGTCCACTGATTCGTGAATTTGAGGACGCCAGCAGCGTACACGGAAAAAGCGGTATGGAGGGCTTTGATTTTGAAGAGCCGACACAGCAGCCCTTAAAGGAAAATGCCGTTGATGCTATGCGCAATGTCATCATGAACAGCAGCGAGCCGGTAACTCTGGTTCCGATTGCACCCCTGACCAATATCGCGCTGCTGTTGAAGACCTACCCTGAGGTGAAGCAGAATATCCGTGAAATCGTCCTCATGGGAGGTAGTGCTAGTCGCGGCAACAAGGGTGTTATGGCGGAGTTCAACATCGCATTGGATCCGGAAGCCGCACATATGGTATTCCACAGCGGTGTAAAGCTGACTATGGTTGGGCTGGATGTCGGATTAAAGGCTCTGGTATTACCGGAAGACAGTGAAGAAATTCGCACGATGAACAAAACCGGGGAAATGGCATACTGCCTGTTTAAGAAATACCGCGGGGGAAGCTTTCACACCGGGCTGAAAATGTATGATGCAACCGCGATTGCCTATCTGTTGAAGCCGGAGCTGTTTGAGGCGGTGGAAACGTATCTGGATGTGGAGCTGCATGGCACGATGACGGCCGGCTGTACGCTGGTTGATCTGAAGGGCTATTTAGGGAAAGAGCCAAATGCCACAGTTTGTCTGGATATCGACGGAGCTGCATTCCGTACATGGTTCAAAGAAGCCATTAAAAAGTGTAGATAGAATGTAAAATATAAAAGGAGAGAACACATATGAATGATATCATGATGTATGGATCCGCACTGATCGCCGTTATTATTGTCGTTATCATGCTGATCAAGAAAATGGATATTAAAATCACACTGTTTGCCATGGGTATTGTGTTGATGTACATCGCAATCGCCATGGGGAATCCAATCGCAATCAAGGAATTTGAATCAACCGGTCTTACTGTACTGGATCCGCTGAAGGCTGTTATTGATCAATTCAAGAGTACGCTTCCGGCAGCCGGCTTCATCATTCTGATTCTGGGCGGCTATTCTGCATATATGACGAGCATCGGTGCAAATGAGGTTACCGTTCATACCCTTACGAAGCCAATCAAGAAAATCAAATCGGTATATATCCTTGTTCCGCTTGTATTCCTGATTGGAAATGTACTGTCTCTGGTAATACCAAGTGCTTCCAACCTTGCGATTATCCTGCTTGCGACACTGTATCCTGTTTTACGTCAGGCCGGCATGTCTCCGCTGACTGCTGCGGCAGTCATTGCTACAACAGCAACAGTTATGCCAACACCTCTTGGCGGTGACAATGTTGCCGTAGCAACAGAGCTAGCAAAATATCCGGCATTTGCAGGCATGAGTGTTACCGATTATGTTATACAGTACCATGCTATGATTTCCGTACCGACACTGATCGTTATGGCTGTTGTACACTTTTTCTGGCAGAAGTTTATGGACAAGAAAAACACAGTTAAGCTGGAAGAAAATGTTGAGGTTCATGAGGTTAAGGCTATTCCGGAAGGCGGATTGTATCGCTTTGTTTATACACTGCTTCCAATCTTCCCAATCCTGCTCCTGATTGTTGTTTATATTCTTCGCAGCGTAACCGGAAGCAATGTTGATATCAGTGTTGAGGTGGCTTCTCTGCTTTCCTTCCTGATTGCTATCGTATGTGAAATCATTCGTACAAGGGATAGTGGAAAGGTATTGAAGCAAACAGAAGATTTCTTCAAGGGAATGGGAAATTCCATGCCAATCGTTGCACTGCTGGTTGCAGCTAGTGTATTTGTATTAGGTCTGAATTCCATTGGTCTGATCAATGCATTACAGACAGCCATGCTGGGTGTTCAGGGATCAGGAATGGGCTTTGTACTGCCATTGATTCTGATGGGATTGACGATTCTGATTGTACTGCTGAGCGGAAGTGGGACAGCATTGTTCTATGCCATGGTGCCATTGATGGTACCACTAGCGGAGGCTGCCGGAATTTCTGCCATTGCCGTATCCATCCCAATGGGACTGTGTGGTAATCTGATGCGTGCAGTATCCCCTGTAGCGGCTGTTGTTGTCATTGTTGCCGGTACGATTAAAGCCAATCCACTGGATATTGTTAAGCGCACCTCTGTTCCTATGATTGCCGGTGTTGTTACCATGTTTGTTTTATCTATGATCATGTTCCTGTAAAATCATCAGCAAACCCTACAGGATTATGATAAAATAAAGGTAATTATCAGGAAGGGTAATTACCTTTTTAAAATTACAAAGCAGGAGGAGCATATGAAAGTGACCATTAAGGACATCGCAAAAAAAGCGGACGTCAGTGTCAGTACGGTATCGCTGGTGTTGAACGATCGTCCATGCCGTGTAGCACAGGAGACACGCGACACGATCAAGGACATTGCGAAGCAGTATAATTACAAGGTCAATCAGACCGCAAGAAGTCTGGTCACCAGAAAATCAAATATCCTGGGCCTCATCATCCCGGATATTGAAAACCTGTTCTTCTCCGCATTATGCAAACGGATGGAGGAATACCTCCGGGAGCTGGGATACGCACTCATGATCGTAAATTCCAATGATCATGCGGCGGATGACAGCATGCTGATTGATCTTCTTGTTTCAAGAGGTGTCGACGGTCTTGGTATCACCGTCAGCAATGAATCCTTTCAAAATGAAACAATACGCGAAAAGCTGGCATCCCTCTCTATCCCTTATGTTATGATCGACCGTATGTATCCCGATCTGGATTGCAGCAAGGTTTATTTTGATAACGAATCAGGTGCTTATATGGCCATTGAAAAGCTTGTGAAAAGCGGCCACAAAAAAATCGCATGCATCGGAATTTCTTCCGCGAGCAAAACTGGGGCGAGCCGTGTTGCAGGCTATCGCAAAGCTATGCAGCAGTTCCAGTTGGAGGTTCGCGAGGATTATATTCTCGATGGAAATTACCGGTTTCAGGGTGGATATGCCTGTGCAGAACAGCTGATGAAGATGGATGTTTCCGCTGCCTTTATCTGTAATGACATGATGACGCTGGGTGTTATGCGTTACTTTCAGGAGCATCATGTCCGCATACCGCAGGATATATCCATTGTCAGCTATGATAATACATTAAACCGGTTTACACTGGGTACTGAAATCACAAGTGTAGATCAGGACGTCGAGCTGCTTGCAAAAACTGCATGCAATGAATTACTTGCTCAGCTTCGTGATCCTGCACATCGAAAACAGGATATCTGTCTGAAACCACAGCTAATCGAAAAAGATAGCGTTCAAATCATAGAATAAAAGAAAGCGTACACCATGGCATGGTTTTTACTAATATTCAGGTGCTTATGAAAAAGGAAATTCAAACACAATCATTTTGAATTTCCTTTCACCATCCATTCGTAAGAGCTGTGGCATCACCCTGGTGTACTTTTTTCATATGTAAAACAGCGGATAGTCCTTCCTCTTTTTTTTACAAGCGTAAGCTATGAGGTTTCTTGAAACAGCCTCTGCAAGATTCGCAGGAAGAAAGCACTGCTTTCCCATACCTCTTCCATGATATCTCTGGATTGAGAAATTGCTTCATACTGTTCCTTGGAAACCAGATTTTTCAAGGCATTGGAATCGATTGTAAGAAAAGCCTGCAGCACAGCCTTCTGTGCCTGCCCTGTTATCTTATTCTCCCCTGCATCAAATCCAGCAAGAGCTTCATGAGCTTCTATGGTTACCGCCTTTTCCACGTCCTGCTTCTTATTTTTATTTTCTACGTGAATTTCCCGCCTTCTTTTCTTCTGTTCTTTTTTTATAGCTTCTGTTATCTGAGAAGCATTCTGTCCAACAGCCGGAGGCAGCGCTTCTTCTTCATCATTTGGGGTATTGGGCACATAGGAGGACTCTCCTCTACCACCACCCTGTCCATCGTTTCCTTCTCCTCCGCCATCGTTTTTATCCTGATCAGAAGCATCCGGAATCGGATTTCCAGCTGTATCGTGTACCTTTACCATATAGCTTCGTCCATCATAATATCCGCCGATGATTTCAGTCCTGACATAGGTGAAGGGTTCCATAACCTGCAGCATATAAATAACAATATATGGTGGCAACGCAATGCTTCCGGGTGCATACTGTGACATGCTGCTGATGCTGTCACGCTGAAATGTCCAATGTATTCCATCCTTACTTGTATACAGATTGATCGCTTTGGCATTATATGCCCGCGGGATATGAAAATAGTAATCGGTGTCATTGCGAATCATATACAGCGACATATCAAAAGCAGGTTCACTATCTGGAATAATATAAAAAGGAAAGGCATGTTCGCTGATATCGATTCGTTCACAGCTGCTTTGATCCGCGATACCATACAAATAAAACGGCTTGTGTGTCAGCATTCCCCGCTCAAACGCTGTTGCATCATAGTGCAGCGATATCTGAAAGCTTTTTTCCTCCCCGGTTTTTGATACAGCCGTTACCTCCACCCTTTTGGGAAGCGGAAGATCATCCACCGTATGAGTCTGCAGAGCTGCAATTTCCTTTGTCGGCATGGGAGTGTCTAACCTCCATATGTTTTCCGGAGGCTGATTGTTTTCAATGATAATAACCTCATTGCCGACATAATAGCCGTCCGGTATCTGAATCGCCTTTGAACCGGTGCCATTTACCTCAATACGTGAATATTCAATTTGAAACCAGTCTGCAAGCACGCCGATGCTGTTGGCTCCGTTGGTATAGATATCGACATCTACCATACTTGCGGAATAATAATTTTCCTGATACGGATTTTTATTGAATACTCCGATTGCACCATCCCCCTCTGCTCGGATATAGTTCTTTTTTTCCACATATTTTGCATACAATCCTTCTCCATCAGCAATTTCCAGAGCGGTTCCCGCTGTACTATGAATATACAGACCATATGCACTAACCCCGGTATCCATATATACCAACGGCCTGTTTTTTCCGCTGCCCTCTATTGTCAGTGTTTTTTCTTCATCGACAAATTCCCATGCAGCATCGTTATTGAGATTATTTATATTGATATTGGAATCACCGGCAATGTTATCCTCAATTCTTACCTGATAGCCATTGGTATGTATGGTGACATTTTTCTTTGTAATGATATCCGCATGAATTATCATATCCCCCTGCATTTCAAATATACCGCCCTGTGGATGTTCCTCTACAAAGCTGAGAAAGCGGTCAAATTCTGTATCCGCAGAAGCTGTTGCATGAATAGGTGATAAAACATGAAACAGCATACATAGTATGATTCCAAGTACCGTTATCCTTTTCATCTTCTCTCACCTTTCAGCTTCTGCATCCTTTCTTTTATTTTAGCACATCTCGTATGTCTGTTAGATAACTGATTACATATTTGAAGCTTTCTTTATATTTCTTACAGCTCTTTCCCTTATTAGCAATGTCTTCTATTGCGTTTCTTTCCTTTTCCATAATAAATTCTTTGTTTGCTGTATGTATTCCTTCATTCAGAAACCTGCTGCCATAAGAGGTAGCTTTATCCTGCACGTAATTATGAAGCACGTCTGATGTTCATTATGCCCTTATGGATCTGAGGATAGATTGCTTAAAAGCAGGCAAAGCAGAAGAAAAGACAGGCTTTTAAATATCCTGTCTTCCTTGTCCTATTCCTTTTACAGCTGCGTGAACATTTCCTTTGGTGCACCGCACAGAGGACATTTGAAATCCTCTGGAAGGTTTTCCCACTTTGTACCTGGGGCAATTCCCTGATCCGGCAGCCCTGCTGCCTCATCGTATTCCCAGTTACAAATATCGCAAACGTATTTTGCCATAATCAGATCCCCTTTATCTCATGAAATGCATGCTGTGCCGCAATGGCTCCGTCGTTGGTTGCCGTAACAACCTGGCGCAGTTTTTTCGCAATGACGTCTCCGGCACCATAGATGCCCTTTGCCTTTGTTTCACAGTTTTCATCCACGATCATGTAGCCGCGCTCATCAAGGATACCCAGTCCCTCTAAAAAGGAGGTAGCCGGATCCAGTCCGATATATGGGAATATGCCATGTGTTTTAATTTCTGTTTCCACATTCGTATCCACATTTCGTACGACAAGCCCGGTAACGCGCATGCCGTCATCGACAACACGCACCGGAACATGCTTTGTCACCACCGTGATTTTCGGATTATCCTTGATTGCATTTTGAACAATGCTGTCTGCACGGAATACATCCCGTCGTATTATGATATTCACCTTGCTGGCAAACTGTGTCAGATAATTTGCTTCTTCCAGCGCAGAGTTGCCGCCGCCGATGACCACAACCTCCTGATCGCGGAAAAATGCACCGTCGCATACTGCACAATAGGATACACCGCGTCCGACATTTTCCAGCTCTCCCGGCACATTCATCATACGCTCCTGTGTTCCGGTTGCCACAATGACAGCCTTTGCTTCATACTCCGTTCCATCCTCGCAGATGATTTTTTTATATGCGCCATCCTCCACACGGATGACATTGCCATACAGGTATTCCGCACCAAAGGATGTAGAATGCTCAAACATATCGCTTGCCAGCTTGGCACCATTTGTTTCAATAATTCCCGGCCAGTTGCTGATTTCTGCAGTCTTAATCAGCTTTCCTCCGGGAGCACCCATTTCCAGCATTGCTGTTTTCAAGCCGGCTCTGCTTCCATATATTGCTGCACTCATGCCGGCAGGTCCGGCACCAATGATAATTAAATCGTAACGTCGCTCCATTCGTGATCCTCCTTTATGATCGTAATCAGATCAGACATGTCTCTAATGATAGCACAGGGTTTGCACAACTGCATCTCTTGTGCCCGTGATTCTTCATAGACAAAGGCAACCGAGAAGGCTCCCATATTCTTACATGCCTCTATATCCGTAGGTGCATCCCCTACATATACGACATCATCGTGCGGGACATGCAGCTGTTCACAGGCAGTCAGAATACCAATCGGATCGGGCTTTGGCCGCTCAACGTCTGCACCGCCCAGGATAATCTCAAAATACGATTCCAGATCAAACTGCTTCAGTCCCATGCGGACAATATCCTGCAGCTTGTTGGACATGACGGCAAGCGGATAATCGTTTGCCTTTAAATACTCCAGAGTTTCCTTTACATGGGGAATCGGCTTGACAAATTCATCATGATGCTCATGATTGTAAGCACGATAACAGGCAATGATCTCATCCACCTGTTCCTCCTTGAAATAACGCAAGAAGGACTGCTTCAGCGTTGGTCCCAGAAAGGACTGCTTTTCCTCTTCGCTCAGTGTGTAGTCAGGCTTGAACTGTGCAAAGGTATGTTCAAAGGACTTGTAAATCAGCTCCTTGGTATCCACCAGTGTACCATCCAGATCAAAGATTACCGCCGGCTTGTGCTTTTTAAATGGATAAATATTTTTAAACACCTTATCCCAGACACCGAGAATACCGAGAATTCCGATCAGGGCACCGAACAAGGATATCAGCTGTGCGACGCGAAGTCCTCCCAGCATCAGCGAATCGGTACGCATCCCTTCAATAAAGAAACGGATCATGCCATACCATGCCAGATAGGTAAATGCCAGATCCCCGCGTTTTTTTCTGCCGTGTTTTTTATAAACAACGGTGATCAATACGAAACCAATCAGATTTCCGACGCTTTCATATAGGAAGGTCGGCTGACGGAACGCCCCGTCAATATACATATGGTCACGGATGAAGGATGGAAAATGATCATAGAAGCTGGCATTTACCACACCGCCATAGGCCTCCTGATTCATGAAGTTTCCCCAGCGTCCGATTGCCTGGGCTAGCATCATATTCGGAAATACTACATCCAGAATACGAAGTCCGTTATACTGATAGCGGCGGAAGTAGAACCAGCCGAAAATCGTTCCGGCAATCACACCACCGTGAATCGCCAGACCGCCCTCCCATATATAGAAGATACGGATCGGGTCTGCCGCATACAGATTGTTCCATTCAAAGATAACATAATACAAACGGGCACCGATGATAGCGATTGGCAGCATCATCAGAAAGAAGTTTTCAAATACCTCTTCCTTATACCCCCATTTCTTAAACTGACGAAGAGATAGAAAATATGCCAGAAAGGCACCGGACAGAATCAGCACGGCGTACCAGGTGACCTGTAAGGATCCTATCGTCAATACGGTTTTCATATCGGGAAAAAATGTCATAAAAGCCTCCTATTGTTCATTCTTGTTCTTTTCGATATAGTCAAGGACACGCTGCTCAAATTCCTTGGCGCTGTCCATCCCCATTACGGATAACATATAATTCGTCACCGCAGATTCAATAATGACTGCCATAGAACGGCCTTCACGCACTGGTACAACGATTTTCGGTATGTCGATGCCCAGAATATTCTCATGCTTTTTTTCTTCAATTCCTACGCGGTCATAATCCTGATCCGCTTTCCACGGCTCCAGATTGACCTGGAAATTGATTTCTGCTTTTGGCAGGACAGAGCTGACACCGAACATTCTGGATACATTGATGACACCGATTCCACGGATTTCCAGCATTTCCCGTAACAGCTCCGGAGCCTTTCCCACAATTTTGTTATGGATACGATAACAGTCCACACGATCATCCGCCACCAGCAGGTGACCCCGCTTGATCAGCTCCAATGCAATTTCGCTTTTTCCCATACCGCTTTCTCCGCGGATCAGCACACCTTTTCCATAGATGGAAAGCAGTCCTCCGTGGATACACATACTGGTTGCCAGCTGCTCATCCAGAAATGCCACGATATCGACAATCAGACGATAGGTCGGAGAGCTGGACAAAAAGATAGGAAAGTTTTTACGCTTCGCATAGCGCTTTAATACATCCGGACATTTGTGTCCCTTGGTCACAATGATGGCCGGTGTCTGTTCGTTGGTAATAAAGTCAAAGGATTTCCGCTGTTTCTGCACACTCATTGTCGCAATATAGGCAATCTCCTTATCTCCGAGGATAACCAGCCGCTTCTGCTGGGAATTTTCAAAATAACCTGCCAGCTCCAGACCGGGGCGGTTGGTATCCGCAATGACAATGGGACGTTCCAAAGACGCATCGTCTCCGGTTATCTGTATGAAGTCAAAGTTTTCAACAAGCGTTCTGACTTTTACGATATTTTGTTCTTCCATATGCATTATCCTTTCTCCAGTACCTTTTTCAGATACTGACCGGTATAGCTGTTTTCCACCTTGATGATTTGTTCCGGCGTTCCGCTCGCAATGATCGTACCGCCTTCATCGCCGCCCTCCGGACCGATATCAATAATATAATCCGCACTTTTGATAACATCCAGATTGTGTTCGATGACGATGACCGTATCACCGTTTTCCACAATCCGCTGCAATACCTCCAGAAGCTTTTTCACATCATGGGTATGCAGACCGGTTGTCGGCTCATCCAGTATAAACAGGGTTTTACCGGTTGCTTTTCTCTGCAGCTCGCTTGCCAGCTTGACACGCTGTGCTTCCCCGCCGGACAAGGAGGTTGCGCTTTGTCCCAGCTTGATGTAGCCAAGACCGACATCCTTCAGCGTCTGCAGCTTATGTTTAATTTTATGCATATTGGAGAAAAAGTCAATCGCTTCCTCCACGCTCATCTCTAAAACATCATAAATATTTTTCCCCTTGTAGGTTACCTGCAGGGTTTCTTCATTGTAGCGCTTGCCGCCGCACTCCTCACATGGGACATAGACATCCGGCAAAAAGTGCATGGATATACGCAGGATGCCATCTCCCTGACAGGCTTCACAGCGCCCACCCTTTACATTAAAGGAGAAGCGTCCCTTTTCATACCCGCGCATCTTTGCTTCCGGGGTCTGTGTATACAGGTCACGGATATCATCAAACACGCCGGTATAGGTCGCAGGGTTACTCCGCGGTGTTCTTCCGATCGGATCCTGTGAAATATCAATCAGCTTGTCGATGTTTTCAATACCCTTGATTTTCTTATGCTTACCGGGGCGGATTCTGGTTCTTCCAAGTGCATGCATGACGCCCTTGCTCAATACCTCATTAACCAGAGAAGATTTTCCACTTCCGCTCACACCGGTTACAACAGTGAGTGTTCCCAGAGGGATTTTCACACTGACATTTTTCAGATTATTTTCGCTGGCACCGACAATCTCCAGCTTCTTGCCGTTTCCCTTACGTCGTTTCGCCGGTATTTCGATTTTGCGTTTCCCGCTCAGATACTGACCGGTTAAGGAATTTTCATTTGCCATGACTTCCTCCGGTGTACCGGCTGCGACAACATTGCCGCCATGAATTCCGGCACCCGGGCCGATATCAATGACATAATCACTGGCACGCATCGTATCCTCATCATGCTCTACAACAATCAGTGAGTTGCCAAGATCCCGCATATTTTTCAGGGTGTCGATCAGACGGTCGTTATCACGCTGATGCAGACCGATACTCGGCTCATCCAGTACATACAAAACGCCGCTTAAACGGGAACCGATTTGCGTTGCCAGACGGATTCGCTGGGCTTCTCCTCCGGACAAAGAGCCTGCCAGACGATCCAGGGTCAGATACCCCAGACCGACATTGCTCAAAAAGCCCAGACGATCTGCGATTTCCTTGAGAATTAGCTTTGCGATATCCTTCTGCTGCTGTGTCAGCTCCAGCTGCTTCATAAATTCGATTGCCTGCTTAACCGACATGGTTGTCCATTCATAAATATTGATGCCGCCTACGCGAACACTTAATGCCTGATCATTCAAGCGGCGTCCTTTACAGACTGGGCATGGTGCCTCTGCAAGGAAGGTCGCATACCATTCTCTGGACATTGTGGAGCTGGTTTCCATATAACGGCGTTCAATCAGGGTACATACACCCTCAATAAACTCCGTCTTCTTCATGACATTCCCGCTGCGGCTTGCCAGACGATAGGAAATGAGATCCTTGGAGCCATACAGCAGAATATCCAGTTCGCTTTTCTTCAGATCCTTGATCGGTTTATCAACATCAATCTTATAATAGTCGATCAATGCCTTGAATCGCTGCCATTCCAGATTCTCTGTTCCGACGATATTCTTATAGTAAATGATACCGCCCTGTCGTATGGATTTACTGCGGTCAGGTATCAGATAATCCACATCCACCTTCTGCGTGATGCCAAGACCCTTACAGTGGTCACAGGCACCAAATGGCGCATTAAAGGAAAACAGCCGCGGTTCCAGCTTCGGAATGTTAAAACCGCAGTATTTACAGGAATAATTGCTGGAAAAAAGAATCTCCTCTTCATTATATGTAACGACTGCCAGTCCATCACTCAGTTTCAGCGCAGTTTCCAGTGAATCGTGAAGTCGGGAACGATCATTCCCCTTTACAATGCGGTCTACAACCACATCGATATTGTGCTTTTTATTTTTCTCCAAAGCCTCCACATCCTCCAGAAGCTTCATTTCTCCGTCTATGCGGACACGAATATAGCCTTCCTTGCGCAGATGCTCAAACAAATCCTTGTGGGTACCCTTTTTCCCATGCTCGATTGGAGATAAGATGGTCAGGCGTGTCTTATCCTCAATTTCCATGATACGGTCCACCATCTGCTTAATCGTCTGGGATGTGATCGGTTCATTGTGTGTCGGACAGTAGGGAATTCCTACTCTTGCATACAGAAGTCTCAAATAGTCATAGATTTCCGTTACCGTTCCGACAGTGGAACGCGGATTGTTGCTGGTCGTTTTCTGATCGATGGAAATGGATGGGGAAAGTCCCTCAATGGAATCCACATCCGGTTTCTCACTGTTGCCAAGGAACTGGCGTGCATAGGCACTCAGTGATTCCACGTACCGCCGCTGTCCCTCTGCATAGACCGTATCAAATGCCAGAGATGTCTTACCGGAGCCGGATACACCGGTCATAATAACAAATTTATCTCTGGGAATACGGATATCGATGTTTTTCAGATTGTTTTCTCTTGCACCCTTGATATCTATATAGTCATGATTCATAATCATTACCTCCAAACTTACCATATTATTATACATTAGTATTCCCGAAAAAGCCTAAGATTTCGCATCTTTTTTGTAGGAATTTCAAAGTTTGGAAAAAAATTTAATTTCTTTGAAAGGTTTTTAAGGGCTGCTGCATGTTATAGATGGAAACCCTAAGGAGGAAACAAAATGAAAAAGAAAGCTATTATAGCAGCACTGCTGACATTAGGACTGGCGGCAGGCGTTGGTACACAGATTCATGCACAGGATACAGCGTATCTGTGCGGAGGAAACCATTCCCACATGCATATGGCGGCAGATGACTGCCTGCGTACACTGCAGGAACAGCAGGCGGCCAGAGATGCGGCAGCCAAGCGACAGGCAGAGGCCACACAGAGGCAGAATGCGGTGGTAACACCAGCTTCTAATTCAACAGTACAAGCAGCTGTTAAAACAGAAACAGCAGAAAACACAGCATATACGGGAGGCACTCAGCAGCCAGATTCTGTACAACCGGTAGCAACTGCACAGCAAAGTACAAATACTGCCACAGCCCCTTGTCCATATCATGAGAATTGCGATGGAACGCATCAGCACAATGCAAACTGTGATGGAAACCATCTGCATAATGAAAGCTGCAATAACGGTATGCAGGGAAATCATCACAGTGAACGTCATAATCAGGGAGCACATCACGGCAGCGGAAGTGGGCATCACAGAAGATAGAAGTACACACTTTTACAGGATTTCCTGTATAATGAAGGCATAGAGGGATGATAACGGTATGAAGAGTGAAGAGGAAATACAAAATGCCATAGAGCTATATGCGGATATGGTTCAGAAAATCTGTGTTCTGCATATGAAGCAGCGTGCAGATGCAGAGGATGTGTTTCAAACAGTTTTTCTGAAGTATGCACAGAGCGATCCGTTTCGCGACCGTGAGCATGAGAAGGCATGGCTGTTGAAGGTAACGATGAATGCATGCAGAGAGAGGTTTCGCGGATGGTTCCATAAACGTGTGGATTTGCAGACAGAAGTGGAGGCCTGTGCGGATCTTCGGGATGACACCTATTTCCTGCTGGATACATTGAATCAGCTTCCTCCACATTACCGGGATGTCCTGTATCTGTTTTATTATGAAGGCTATAAGGTTCGGGAAATATCTGAAATCAAAGGCAAGAATGAAAATACGATACATACCTGGCTGAAAAGAGGCAGGGAAGCGCTGCGTGAAAAATTGGGAGGTGAGCTTGATGATTTTCGATGAGTTTGACGGCATTCATGCCAGTGATGAAATCAAACAGAAAACCCTTCACAACGTCATGAAGCAAAGGAGCAGAAAGAAAAGATCCGGTTTACCAGCGGTTCTGATACTTTGTGTCACCTGTCTTCTGGTTATTCGTTTTCAGCCATGGAAGCTGATGGAAGCCTCCCCTGCTCCTGCCCCTGTTCCGGCCGTATACAGCTATGTAACACTGGATATCAATCCAAGTATGGAATGGAAGCTGGATGAACAGAAGCGAGTGGTGAGCGTTACTGCATACAATAAGGATGCGGATAACATTCTGAGTGAGCTGCAGCTGGAGGGAATGCAGCTGGATGCGGCACTTCGGATGCTGCTGGAAAATGAACGGTTTTCCACATATATGAAATCTGGCTTTCTGGAGGTCAGTGTGTATTCTGAAAACAGCAGCGTATCTTTTGCTTTGGAGCAGCAGATCAATCAGCAGCTGAAGGAAGCGATGCCGCAAAATCAGTTTCATTGTTCCCATCTGGATGATGCTACACATCAGGAAGCTCAGCAGCATCATATGTCTGCCGGGAAATATCGTGTAATTGATGAAATTCTTCTGCATGATACAAGCAAAGGCGTAAAGGAGCTGCAAAAGCTAAGCATGAAGCAGCTGTATTCCATTTTGGAGCGCTATGATCCTTCGGCAGTACCGGAGGGATGCCATGGAAAGCAGATGAGAAAAGGACACCATCACGGCAGCTAAAGCTGTTCCCTGATTTCAATACCATCCGCTTACACAGCCAGATCGGATGGGACTACAGCCTTTTGAAAAAGGAAGAGCATTGAAAAGGCGTGGGCAGCTAACAGGCTCTTTCTTACTATAGGATAGTTGTATAAAAAGATTTCAGTTCTATTGAAGAATACAACAGATTTTGAATTCTCTTAATTTTATTTGTCCAAAATAGAGTAAGAACCAGCTAACATATGTCTGTTTTTAATGACACTCTTACATAAAACAAACACCCCGGCCCTGCTGGGGTGTTCTCATAAAAAAAGCACAGAGCATTCACGTTATATGATTGTTCTGTGCTTTGTGCGTTTTGATTATGACAGAAATTTTCAATGCCTATGCAGGAATCGTTTTATACGATTCCTCACAGAATGCTTTATCCAGGATTTCTTTCTTATTCCTTGATCTGTTTAAAATACTGAACCGCCTGACAGCCGCGTCCCGTGTGAACACCTACCACGCTTACCAGCTTGATGATCTGGTGTGCTGCATTGGGAAATGCCTGCTTCAGCTTCTCCATGTAAACAAGCGCTTCAGCCTCATCATCCGCATGGGCAACGGTGATCAGATAGGAATCATCCACATGCTCACTCTTCATGATTTCAATTACGCGATCCATCGCCTTGTGCATCGTGCGCACCTTGTCGAGCACATCAATTTTCCCACTTGTTTCCTCATTAATTTTCAGAATCGGTTTGATTTTCAGCAAGCCGCCCAATGTGGCTGCCAGCGGTGTCAGACGTCCGCCGCGTTTCAGATGCTGCAAATCGCTTGGCAACAGTATGGTATTGGTTGTATGCACGATGCGCAGCAGCACTTCCTTGATTTGATCGATGCTTTTTCCCGTCTCATGCAGCTGCTTTGCCAGCTTGATCATGTATTCCTGCACGACAGCTGTTACATGACAATCAACGTAGTCAAACGCAATGCCCTGCTGCTGTGCAATCATCTCCATGGCATTGATTGTCCCGCTCAGTCCGCTGCAGATCGGCACAGCGAATATCTGTTCGTAGCCCTGCTGCTTCAGACCTTGAAACAGCTCTTCAATTTTCCCCAGAGAAGGCAGGGAGGTGGAAAGCATTTTTCCATCTCTCATCAGAGCATAAATTTCATCAATGCTCAGTTCCTCCAAATCCTGATAATTTTTATTGTCACAGCTGACCTGCAGAGGTACGCTGTAAATTCCTTCCTTCGCAAGCTCCCCTACGGATTTTCCGGTCCCACTGTCTGTCACAAATGCTATTTTCATATGATTCAGCCTCCTGTTGTTCTTATTATACCTTATTTTCTCTTCAAAAAAAACTGTGACCCTTTCGGTTCGACACTTTCCGCCTGCATAAGACAAAAGGTGCACAGCGGCACCTTTTACATTTCTACCTTGCGGATATACTGAATCCCCAGACAGCCTACACCGGTATGTGCACTGATAACTGCACCAATCAGACCATAGTATAAATCCAGTCCGGGAAATGCCTCTTCCATCATGGCTTTCAGCTTCTCGCCTTCCTTTGGCGCGCCGCTGTGAAGAACGGTAAGCGTATAGGCTTCATTTAACCCACGCTCCTGAAATGTGGAAATCGCCTTGGATTGCGCCTTGCTCATGGTACGAACCTTATCGTACACATCCACCTTGCCTTCACTTTCACGATCCAATCGCAAAATCGGTTTGATTTTCAGCAGTCCGCCAAGTGCAGCTGCCAGCGGTGTCAGCCGGCCTCCACGCTTCAGATGCTGCAGATCATCCGGTATGATCAGCGTTCCGCTATCTGCCGCACTGGCACGCAGACGCTCCACGATGGTTTCCAGATCATGCCCCTGCTTTATCAGCTGTCTGGCACTTTCTGCCAGATAACGCTGGATATTGCAGGTTGTATACGATTCGATGACATGCAGATTCACCTTATGCTCCTTGGCTACCGCCTGCATGACACTGGAGGTAGAGGATAAGCCGCCACTCAGCGGAACTGCGATGACCGCTTCATAGCCCTCTGCCTTCAGCTGTGTAAACAGCTCCTCCACAAGTCCCATAGGAGGCATGGAGGTTGTCGGCATTTCGCCGTTTCGCAGATATTCATATATTTCTTCTACGGTTATATTCTCTCCATCCAGAAACATTTTGTCCTGAATGATGATTTGTAATGGCAGATAATAAATTCCTAATTCGCTGGCCTGCTGCTTTGTCAGACCGCTGCCGCTGTCGGTTACGATTGCGATTTTCATAAGACTCGCCCCTTTTCTGTATTCGTGTTCCCTCGCGAATGCAGGGTTTTCGATACTGTCAATTACACAAGCGTGTAAAAATATCCTGTTCCATTATACCAAGTTTATTTTGAAAGTCAAACGAGAATCCTTGCATTCTGCATTCCAATTATCGGATAATGGATTTTAAAAAGTCATTTCGACTGAATACAATCGTACTGTAAGGCTCGATATTCACCTTCTTAATCAGGATATCCTCAGATGCTC
>QULU01000049.1 GCA_003481775.1 Clostridiaceae bacterium OM02-2AC
TCCTGTTCAGTTTTCAAAGACCGAAATTTCTATTTCGTTTGCCGCTGTACTCATCAGCGCTCGTATATAATACAACACATATCCCTGTGTGTCAACAGCTTTTTTTGTTTTTTTGACTTTTTTGTCATAAATCGACAAACTATGTCATAAAGCCTTTCTATATACCGTATCCAGCAGCAAGGTTTCCTACATCGCACAAACCTTCCCTATCGCTTATAGGACGATGAACCCAACGGAATTAAATCAGGATTTCGTAGGATCCAGTCTACCGTACATTCACACAAGCGTCTCATACCTTCGCCTCCCCTTCCACCGATGCACGCAGATAAAATCTCATGGACTTCCTGTAGCTCCTCTTGTGTAAATCCGTTTCCTATGGAAATGTATCTCTTCATTGCCTGTACCATCCTTTGATATTCTCTATCCCAATTCATACCACCGTTATCCAGCAGCTCATAAGAAAGTTTTCCAGTGATGCGAAGCACCTCTCCCTGTAGTGTTTCCGCAGCCCCACTAGCAGGCACCAACAACTCCCATAATTCCTGATACTGCTGTTGCCATTGATTGCTTTGTACTACAACACACTCTCCACTTTTCATTCTTGTTCGTTTCTCCACCGGTTTTACATGAAAGATCCTATATAGCTTTCGTAACGCCTCATCCGTTGCCTCCTGTATTTGAAGTGCAGCTTCATCACAAGCAGTAGGATCACAGCGGTAAAATTCTACATCTTTGCCAATCCGCTCCACTGACACCTTCATCTTCTTGCGGATATATTCTCCATGCTGCAACAGCAATTCCGCGATTTCAACCACCTCTGGCAAATGAAGACCATCCGCTCTCACTAGCATTTCCTCCAAGGGTGTTTCTCCGCTGTGGTTTTTCTTACGGACCTTCACCCCTGCAAACAGTAATTCTCTCACATGCTCCACCATAAAATTTGAAGCAGCAACATGCATTGGAGTATCTCCCTGATCATCCTGTTGCACATTTGCGCCAAGGGAAAGAAACAAAGCAAGATGACTTCCCCGATAGGATGCCTGATAATGCAGTGGCGTCTTACCCCAGCGTCCTACATAGTTCAAATTACATCCCTGTTCCACCAGCCAGAGAATCGCCTCTTTTGAAAGACCATAAAAGCTCAATGCATTGTTTTTAGTAAAGGTATCATACGCATTGATATCACAACGCTGAAATACTTTTTGAAGCTCCTGCAGATCGCCCTGTGCTACGATAGCACGAAAATCATCAACCAGTGTTTTTCTCTTATACCCCTTTTTGACGGCTGGCTGCTGGATTACTGTCTTCGTATCCTGTTCCTGCACCGCCTGCTTTCCATCTTCCTTACGCATTGTTTTCAAGAAGCCTCTTACCCTCATCGTTCTGTTCCTTTCCTTCATCCGTATTCTATATATAATAGCAGTATACCATACGACAAAGCCATTTTTAGTATTTTTTCCCTATTTGCCACAGGCTTTTTATAGTTCCCCTTTCTTCTTTTTCATAAAAAAAAGGCTTCCTATCGCATAGTATCCGATAAGAAGCCCTTCTATATATCAGAAATGTAGGAAAGCTCTTTATCAGCTATTCCCACTAACGGTTTACACTTCCTTTGCTTCCAGCTGTGCTTGCTGCTTTGCTTCTTCCACTTGTTCTTCATCCATGTTATGAAGCAGCTTTTTAAAGAAGAGCACAAACATCGTTACTGTAGTCAGAACGGCCAGTATATCCGCAATCGGCTCTGCCAGGAAAACTGCCATGACCTTATCCTCTATAAACATTGGAAGGATATAAATCAGCGGAATCAAAACGATAATTTTACGAAACATCGCCAGGAAGGCTGAGGTCTTTGCGTTACCAAGGGCAATAAAGGTTTGCTGACAGGCAATCTGTGCGCCAAACAGCAAACACCCTCCCATATAAATGCGCAGGGCCCATACGGTGATTTCTGTTAAAGCAGGATCACTGGTGAAAATCGCCGCAAACATATTCGGCACCACCATGGCAAGCAGCCAGAGTATAGCTGAGTAGGTCAGACAGCTGATCAGCAAAAGCCGAAAGGCCTTTTTCACGCGATAGGCATTGTTTGCGCCATAGTTATAACTGATAATCGGCTGTGCTCCCTGTGTGAAACCGGATAACGGCAGCATGGCAAACTGCATAACACTTGATAGTATTGTCATTGCTCCAACAGCAAGGTCTCCTCCATATTTCAATAAGGAGGAATTAAAGCACAATACGAGGATACTTTCCGTTGATTGCATAATAAAGGGTGCCACACCTAAGGCGAGAGATGGAAGCAGCACCTTTGCGTTTAATCGGAAATTGCTCAGGCGCAGCTTTAATACCGTCTGCTTTCCCATCAGAAAGCGCATTACCCAGATGGAAGAGATTCCCTGCGATATGACCGTAGCAAGTGCGGCTCCCTGCACTCCCATATCAAAAACAAAAATCAGAATCGGATCCAGGATGATATTGGTGATTGCTCCGATCACAACCGTCAGCATACTGATTCTGCTGAATCCCTGTGCTGATATAAAGGCATTCATCCCCAGCGTCAGCTGAACGAAAATCGTACCGGCCGCATATATGATCATGTAGGATTGGGCATAGCCAATCGTGTTCTCACTCGCGCCAAACATGTACAGCAGTGGTGTATGAAAGCCGATGACAACCACCGTAAGCACCAGTGCGGTGATGATCAACGCACAGCAGCAGTTTCCCAGTATCTTTTCCGCACCCTTCATATCCTGCTGTCCCATCAGGATGGAGGCACGCGGTGCACCGCCCATTGCGACCAGTGCCGCAAAGGCGGAGATGATCATGATAATGGGAAAGCTGATGCCCACACCGGTCAGAGCCGTCGCTCCCACTTCCGGTATATGACCGATGTACATACGGTCGACCATATTATAGAGCGCATTGACCAGCTGTGACAGAATAGCCGGTACTGCCAGCATAAAAAACAATCTGCCGATGCGCTCCTTCCCTAAATCTACTTCTTTTGACATCTTCATTCAGCATTCCTCCTATGTATGTTCGTTTGTATGTTCATTTGCTTCTGTGATGCTTTCAATATTCGCGTTGATGCGATCGAAGGTCTGTACAAGGATATCCAAATGCTCCTGAGGAATCCCCTTCAGTATCTGTGCTTCCACCTCACTGCGCTGTTTCGATAGAACCTGTATGACCTCCTGCACCTCTTCTGTTAGAAACAGGTGCTGTATACGCCGGTCACTGTTATCCGTTTCAATGTATACATACTCTTTCAACAGCAGGGATTCAATTCCTCTGGCAACCAGTCCTTTGGATATACCAAGAAACGCACAAAGCTCCTTCGCCGTATTGATCGTGCGGTTGTTAGATAAGAAAATCAGAATATCCACCTCACTGGGCGACAGCTGATATTGCTTTAGCTGTGGCGCACAGACCCTGGCATACACCTTACGAAAGGCTGCACAGCGTTTTACGAGTGTTTCCAGATTGGTATGGTCCAGCATGACATCACCTCCATTAGTTTACCTGTAAACGAATATAGTATATCATGTTTTTATGAACTTGCAAGCACCTTCTGGAAAGCGCTGTTGACTGTGAGCATGATACTCGCTTCCTTTTGCTATCGCTTCATGCTTTTATACCTGATGCAATGATTATCCAGATGCATTCCTTTTATGTAATTTTTTATGCTATTTGCTTCTTTATGTGATTGCTTTATCGGATGCATCCTATTATATGGATTGCCATCCCATGAAGCTTCGCCCCTTTCCCTATAAAAGATATAAGAGCGAAAGCAAGAGCATAGCTGCGAGTGTTCGTTTCTCAGCATTCCTACCATTTATTTCACTGTCATCGATAAGAAGCAGCTCGATCACCCTTCAGCCGAAAAAAAGCAGTGCTTCAAAATCCAATACCGCCTTGTAGGTATCCTTCGTCCAAGCAGTTCCTCTATGGCAAAGTCCTCCTCAAGTTACTCGTCACTGAAATCCGATTGTATAAGGTCAACGCCCTTTTCAAAGAACCGTGCTGTACTGAATTCATATAGATAAAAGGATGTGAGAGTATGCAGAAGCAGCCATCAGAGCCAATAGCAATCGCAGAGTCAATGGTGAAAGAGATCAGACTCATCATCATAAACAGAATGAAGTCTGCGAAACCGTTTCCCATCATCTAAACCTGTTTTATTTCATTCACATAACAGGACATTCACCGATAGTCACAACGGAAATGAAAAAAAGCGGTGTAATCCATGCTGCACAGCCCTTCATCCGCGCTACCTCATTCATCCACACAAAAGCATATAGTATGAAATTCAAGCTGTATCCTACATCGCGCATACCAGCAGCATACCGTAATTGCATTCCTTCCATTTGATTTTCTCAGAACAAAAAGAGGCCTCATATCCTATCAGATCAGCAACTGATAGAATACAAAGCCATGCTTTCTTTTATTTTAAAATCATTGTTACACTCAAGCCGCAAGCTGCAGCACTTTGACTTCGCTTTTTTACAGGCTTATTTTTCAAGCAATCCTTCCTGTACCAGAAATTCATGTGCAACCTCCGCCGGCTCGCGTTTTTTTACATCCACCTCATAGTTCAGCTTCCGCATGCCTTCACTGCTCAGGTGCTTGCTGAGCTCATTGATAACAGGAACAGCATCCGGATATTCCGTAAGCAGATGCTCACTTACCATCGGTACTCCATAGTATGGAAGAAAATACTGCTTATCATCTTCCAGCACAACCAGATCATAATAGGAAATCAATCCATCTGTGGAATACGCATCAATTACATCGCTTTCTTTATTGGCGAGAGCCACATAGCGTGTCGCTCCATCCATTGCAATATTATCCTTAAAGCTCATGTTCGGATATTTGCTTTTGATACCGGGCAGTGCTTCTTTCCGGTTATTGAATGCCAGTGTTGGTGTAATGATAAGACGATCGGATACCTTTTCCAAATCACTGACTGTCTTCAAATTATATTTCTCAGCCGTATCCTTACGCACAGTAAAGGTATAGGTATCATTAAACGGTGTCTGATCCAGCAGTGTAAGATTATACTTTTCTTTGATTTTCTCTTTTGCAACGCGATACACCTCATCTGCATTGCTGTTAGACTTCATTTTCAAAATATCGCCATATAATGTTCCGGTATAATCAACATACATGTCAATCTGACCATTTTGCAATGCACTGAAGCAAATTTGCACTCCGCCTAGAGAAAGATCTCTTTGCACCTTGTAGTCCGTTTTCGCTTCTATCATATCGGCATACATGTTACCGAGAATCAGCTGTTCACTCATATCAGAGCTACCGATATGCAAAGCTTCCTTATTTACACCCTTCATAAGTCTGCCGCCAACAGATGCCAGCAGCAAACAAAGGCATAGCAGCGATACGATAATTTTTGTTGATTTGCGTACCGGACGGTTTGTCTGTGAATTTCCGATGGTCAGTCCCTCCGGTACAACCACACGCTCCAGAATGCCCATGAAGGAATCGATGACCAAAGCCAGAATACAGGCTGGAATCGCACCGGCCAGTATTTGCATATTGTTGGATGTTCGGATACCGGAATATACAAGATATCCAAGACCACCTGCTCCGATAAAGGCCGCAATCGTCATCAGCCCGACAGCCGTAACCGCCGAAATCCGCACACCTGCCATAATGATTGGTAATGCCATGGGAATTTGTACCTTTATCAGAATCTGTGCTCTTGTCATGCCGATTCCCTTTGCAGCCTCCAGTGTCTGATCCGGGATGCTTTGAATACCGGTATACGTATTTTTGATAATGGGCAGCAGGGAATATAAGATCACCATAAAGATGGCAGGCTTGGAGCCGATTCCCAGAAAAGGGATAGCGAAGCCCAGCAACGCAAGGCTTGGTATGGCCTGTACGATATTGGCGATCCCCAGAACCGGCTTTGTCAGCTTTTTGAGGTAGGATATCAAAATACCAAGGGGAACACCGATTGCAATGGCAAGAATAACAGAAAACAAAGTAAGCTCCACATGCTCCCAGCTCAGCGATAGAATTTGTCCCTGTATGGATTGTACGTATTCGATAAATTCACTCATGCCTGTTCACCTTCTTCCAGATCAAACTGCTTGGAGAAGGTGGTCACCAGAGAGCTTCTGGTAATCAGTCCACGCAGCTTCCCCTGCTCATCCAATACAGGAACGTTGTAAAAGTCATGCTGTCTTGTCTGCTGCATAACATCTACAAGGTTATCATCCTCCTGTGCACAATATGCGGGATTGACCATAATATCACGCACAAGCAGGTGATTGTCGCGCGGCTGTCTGCGAATCATCTTGGCTGTGATCATTCCCTGCAGCTGCTGGCTGTGATCAACAACCATGAGGGTATCCACCTTGTTGTAGCGCATATATTCATAGGCACGTACCAGAGAAACACCGGGATAGGTTGTAATAACACGGCGAATCATGATATCACTGGCACGTATCAGCTCCGGTGAATCCCATATGCGGTTTTTACCGACAAAGCTGCTGACAAATTCATTGACCGGATGCTTCAGTATTTCCTCCGGCGTATCAAATTGCACGATATTTCCATCGTGCATAATACAGATACGATCTGCTATTTTAATTGCTTCATCCATATCATGTGTTACAAATACGATCGTTTTCTTTACGTTTTCCTGAATCTGTAACAGCTGATCCTGAAGAGAGGAACGCGTGATTGGATCCAAAGCCGAAAACGGCTCATCCATCAGGATGATATCCGGATCAAGAGCAAAGGCTCTGGCAACGCCGACTCTTTGCTGCTGACCGCCGCTTAGCTCCTGTGGATAGCGTTGAGAAAATTCGGCATAGTCCAGTCCGACCATTTCCATCAGCTCCTTGGTCCTCGCCCTGCGCTGTGACTGCTCCACATGCTCCAGCTTTGCAATCACCTCCATATTATCCTCGATGTTCATGTGTGGAAACAAGCCTGTCTGCTGTATGACATATCCCATATTTCTTCGCAGACGAATCACATCCTCATTTCGGATATCACTGCCATTTAAAAGAATCTGACCGCCTGTGGGCGCTATCAGACGATTGATCATTTTCAGGGTCGTCGTCTTTCCACAGCCACTGGGGCCAATCAATACAACGAATTCCCCGTCGTGAATCTCCATGCTGATATCATGGAGAACCTCCTGGTTTTTAAAAGTTTTGGAAACATGCTGAAATTCCAACATATACATTCCTCCTCTCTTTTCCAAATAGAAAAAACTGTCTGTCGACAGCGTACCGGCGACGTAAGATGAAAGTCGATTCCTGCGAACCCCATCCTTTTTCACCATGTGTAGTTATAAGTATAACACAGTTTGAAAAGAATGTAAAATCGTCGGTAAAAATAGAAGCTGTTTTTCATTTTATTTCAGTTGTAACATTTCTTACATTTTCTATAGAACTCACCCTTATCCTATGTTTTTCATAAAAAAGGGATTGCATTCCCTGAAAAAATACGCTATAATAACAAAGCAATCGCCCGAGTGGTGAAACTGGTAGACGCAACGGACTCAAAATCCGTCGGTAGCAATACCATGCCGGTTCGAGTCCGGCCTCGGGCACCAGTGAACCAGACAGCAGATACATCGTATCTGCTTTTTTTGTATATATGACAGAAAATAGAAGCGCAGTTTCAAATACACAAGCAGAATCCCCTGCAGATTTTGCTGTGGCTGCTATTTCTGTTTTCATATTTGTCTTACTGCGATACACTACCTCCAACAGAAAAAGGAAGCCCTCTGCATACTTGATGAACAGCTGAATCCATCTGGAAAACCAGAAATCATCATCTTATCCATCCACGGAATCGAAGGCTTCCTTTTTTTTATTATCTGTGGTCTGGCTTTTTTATGATGCGGCAATCCGTTTCTTTTAAATATCTCCCTCCTGATACTAGATAGCCGCTTTACGTATCCGCCTGCTTCATAACTACCGTTTTCTGCTGTTCATCGATCATATTTTCCCGAATCATCGCATCCAACACCTGAACCTGCCGTTTTCTTGCTGCGGATTCATGATTGCTCAGCTGATAATTTGCAGGAGATTGCGGAAGACCTGCCAGAAGCGTTGCCTCATCCAGTGTCAGATCCTTTGGCTTCTTATGGAAATACCCCTCACTTGCCGCCTTGATCCCGATATAATTATCCCCGTAATTGATCACATTGACATAAAGCTCCAAAATCTCTTTTTTGCTCAGCTCCTTTTCAAGATCATAGGCAGTAAAGATTTCGCTGACCTTACGAAGATAGGATGGCTGATAGGTATAATACATATTTTTTGCCAGCTGCTGTGTAATCGTACTGCCTCCCCCGCGGATTTGCCCTGCCAGCACATTCTGATAGAGCGCTCTGGCCATAGAACGGTATTCCACCCCGTGATGCTCATAAAAGCGCCGGTCCTCAATCGCAACCGTTGCCTGCAGCAGCTCCTCGCTAATTTCGTCATAAGTCACATAGGACTTCTTATTTTTAATTTCCTCTACCTTCTCACGGATGCTGACCTCATTGGTGGCCTTAACATAATTAACAAAGCCAAGTCCTACAAACAACGTCAAAACAATCAAAATGATCAGAAGCAAAATCAGGAACAGTTTTCTTATAATCTTCACTTTATCACCATCCTCATTATAGCATACTTATTTCCTTGTGAAGCTAACTTACAGATTCGTTAGAAAATTGTCAGGAAACAGAAAGATATGCAAACAAATGCAAAATAAAACACGGTCATCACCGTGTATTATCTGTTTGCGTTCACTGACTTCATTATCTGTTTAATCTGAGCCTCAGATGGTTTTCTTCCCATTTGTAAAAACATCGCACGAATCATTTTCTCGTTGATAGGCGGGTTTTCTCTAAGTTCCTTCTCGAATTTCTTTTTTGTGAAATAGAAACCGAGGAATCCCCCAATTGCCAATCCTACAAGGGTAAATAACACAGAGCTTAAAAAATCCATATGTAATCCTCCTTACAATAAGCATATTTTACTATTTTTAAAGAGATTTTACAATAGTTTTCGCCCTATTTATCCACTTCTTGAACGAGAAGGCAGCGATATTTTCTTTTCAGCAGCTGATAAAACGGATTCGTGCAATCCTCGAACCATGCCGCCCCCTCTCGTATGTATACCTCATATACACGGGATTTCAGAAAATGATCATAACAAAGACAGTCCTCCCTGCACGCAATTTCTTTTTGAAAGAAGGCCTCCGCACTCTCTTGCAGGGTCTGTGCTTCAATGGGAATCTGAATTCTGCTTCTTTGCTGCTCATCCATCCCATCCAGTAATGCCTGTATATCTCCGCTCTGCTTCATGGCATCGTAAAAGGCCGGCTGAAGCGCATAACATAATTTCATAGATTATCACCTGTTCCCATTGTACATTCCATCTTGCATGAGATTTGTAGAATTTTGTGGAACCGATTGTTTTTATGCAGAAAGCGCTGCAGAGGAAAGCCGCTTACAGCAGACAGCTAGATGCAATATAAAGCCTGCTTGCTTATGTCCGGGAAGTTGAAACGTCGCTCATAGCAAAAAAGACAGGCACTGGATTGCGAAGAACCCAGCTCCCGCCTTTTTCATTCTTTATCTGTGTAAATCAATATCAGAGAAATCATATTTTTCAAGAGTAGCTGCAATCGTCTTATCCTTGATTGCCAAATTCTCCTTGGTCATGCGAGCTTTTGCTTTCGGCATGTTTTCTATAGTAGCCGGTCCGCAGATACAGCCGCCCTGACACGCCATTCCCTCCAGTATATCCGCCTGGAAGCGGTTGACCTTCATCATGAGCAGTGCTTTTTTACATGCATCGCTTCCATCAGCATATTCAGCGCTGACAGCTTCATCATTATTCTCCTTCAGGGCAACGGCAACCGCCTTGGAGACTCCACCGCCGACAGAGAAGAAACGTCCATAGGCAGAAGCGGTATCCTCTTCCTTCGCAGTCACATTCTCCGGAGAGATATGCTTGGATACAAACATCGCACCTAGCTCTTCAAAGGTGATGCAGAAATCAACCTCACTATCCAAAACCTCTTGCTTTTTCGCAACACATGGTCCAACGAAAACAACCTTGCAATCCGGATGATGCTTTTTCAGATAGCGCGTCGTCGCAACCATTGGGCTGACCATATGGGATACACTGCTTTCATAAACCGTTGGGAAATGCTGCTTTGCCATATTTACGAAGGCAGGACAGCAGGAGGTGGTAATTTTCTTTCCCTCTGCCTTGTGCTTTTTCGCATCTTCCTTTTCATACCATGCCACAGCATCTGCCCCAATGGCCGCTTCGTACACATCGCTAAAGCCCAGATCACGCATCGCCTGCATGATCTGCGGCAGGGTAGCGCTGTCAAACTGCCCCTGAATAGCAGGAGCAAACACCGCATAAACCTCTTCCTTTTTCTTCAGCAGCTCAATCACATCCAGCATCCAGGACATATCCTCGATTGCGCCGAACGGACATTTTGCCTGACAGGCGCCGCAGTTGATGCATTTTGCCTCATCGATTTTCGCTAAGCCGTCTTCTCCCATGCGAATCGCATCCACCGGACAGCTTTTCATGCAGGGACGCTGCGTTTCAACAATCGCATTGAACGGACATGCATTTCTGCAGGCACCGCATTCCTTACATTTATCATAGTCAATAAATGCGTGATCCTCTCCCATATGGATCGCATCAAATTTACACGCAGACAGGCAGGCCTTTGCCATACACTTCCGGCAATTATCCGTTACCTGAATCTTATGGATGCTGCAGCCGTCACAGGCTGCTTCAATTACACGTACAATCTGACGCTTGTTGTCATTTTCTACCGGAACCGGCGGTTTCCCCAGCGCCATTCGTGTCCTTTGACGAATGATTTCCTTTTCCTTATAAATACAGCAGCGGAATTCTGCATGTTTCCCCGGAATCAACAGATTCGCTACCTCATCACAGACGTCATCGTTCAGCTTTCCATCAAACGCACGCTTGCTAACCTCTCTCAGTACGTCGAATTTAAACTGTCTGGCTTCGTGATCAAATAATGACATAATATCCTCCTCTATGCACAAGCATAAAAAACAGCTTGTGCTTTTTTTAACATGATAATTATATCACAAAGCATGTATATAAAAAAAGCGGTAAATAGTAAAATTTACAGCTTTTTATGTATTTATACTTTTTTTCAACGGGTATCCGTTGGCACCTCTTTTTTCTTTCGCCTTGGCTTATACTCGATATACAGAATAGAGGAAAAAATAAGACAGGCGCCAAGTATCATCGGAAGACTCATAACCTCCCCCAGCAGCAGAAATGAGAAGATGGACGCAAAGAGTGCCTCCATGGACAGGATCAGGGATGCGCTGTTGGCGGTTGTATATTTCTGTGCAAAGGTCTGCAGCAGATAGGCAAGCAGCGTTGACACAAAAATCAGATAGGCCACATTTCCTGCCGCATGCCAGTCAAAGGAAGCCGGCGGCTGTTCCAGCGTCAATGCACAAACAGTGGAAATCACACCGGCTGTTATCATTTGCAAAGCCGTCATGCACACCGTATCAACATGGGCGGAATAGCGTTCCAGAGCAATGATGTGCAATGCGAAGAACAAGGCACAGACAAGAGACAGCATATCGCCGATTCCCAGCAGCAACGCATCCTTTTTCAACGTCAGCAACGCAATCCCCACAATGCAGAGCAGCGATGCAATCAGCTCCTTGCGGGAGGGACGCCGATGCCAAAGCAGCCAAAGCAGATATGGTACAAACACCACATTGGTAGCAGTCAGAAATGCATTCTTACTCGGCGTTGAATACTTCAGTCCAAAGGTCTGAAAGGCAAACGCCAGAAACAGGAAGATTCCCGTAATAATTCCATGACCGATGGTAGAGTGATCCAGCCTGCGCAGCTTTTTCCAGCAGATCAGCAATGGAAAAACAGCAGCTCCCACAAAACGTATCATCATGATATAAAACGGAGACAAAGCATCCAGTGCTCCGTCGGTAGCGATAAAACCGCCTCCCCAGACAACGGTAACAACGACCAGTATCATATTCGCGTATATTTTTTTCACACTTTCACCTCATTGCTCAACATCATACCACAGCCCCTTCGCTGCCGCAAGTGTTCTTTGCCAGGAAATATAAGCTTTTTTCGTATACTTTCCTAGACGTAATTCCCCATTGTGCAGAAGCAAAAAAAGGATTGCTATTTCTCTATCCCCATATTATAATAATACCCATGAGAAATCAGTCTCGTTTTTTTATACAGTTTAGTACATGAGTAGAGAGGAAGCGTTTGTATGAGATTACTGGAAGAATACATAGAAAAATACGGCAATGCTATGAATGAGGATGTATTGAAGGTGGATGCCTTTTTAAATCACCAGATTGATGCACAGCTGATGATGGAGCTGGCAAAGGATTTCAAAGAGCATTTCAAGGATAAGCACATCACCAAGATTGCGACCATCGAGACAAGCGGTATCGCACCGGCAGTTATGCTTGGCTATCTGCTGCAGGTTCCGGTTGTCTACTTCAAAAAGGATACCTCACGGATCATGAAGGATGATTTGTACACCTGTCAGATTCATTCCTTCACAAAAAACAAGGATTACGACATTATCTGCAGCAAAAAGTACCTGTCTGCTGAGGACCATGTTCTGTTTCTGGATGATTTCATGGCAAACGGAGAGGCATGTCTTGGCGGCATCGAAATCCTGAAGCAGGCAAACGCTGTCATTGAGGGGATTGGAATTGTGATTGAGAAAGCCTTTCAGCCGGGGCGCCAGAAGGTGGAGGCACAGGGATATCCTGTCTATTCCCAGGCACGCATTGCTTCCCTTTCACAGGGGATGATTACCTTTGTTTCCGAAGAGTACGAAGCTGCATAAGCGAATATTATAAACCGGCCGGACACTGTCCGGTTTTTCTATAGCCTTTTCTCTCTACCAGCCACCTGTGCTTCTTTTCCATATCACCTTGTAAGCTGCTTACCTTTCTGTATTTTGTTTGCGATGCAGAGTGGCTCTCTGTTATCATTCATTTGTTTTTCTAGACTCATGATAGCCAAAGGTACCCGGTATGGACGTCTTTTTTCTCTGCATATAAAAAGGAAGATGGTACGATTGCTCAATCGAATCCCTTCCTCCTTGTCCTATGAAAGCATGCACAAGCAGAATCGCCTGCTTATCCATTTCAATCCTCTGTCTTTCTGACCTCTACCTTTTTCACCACACTGACCAGAAGCGGAATCATTACCAGCTGCAGCACAATACCAGGTATCGCGGTTACAAAGGCGGCTGTTAAAAAGATATGCACAGTATATGCCTTTCCCGCCATGCTCAGCAGCACCAGATTTGTCATTCCGCTGACCGCTCTTCCCGCCAGCATCGTGATAATCAAGGAAGGATACAGCGGCAGCTTTTTTGTCATCCATCCGCTCAAAAAGCCATACGTCAGCAGCTCCAGACACATTGCAATTCCGGTTGGCATTAGCGGCGGCATACCGGTTAATGCGCTGGACAGCAACGGCGTCAGCACTCCGATCAAAGCACCATATGCAGAACCGCACACGAAGCCACATAGCAATACCGGAATATGCATTGGCAGAAAAACTGCACCTGCCTGCGGACCAAAGGAATGAAAGGCAAAGGGCAGTACAAGCCCCAGTGCCAGAAAGAACGCTGACAGCGTCAGCCGTTTTACCTGATCACTCATAACATTCCCCCTACTTCGTTACGGCAGAAAACATATCCGCATAGATTTTTTTCAGCTCCTGCGTTTCCTTCTCCGTCATTTTCCGTTCATGGGCATCATGTCCATCGACGGTACCGATGTGTCCGGAAACAGCTTTTCCATCCTTTACGACAACAACAAAGGGAACGTACAGCTGAACTTCGCCCTCATCATCCTTTTCCATAAACTTCTTTGTATAGGAAATCAGTTCCTTCTTCTGCTCCGGCGTATAGAGAAGCTCCTTCTTATCATCTCTTGTTCGTATGTATAAAATATGCTGTTTGTCTTCCTTTGCGACCGCATTCATCACAGGCAGAGCCTCCACACACCATGGGCAGTTTGGATACCCAAAATACAAAATTGCACTTTCCTTCTTCTGAAATACAGAAAGAGCCTCCTGCATATCGGAATCCACAAACTGATTTTCCGTTTCCTTGAAATCCTTATATCCGCTCATATCCGCACTTTCATCAATGCCGCAGGCACTGCTTTTATCTGTTTCATCCGAGCAGTAGGCATCCTTCTTATTTTGCTCTGTCTTATCTGCCTTCGTATTCGCACTGCATGCGCACAGCAGACTGACCAACATCAGCAGAACGATTTTTTTCATATGTTCACCTCATTTGTCTGTGTTGATTATACCATACCTGTCTGTAAAATCACATGAAAACCATGTAAAATATATCCCCGTGCTGGATAGAAAAGAAAACGGACAGATTCTCACCATCCGTTTGTTTTTCAATCCTTCAGCAGTGTAACAAGAACCGCCTTCTGTGCATGCAGACGATTTTCTGCCTCATCGAATATTTCATCCGCATGAGCTTCAAATACCTTCTCTGTAATTTCCTCTTCCCTATGCGCAGGCAGACAGTGCAGAACCATGGCGTCTGCTTTCGCCACAGCCATGCATGCATCATTGATCTGATAGGTGCCCTCAAATATTTTTCTGCGTTGGGCAGCCTCCGCTTCTTCCCCCATGCTTGCCCATACATCGGTGACCAGTACATCCGCATCCTTTGCAGCCTCCAGCACATTCTGTGTCAGTGTAAAGCGTCCGCTAGCCTGTGCACGCTTCGTGATCCCCTCATCTGGCAGATATTCCAGCGGACAGGCGCATGCCACCTCCATACCGGCGAGGATTCCGCCGTTGATCAGAGAATTTGCCATATTATTTCCCGCACCGATAAAGCACATTTTTAAGCCCTCTAGGCTACCCTTGTGTTCCCGGATCGTCTGTAAATCTGCCAGCACCTGACAGGGATGCACATAGTCTGTCAGACCATTGATAATCGGAATACTTCCATATTCCGCAAGCTCCTCCAAATCGGAATGCTTATACGTACGAATCATGATGCCATCCAGATAGCGAGACAGTACCCGCGCCGTATCCTTGATGGGCTCTCCGCGTCCCAACTGCATATCATTGGCATTCAGATACAGGGCAGTCCCGCCCAGCTGTGCCATTCCCGTTTCAAAGGAGACACGGGTTCTGGTAGATGATTTGGTAAAGATCATACCCAATGTTTTATTACGCAGGTATGGCGTAAACACACCCTTTTTCACTTCTTTTTTCAGACTATCTGCCAAATCCAGCAGCTCATACAGCTCTTCTTTTGTCAGATCTGCTAGTGTCAGTAAATGCTCCATCGTCTTCCTCCTTACGCAATCTGCGTCAGTACAGCTTCCACAATATCCATTGCTTCCTTCAGCTCCTCCATCGTGATGGTAAGCGGAGGCAGCAGGCGAAGCTTGTCCTTAGCCGTCAAAAGCAATACGCCCTTTTCGATGCATGCAGCCACAACATCTCTGGCTGTGACACCATCCAGCACCACTCCACGCATGAGTCCCAGACCATTGACCTGTACGACATGCGGCATTTTGCTCAGACGCTGCTTTACATAGGCACCCTTTTCCTGAACAGCGCTCAGAAATGCTTCATCCATGCGCTTTAATACAACGCGTGCACCAGCACAGGCAATCGGGTTGCCGCCGAACGTTGTACCGTGATCTCCGGGATGAAAGGTATCGGATACCTTTTCCGATAATAGAACACCGCCAATCGGAAGTCCGTTTCCAAGCCCCTTGGCCGTTGTAACGATATCCGGGTGTACACCATATTGCTCATATGCATAAAAGGTACCGCAGCGTCCCACACCGGTCTGCACCTCATCCACAATCAGCAGGATATCCTGCTTTCTGCACAGCTCTGCCACCGCACGCACAAATGCCTGCTCCAGTGGAAGTACACCGCCTTCCCCCTGTATCATTTCCAGCATAACAGCGCAGGTACGCTTGCTTACCTTGCTTTTCAAATCCTCGATATCATTGGCGAGCGCATGTACAAATCCAGGTGTAAAGGGATCAAAATGTTGGTGGAAATGATCCTGTCCGGTTGCACTCAACGCCGTAATGGTACGTCCGTGAAAGGAATTCACCAATGTGATGATTTCATGCCGCCCAGAGCCATAATGATCACTGGAATATTTTCTAGCAACCTTGATTGCACCCTCATTCGCCTCTGCGCCGGAATTTGCAAAAAACATATTGGTAAAGCCGCAGCGCTCACAGATCAGCTTCGCCACATCGCTGTCCGGCTGTGAATAATACAGATTGGATACATGCGGAAGCGTTGCCGCTTGGCTTGCAACAGCCTGCACCCACGCATCATCTGCATAGCCAAGTGCATTTACACCGATACCGGCTGTCAAATCCAGATATTCCTTTTCATTTTCATCATATACCCGACAGCCCTTGCCATGCGTCAGCACAACGTCAAAGCGTGCATACGTATGGGCGATATAGCGCTGATCATTCTCTTTTATACCCATTTTTTCACTCCTCTACCAGGGTTCCGATTCCCTCTTCGCTGAACATTTCAATCAGGATGGAATGCGGAACTCGTCCATCGATAATCACCGCTCGCTGCACAGAGCCCTGTACAGCGGTCACCAGACAGTCCACCTTGGGGATCATCCCGCCGCTGATAACGCCATCCTTTTTCAATTCCTCGATTTCAGATAGCGTAGCTCTTGGAATCAGAGAGCCTTCATCCTCGGGATTTCGTAAAAGCCCCGGGATATCGCTGACCAGAATCATATTTTCCGCATGCAGCTTTGCCGCAATACTGGCAGCTGCCGTATCCGCATTGATGTTATAGGCGTGGCCTGCCGCGTCACAGCCGACACTCGCCACCACCGGAATATAGCCCTTTTCAATGATATCCAGAATCAGCTCTTCATGAATTTCCTCGATTTCACCGACATAGCCAAGATCCCCTTCTTCCACCGTATACTGCTTCGCCTGAATACTATTGGCATCCATACCGCTGATTCCAACCGCTCTGGCACCCTTCTGATTGATCAAAGACACCAGATCCTTATTCGTTTTTCCCGCCAGTACCATCTGTACAACATCCATTGTTTCCTCATCCGTATAGCGCAGTCCTCCCACAAAGCGTGACTGCTTACCGACCTTTTTCAGCATTCCGTTGATTTCCGGCCCTCCGCCGTGTACCAGCACGACATGCACACCGATTTCCGACAGCAATACGATATCTGTCATGACATTCTGCTTCAGCGTTTCATTTTTCATGGCATTTCCACCGTATTTGATAACAACGATTTTTCCGTTATACTTTTGTATATACGGAAGTGCCTTGGACAGTATGGTTGCTTTCTGTATGGCATCTATTTTCAATGTACTCACATCTCCCTTATCCTATGTTCGATAGTCTCCATTGATTTTCACATAATCATATGTCAGGTCACAGCCCCATGCCGTTGCCTGTGCATTTCCCTGCTTCATATCAATCAGAATATCAATTTCACTTTCACTTAAAATGCTAAGTGCCACTTCCTCATCGAAGCCGCAGCCCGCACCATCCTTACATACCTGCATACGACCTGCCTTACTGGCAAGTGCCACATCCACCTTACGGATATCGAAATCCCCCTCTGCATACCCGATGGCACACAGGATCCGTCCCCAGTTGGCATCACGCCCAAACATGGCAGCCTTGAACAAAGAGCTTGTGACAACGGATTTTGCAATCGCTTTTGCTGTTTCCGTATCCTTGGCAGAGGTTACCTTGCAGGTTAGCAGCTTGGTAGCTCCTTCCCCATCCTTGGCGATATTCCGGCTGATTTCCACACAGATTTCCATCAGAGCCTGCTTGAAGGCTTCATAATCCTCATTTCGCTCACGGATTTCCGGATTTCTTGCTAAACCATTCGCAAGAATACTCAACATATCATTCGTTGAGGTATCCCCATCAACACTGACCATATTGAAGGTATCTGCGACTACCTCATGCACAACGGCATCCAGCAGCTCGGCAGAGATTGCCACATCGGTTGTCAGAAATGCCAGCATCGTTGCCATATTGGGATGGATCATCCCGCTTCCCTTGGCCATACCGCCGATATGACATACCTTGTCCTGGAGTGTAAAGGTCACTGCGAATTGTTTTTTAAAGGTGTCTGTAGTCATGATCCCCTCACAGGCATCGCTTCCGCCCTTCACATCCAGCGCAGAAACCAGCTCCTGCATGTGCTCCTCAAACGGTGTAATGCTCAGCGGCTCGCCAATGACCCCGGTAGAAGCAACGATTATATCCTCTGCGTTTAGATTCAGCTCCTGTGCGCAAAGCTCGCACATGCGGTTTGCAATTTCCTCACCATTGGCGTTGCAGGTGTTGGCATTACCGGAATTGCAGATGATCGCCTGGGCGTGCCCGTCCTGCAGATGCCGCTTGGTAACAGCAATCGGTGCACCCTTCACCTTGTTTAATGTATATGTGCTGGCAGCCGTACACATGACACTGCTGTAAATCAGAGCCAGATCCTTTTTGGACCGGTTCCTGCGAATCCCGCAGTGAATCCCTGCAGCCTGAAAGCCTAGAGGTGCACAGATACCGTTTTCCTTCCAAATAACCATAATCAATTTCCTTTCCCTAGAAGGAGGCAGGCACATACATCAGCCCGCTGTCCTCCTTACAGTCGAACAGAATGTTCATATTTTGTATAGCCTGTCCGGCAGCGCCTTTCACCATATTGTCGATAGCCGATACCAGAATCAGGCGGTTATTGCGTGTATCCATATGCAGGGACACATCACAGAAGTTAGAATACTTAATATATTTCAAATCCGCACAGCTGCCTAGCGGCAGTACGCGGACAAAGGGTTCATCCTGATAGAACACGCGATACATCGTCCACAGCTCCTCCAGAATCGCCTCATCCGTCAAATCCACATAAATCGTGGAAATGATACCGCGGTTAATCGGCAGTAAATGCGGTGTAAAGGTAATGCTTGCGTTGCCTTGGCACAGCTCAGACAGGGTCTGTTCAATTTCCGGTGTATGGCGGTGTGCCGCAACCTTATACGGAGCAAAGGCTTCATTGCAGCGAGGGAAATGTGTGGTATCACTCAGCCCCTTGCCTGCCCCGGTTGTCCCCGACTTCGCATCAATGATAATGTGCTGCTCATTGACCAGCCCCAGCTTCATGAGCGGTGCAAGAGCCAGCGCAACGCTGGTTGGATAGCAGCCCGGATTTCCGATGATATCCGCCCCCTTGATTTGCGCACGATACAGCTCCGGCAAGCCATACACAGCCAGCTCATGAAGCTCACTGTCATGATAATCCAGCTTGTACCATTCCCTGTAGTCCTGCTCATCACGCAGACGGAAATCCGCCCCCAGATCAATGAATTTCACATGAGCATCATAGCATTTGCGTGCCAGCGGCTCACTGAGACCGTGCGGCAGGGATGCAAATACGACATCCGATGCTGCAATTACCGTGTCCTCATCACAGAATACCATATCACAGAGCTGATAGAAGCCCGGATACAATTCACTGATCGGCCTTCCGGTATAGCTTTGGGAGCTGATTGCCGTCAGCTCAGCATATGGATGCATCAGCAGCAGTCGTACAAGCTCTGCCCCGGCATAGCCGCTGGCACCGATAACACCCGCTTTAATCGGTTTCATCTGCCCCCATCTCCTTTCGTATCATGTTCACATGCTCGATATGCGCAGCAACGATTTCCGGAGCCGGTCCACCGATGACCTTGCGCTGCTTCACACAGGTTTCCAGAGAAATCGCTTCATAAATATCTTCTTCAAACTGATCACTGAAGCTTTTATATTCATCCAGTGTCAGTGTTTCCAGTGTTTTTTCCTGTTCCTGAGCATAGCTTACCACTCTGCCCAATACACGGTAGGCATCCCGAAATGCCATGCCCTTCTTTGTCAGATAATCGGCGCAGTCCGTGGCATTGATAAAGCCCTTCGCTGCTGCATTACGCATATTATCCTTGCGAATTGCTGCACTTTTGAGCATCGGTGTAAAGGTGGTTAGACACAGCTGCACTGTATGCAAAGCATCAAAAATGGCCTCCTTATCCTCCTGCATATCCTTATTATAGGCAAGCGGAAGTCCCTTCATCATCGTTAGCAGCGTCTGTAAATCGCCATATACCCGTCCGGTTTTACCTCGAATCAGCTCTGCTACATCGGGGTTCTTCTTCTGCGGCATGATGCTGCTTCCTGTCGCAAAGGCATCGTCAAGCTCCATAAACTTGAATTCCCAGGAGCACCACAAAATGACCTCTTCCGCAAAACGGGACAGATGCATCATAACCATGGAAAGATCGGAAGCGATTTCTATACAGAAGTCGCGATCACTGACACCGTCCAGAGAATTCATGCTGATGCTGTCAAAGTGCAGCTGCTCCCTGACAAATTCACGGTCGATCGGATAGGTGGTAGCCGCCAGGGCGCCACTTCCAAGCGGCAGTATTCGGATACGCTTCTGTGCCTCCTGCAATCGCTGCAGATCGCGCAGAAACATCTCCGCATAGGCCATCAGATGATGGGCGAAGGTAATGGGCTGTGCACGCTGCAGATGCGTATAGCCCGGCATAATGGTTTCCGTATGCTCCTGTGCCTTTTCGCACAGCATTGCCAGCAGCTCCTGCAGCTTGTCACATACCGCACGTACCTCATCACTGCAATACATACGGGTATCCAGTGCCACCTGATCATTACGGGAGCGTGCTGTGTGCAATCGCTTTCCCGCATCCCCGATGCGCTTGGTCAGCTCCTGCTCCATGAACATATGAATATCCTCCGCTGCGGGATCAATCGGAAGCGTGCCGCTTTCGATGTCACTTCGGATGTCGTTTAATCCCTGCTGAATCGCAGCCCCATCCGCTGCATTGATAATACCGCAACGCGCCAGCATAGCGGCGTGTGCCTTGGAGCCCTCAATGTCCTGCATAACCATCAGATGGTCAATGGAAATACTGGAGTTGAAATCATTCAGCCGCTGATCTGCTTCCTTTTTGAATCGTGCATCCCATAAATTCATATGCTCTCGTCCTCTCTTTTCCTTGTATGCTGGAAGTGGTGCAGGTCAAATGCCGCAGCATTCCCGAACTGACTTCCCTTCTTATCTATATTTATTTCTTCCGTTTTTCATCCATGATTGCCTTCACCTTGATCGGCAGGCCATACAGATTGATAAAGCCTGCGGAATCATTTTGATCATAGGAATCATCCTCCCCAAAGCTTGCAATCTGCTCGGAATATAAGGTATATGGTGAGGAGATGCTGGCTGGTGTAAGATTTCCCTTATACAGCTTGATTTTTACCTCGCCGCTCACGGTTTCACTTGTCTTATCAACAAACGCACTCAATGCCTCACGAAGCGGAGTAAACCACTGTCCATTGTATAGAATTTCACCGAATTTCACCCCTACCCCCTGCTTGTAATGCATGGTTTCCTTATCCAGACAGATGGACTCCAGCCACTGATGCGCCTTATATAAAATGGTTCCGCCCGGCGTTTCATACACACCGCGGCTCTTCATTCCCACCAGACGGTTTTCTACCATGTCAATAATACCGATGCCATTGGCTCCGCCAATCTCATTCAGCTTTGTAACCATGGCCTGACCGCCCAGCTTTTCACCATTTAATGCGGTTGGGATTCCCTTTTCAAAGGACAGTGTGATATAGGTTGGTGTATCCGGTGCCTGTTCCGGCGTCACTCCCATCTCCAGTATGTCGTCATACTGCGGTTCATTCATCGGATCCTCCAGATCCAGTCCCTCATGGCTTAGGTGCCACAGATTCTTATCCTTGGAATAATTGGTTTCCCTTGAAATTTTCAACGGAATATTATGCGCTTCTGCATAATCAATTTCATCATCTCTGGATTTCAGCTCCCATGTCCGCCATGGCGCAATGATCGGCATATCCGGTGCAAATGCCTTGATAGCCAGCTCGAAACGCACCTGGTCATTCCCCTTACCGGTACAGCCGTGACAGATGGCGTCAGCCCCCTCCTGCTTTGCGATTTCCACCAGCTTTTGTCCGATCAGCGGTCGTGCAAAGGCGGTTCCCAGCAGATATACATCCTCATAGACCGCATTGGCCTTCAGACACGGATAAATATAATCCTCAACAAATTCATCCTTTAAATCCAGAATATACAGCTTGCTGGCACCGGTCTTGATTGCTTTTTCCTCCAGCCCGTCCAGCTCTGTTCCCTGACCGACGTCGGCAGATACTGCAACAACCTCACAGTTATTGTAATGCTCCTTCAGCCAAGGAATGATGATGGAGGTATCCAGTCCTCCGGAATATGCGAGTACTACCTTCTTGATGTCTTTTGTTTCCATGTTCTTCTCCTCTACTTTCTTTTGCTTTTGCTCTACCTTCATTGTAACACGTTTTCAGTCTTCCTCATCGCTTTCATCGTCGTTTCATCATATTTTTCATACTCTCACCTCATGTACAAAAAAAGCGCCGTTCGATATGCTCGAAAGACGCTTGCACGCGGTACCACTTCCGTTGCTCTGTCAGCGACAGAACCCCTTATTTCATAACGCAGAAAGATCGCGTCCCATGATACTTGATTCCCACAGGCTCTAGCAGGTGCGTTTCCTCATACATTTCACAACAGCCTTCCACCAACGCTGTCTCGCTTTAGATCCCAGTATGATTACTCTCCTGCATCATCGATTTGTTGAATACATCATACTACTGTGAAAACACAATGTCAACCTTAAATTTCATAATTTTACATTTTGTTATCATTTGTTTCATTTTTATTACAAAACAAGTTTCTTTCTTTCATTTTATACCGTCTCAAGCAAGACTGCTTTGACAATCCCTGCAGAATACAGTAGAATTTAGCTATACATATGAAATAACCGTCAGGAGGGAGTCTTATGAACTTTATCTTTATTTCTCCGCACTTTCCGGAAAGCTACTGGCTGTTCTGTCAGGGATTGAAGAACAACGGCGTCAATGTGCTGGCGATTGCGGACACTCCGTATAACTCGTTAAGCACCAATCTGAAGAATTCCATCAATGACTTCTATCAGGTTTCCAGTCTTGAAAATTACGATGAAATGCTGCGGGCTGTTGCCTGGTTTACCTATAAGCATGGTAAAATCGACTGGATTGAATCAAATAATGAATACTGGCTTCGTCAGGATGCAGCCCTGCGCAGAGATTTCCATGTTGAAAACGGATTCCCCTGTGAAGCGCTCGACAACTGTCAGAGTAAGCATCGCATGAAGGAATTTTTTGCAGCTGCCGGGTTGAAAACCGCACGCTGGCAGCTGGCAACCACCCTCAAGGATGCACAGGCATTCACAGAGCTTGTCGGATATCCAATCGTGATCAAGCCGGATATCGGCGTAGGCGCAAGTGATACGCACAAAATCAAAAACGAGGAAGAGCTGCGCACTGCCTTTACCCATGGCTTCAAGGAGGCTATGATTATGGAGGAATACATAAACGGAAGCTGTTTTTCCTTTGACGGTATCACGAACAGCAAAAAGGAGCTGCTGTTTGTGACCTCTCATCAATACACGGATAGTATTATGGATGCTGTCAATGAGCAGAAAAATATCGGCTGTTATTCCTATAAGGATATTCCTGCCGACATCATGGAGGCCGGTATCCGCAGTGTGGAAGCCTTTGATACCCGCAGCAGATTCTTCCATTTTGAATTTTTCCGTCTGCTGGAGGATCAGGCAGTCGGTAAAAAAGGAGATATTATCGGCCTTGAGGTCAATATGCGCCCACCCGGCGGCTTTTTGCCGGATATGATCAACTATGCCAATGACAGCAATGTCTATCAGCTGTGGGCAGATATGATCGTTCACGACACGATCCATTACCAGCAGGTACGTAAGTATTCCTCCGGCTTCATCGGAAGAAGAGACCGTCTGCACTATGCACATACGACACAGGACATTCAGGATACCTACCGCGACAGTATTTTGATGATTCGCCGTCTTCCTGCGGCTCTTGCCACTGCGATGGGTGATGAAGTGATTGTAGCACGCTTTAAAACCGAGGAGGAAATCCTTGATTTCTTCCTCTATGTACAGGAATAACGAAAAAAGCAAACTAATACGAAAACGGGACATAAAAAAGAGATTTCGCAAATGATGAAGAGCTTCATTTGCGAAATTTCTTTTTCTTTTTTTCAAATATAACCGCGAGGGTATGGCTGTTCTTTTATCATGCAAAGGTCCATAGTCCTACAATGCAGCGCGCAGCACATTCTCCACCTTTTCCTTTGTCGGAACACCCTCCAGAAGCTTAACACCATCTACGAAATAGGTTGGAACATACCAGTAGTCCAGAGAATCCGCAAGCTCCTTCTGTTCCTGTTCCTCAATTTCCTCTATGACCACGTCCCGCAGCTCAGGATAGCTGTCCTGCAATTCCTTTACCATTGCGAATGCCGCTTTGCAATGCGGACATCCCTTCAAATACATCATACGTACATGCTTCATGAACATCATCTCCTTTATATTACTATAGCACAGCATGCCCCAAAGCCACAGGAATATGCCTACAGCAGCATTGTCAGTGCCAGCAAAAGCTGCGCTGTGTAGTACAGACTCAGATTCCAGCGGGTCATGCGTGCTGTGCTTCGATTGCCAAACAGCATAAATGCCAGAATCAGATCACTCATCACAAAGCACAGCGTGGCTATATTCAGGATGCCGCCATATGCCATTCCATCCTGCAAATGCCAAAGAGCGCACGCTTCCATAAACAAAATAACAGCAGCATAGACCGTACTGGGAAGACGCATCGCTTCAAAATCCACCTTGCTGCGCGTTAAGCCTGCGATGACGAGCAATGCCAGTAAAGCCGAACAAATCGCAGTCAGAACCCCCGCTTTCATCGGCATGACATAAAGTGCAGCCACATATGCCAGATGTCCGAATAGGAAAAAGAGCAGTCCTGTCAGAAAGAAGAAGTCCTTCCTTTTGGGATAGCAAAACGGCAGGGCTAGCAGAACATCACCAATCGCTCCCAGCACAAGTCCTGCCAGCATCCATCCCCCATACCACCTATCCTCACAAGCAGCAAACGCACAAAAGCCGACGAGCAGAAAGCAGAAGGAGGAAGCACTTTTCCAGCCCAGTGCGGTAAACGCAGAGGAATGCTCCTTGAAAATATAATACAGAACAACGAACAGAAACAGCAGACATGCAATACCGATCATAGCCTCTCTCCCCTTCCTATCCCAATTATAACAAACCCAACATCATTTGACATCATTTTTGTGCTATAATACTGACCATGAGGTGATGGTATGATTGAGAAACGAGATATTTATATCCCCTGCTTTCAGGATATGAGAATGCTGCATATCTATCTGCCGGAGGATTACGAAAACGAAACAAGGCATTACCCTGTCCTGTATATGTTTGATGGTCACAACCTGTTCTACGATGAGGATGCGACATTTGGCAGAAGCTGGGGATTGAAGCGATGGCTGGATGAGCATACTGCACCGCTTATCGTCGTCGGTGTGGAATGCAACCATGAAGGAAATCGCCGGCTGGAAGAATTCTCTCCCTATGACTTCAGTGATACGACGGTTGGTTTTATTCACGGTCAGGGCAAGGAGCTTATGGAGTGGATGAGCAGCGACCTGAAGCACTGGATCGATCATGCCTACCGGACACTGCCCGGAAAGCAACATACAGCAATCGGCGGCAGCTCAATGGGCGGTCTTATGGCACTGTATGCAGTTGTCCATCACTGTGATATTTACAGTAAGGCAGCCGTCCTATCCCCCTTCATCTATCGTCTGAAGGAGGAGCTTCTTACCGAAATTCAGGCCTGTCCCAAGCTGCGTTCGCATAAAATTTATATATCCTGGGGGAGTGATGAATTTCGCAGCAAGCAGCAGCTGGCGCTTGCCAGCGGCAGAATTCTCGAGCTGATGCGCAGCCTTGAGGAAAAAGAGGCTAGGGTGTATCCCAATCTCGTCTTCAAGGGAAGACATAATGAGGAAAGCTGGGAACAGGAGCTGGATACCGTCCTTCCATGGCTGTTTACACAATGAAAAAAGCGGATATTTGAAGTCCGCTTTTTCTGTAGTCATAGCAGGATATTCGCGATCACCAAAATCAGCATCACTAAGAGGAGCACAGCCAGCAGAATCAGAAAATCTCTGCGATACTGGTTCCAATATGCCTGCATATTTTGTCCGTATTCGATATCCTTCTGCATCCGCTCTCTGACAGCCTTAGTCATTACGATTTTTTTGCGACCTGACATTGCCGTCCCCTCCTTTCCTTATCTATCTATATCATACCATATAACCAGTGTATGTACATACTTCTGGAATACTTCGCCTGTTTTTGGGAAAGCTTTTCACCTTACTGCTTCGTTAGAGAAATATAGTAGGGCACGATATTAACGTATGCTCCATCACTTTGTAAAAAGCCGCCCGGTATGGTGCCCAGAGCGTGAAATCCCAGACTCTCATACAAATGCCGTGCGGAAGCATTGCTTTCTACGACAGCATTAAACTGTAGAATGCGAAAGCCCAAAGCCTTTGCCGTCTGCATACAGTCCAGCACCAGCGCTCTACCGATATGCTTTCCCCTTTGCTTCTGATCGACTGCAAAGCTGGCATTGCATATATGTCCGCAGCGACCTACATTATTCGGATGCAGGATATACAGCCCCGTCAGCACAGTATCCTCATCGATACAGACACGCGTCTTGCTCTGAGAGGAAAAAAAGACATCGCCGCTTTGTTCATCCAGCTGCTCCAGCTGAGGAAAGGCATTTCCCTGTGCGACTACAGCATTCCATATGCGGCACATCTGTGGCAGATCCTGTCGTTGATAATCTCGCAGCATCAGCTGTCCTCTCCATTGATGACCAGCTCCCTGACACTACGCTTTGGAACATGGTGCACATCCTGTGCATCCCGATAATATGTCGTATCTCCCTGTTCATTCACATTCTCAAGGACAATCGTTTCATCCGGTTTTCCAATAGCCAGAACCAGCAGCGGACGAAGCTGCTCTCTGAGCTTCAGCACTTGCTGCAATGCTTCCTTTTGAAAGCTGCCAATCATACAGCCGCCAAGCCCCAGCTCTGCAGCACGCAGCAGCATCGTCTGAGCTACAATACCAACATCCTTCAAATATGCATCAAGTGCCGGTGAAATGGCCGTATCCTGACAAATCACGATAAAGGCTCTGGGGCAATGTCCCTTGTACGGCACCTCCTTCTTCAGGGCTTTTGCCCATGCGGTTAAGGGCTGAATCCGATCCGTCTCTTCCCTCTCACAGGCTAGATAATATTTCAGCGCCTGTTTATTCACACTGGAAGGTGTCAGTCTGGCATGCTCTACCAGATCAATCAGCTCCTTGCGAGTAACCGCTCTTGTTTCATCATATCCCCGATAGCTTCGGTTTTTCAATAACAGATCCTTCAGCATAAAGATCCCTCCTCCTATCCATTATAGCACTGCATACCCACATCTCATAGCTCCTGATTATAGATTTTGGAAACCGCTGAAGTGAAAAGTTAAATTCCACTTTCAAAGTAGCTAAGTAGAA
>QULU01000005.1 GCA_003481775.1 Clostridiaceae bacterium OM02-2AC
AAATTTCATGATGCGGAAGACCTCTGGTCAATAGCGATGGCAACGCAGATACAGGAACAGCGCGAAAAAAATGCTATTTTGGACAGTTATGAAGATGGTGTTGAACAGGGAATTAAACAAGGCATAAAACAAGGTGTTGAACAAGGACAAGAAGAAGGAGTAAGAATGCTGTTGAGGCGACAAATGGAAAGTAAATATCATGAAGACTGCTCAGCATGGCTATGCTCTTTGACAATGGAACAGCTCGATCTTGTATCCAATCTTTTATTTACCTGTGATACCTTGCAGGAATTGAAAAATCAGCTTACGATTCACAAATAATACATACGAAGCTACGCAAAAAACTGTTTTATGAACTGTGAAACAGTTTTTTTGGCAGTTGCATATAAAATAAAATCGATACCTGATGCTTTTATCCAAGTATAAAGACAGCATAATATAATAGGAGATTGCAGCACTTTGCATGCATTTGTTAAATGCCCTATATCGGTAAATTGTTACATTCATTCTGAAAGAAAATGAAAATATTCTCGAAAGTCTATTGACAATGACAGCAATCGGTTTTATAATCAAACCAATAAATTCGATTGATTCAGGAAGAGTAACAGAAGCCTTTGATCCATAGAGAGCTGATGATGGTGGAAATTCAGCGTGAGAAGATCTAGTGAATGGCCCTGAAGAGAAGCATCGGCGAAAAGTGATGAGTAGCTGATGACGCAATTCCCGCGTTATCTGAGGAAGCAGACATGTTGGTGTTTGTATAAGAGTGTTTTGCATTTGTCTTTTCGCAAAACGTATAGGTGGCTAAACGAAGATCCTTCGTCCTATGATACAGGGCGGAGGTTTTTATTTTTATTCTCACTCTTATACAGAAGCAGGAAAGGAAAAAGAAAATGAAAAACGCAGAAATTCTCTGCTGTCTCAGCAAACGATGGCGCAGCTCTTAACAGCCGCCTATGCAGATGACAGGAGGAACAATATGATGTATCCCGATTTACAAGCAGTGCGTATCTACGCAGAAACATATACACGGATTCCCGTTTACACTGTATTGGATTATGAACAGGATGATATTCTTGATTTGTATGCAATGCTGCGGGGGCCCTATTCATTTTTTCTGGAAAGCGGTGTTCTGAATTCGTATGGCCGCTATTCCATCATCGCTTTACCCTGTAATAAACGTTTGATCAGCAACGATGGTACGACACGTCTCATTCAACATGGAGAAGCTATACAGCTGGATGGAAATCCACTGGATATCCTGAAGAAGGAAATGCAGGAAAGTGCTCCCATCTATCCGGAGCTGCCTGTGTTTAGCGGTGGAGCTATCGGTCACTTCAATTACGATATGATTCGATTATTTGAACCCATTCAGGATCATCAGCTTCCCTCATTAGAGCTTCCCCTGATGCAGTTTGCATTTGTGCAGGAGCTGCTGGTACTCGATCATGAACAGCACCGTTTGTATATCATCGTGAATATGCAGACACAAAACGAGGAGTTAAAGACAGCCTATCAAAAAGCGGTAAAACGCATTCTTGAGCTGAAGGACAGGATATCCTGTCGAAAGCCCTATTATGGAAATCCTGTAGCTAAACGCAGCGTCACAAGCTCCATGGATAAAAAACAGTTTATGGATAAGGTAGGCAGGGCACAGGAGCACATTCATGAAGGAGATATCTTTCAGGTTGTGCTAAGCCAGCGTATGGAGGCAGCATATACAGAGGATCCGCTGGATGCCTATATGCAGCTGCGTAAGCTTGGAAAAAGTCCTTATATGTATTACCTGGATTTTGATGAATATGTCATTGCCGGGGCTTCTCCCGAGCTGCTGCTGAAGGGGCGCGGACGCTCCATTATGACGATGCCGATTGCCGGTACCCGTCCGCGGGGAGCCAACGAGCAGGAGGATCACAAGGCAGCACAATCCCTGCTCGAGGACCCCAAGGAGAATGCAGAGCATAACATGCTGGTGGATTTAGGACGCAACGACATCGGTAAGGTTTCAGAAACCGGCAGTGTACGCGTACAGCATATGAAGCAGGTACAGCATTATTCCCATGTTATGCATATGACGAGTGAAATACACGGGCAGCTGAAAGAGGGCTGCGATATCTTTGACGCACTCGCCTCCGTACTTCCAGCCGGCACCTTGTCCGGTGCACCGAAAATCAGTGCGATGAACATCATTGAAAAGCTGGAGCCGGTAAAACGGGAAATATATGGCGGGGCGATCGGCTTCCTTGGCTACAATAAACAATTTGATGCCTGTATCACGATTCGTACCTTTGTCTTTCATAAACATAAGGTCTATTTACAGGCAGGAGCCGGAATCGTAAAGGACTCCATAGCGGAAAAGGAATATGAAGAAACCATGCAGAAAGCAAAAGCGCTGCTTCGTGCAATACACGCCGAGGTGGCTATATGATTGTGATCATCGATAACTATGATTCCTTCACCTATAATCTCTATCAGGCAGTTGCCGCATATGAGCAGGATGTCATCGTTTTGCGAAATGATGCAGTAGATGTGGCTATGCTGCAGGCGCTGAAGCCGACTGCCATCATATTTTCACCGGGAGCCGGTCATCCCCATGCGGCGGGAGCTATGGAGTCCATTATACAGCAGTGCTACAAGGAAATCCCCATGCTGGGAATCTATCTTGGACATCAGGCCATTGCGGAGGTGTTCGCTTCAAGAATCGCCTATGCGAAAGAAATTCTGCATGGAAAGTGTGATGCAATCACCCAAACAGCAGCCTGTGCGTTATTTGATGGTCTTCCTGTCACATTTCCGGCAGCCCGCTATCATTCTCTAGTTGTAGAACAGCCGGGGAGGGAGCTGATCGTAACTGCGCTGAGCAGTTCAAAGGAAATCATGGCGATTCAGCATCGCCGCTATCCTGTATACGGTATTCAGTTTCATCCGGAATCCATTCTGACACCGGATGGTATGCGTATCATTAAGAATTTTATAACGAAAGCGAGGAGCTCTATATGTTAAAGGAATATATCAAAAAAATCAGCGAGTATCACGATTTGACCACAGAGGAAATGAAAAATGCCATGGATATCATCATGGATGGCAGAGCAGACAGTGAGCAGGTCAGTGCGTTTCTTATCGCAATGAAAATGAAAAAGGAGAGTCCTGCGGAAATTGCTGCGGCCTCCAGTGTTATGGTAAGCAAGGCCACACCGCTTCCAACCAGTGTCAAGGGCATTGTGGATATCGTCGGCACCGGTGGTGACTGTCTGAATACCTTCAATATCTCCACTACCTCCTCCTTTGTCCTATGCGGGGCAGGTCTGGCAGTTGCCAAGCATGGAAACCGCGGAGTTTCCAGCAAAAGCGGCAGTGCTGATACACTGGAGGCATTGCACGTCAATATCGCATTGCCACCCAAAGAAGCAGCCTATCTGCTGGAGAAAGTAGGCATCACCTTTCTGTTTGCGCAGACCTATCATGAGAGTATGCGGCATGTTGGTCCGATTCGCCAACAGCTTGGATTGAAGACGATGTTCAACATTCTTGGACCCTTGACAAATCCGGCACATCCCGATACCTATGTCATCGGTGCCTACAATGCGGAAATGGCAGACGTCATGATTCATGTCTACAAGGAAATGGGCGTCAAGCAGGCAGTTGTTGTTCATGGTGACTGTGGGATGGATGAGGTTTCCATGACGGGAGATACCCTTGTACATGAATTGAAAAACAATCAGATTCATACCTATACCATCTCTCCGGAGCAATTCGGTATAAAGCGCTGTCAGCTGCAGGAGCTAGTCGGTGGAGACAGTGTAGAGAACGCAAGAATTTTCATGGATATTTTACAGGGAGAGCACAGCGCCAAACGGGATGCCGTTTTACTGAACAGCGGTCTTGCCCTGTATATCAGCGGGCGTACGGATACCATTGAAACAGGAATCAGACTGGCAGAGCAGAGTATCGACAGCGGACAGGCTCTGGCGAAATTCCAGATGTTTCAGCAGTTGTCACAGGAGGTATGTGCATGATACTGGATGCAATCATAGAAAAGAAAAAAAGGACGCTGGAGGAGGAGCTGATGCAGATGCTCCCCAAGGAGCCGGGCAAGATTGCCAAGCAGATGAAGCTGTATGATTCCCTTTTTGTTATCGGGGAAATTAAGAAAGCAAGTCCCAGCAAGGGTGTCATCGTAGAGAATTTCAGTGCTGCACGCTTTGCGAATGCGTATGATGAAGCAGGAATCAATGCCATCTCCATTCTGACGGAACGCAATTACTTTCAGGGCGGTTTGGAAAATATAGCGATTGCCCGTTCGGTGAGCGATCTCCCCATTCTGCGCAAGGATTTCATACTGGATGCCCGCGAGGTTGTACAGACAAAGCGCATTGGCGCAAACATGATGCTGCTGATTGTGGCTATGCTGGATGATGCGGCACTGCGGGAGTTCTATCATATGGCGCGCTTTCTCGAGCTGGAGTGTATCGTGGAGGTTCACAATGAAGAGGAGCTGGAGCGTGCATTATTACTGCATCCGGAAATCATCGGTATCAATAACCGCGATCTGCATACCTTCGCGGTATCACTGGAAACCACAAAGCGTTTGGCTGGCCGCATTCCTGCGGATATCAGTATCGTTTCGGAAAGCGGAATTTTCACCCATGAGGATATGGAATATGTAAGAGAAGCAGGCGCAGATGCTGTCCTGATCGGAGAGAGCTTCATGCGCTGTGCGGATATCCGCACCCACCTGCAGGAGCTGAAGTATGGCAGTTGTAAAGCTGTGCGGTCTTAGAAGCGAAGAGGATGCGGTGCTGATGAATGAGGTACAGCCGGACTATGTCGGCTTTGTATTTGCCCCTGGAAAACATCAGATATCCGCAGCGACCGCCATAAGGCTTTCAAGTATCTTGAAATACAGCAGACTTGTCGGCGTTTTTGTGAATGAACAGCCTGATGTTATAGCACAAATCGCGAAACAGACAGGTCTGGATGTGATTCAGCTGCACGGGGATGAAAGTGATAAGGATATCGAACAGCTGAAAAAAAGCTGCAGGTGTGAAATCTGGAAGGCAGTACGCATTCATCAGCTTGAGGATATGGATGCTGCTTGGTTTCCACATGCGGACCGTCTGCTTGTGGACAGCTATGTGCAGGGCCTGCGCGGAGGAAGTGGAAAGCGTATCGCCATGGATGTACTGCAAAAGCTGGACGTATCCAGACTCATCATTGCCGGTGGCATCGGCATGGATACTGTAGAGGAAATTCTGGCGCTACAGCCATATGGCATCGATGTATCCACTGCATTGGAAACCGATGGCAGGAAGGATAAAGAAAAAGTACGCTCGTTTATGAAGCAGATAAAAGAAATAAGGAAGGCACAGGAATGCGCCTTGTAAGGATATATGCGATTGTTCACATTTGATTATCCGCAAAAAGCGGGAGATGGGAGGCAGTATGACAAAAGGAATGTATGGAGCGTTTGGCGGACAGTATGCGCCGGAAACACTTATGATTGCTCTGGAGGAGCTGGAGCAGGCCTATGAGCAGGTAAAGGATGATCCGGATTTTCAGCAGGAGCTGCAGTTTTATTTAAGAGAATATGCGAACCGTCCTTCTCTGCTGTATTATGCAAGGAAGATGAGTGAGGAGCTGGGCGGTGCGAAGATATATTTGAAACGGGAGGATCTGAATCATACCGGTGCACACAAGATCAACAATGTACTGGGACAGGTGCTGCTGGCAAAACGGATGGGTAAAACGAAAATCATAGCAGAGACAGGTGCAGGACAGCACGGGGTTGCATCTGCGACAGCGGCGGCTCTTTTCGGTATGGAGTGTGAGGTATTCATGGGCGTTGAGGATATGCGCAGACAATCGCTGAACGTCTTCAAAATGGAACTGCTTGGGGCAACGGTAACCGGAGTTTCCAGTGGTACGGGAACCTTGAAGGATGCATGTAACGACGCTATGCGGGCGTGGGCTTCCCGCTGCAATGATACCTTTTATGTACTTGGCTCTGCTGTCGGACCGCATCCGTATCCGATGATTGTCCGTGATTTTCAGAAAATCATCTCCGAGGAAATGAAGGCGCAGTGTCTGGAAAAGGAAGGCCGTCTGCCGGATGCGGTCATTGCCTGTGTAGGTGGCGGCAGCAATGCCATTGGCACCTTTTATGATTTTCTGGAGGATGAGGAGGTTGCATTGATCGGATGTGAGGCAGCAGGTAAAGGGATTGATACCTTTCAGCATGCCGCAACCATAGCACGCGGCAGTGTCGGTGTTCTGCATGGGATGAAATCGCTGTTTCTACAGGATGATGACGGACAGATTATGCCGGTGTATTCCATATCCGCAGGACTGGATTACCCGGGAATCGGACCGGAGCATGCCAGTCTTGCCAAAAGCGGACGCGTGAAGTATGTGCCTGTCACGGATGATGAAGCGGTTGCGGCTTTTCTGTATCTGACAAAAACAGAAGGTATCATACCGGCAATTGAAAGCAGTCATGCGCTTGCCTATGCCATGAAGCTTGCCCCAACCATGCCGAAGGACAGCATACTCGCCGTTACGCTGTCCGGACGCGGTGACAAGGATGTAAAAAGTATTGCGGAATATCTGGAGGTGGACGTTCATGAATAGAATCGATGCAGTATTTAAGAAATTGAAGCAGGAACAAAAAACGGCCTTCATCGGCTTTCTGACGGCAGGTGATCCGGACATCGCCACATGCATTGACTGTGTGAAGCAGCTGGAAAGCAATGGCTGCGATATCATTGAAATCGGAATCCCCTTTTCTGATCCCATTGCGGAGGGACCCGTTATTCAGGAGGCAAGTCTTCGTGCTTTACAGCATGACATTACAACCGGGACTGTTCTGAACATGATGTCGAACATTCGCGAGTTCTCCCAGATTCCGCTTGTTTTCCTCCTGTATTACAACCAAATCTTTAAATACGGGGCAGAAAATTTTCTCAGGGAAAGTGAAGCTGCCGGTATCGATGCATTGATCATTCCTGATCTTCCTATGGAGCATCGCAAGGAATTAAAGCCACTGGCGGATGCATATCATATACAGCTGATTTCTTTGGTAACGCCTGTATCCAATACTCGTAAAAAAAGTATAGCAGAACAAAGCGAAGGCTTTCTGTATTGCGTAACCTCCCTTGGTGTAACCGGTGCGCGAAAGGAATTCCAAACAGATTTACAGGCATTTTTAAAGGAGCTTTCTGCCTACAGTGATACGCCGAAGGCTCTTGGCTTCGGTATTTCCACCCCACAGCAGATCAATGAGATGAAGACCTATGCGGATGGCGTTATCGTCGGAAGTGCCATTGTAGAGAAAATCGGTCAACTTGCAAAGCAGGAAATCACATTGGAGGAGGTGGGCAGCTTTGTGAAGACACTTGCGGATGCGGCACATAGCTAACACTTTAAATCATCCATCAACTGCCAAATCGACACTTAAAAAGTGTACATTTGCTTATCAGGCTTTGAAACTATCTATTTTTATTATTCTGCGCAGCAGCTTCCAGTATGTTTTTAGAAGCTGCTGCGATTTTAAACCCTATGCTATGAAACCAGAAAATCCGATCAAAAATTTTTTTAAGAATGAAACTAGCGTGCCAAGTACGCTCATAAAAGGATACCATCCCTGCTTTTCCTTATGTATCAGGAAACTATGTATGAAATCAGGCAAAGTTGCGGAATAGTTGCTAGACGAAAGCACTCGCATTCTGGTATCCTAAATTCAGGAGCTGATACAATGAACGTAAATGACAAAATTAAATTGCTTCGCACAACGCACCAGTTATCGCAGGAGAGCCTTGCAGCACTTCTGGATGTCAGCCGGCAATCCATTAGTAAGTGGGAGAAGGGATTATCAAAGCCCAGCTCAGATAATCTGGCAAGACTTGCTGAAATTTTCTCGGTAACAATACAGGATCTTATGAATGACAGTATCACCTTAAAGCGTGGTTATCAGACCACGCATTATTTCACAGACATGCTGAAAAAAAAGATTTTTTTATTACCCTTCTGTACATTTCTTATCGTTTTCGCTACAATGCTTCTTATTGGTCTACTTTTACGCTATCAGGAAAGGCCAGAATTCTGGATTTTTAACATTATGACAATTTCTGCGACAGCCTGCTTCTGTGCTGCCATAATGTTTATATCTGTAATACTACGCTTTGTCTACCTTGATTGCAAAATACGTGATATTCGTCCTCTATGGTATGTTTTGATTTCCATTACACTGCCGGGATTTATATTTTATCTACTTTGTCGTGATGAGATGTCACAAAAAAGAAAAGGCCGCAAAGCCGATGTTTAACAGAAAAAAACATACACTGCATCTAAGCATGTTTGCATTCTTTTTATGCAGCTACTCCATAATCAGCGCACAGACCATCGGTATGCTCGCCTGGCTGGTTCCGATCTCCGTCATTTCCATCATCCAGCTCATAAAAGATTATCATGATATACAGAGGAAGGATCTGCTGACAGCCTGTTTTCTCAGCCTCATCGTACTGGCTAACAACACCATATTATCCATCGCAGTATTCCCAGCTTACCTCTCTGCCACGACAATGCTGCACAGCTCTTACGATATTCCATTCTTGTTTACCGATAAAACTATCGCAAAAGCACAACTGCGGAAAACGCTTCTTTGCCTCATGGCAGGCATCCTTTTAGCTGTCTTAAACTTACTGTTATCCAACAGCTATCTGCATCCTCATTGGAAGCTGTCTTATCTGTTTGCTGCCCTGCAGGCTGGAATTTTTGAAGAGGTTTACTTTCGTTTATTTCTATTTGCATGGGCAATACGTCTTTATGGAAAAGCTTCTTTAACTTCTTTCGCACGCGTCCTCATTTTCATCATTCTTATTTTCCCTCACGTATTTCTGCATTTTCCGCAGACTCTGGATATCATAAGCATTCTCATGCTTTCCCTGCTGTTCGCTCTTCCGTTTTCCATAATGATGCAAAAGATCAATCTGTTCTCAGCAATCGGGGCACACACCCTTGTGGATTTACTTCGTTTTATAATGCTTGGTATGTGAGCAGTTGCACGAATATAATTTATGCGGCTGCTTTTCCTATATTATGAGCAGAATAGATGCAGAAGCAGGTTCCTTGACATATAGTGAACCATCTCCTATAATGAACAGTGTTCAAGTTGGAGGTGGTTTATGAATAAGGTAGTAACCTCAAGAGAGGAGCTTCTGGATACAGCCAGACAGATTGTTTTTCAGGAAGGCATTGATCAGCTCAGTATCCGGACACTGGCGAAAAAACAGAATATTTCGGTAGGAGCTGTATACAACTACTTCCCGTCAAAGGCTGACCTGCTGCTTGCCATTGTGGAAAGCTTCTGGAAAGGCATATTCCATAAGGACATCTGTACGCTCAGTGAAACACTGCCCTTTGCAGATTTCTATGAGGTTGTATATCTTCGACTTGCTGAGCATATGGAGGATTTCTTTTCCGTTTTGCTGGGCCAACTGGATATATTGCGCAATACAGAAAAAGAGCGTGGAAAGCAGATGGAGGAACGCTATCAGCTGCATATCCGCAAGGGATTCCTTTATGCCTTACAGCAGGACTGTAATATCCCGGAGCATATTTGGGATGATACATTTACGAAGGAAGCCTTCATCGATTTTCTGATGGAGCATATGATGAATGATTTATCACACCAAAGAAGGAGCTGTACCTTCACTAAGGAGCTTATCTGCCGACTGCTTCAGGCAAACCATTGAACAGCTTCTCACGGTCCAAAATGAACGATGTTCATATAATAAGGAGGAAGACACATGCAGGCTGTTATGGAAACTGCTTTTGATATTTTATATTTATGTACCGTTTGTATTCTCGGGTTCACCATGATACGAAAGGCAAAAGGAAGCCGTATGCTTCTGCTGTTTGGAATCATGGCGGTAACCCTTGGGCTGGGAGACGCCTTCCATCTGGTCCCAAGAGCCTATGCTTTATGTACAGATGGACTTGCGGCACACACGACAGCATTGGGAATCGGGAAATTCATAACATCCATTACCATGACCATTTTCTACCTGCTGCTGTTTCACATATGGGAGCTGCGTTATAACAGACACAGTCCCCTGCTTCGCACAGGTATGTATCTGCTTGCTTTTTTCCGAATTGCACTCTGCTTCTTTCCGCAGAATGCATGGACAAGTCCGGATGCACCGCTTTTCTGGGGTATCCTGCGAAATGTTCCGTTTGCCATGATGGGGCTTTGGATCATCGTGTTGTTTTATCAGCAGGCCAGACAAAAAGAGGATTTCATCTTCCGCTATATGTGGCTTGCCATAACACTGAGTTTTCTGTTTTACATTCCGGTTGTCTTATGGGCAGATACCATGCCAATGATTGGAATGCTGATGATTCCCAAGACACTCGCTTATGTATGGGTTGTATGGATGGGATATCAAATGATGAAAAAGGAGCTGAATTATTTATGAAAAAAACAATAAATCTTGCATTTCTATATGCGATTCTCGCTATGATTGGCGGAGTCTTTTACCGGGAATTCACAAAGCTTAGCGGCTTTGACGGGCGCACAGCATTATCCTTTGTGCATACCCATTTGTTTCTGCTGGGGATGGTCATGTTTCTGATTGTCACCTTCTGTATCCGACTGTTTGCTATTCAGGAATCAAAAAAGTACAGGGCATTTATCATCGTATATAATATTGGTGTTCTTCTGACTTCTCTGATGCTGGCAGTTCGTGGTGTTCTTCAGGTAAACGGCAGCACACTGAGCTCTGCGGCAAACGGTATGATTTCCGGCTTTGCAGGTATTGGGCACATTCTGGTTGGTATCGGTATGATTCTCTTCTTCCTGATGCTGAAAGAGAAGGTGAAGGAATCATGCATGTAGCAAAGAAATATCTGCTTCTGATCGCAGGTATTGTATGGGCTGCCGCAGGCTTCAATATTGTTCGGATTGGATGGCTGAGTACCAGCTATATGAGCATAGCAACTGCTGCTGCCGCAGTTGTCACCTTCCTGATTTTCTATCATATGATTTTCAAAAAGCTGATTCATAAGCATACTGAGCGCATTCTTGCCAATAAAGAAGATCGTATGCATATCCTGCGTTTCTTCGATGCAAAATCTTATGTGATTATGATTTGTATGATGAGCTTTGGTATCGCTCTGCGTGCGTCCCACCTTTGGCCGGATGTATGTATCAAGTCCTTCTATACCGGACTTGGCTGTGCGCTGCTTGCGGCCGGCATCGGCTTCCTACGACAGTATGGTAAAACCAGTTTGCATGCGAATTAGACAAATAAATAGGCTGTTGCACCCTACAATCAAGAAAACAAACAGGCTGCTGTACAGCACGATATAAAAATAAGAGAATTCAAACTTTACGCGAGGTATCTTTGAATTCTCTTTTTCATTTGTAATTGGTTCCGGTGGACAACCGTTTGTCATTTTATGCCAGCTGTTTCTGCCATCGTTTATGCTATACCGCATTCCTTATTGAAGGCGATACCTTATCCGGGAATATCAGGATCAACCTTTCTATGCTCCTTCGATATACTGCTCATCTTTTATTTGCAGACTGCCATCCCTGCATGCTCTTCCACATCCTCATCCAGTTTTTCCACCTTTCCTGCTTGATTTAAAATGTCCTGCCTCCCGGAAAGATGGTATGAATAGACAGTCGATGCTTTTCCTTTTGTGCAAACACCGTTCCCTGCATTCCTTCACACAGCTCCTTAACAATAGCCAATCCTAGACCAGTATCTCTGCCGCTTCCACTATTATCCTTTGTATAAAAACGATCAAATATCGCCTTTGCATCCACATCATCCACAAGGTCATTCTCAAAAACAAGCTCGCATGTGCTGTTTGTTTCCTTTGCCGAAATCACAAAGGCTCCAAAGCCGTGACGCAGTACATTTACACACAGATTATGCAGCATTCGCTTTAGATATACCGAATCCCCTGTCAGGATCGTCATAGGATCGACCTCCAGCTGAACCTCCAGCTCTTGCTGTTTGAAATCCTCGTAGTAATGCAGGAGCACTTCACTCAGCATATCATGAATGCGAATCGGCTCCGGATGAAACTCAATGCTGGCACTGCTCAGGCGCGTATACAAAAACAGCTCCTCCAGTAAGTCCTGTAAATATGTCATACGTGCCCGGATCACCTGAAAGCAATGCTGTCGTTCCGCTTCATTCTCTGCTGTTTCCAGCATTTGCAGATAACCGCTGATACTTGTCAACGGCGTGCGGATATCATGCGATATGTTGGTAATCAGATGCTTAAAATTATGATCCATCCGCATGGCCCGCACACTTTCCTGCATATAATATTCCCGCAGCTTCTGCATCTCCTCACAAAGCGCCTTCATCTGCGGGTCCATGGATGCTGAATAAAACCGGAAGGTGCTATGCTCCCGGTTGGTATAGATCAGCTGCTCTTTGATACAGCGTAGATTATTGTGCTGAAGCAAGAGAAGCAGCAAAAGGAACAGACACAGGATGCCCAATACAAGCACGATAATTTCCAGCATACTGTTCCCTCCCTTCCTTATTTTAGATCCTTTTTCCGCAGCAGTATATAGCTGCCTACATTATACAGGATTGCACTGGTAATTGCCACCATAGCAGCGCGGCTATAGAATAAAGCATCCCATTCTACAGGCAGCTGACCGGATATCGCATACAGAATATAATCCGTGTAATCCACGTTCAGTAACGACATGATACCGGCATGCAGCATGAAAATCGTCATACTGCCATAACCGACGGATACCAGAATGGCAAGCACCTTGCTTCCCGTCGCATGGATGAGCAGATTCAGAAAGGATGCAATCACCGTCAAAATCAGCATCTGCATCAATGAGTAGCCAATAAACTGCAAGATGTTGAAGGTGGCAAAGGAATCCTGCTGCCACAGGTTTTCCACAGCAACCATAACAATGATGGCTATCCAATAAATAAAAGCAGTGATAAACGAGAAGACAAAGCGTTCCAGCAACAGCAGCTCCTTGCGATGAATGGACGGATAAATATTCTTCACAAAGCCGCTGGCATATTCTTCACAGAAGAACAGAGATAAAAAGACTAAGACAGCAACCGCGTAAAATGCGCTTTTTGGAAAATAGTAGAGGAAATCCACAAGTGTATTCTTATCGGCATAAAAGCTCGCAAACGGCGTATTGTTTTGCAAACCGGCAGCATTCGTCATCCAGAAATACAACAGCAGCATGATGACCATGGCAATATAAAAGGACTTCTGCCGTACCATACGGTACAAATCCATTTTCAAATTATTCCACATGCTCTTCTCCCTCCTTCAGGAAATAGGCTTCCAAATCCTGATGATGATCCTCCATACCATAAAGTGCCACATCATTCATCACCAGCTGTCGGGCAATATGGGACGGGTCCTCATAATGATCATACAGGCGCAGAATTCCCTTTGGCAGCACCTCATACGTCTGTACAAAGCATTTTTCCTCGAGGATAACGCTTGCCCGTTTCACATCATCCACACGCAGCTGAAAGCAGTCCCGACAGCGCTCCAGCAATTCATCCTTTGTGAACTGCTCAATGATTTTTCCGGACCGAATCACAACAAAATCCGTAGCAACCTTATCCAGCTCCGCCAGCATATGGGAGCTGATCAGGATACTCATACCGCGCTCCTCCTGCAGACGCTTCAGCAGATCCCGCATATCACAGATTCCCTGCGGATCGAGACCGTTTGTCGGCTCATCCAGAATCAGCAGCTCGGGGTCTCCCAGCAATGCCATCGCAATTCCCAGACGCTGCTTCATTCCCATTGAGAAATTACCAGCCTTTTTCTTTCCTGTTGTGGAGAGTGAGCAAAGCTTTAACAGCTCCATTATCAGCTCATGGCTGCAGCAGCCCAGCATGAGTGCCTTCATTTTAAGATTGTCATATGCATTTAATGCCGGATACAGCCCCGCATTTTCTATCAGCGTACCGACACGCCGAAATACAAACGGATCATCCGCCGGATGCTTTCCAAACAGCTTCAGCTCCCCTTGTGTTTCATGCAGAAGACCGCTCATCAGCTTCATAAGCGTGGACTTTCCTGCCCCGTTTGGTCCAATCAGACCAGTGATTGATCCCTTCTTCATATGAAATGAAACCTGATCAACTGCTGTGAAATTATGAAATTTCTTCGTCAGTGCATTTGTTTCTACAATCCATTCCTTCATACTATCAGTCCTTCCTTGTACATGAAGATTATAACAAACGAAGTTTCAGAAACAGTCTGGAAAAGGTTAAGAAAGAATAAAGAAAAGGACCTTAGTCCTTCCATTTGAATCCAATGCCCCATATCGTTTCAATATATTCCCGTTTCGATACTGCATTCAGCTTGCTTCGGATATTGCTGATATGCACATTGATGGTCTTGTCATCTCCCAGATAATCATCTTCCCATGCATACTCATAAATTTCCTTTTTCGTACGTGCCCGTTTGACATCCCGCATCAGCAGCTCCAGAATTCTGTATTCATGTCTTGTCAAACGGATTTTCTTTCCCTGAATTTCCAAATGGCAGAAATCCGGAAGAAGAACAACACCGTCAACAGCGATTTCATGCTCCTGCTGCGGCATTCGCTTGCGCAGCTGTACCTGAATTCTGGCCTTCAGCTCCTTTAAATCAAACGGCTTGCATAAATAATCATCAGCCCCCTCATTCAGCAGAGCCACACGATCATCGATGGCATCCTTTGCGGATAATACGATAACCGGAAGCTGCTTTAGCTTCAGCTCCTTGAGAAGCGCTTCACCACTGATACCCGGCAGCATCAAATCAAGCAGTACAAGCGATACATTGGTTTGCTGTAAAACCAGACGCGCTTCTGTTCCGGAATACGCGTCCAGACAGGTGTAGTCCTTCTGCAGAAATTCACGAATCATGCTGTGGATTGTTTCATCGTCCTCAACGATCAATATGCGTTCTTCACTCACAGCTTTGTAAAATCCTTCAAGGGTAGCGTATCAGTAATATTCATGCCAAAGCCCGTCAGCAGTGCAATGCCTTCCTCACGATATGTATCGGTTTCCAGTGCAGCCGGCTCATGGGCATCGACACCGATGATTGCGGTATTGCCAACCTCTGCCGCAGTTTTCCAGAAATCTGTATGCGGATACTGCATGGTATGCATGATGTCATTATAAGCAGCCCCTGCCAGATTGTATTCCAGCGGTATGTTTAATTCCTTTGCGGCCTGACACAAGCGTATGGATTCCCGTTTTGCGACTTCATCAAAAACACGACGGCCGCGCATGAACAAATCCGGATGACACAAATAGGAATACAGACCGGTTTTCATTCCGGCGATGGCTTCATCCACATAGGCAATCAGCCATGCCTCCTCTTCGCATGCAGTCCCAAAATACACGCGCTCCTCATCCGTCTTATAATAATGATTACCAAAGATGATATAATCCAGCTTCCTGTCAATCAGAAATTGCTTCAGCCAATCGATATATTTTGGGAAATATTCACATTCCAATCCGATTTTGATGGATATCTGATCCTTATATTTTTCCTTCAAGGATGAAATGGAGGCATAGTAGTCATCAAATTTTGACAACGGCATTCGCATGTTCGCCACAAAATCGCTGTCATATTTCCATGGGGAATGATCAGAAAATCCGATTTCCTCATAACCGTTTTTAATAGCACTTTGTACATATTCCTCATCCCTGCCTGAGGCATGCATACAGCGCCGGGTATGCATGTGATAATTTGTTTTACGCATAGCTGCTCCCTTCTTTTATCAACAGGTATACTATACCACAAGTTAAGAGGGAATAACAAAAAACTGACTGTATTTTATGCTTTTGAATGCATTACATACAGTCAGCTTCTATGCGCTGTATTCGTTTTCCACATACACAACAGCCTGATTTCTTCCTTTTTCCTTTGCCTTGTAAAGAGCCTGATCACTTCGTTCATAGACATCGTGAAAGCAGGCGTTTGCGTGCTTGATGAGGCAGCAGCCAATGCTCATAGTCAACACTCTGTGCATTTCCAAAAGGCGGATTGCACGGATACGCTCCAGTATCGTATCCAGCAACTGCTGCAGCTGTGCTTCCTCCTGTATGCCGTTCAGATAGATACTGAACTCATCCCCGCCGATTCGTCCGGCAACATCATTGGGACGCAGCACATGCTTCATGATATCAACAATGCGTAAAATTGCTTCGTCTCCCACAAGATGACCATAGGTATCATTGACCTCCTTGAACTGGTCTACATCCAGAATAAGCAAAGCGCCCCAGGAAGCGGCATCCGCTTGCTTCATCTGTTCCTTGACGTGCTTTTCAAAAGCCTTCTTGTGATAAATTCCCGTAAATCCATCCAGCTCACTTGTGTAACGCAGCTTTTCGTTCTGTGCCATGATCTTCTTCTGCTGGTACTGGCTTTCCTCAAGCTCCATCTTCAATGCCAGACTTTGCCGTCCGCGCTTTTGTTCCTCTTTTTTAGCCAGTAGATTAAGCTGGTAGTTTTCCACAAGTGCATCCTTCAGCCGCTTATCCTCAAATTCACGCAGCAGACGAATGTACAGGTTGGACAGGCGGGCGAGCATCAGTGGATTATCGGCTAGATGAACCAGCGTCTCCATTTTCTGATACACCTTGTCGCACAAACAGCGATCCTTTTTACGCAGACAGATGTCAAAAAGAAAGGAAAGAAGCTGAAAGGTATTGTTCACATCCTGTTCCTGTCCGGATAGTCTCAGTATATCATCTACATGCATGCAGAATGCACTGTCATCCTTATTATAATCCGCCATAAAGGCAAGGGTGAGCACATAGTTTAGAAATAAAGAGGGGATGCCCATTTCCTGTTGATGCTCTACGAATAGCCTTTGCCATGCCGGGATACTTTCGTATTGACCAAGCTGTGCATATGCGATAATTATATTTGTAATCAAAACCGCATCCGAGCGATCCATAGGAATTCTGTTTTCTCTACGCTCTTTGAAGCCTTCCTTCAGATATTTCAAAGCATTGTCAAAATCCTCCACCTTGATAAACATCGTTCCGAGGTTATTCAAAATCAGATGGCGAAGATGCAGCTCGGGATGCTCCAGTGCTTTATAATACGCATTCAAAAACTGTTGCAGACCGGAAAGAAGATTGTCCTGATCACTGTATAGAACACCGGAAAAATTAGATAGCAGAATGTATGCCTTCGCACAGGCCTCATTGTTATCACACACTGTAATTCCTGCCAGACAGTCACGAATCGCCAGTGCATTTTCTTTTTTCAGATAGTGGCAGAGAGTGCTGTAATAATAAGCAAGTGCCTCATATGCAGGGCATTGCTGCGCATGCGCAAGCCTTAAAAGCTCCCTGCTGTCCTCCTGCATTCCATCCACATCCCTGCAGGCGCGTTTTCTTTTAATTTCTTCATCGAGGATGAACATCTGCTTATCCATTATATTTATCTCCACCTTTGTGATTATTGTAACACACTTTTCCCATGGAACAAGAGAAACCGTTATATATAAATAGAATTCACACAGATTATTCCTGCCGACCCATACATCCGTATGTATTTGTACATGAATATTGCATGATTGCAACGGTTAAAAGCATAGAAAAGCATGAACCGATAAAAAATCCAGGAGCCTTTCCACATGCTTCTGGCTAGGGGCCGTTTTTATCTAAAAAGCAGGCAGAATACCCCCACCTCAGTGGTCGATGAACAGGTGGGGGATGAATGCGCATGCTTTCATTAGAAGCCGCTTGCTCTATAGCTGGCGGTAGTTCACGTATGCAGCAGATATTGGAATAATGCCGATAGCAGGAAGGCTTTTCCGCTATTCTTCCCTTACGTATAGCAGCAATGGGAAGGCTATTTTCTACACGCATAGCGGAGGCAAACAGCCATAAGCGCCATGACATCCATGCTTTCTTGATTTTGTTATTGTAGAAAAAAGCTGAATATCTTTTTCATATTCAGCTCATCTTAATTAAAATATACGAATTCATCCTCCAGCGGCTGTGCTTCCGTCAGCTGCTTCACACACAGCACCGGAACATCCCCCTGATATTCCTCATCAAATTCGACTGCGATCTGTGCCGTGATGCTCACCCAGTCCTTTGGGATCAGATTACTGGCATGCTCATAATGACACAGCAGTCCAATCAGTGAAGTATCATCTGCACAACAGACCATGGCATACCGCCCAAAAACAAACGCATTCGGTATTCCGTCCACATGCGTTGCAATGACCTTTCCTTTCAGCTCTACGCTTTTTCCGTCATATTTACGGGGATGCTCCAGAGCATCCATATACCACAGACCATAATCGCCATCCTGAATGGTTATGATATCCGCTTGCAGATCAAAAGGCATCTCATCATCACCAAGCCCCACAATCTGACCGTCTTTTGTTTCATAAATCAGCTGTGCGCCCTTATTGATTGCCTTGATATTATTTCTCAGGTACAGCTTTTTGGTTGCTTCATCACAGCGATTAAAAATAATCGTCTCCGAGTGCAGCAGCTGGTCATATATCATGGAGCGCATATTGTTTAGATAAACTTCAAATGTGGAAGCATCCACTGTGGATAAAATCTGAACCAGAAGCCAGTCGAAGGGATATTCCACATCCATAAAACCATTCAAATTCCAGGTTCCGTTAAATTCAATCATGACACGGTCAGGTTCAATCAAGCTGTCACATTTCTTTAAAAATTCATAGCTCATCGCCGCTTCATTATCCACTGTGACCAGAGCGGTATTTGTTTTTGTCAGAAAATCATCATCGTATTCTTCCATACCTTCTTCACAGGCGAGCAGCAGTGTGCGTTCTCCGGTATTGAATCCCGCATCCAGCAGAGTTTCCTTGATCAATGTTGTTTTACCGCTTTCCAGAAATCCGGTAAACAGATATACAGGTACTGTCATAACCTTCTCCTATTCCGCATGAAACAGCTCTTTCAGCTTATCTTCTTTAAGCTTGGAGCCAATAACACAAAATCTTCCGGTATAGGTAGGCTGTCCTTTTCGTATTTCAAATTCTTCCGGAACCAGATCAAAATACAGCCATTCCTTACCTTCTGTTTTCAGCATCCCCTTTGCACGCAGGATAATACCATATTCTTCACTGGTTGAAAGCCTCTTCAGGATGCGCTGAAGCTCCTCTTCCTGATAGGTACGCACGGTTTCCATTCCCCAGCTGGTGAATACCTCATCTGCGTGGTGATGGTGATGATGATGGTGATCATGCGTACAGCTGCAGCCTTCCCCATGCTCATGATGATGGTCATGCTCGTGACCGCCTTCCTCTTCATGCCCGTGGTGATGGTCATGCTCGTGGCTGCATTCCTCCCCATGCTCGTGGTGATGATGCTCGTGACTACACTCCTCTTCATGCTCGTGGTGGTGACCGCATGTCGGACAGATGTCTGCTTCCGCAAGCAGCTCCTTTTCCAGTGACTGCTTCTGTTCCATAGCCTCCAGAATCTGTTCTCCGCTCAGCTCATCCCACGGAGTGGTGATGAATGTCGCATGTGCATTATGTGCTCTTACATCACGTGTTACACTTTGCAGCTTTTCCTCACTCAGATTTTGTGTACGGCTCAAAATAATGGTATTGGCATATTCGATTTGATTATTAAAGAACTCACCAAAGTTTTTCATATACATACGGCATTTCTGTGCATCCGCAACCGTCGTAAAGCTATTCATACAAATTTCGGTTTCTTCCGCCACTCCCTGTACTGCTCTTATTACATCCGACAGCTTACCGACACCGCTTGGCTCAATAATGATACGCTCCGGATGATATTCCGCAAGCACCTTCTTCAATGCCTCAGAAAAATCTCCAACCAGAGAACAACAGATACAGCCGGAATTCATTTCCCGGATTTCGATTCCTGCATCCTTTAAAAATCCACCGTCAATTCCGATTTCACCAAACTCATTTTCAATCAGAACGATCTTTTCCTTATGTAATACGTCCTTGATCAGCTTCTTGATCAGTGTTGTTTTTCCAGCTCCCAGAAAGCCAGAGATAATATCAATTTTTGTCATTCCAATAACCTTCTTTCCTGTTCCTTTGCAGTATTCCCAACGTCTGTTAGTATAACACCAGGATGCGAAACTTTCAAATGCAAAACCATCCTTCCTCGCAATGCTGAAAGGTAATGCTAACTTCCTTCCAGCTTTCCCTTCCTTATCATAAAGACTCTTTCCTTATCAGGAAGACCCTGTTTCATGAGGATCAGAACGCTACACATTGTCAGCCGATTCTTACACAGTATAAAAGCTAGTCGCATTCCAAGTCAAAATATCCAATCCTAGCTCTGCCATTTTTGTTTTCCTATTATAGCGGACCAGCATTTCATAGAAACAGCAGCTTATAAAATCAGCATCAAGACCTTTCCTCTACGCTAAAACCCTGCATTTGCAAAGGCAAAAACAGGGTGCTTTCTTAATTTTCTTATGTAAAGAAGCTTCCAATTATAAAAAACCTCAGGATTCCTTATATTCCTCATCAATGCTCTCCCAGCATTCCGCATGCCGGATGCCCAGCTTTTCCGGTTCAAACAGCGGATCCTTTCCCTGCTTTTTCTGCTTTGTGTAATCCTTTAAAGCAAGGAAGGCAATATTGCCCAGAAAGAGAATCACCAGAATGTTTTCAATCGCCATAAAGCCCATCAAAACATCAGCTAAATCCCATATGGTGGAAAAATCCGCCTGTGCGCCAAAGAAAATTACAGCAACTGTAACCAATCGGAATATAAGAAGTGCTTTCTTATCGTTAATGATGAACTTCAAATTGCTTTCCGCATAGCAATAGTTTCCAATCAGCGAGGAAAAGGCAAACAGGATAATGGAAATCGTTATGAAATGAATTCCCCAGACGCCTACCTCCGAGGAAACCGCTGTCTGAACATATGGCATTCCTGTCAGTCCGTCCTCGATACCAAAATTCAGCAGCATGAAGGCTGTCGTCGAGCAGATGAGAATCGTATCAATAAAAACAGATATCGTCTGTACAAGTCCCTGCTTAACCGGATGAGATACATCCGCGGTTGCCCCGGCATTTGGTGCAGAGCCCATCCCGGCTTCATTGGAAAACAGTCCCCGCTTGATGCCATACATAACACAGGAGCCTGCAAAGCCTCCGAAGATTGCCTGTAAATCAAAGGCTTCCTGAAAAATCTGTGCGAATATCGCCGGCAGTCCGCTGATATTGGCTACCGTTATGTAAAGTCCCAGCAGAATATACAGCACGGCCATGATGGGAACAATCGTAGAGCTGATGATACCGATACGATGAACCCCTCCGAAGATAACCGCTGCAGTAGCCCCTGCAAGAACAAGACCAACAAGCATGGAGGCTGTTTGTGTATCCGTTACGTAATATTCCAGCGCACTGCTCACATTATAGGCCTGTAAGCCGTTGAAGCCGAAAATAAAGCAGGCAATCAGCAATACGGCAAACAGAATCCCCAGCCATCTCTTATGCAAGGCTTTTTCTATATAATAAGCAGGACCTCCGCGAAACTGATCGCCATCGCGTTCCTTATATATTTGAGCCAGCGTGGATTCCACAAAGGCACTGGCTCCTCCAATCAGTGCAATCACCCACATCCAGAAGATGGAGCCTGCACCCCCTGCAGCAAGAGCGGTTGCGACACCCGCAATGTTTCCGGTTCCTACACGGGAGGCCGTTGAGATCATCAATGCCTGAAAAGAGGATACACCGTCATGGTGATGTGCCTTTTCCCCAAGCAGACGCAGCCCCTCCCCCAGCATGCGAAACTGTACAAAGCCTGTCCGTATGCTGAAATACAGACCAGCTGCGACCAATAAAATGATCAATATATTACTGTATAAAAAAGTGTTTAGATTTCCTAATAGCTCCTGAATGAAATTCACGCATTCACTTCCTTTCTTCTTATCGTACCCCGCATCCATCGCCTCATTCGCTGAATTTGCCCAAATAAAAACACGTTATTGGCGTGTTCAGGATGGAAATACCCGTATCAGTATACCATACTTATATAAAAATTGAAATCCTAGAATTTTAGTGATATATGATTGCATATCGCAAAACCTTTTCCATCGTGTTATACTTATACATATAAATAACGATGTAAAAAGGAGAGGCACATGAAATATCCGGTATTGCGAACCAGGTTTTTACCTAATTTATATAAGCATTGTAAAAAAGTACAGGTGCTTCATGTCAGCTATGAGGATCGGGGCTTTCTTTCATTTGATGAACAGCGCGGTATCTGGCTGAAGGAAACAAGAGAAAAGCTGTATGAACAGATTGAAGGCAATTTTACAACCTGTCAGGCTACGAGGGTATTCTCCCTCCATAGGGAAACCTTTGTCATTTTTAAGGATAATCTGACAAAGAAGCTCTTAACAGAGTTTTTGGAAAATCTACTCACTGAAATCAGCTATTATTGTGAAGATCAGGTGCAGTTTAGTTACCAGCTTCTCACTGCTGTATTGTTTCAGGATGGCTGTGAGCCAAGAATGACTATGGCAAATAAGCTTGGCATGGATATTGAAGACAGTGATGAAATCAAACAAAGCACCGTCCTTCACAAGCCGGGCAAGCCGCCAAGAGGCAAGTATTTCAAGAGCTGGAAGGATTATGAACAGCAGATTTCCAAGCGGCCTGCAGTCCGCACATCAAATTCGCAGCCTCAAAAGGAAGCGTCCACCGACATGGACTCTTATATGTATTACATATAAGAGTCCTTCAGCATATTGGTTCAGAAAAGCGATGTTTTCATCGCTTTTTTACCATTCGGTAAACGATCACTACTGTCACCTTTTCTGATTTATTCTTCCATCATGCTATAATAGAACAGGAGGTATGTTCTCATGTCTGTATATCTGATTCCCCTGCAGTCAGCACTGCTGCTGTTTCCGTTTCTTGCGGCGATGATCACGCTGCCCTATATCATTATGCAATATCGGAAATACGGATCGATACTGCCGATTCGTGTTCTGATTGTATATTCCTTTATATTTTATCTGCTATGCGCATATTTTCTTGTTGTGCTTCCCCTGCCGCCAATAGAAGAGGTCGCCAGCTATACAAAGCCGATTATGCAGCTGATTCCTTTTGCCTCTTTAAAAGAGTTCACCATGAACAGCTCCCTGATCTGGAATGATCCCGCTACCTATCTGACAGCATTGAATGAGCCAAGTCTGTATCTGATCGTCTTCAACATTCTGCTTACCGTTCCCTTTGGCGTTTATCTTCGCTACTATTTTCAATGCAGCTGGAAGAAAACCCTGCTGCTTACCTTTCTTCTGACCTTATCCTTTGAATGTCTGCAGCTGAGTGCACTGTTTGGGTACTATCCACGCCCTTATCGTCTGTTTGATGTTGACGATCTGATTACCAATACACTGGGCGGCATGCTGGGGTATGCAATCACACCGGTATTTGCTCATTTTCTCGTTTCACGAAGCCGTATGGATGAAAAAGCATATGACCGTGGAAGAAGCGTATCCCCATTGCGCAGAGTCTTGGCATTTTTCTTTGACAATCTCATTGTCCTATTGACAACAGCCATCATCACTGCGCTGATTCTGTTCTTACATGACGAGTTCCTGCTGATTAGTCCTGCCAACCGCATCTGTCTTATCTATCTGGCAGTCGTATTTGTGTATTTGTTCATTCTTCCGATACTCATGCACGGCAAAACGCTGGGAAAGGCAGCTGTGAAGATCAAGCTTGTAACCATGGATGGACACACACCGCACTGGTATCAGTATCTGCTTCATTTTATGATTCTTTACGGCCTCATCCTGCCTGCCCCGTTTTATATTTTTCATTGTGTGCTGGCCTTTCTAACGCAAAGCGCTGCAGCGCACTGGATGTACGGAGTAGCTGTGCTCATTCTGGCCTTCCTATATATCGTGACCATGTATCAGTGTATCCTGTCTTTGTTCGATAAGGATGCCATTCCCTGGTATGACAGATTCCTGCCGATAAAAAATCAATCCAGCATACAAGGGCTTGAGAAAGAAGCGCCAGCCTCAGACGCTACCTCGCCTACGGAGGAAGACATGAGCACATCAACCAGCTGATTGACTTCCTTGAGCGAATTGACCATAGGTCCATCCGTGAGGAATCCGCACAGCACATAGCAAATGGGATGTGTACAGCCTTCGCCAGAAACATGAAGCTTTTTTAAAGGATACATATGAAAAAATCTGCATAGAGTCCATACAGTTTTTGACACATGGTCTGTTAAAATAAATACGAAAAAGCAAACAGCGCTTCTCAGACAGGTGCTGTTTTTTTCACTGGCTGCCTTATGTTCACGACTTTGCGGCATACCTATTCTCATGAACGAATTGTTAAAAGACTATACGCAGGACATTGCAGGAAACGTTGTTTGCTTACAGATATCGTCTGGAAGGAAAACTGAATCCTACATCCGCTATGCTTGATTTTCCCACAAAAGCACAGCCGCCTAGTATAGGACTGCCAGCCTTTGCGCATTGCGAACAGCTTGTCCGCATACCGTTGAAAAGATGCAGTCTGCTTCATACATCGACTGCATCCATATAGTGTGTAAGCTTCTGAATAAAGGAATCATAATCCTGACAGGTCACCAGCTCATTGAGAAAGGAGGGCTCACTCAAAATCTCAATCAAATGATCGAAAATCTGCGCAAACAGCTTTCTGGAATCATCATGGACACCCAGCAGTGTGACGATATGAACCTCATGCGTTCCCCACTTCATGCCCTGTGGACACAAAACCACACTGATAAAGCTTTTCTTTGCATTGCTTGCCAGTGAATGCGGAACGGCGGCATCCTCAAATGCTGTCGAGGACATATGCTCACGCGCAAAGACATCGGTTGTAAAAGAAGCATCGGCATAATCAAGACGGATGGCATCATTGCACAGCGTCTGTATCAGTTGGGTACGATCCATGTTCATACTTGTATAAAACAATCTGGGATCAAACAGATCAAACAGAAAGTCCTTCAGCTTATTCTTGTTTTTTTCAGTCAGCATCTTGGTGATGATGGTTTCAAGCTGATTCATATCCTTTTCAATCAGAAAGGGATGAATGATGATCGACGGCTGGGGAAATGGTGTTTCCACGGTAGAAATTATCAAATCCGCATGCAAAAGGTTTGGCTGATAGGAATGTATGGACATCGCATACTTAATGGTCACCTTGTCCTCAAAGCGACGACTGATCTTTTCCAATGTAGTTTGATGCAGACTGTAATAATCTGCATAAAGAAACAGGACGGTCAGCTTATTTTTCGATTGTACATTATTTTCAAAATAGCTGCCGATATGGAAGGAGATAAAAGCAATTTCATCCTCATTTAAAACGATGTCATACATATCCTTAAACTGCTGGGCGATGTAAACCGCAATATCGTAAATCAGGGGATAGGTCGATTTTATCTTTGCTGTCAGCGGATTTTTGGCATAGTAATTATGCTCCACGCGATTGAACAGATTCTTTACATGAATCGTAAACTTCGCGATAAATTCCTCATCAAAGGGATCCAGCAGATAGCACTCCTCCACATTGTGTATAACGGTATGCGCAATATCTATATATTTCTGTTCGATGAAGGAGGAGATATTGGAGCCGTTGATAAAGGAATAGTCAATCATTGTGGTGTTATTCATAATAATCAAGGTTAGATTATATAATTCCGCATCATTGATCTGTATCGCATATGCCCCTTCGATATATTCCCGTATTTCCCTTGCCACCGTATACTGCGGGGTTTTGAAAAACGGTGTGAGGTCCACCTGTTCGTGCAGGATACAGCTGCTGCGGATGCGATCGATCATCACAATCAGGTGCAGAGCTGTATTATTCAGTGTATAGTCATTCGCAAACAGATTATTGCGTGAAAAAATATCATCCAGATTCTTTCGGAAATCCCAGAAGTGATAATGGTAGGTCAGCAGCCGTACCTCGTCCTTTAAAACAAAATTATCGTAGGAATCACTCGTAATCAGCCGGCTCATCAGCTGGCGCTTTTCTTTTTCACTGCCATCGATATACAGCACATCCTTTTCTCTGCGGATGCCGACCTGATACGCGGATATCATTTTACGGATGCTGCGGATATCATTATCCACCGTGGACTCACTGACATAAAGCTCCTGTGCCAAATCAAAGATATCAATACCGTTCTTGGACGAAATCAGCTTCTGTATAATCAGATTCTGCCGGGTCTGCGGTGTTTCCAGATTATGCTTTCCGCTTTCCCGATAGCGCAGATACTGCTCACTGCTGCTCAGCCTGTAGCCCTTGTTTGTGGAAATAACCAGCGGCTCCTCGACATGCTCTTCATTCAGGGTACTGATGTATTTACGAATCTGGCGGGTGGAAACGTGAAGCAGCTGGGATAGCTCGGCTGCGGAAATCCAGCTTTCATAGTGATGCCATAAATAATCGAGCAATGTGGATATATTATCTTTCATGTTTGATCACTCTCCTGCCTTATCCCCCCTGTAAACAATGATAGTATTACATGATAAGTATACGTGAATTCAGAAATCCGCTCAACTTAAAAAAGTTCCGTGTACTAGGAACTTTTAAAATTTGTCTGTTTCCTCTGCATTCGTTATACTGAGGGTGTTGATAAGAAAGGAGGGCAGCTAAGCTGATTGGTATAAGAAAAAGAGACATATCACACGCTGAATCACTTCAGCCAAGTACGGGAATACTTTGATACATCTCTTCTTTATTCTAACACCAATCCAGAAAAATTTCATTCATTATTAAAAAAGTCCGAAGATTTCTAAGAAGCACACGGACACAAAGGAGATCATTATGAAAAACATTTTATTAGTTTGCGGTACAGGAGCCAGCAGCGGCTTTATGGCAAAAAACATTCGGCAGGCCGCAAAAGCACGCAATATCGAAATCGGAGTAAAGGCCCGAAGTGATTCCGTTGTAGAGGATTACATCGAGGATATCGATCTGCTGCTGGTAGGTCCGCATCTGAGCTATATGCTGCATGATCTGGAGGATATCGCAGAGCCCTATGGAGTAGCTGTACAGATTATCCCCAAGGATGCATACGGTGAGCTTGACGGGGATGCCGTCCTTGATTTTGCAATCCCCTTTCTGAAGGATTAACGAATTAAGAAATTTTGCTTATAAATTTATAAAAAATAAAAAATGAGGAGAAGCATATGAAAAAATTCATGGATTGGATGACAAACAAATTTGCTCCGAAAATGAACAAGCTTGCGCGTAATCCCTGGATTGCATCTGTACAGGAAGCAATCCTTACTGCAATGCCAATGATCTTTATCGGATCATTTACAACGATTTTAACTGCCTTCGGAGGTCTGATTGACGGTTTCCCGGATTTCAGTCCGCTGTCAACCTTCTCTCTGGGATTGCTGTCCCTGTATCTTGCCTATCTGGTGCCTTATCTGCTGATGGAAAAGAAACGGCACAATAAGACAAAGAAAGAAGCAGGCCTGGCAGGCATCGGCTTTTTCCTGATGCTGGTAGGTCCCACCTTTGATGAAGCCGGAAACATACTGTTTCAAAGCTCCACGCTTGGCAACGGCGGTATGATTGCAGCACTGATTGCAGGCTTATTCGTTGGCTTTGTTATGAATGCATTCTCAACCCATTCTTTCTTCAAGGAGGACAGCGCCATTCCGGATTTCATCACCGTTTGGTTTGATACACTGATTCCGATTCTGATAATTCTGTTTGTCGGATGGTTGTTTATCTTCCAGCTGCATATTAGTATCTTTGACTGCATCTATACCTTATTCTCTCCGATTTTAAGTGCTGGTGACAGCTTCCTCGGCTTTGTGATTCTGTATTTCTTCGGTTATACCTTCCTGTATACCTTCGGTATTTCCACATGGGTGATCTATCCGATCGAATCCGCACTGATACTGCAGGGAATCGCAGCAAACCAAGCAGCGGTAGCAGCAGGAAATGCAGCCAGCGTCATAAATGCAGATGGCGTTTCCTATTATTTCACACTTGGTGGAGGGGGCTGTACATTAGCGCTCGGATTGATGATGCTGTTTATGGCAAAATCTAAGAAATGCAAGGTCATCGGAAAGGCTTCTTTGGTTCCGAATCTATGCAACATCAACGAACCGCTTGTATTTGGTGCTCCTATCGCGTTTAACCCGATTCTGATGATTCCTATGTGGATTATCGGACTGCTTGCCCCTGCACTGACGTGGTTCGCATTATACTTTGATATCCTGCCAAAGGTGACTACCTTATTCTCCTTCTGGTATCTGCCGGGGCCAATCTGCTCCTATGCGGTTGGAGGCATGATCGGGCTGCTGTTTACGCTATTCATATTCGTTTTATCCTGGATTATTTATTATCCGTTCTTCAAGGTGTATGACAGACAGTGTGTACAAAAGGAAGAAGAAGATGAATCTAAAAAAGAAGAAGTATCCAAACGTAAAGCAATGCGTCAACGAACAGAAAAAGCATAGGAAAGGAAGGGTGTTATGGAAAACACAACAATCGAAAAGCTCAACAGTGCTGCCATGCAAATCATTTTGCATGCAGGCGACTGCCGAAATCTGTTGAATGAGGCAGTCAATGCCCTCCTGGAAGATAAAAGCGAAGAGGATATAAAGGCTAAGATAGCTGCTGCGAAAAAGGAAATAACAAAGGCTCATGTGATTCAAACTGAAATGATACAAAGCTCAATCAATGAAGATGAGCTACATACTACACTGCTTTTCACCCATGCACAGGATACGCTGATGACAATCAACAGCGAGGTCAATTTAACACAAAACATGATTCGCCTGTATAGAAAGCTGGAAAAATAATATGTGGAAAACTGCAGACGGATTTCCGAAGAATTTTCTATGGGGTGGTGCGATTGCCGCTAATCAGGCAGAGGGTGCATGGAATGTCAATGGAAAAGGACCATCCATGGCAGATATTGAGCTTCTTCCAGAGCATTATGACCGCAAGCATGTTGTCGGCTTTCGCCATACAGCAAGTCAGATCCAAGAAGCACTACTGGATACAGAAGGCTATTATCCAAGAAGGAATGGCATAGATTTCTACCATACCTATAAGGAAGATCTTGCATTGATGAAGGAAATGGGATTCTCCTGCTTTCGTACATCGTTCAACTGGACACGCATTTTTCCAAACGGAGATGAGGAGCTGCCGAATGAAGAAGGACTAAAATTTTATGATGCCCTGCTTGATGAAATGCTACGCAACGGGATAGAGCCCGTCATGACCGTATCTCATTATGAAATGCCGGTTCATCTGATTACAAAGTACAAGGGCTGGTATGCACCTGAAATGATTGATTTCTTTGTTCATTTTTGTGAGGTGCTCTTCAAACGGTATCACAAAAAGGTCAAATATTGGATTTTATTGAATCAGATCAATTCCCTTGGCGGCTGGGGAGAGTTTGCCAGTCTGGGCATGGTGGAAGATGGATATGAAGACTGGGAAAGCGCAAAATATCAGGCCACCCATCATCAGTTTGTCGCATGTGCAAAAGCCACCAGGCTGGCTCATGAAATAGATAAAACCATGCAGATCGGCATGATGCTTGGAGATGATGCACTGTATCCGGCAACCTGTCGGCCGGAGGATGTTTTCGCCAATACACAGCGTATGCAGATGAGTATTTATTTCTACAGTGATATATTGCTGCGAGGAGAATATCCCGGCTATGCTCTTCGCTACTTCAAAGATCACCACATACAGCTCAATGTGAAGGAGGAAGAGCTGGAATTGTTAAAAAATCACACGGCTGATTTCCTTTCCTTCTCCTATTACTACACCCGCATTGTAGATGCACAGCAGCCATTCAAGCCAAAAGAAAATCCATATCTGCAGACCTCTTTGTGGGGTTGGGCTACGGATCCTCTCGGCTTCCGAAATTCACTAAATCAATATTGGGATCGCTATCACGTACCGATCTTTATCGCAGAGAACGGTCTGGGGGCAATGGATACGGTAGTGGATGGCTGTATCCATGATGATTATCGAATCGCCTATCTGAAGGAGCATATCAAAGCGATGAAGGAAGCAATTCGCGATGGCGTACAGATTTTTGGTTATGCCTCCTGGGGGCCTATTGATATCATCAGCTGTTCACAAGGGGAAATGAGCAAACGCTATGGATATATTTATGTGGATCGTGATGATCGCGGCAAGGGAAGCAATGCGAGAATCCGCAAGGATTCCTTCTACTGGTACGCCAGAGTGATTGCCTCGAATGGAGAAGATTTGTAAGATGCTATGTGCACCACATGATAAATTCAAACAAAGATGAACTATAGGGTACTCAGACTGATAAGAAACACAGAGAATCTACAGTATACACAGCGTTCGCTGATAAAAACATACAGTGAAGTATATATTGTGTCTTACGTTAAGAATCCGGCACAGAAAACAAGGATACATCAAATACCAGCTATAAAAAAAGTGCTGTCTGCTTACTTCTAACTTACAAATAGTATTGCTATGAATGAAGACGCGCAATTATATAAGGAAACACAAAGGGGCGTCGACTGCGCCCCTTTCCTATGAATGAAAAAGGAGAGATTTTGCCAAAAGCTGCAAAATCAAACAGGATATATGAAACAGAATGCAAAAGGATTTCCGAAGGACTTTTTATGGGGTGGTGCGATCGCTGCCAATCAGGCGGAAGGAGCATTCCTCGAGGGTGGACGCGGTTGGAGTGTCGCGGATATTCTCAAGGTTCAGGATAAAGGAGATCTTAAGAAAAAATCAAATAAGGAAACCTCTATGAAGGACATTGAGGCTGCTATGGAGGATACACAAGGGTATTACCCAAAGCGCTTTGGAATTGACTTTTACCATACCTATAAGGATGATCTGAAGCTGCTAGCCGGTACCGGGATGAAATCATTCCGTACGTCTATCAGCTGGTCAAGAATTTATCCCAACGGTGATGAAGAGCAGCCTAACGAGGAAGGTCTTCGCTTCTACGACCAACTGATTGATGAAATTATAAAAAATGGAATGGAACCACTGATCACGCTATCTCATTATGAAATGCCCCTGCATCTGGCGGTGACCTACAATGGATGGTATCATCGTAAAACTATCGATTTCTTTGTCAAATATGCGGAAACGATTATGCAGCGCTATAAAGACAAGGTGAAGTACTGGATCGTTGTCAACCAGATTAACCTGATTCATCATGAATCCTTCAATCATCTGGGAATCCCCAGTGATCGTGTGGAAAACCTTATGGAAGCAAAATATCAGGGAATACACAATGAATGCACTGCCAGTGCAATCATAACAAAAAAGGGACATGAGATAAATCCGAATTTTCAGATCGGAATGATGGTATACGATGGTCTCAGCGAGCCTTTAACGTGTAAACCAGAGGATGTATTCGCAAATATGCAGCGCAATCAGCGTGAGTATTTCTTTTCGGATCTGCTGCTACGTGGAGAATACCCGGGATATATGCTGCGTTATTTTCAGGAGCACGATATACACCTGGATATTCGGGAGGAGGATGAACGTGTGTTAAAGGAAAACCCTGCTGATTTTCTGGCTATTTCCTATTATTACACGTGTGCATCATCCAGTGAAAGCAATTCCCGTGCTGATGTAAATGACGATGGAGCGATATCCAATCCTTATATAGAGGCGAGTGAATGGGGCTGGGGAATCGATCCGCTTGGTCTTCGCACAGTGCTGAATTATTATTATGACCGTTATCAAAAACCGATTATCATTGCAGAAAATGGATTCGGAACCTATGATGAAATCAGTGCGGATGGATGTATTCATGATGAGCGCAGAATCGCATACCTTCGTGAACATATACGAAATATGAAGGAAGCAATTCTGGATGGGGTAGAGGTCATTGGTTACTATCCATGGGGTCCTATCGATATCATCAGCTGTTCCTCCTCCGAGATGAGCAAGCGCTATGGATTCATCTACGTCGATCAGGATGATTATGGAAATGGTACAAAGCAGCGGTTGAAAAAGGACAGCTATAACTGGTATCGAAGCGTAATTGCATCAAACGGCGAAAATCTGTAATAGGTAATATAAGGAAGCCGCAGTGCTATACAGGCAGCTATGCTTACATATATCGTCTGTATGAAACGGTTCTGCATGTATAAGAATCAATACGTTCAAAGCTTCCGCGTATAGAAGAGACAACCAATGCATAATATAAACAAAAAGAGAATTTAAAGCTACGAACGAATGCGTAGAATATAATTCTCTTTTCTTATATGTGTATGCCGATGTCTTACGCATAATACATGTGTAATTCTACATATCTGTTTCAATCTCACAAGCATGAGCGCAGGAAATCAGCTGCCGGATAGGCGATTGCTTCGCAAGCTTTTATCCATCCCTGTTCACCCCTTGCTGTGCACGCCGCCTTTCATCAACAGCTCCTCAATGTCACGATTGCAATCCAAATCATAGTCCCCAATCAGTTTGTCTGCATAATGATACTGTATCCCTGCTTTCTCATTACGGTTTAAACAGCGCATCACCTCAGCCGGACCTGCCTTGCGCATACAGCGGTTAAACACCTGCACCCTGCGCTTTTTCAGCATTTCCTCATCGCAGGGAAACTCGTCACACGCATAACAGCCGTCAATTCCTTTTCTCAGGCAGCAGTCCAGAATACCGCACATAGCCTTATGCTCACAGCCTCTCGCATGACAGCCTGGGCAATCTGATTCCGAGCACACACAGCAGGCAAGCCCGCAGAATGCCATTCCTCTTTCCTCTCTCATAAAGTACCTCATTTCCAGCTTTATCATACCAAAAAAACTACGACAACACTATGTCATAGTTCTTGATTTACTTCTCATACTGCTTCAGCATTGCCTTACAGTCTGCTTTGATGCGTTCCTTCAGCTCCATTGGCTCCAGCACCCGTACTGTATTTCCCATGCCGAGTAAGCTTGCATACCAGAAATGCTCCTGCTTCGGTACCCGCATACAATATAGAAAGGATGAATCCGCATATACCTCCATGATTGTTCCCTGAAAATATTCCAGCACTCTACCTCTGGCCTCCGGCTGACAGTGCAGCTTGATCGTCCAGGTAACCTGCGTATCCGCCGCATCCAGCTGCTTCAGTATTTCCTGCAGACTGGGGTGCTTATGCATGGTATGTGTCTTCTCTTGCAGCTGTTCCATACGTACCAGCTTATACATCCGATACGCCTGCTTATCCACATCCCAGCCTACCAGATACCACGCATACCAGCGAAAAATCAGTGCCAGTGCCTCGCAGTTGCGTTTTGTCTGATTCCCCTGAGCATCCGTATATAAAAAGGAGGTGCTGTGTCTTGCGCTAATCACTGCCTGCAAGAAGGAACGCTGCTCTGCCGCTGTTTCATTCGCAACGGAAAAATCCAGCTGTACTCCCACGGTATCATCCTCGTGCTTTGGAAAAAGCAGCTTCGCATTTTGTACCTCCTTATGCAGACCAGCACTCTCCAGACTGTCCAGCGATGCCGCAATGATTGCATAATCCTGTTCCTTTACCAGAGCTGTAGGCAGCTTGTATCCCTCCTGCAGCTCATAGCCTCCATTCACGCCGCTATACGCAATGATAGGAACGCCAGCCATAGACAGCGTATCCATATCCCGCTGAATACAGCGCAGGGATACCTCAAAGGTTTCCGCAAGACAGCGGCCGCTTGCTCGTTTGTGATTCAAAAGATAAAGGGTAATCCCATACAGACGATCTGCCTTCATCCTACACTTCCTTGCATACATCAACCCATTTTGCTTGCGGAAGCAGTTCCTCCAGCTCCGCAATGGTCAGCTTGATTGCGGAATTTGGCGTTCCGCAGGCCGGATATACGAAATCAAACCGCTTTAAAGAAACATCCAGAAATACCTGCGTTTTATCAGGTACGCCAAACGGACATACCCCGCCGATGGCATGATTCGTATAGGCTTCCACCTCATCCCCCTTCAGCATCTTCGCCTTACAGCCGAAGGTTTCCTTATATGCATGATTATCCACCCTGCAATCACCGGCAGCAACCACGATCACGGCATGCTCCTTTCCCATAAAGGAAAGCGATTTTGCGATGCGCTCCGGTTGCGTTCCAAGGGCCTGTGCCGCCTGCTCAACGGTAGCACTGGATGCATCCAGCACCAGGATATCCTGTTCCTTATGATACTGCTTCAAGTATGCTCTTGCCTGTTCCATTGCCATTTTCTTATCCTCCTGATTTTCTAATATTCCACACCCTTACGTGCAGCTATCCCCCTTTGATAGGGATGCTTGTGTTCTACCATCTCCGTATGATAATCACATAGATTCATCAGCTCCTGCGACGGATTTCGGCCGGTGAGGATGATTTCCAAATCCCGGTTCGCCTGTAAAAAGCGCAGGAGTGTTTCCTCCTTTAGCAGTCCCAGCTGTACAGCATCCAGAACCTCATCCAGAAAGATGCATGCACACTCCTTTGCCATACCCTGCACCCATGCGAACAGCTCCTGTATCCCCTGTCTGGTTTCCAGCTGCTCCTGTTTTTGCATTTGAAAATAAAATCCCTGCGGCATTCGTGTTGCACGCAGCTTCACACAGGATAAGTTCCGCAAAGCATTGAGCTCACCACTCGTTCCATCCTTTAAAAACTGTGCAACCGCAACGCGCTTTTCATATCCTGCCTGACGCAGAACCAGGCCGAAGCCGGCAGTCGTCTTTCCTTTCCCGTTTCCGCTGTATATATGGATCATACGCTTCACCCTTCCTTATGTCATCTTAACCGTTATTATACCATAGCAATGCATATTGTGTAACGGTTTCAGCTATAAATGCAAATTTGTGAAACTTTGTGGTAAAAATGTGAAAGATTTTCATGAAAATATTGATTTTATGTACAAAACAAGGTATCATCATAATATCATATAGAAAAGAGAGGTTAGTCTTATGAAGAAAAAATTATTGGGAGGACTTGCACTGGCACTGCTTCTTGCAGGATGTGGAAACAGTGGCGACAGCGACAAAGAAAAAACGGATGATGGAAAGAAAACATATAAACTCGGTATCATCCAGCAGATGGAGCATCCTGCGCTTGATAGTGCCAGAGAGGGACTGGAGAAATATCTGAACAGCAAGAGCGATGCAAAGTTTGAGATTACGGTAAAAAATGCACAGGGAGACAATGGTACGGCGGATACGATCGCCAAGCAGTTTGTTTCCGATGATGTGGACCTGATTTATTCCATTGCAACCAACGCATCACAGGCTGCCGTGAATGCGACTGGCGGTACAGACATACCTGTTGTGTTCAATGCAGTGACGGATGGTGTGGAGGCGAAGCTGGTTACCAGCAATGAGTTGCCGGGTGGTAATGTCACCGGCGTCAGCGATGCCGCACCGCTGGAAAAACAGCTGGAAATGATTCGTGAGTTCCTGCCGAAAGCAAAAAAGATCGGTATGATTTACAATATCGGAGAAGTAAACGGAAAGCTTCAGGTAGCGCAGGTGGAAAAGCTGGCTTCAAAATATAACTTTAAAATCGTTAAGAAAGGCGTCAGCGCCACCACAGAGATTGCCACTGCGGCAGAACAGCTGGCAGGTGATGTTGATTGTATTTATAATATTACCGACAATATGGTCGTATCAGCTACAGCCTCTATTACAGATAAGGCAAATGCAAAGAATATCCCGGTATTTGCGGCTGAGGACGGACAGATGAAGGCAGGCTTACTGGCAAGTGATTCCATCAGCTATGAGAAGCTTGGAGAGCAGGCAGGCAGTGTTGCCTACGATATCCTTGTCAACGGCAAGAAAGCAGGCGATATTCCTGTAGAAACAGCAAAGGATACAACCCTGTATATCAACAAAAAGGTCGCAGAGCAGCTGGGTATTAAAATTCCGGATTCACTGGCAGAACGTGCTACTTTTGTAGAAGAATAGAGTAAGGTGTGAATACGTATGGATTTCATATTAGATGTTATAGCGCAGGGGCTGGCCTACAGTATCCTCGCCATCGGGGTTCTGCTGACCTATCAGGTTCTGGACTATGCAGATCTGACCGTTGAGGGCAGCTTTCCACTCGGGGCAGCTGCGGGTGCTATGTGTGTGATGCATGGCATCAATCCGTTTCTCTCACTGATCGTGGCATTTATTGCAGGACTGGCGGCCGGGTATGCGACCGGCTTCCTGCATGTTAAATTTGGTATTTCCAGTCTGTTGAGCGGCATTCTCGTCATGACAGGCCTGTATTCCATCAATCTGGTCGTGGCCGGAGATATGAGTAACATTCCCCTGTTTACCTATGACACAATTTTCTCCTATGGGGCGCTGCTTGGCAATATTGCAGGAGGATCACTGGGCACCTGGATCGTGAAGCTGTGGCCGATATTCATCCTGCTGGTTCTCGTCCTGTTCCTAAAGCTGCTGATGGACTGGTTTCTGGATACGAAATACGGCTTTCTTATGCGTATTGCAGGTGACAATCCCCAGCTGATTGCGACACTGGGAAAGGATATCGGGCACATCAAAATGAACGGTCTTGCTATTTCCAACGGCTATGCGGCTGTATCCGGTGCGGTTGTATCACAATTCCTGAAATATTTTGATATCACCCTTGGTACCGGTATGATCGTCATGGGACTGGCCTCTGTCATCATGGGGCTGACATTGTTCAAGCGCTTTAAATTCATCGGTTTCACAACGAGTGTAATTCTCGGTGCCATCACCTACCGTCTGACGATTGCCGCTGCCTTAAAGGTGGGCTTACCGCCAAGCTATCTGAAGCTGATCATGGCTGTCATCTTTATCGCGGTGCTTGTACTCGGCAATGGTGTGATGGGGAAATTCTTCCATCGCAAGGTTCAGGAATCGTGAGGTGAGAATATGCTGAAACTAGAACATGTGAAAAAGACCTTCAACAAGGGAAGTGCCAACGAGGTCATTTTATACAGAGATTTGAACGTGGAAATCCATGACGGTGAATTTGTCACGATTATCGGCTCCAACGGTAGTGGAAAATCAACATTTTTCAATGTCATCAGCGGGAATATCCGACAGGACGCAGGAAGAGTCTCTTTCAACGGAAAAGATGTCTCCCGGCTTCCCGAGCATAAACGCTCCCAGTTTATCGGCCGTGTATTTCAGGACCCGCAAAAGGGAACCTCCCCATCGCTGACAATTTTACAAAATATGGCCATGGCCTATAATAAGGGAAAAAGCTTTGGTCTCACAAAGGGCGTTGATAAGACTTTGATACCACGCTTTGAAAAAGAGCTGGCAGATATGCAGCTGGGGCTGGAAAGTAAGCTGCATGTCAGTGTCGGTTCCCTGTCCGGTGGACAAAGACAGGCATTATCCCTGTTGATGGCAACCCTGATTACGCCGGAGCTTCTGCTGCTGGATGAGCATACGGCGGCTCTGGATCCAAAAACAAGTGATCTGATTATCCAGCTAACCAAGAAAATTGTGGAAGAAAAGAAAATGACAACCATCATGATTACCCACAATCTGAAGCATGCCATTACCTATGGCGATCGTCTTCTGATGTTTCATAAGGGAGAAATCATCATGGATATTCCAAAAGAGGAAAAGAAAACACTGACAGTGGAAAAGCTGATTGAGAAGTTTAACTCATTGAATATGCTGGATGCGCTTGATGATGAGCTGGCATTCAGTGCACAATAGCATTCGATAGCGATAGACTTTTGCGGGAACGTATCCTGCAGAAGTCTTTTTTTCTATCCGAAGGGCATGGATACCCGCTTGACTGTTTCCCATAGCAGGATGCACCACAGCATTATCTAAATATTATCAAGATAAGAAAAACGTGCAGCCCTATTGACCTCACGTTTTCATTCAGTATTCAGCCTTTCTGTGTGGAATCAGTTTCCTCCCCGGATATCCTCCTTACGTTCCAGCTTCAAAGATACCTCCTCAAAGACGAAATCTCCACCATCTCCCAGTGGGCTCTGCGCCACCAGACCGACCTTTAATTCTTCCTCCATTTCCATGCGTAATATGCGATGCATCCTCCAGTGCGATCCATCCAGAGAATAATGCACCGCAAATATCTGATCTCTGCGGCACAGCTGCAGCCATATGGAATCCCCGTCTGTTTCCACTCCATTGCAATCATCCGAGGTTGTATTCGTCATAACAGATACAACAGCTCTGGTATTCAGATCGGTATACTCAAAGCAGGCCTTCGCCCAACGTGTTTCAGACTCCATTGCCATAAGTGCCGGTGCATCATAGGTGGAAAGAAAGCGCTGGGACACCTTTGCCTGCAAGACAAAATCCCCCTTCACCCACTGATACAGAAAGGCAGCACTGGCGACAACCTTTTTGTTTGTCGCACTGACTACAAAGTCGCTTTTCGCGTTGGCATGCAGGATAATCGCTCCATCCTTCTGCGTATAGGATGCATCATTCATTGTTTCAAATTTCATATTTCCTCTTCTCCTTTATTCGTTTCCATACGTTTCATCCCCGATTCCTCCTTTGCCTTCAGGCGGCATACATGATAGGCACGGTCTCTATGCTCGATATTTTTCTCATAATTCTTCTGGTAGATAACGGAATAAACAAGATCAAGCAGATACTGTGCAGATACATGAGAGGAAAAGGTTGTTATTTTCTGATAGGAAGATTCAAAGCCGCAAAGATACAGACGGCAGGTGGCAAAATAATGCAGTGTCTGATCGTGTCTGCTGGATAACAGCAGTACGGTTACCTTATTCTCATACAGCTGCTTTACACACTCCTGCACATGATCGGAAATACCTGCGTAGGAAAGGATGATTGCCACATCCCCCTGTTTGGCAGAGGCACAGTACAAGCGCTGCTGCAGCAGCTCCCCTGCGACATGGATATGCATCCCGATTTCCTCCATTTTGCGTGCAAAATTCTTTGCAGCCTGCAGATTGGTATTCGTCGTAAGAATATAGGTGAAGCGTGCCTGATAAATATGCTCTGCGAACTTTTCCAGCTGTGTGATATCAAGCAGCCGTATGGTTTCATCAATCGAGGTTTTATACAGACTGCCCAGCGTTTGAATCAGCTGTGCCGTGGATTCCTTTTCCGTAAAGGGATAATCGTAATTCACCTCACTGGGACTGCTCAGCTTCTCGTTCAGCTCACTTGCCAGCTGGATACGAAAGGCAGAAAAGCCCGCAAAGCCAAGCTTATGGCAGAAGCGATAGACACAGGAGGTACTGACCGCAGCTCCCTGTGCCAGCTGTGTGCCGTTCATATGTATGACCGCTATGCTGTTTTCTAAAATATAATCACACAGAGCCTGCTCGTTTGCACTCCAGCTGCGAGTATTCTGTAAGGTTTCCCGTATATGCATACACATCCGTCCTTTCCTCTTCATTATAGCGGTATGACAAAACTTTGTCATTCCTCTTTCGTTCATTGATAATTTTTTCTCATATTTTCTGCTTTCCCAAACGAATCCGTGTCAACCTTTTCTCAACCGTCCTCTGCTTTGTTTACAGGATAGGATTTTCTGCGTTACACTGTAGCTGTCAAAAGGAGGACAACATTATGTATAAACTGATCGTCTGCAGTGTCGATGATACGCTGCTAACCAACAATCACAACCTGAGCGCTGATACAAAAGAAGCTCTGCTGCAGGCCCAGCAGGCGGGTGCACGGCTGGCTCTGATCTCACGCCGTTCTCCGGAAAACCTGAGAAAAATAGCAAAAGAGCTGCATATGGATACGTATAACGGATATATTGCCGCCTGTCACGGCGCCTTTGTGCAGGAGCTGGGCAGTATGCGAATATTGCGGAAGGAAGAGGTTTCACTGAAGCTGGTGGATAGAATCAAGGCACTTGCCGAGGGACAGGACGTTACGCTGTCCATTGTAGAAAACGGCTGCCTGTATGCAAATGGCATTGACCCTTATGTACAGCTGGAGGCTCTGCTGAATGATATGCGCCTGTGTCCCTGGGAAGCATTTGAGGACATCAGCGATACGGTATTGAAGCTCTATGTTACCGGAGAAAGCAGCGCCTTAAACGGCTTTATCAGCTGGATGCCGAAAACCTTAGAGGAAGAAATCAAGCTGATTCAAAGCGGTAAGAATATGTGCAGTATTGTCCATGCCGATGTGGACAAGGGAACAGCACTGCAGTGGATTATGCAGGACATGGGCATTCAGAAGGAGGATGTGCTGGTGATTGCGGACAGCACAAATGACAAGGTGATGGCACCGTATGCAGGCTGTGTAAGCGTCATGGCAAATGCACAGGATGAGGTGAGAAGGGATGCGACCTTCCTCACACACAGCAACGAATGCGATGGTATCGTACGAACACTGGAGGTACTGACACAGGATGTGGAGGTCATATAGCTGAAGCAGTTACGAACAGCTCTTTGTAATATTAGAAACAGAAACGGGAAATCTTTCAAAAGTGATTGGAAAAGTTCCCGTTTTGTTTTATACTGAAAGAGATGTAACCGTTCACAAGATATGGAGGAATGCTATGAGCAGATTAACGATTATGACCGCTACCAAAGCGCAGCGGGTCATTGAAGATCTCTACAAGGATCTGGAACGAAGAATCATTGCCAGTCCGCCGGGCCTTTGTCCGGTTGATATGGCAAGTGCTTTTCTGAAGCTGTGTCACGCGCAGACATGCGGAAAATGTGTGCCCTGCCGTGTCGGTCTGGCACAGCTGCAGCTGCTGCTGGAGGATGTGCTGGAGGGAAGAGCTGAACTTTCCACGATTGATCTGATTGAAAAGACTGCACAGAATATCTCATGGAGTGCGGATTGTGCAATCGGACAGGAGGCTGCTGATATGGTGTTGAAGGGGGTGCAGGGATTTCGGGATGATTATGAGGAGCATATCCTGCACGGACGCTGTACCGCCAGTCTGAATCAGCCGGTTCCCTGTGTTTCCATGTGTCCGGCCGGTGTGGATATCCCCGGCTATATCGCATTGGTGAAGGAAGGAAGAAATGCCGATGCTGTCCGACTGATCCGAAAGGATAATCCGTTTCCTACTGTTTGCGCCTATATCTGTGAGCATCCGTGTGAAGCGCGATGCAGAAGAAACATGCTGGACGATTCTATCAATATCCGCGGTATCAAACGCTATGCTGTCGATCATGCCGGCTATGTACCGCCGGAGCCCTGCGCACCATCGACCGGAAAGCGGGTTGCCATTGTCGGCGGCGGTCCCGGTGGTCTAAGTGCTGCTTATTATTTGCAGCGGATGGGACACCAGACCGTCGTTTATGAAAAACGAAAGGCTCTGGGAGGTATGCTCCGCTATGGAATCCCCAACTATCGGCTGCCCAGAGCACGTCTGGATGAGGAAATCGAAGTAATAAAGGCCGCAGGTGTGGAAATTCATACCGGGGTGGATATCGGCAAGGATATCGCCATGTGTGATCTGGATAAGGAATTTGATGCTGTTTATCTTGCCATTGGGGCACAGACAGATAAAAAAGTAGGGATTCCCGGAGAGGATGGAAAAAATGTCATTTCAGCGGTTACGATGCTGCGGAAAATCGGTGATGATATCATGCCGGACTTCACGGGAAAACGCGTGCTCGTCATCGGTGGTGGAAATGTTGCCATGGATGTAGCCAGAAGCAGTAAACGGCTTGGTGCAGCCTATGTGGGAATCGCCTATCGCAGAAGACAGGAGGATATGACCGCCCTGCCGCAGGAGGTTGAGGGGGCTCTTGCGGAGGGCTGTGAGCTTCTGCCTTTGCAGGCACCAACGCGCATTGAACTGGATGAAGAACAGAAGGTCGCTGCTTTATGGGTACAGCCGCAGATTATTTCATCCTACCGTCAGGGACGGCCTTCACCGAAACGTGCGGATACAGAGGAAAAACGAATTCCCTGCGATATCGTCGTTGTGGCCATCGGTCAGGGTATTGAATCTCAGCATTTTGCGGAAGAGGGCGTCCCGATCCGCCATGGTGCAATCGACGCACTGGATCATTCCGGTGTGGAAAACATGGAGGGAATCTTTGCCGGCGGCGACTGTGTAACCGGTCCGGCTACCGTGATTCGCGCCATTGCGGCAGGTAAGGTTGCGGCTGCCAACATTGATGAATACCTCGGCTTCCATCATGTTATTGAATGTGACGCACTCATACCGCCTGCAAACTATGCGGATCGTCCGAAATGCGGCCGCATACAGCTGAAGGAACGGGAAACAACGAAGCGCAATGCTGATTTTGAGCCGATTGAATATGGCATGTCGCGGGAAGAGGCACAGCAGGAATGCGGAAGATGTCTGCGCTGCGATCACTATGGTTTCGGTGTATTCAAAGGAGGAAGAACGACAAAATGGTAACGATAAAAATCGATCATCAGCAGATTGCGGTAGATGAGCAATTAACGATTCTGGAAGCCGCAAAGCAAGCCCATATCGAAATTCCTCATCTCTGTTATCTAAAGGGTATCAATGACATCGGTGCATGCCGTGTCTGTGTGGTAGAGCTTGCGGGCAAGGATAAGCTGGTTACCGCCTGCAACACCATCGTGCAGGAGGGAATGGTCATTTATACCAATTCCCCAAAGGTTCGCTATACGCGAAAGTGCAATGTGCAGCTTCTGCTTTCTCAGCATGATTGTGAATGTGCCTACTGTTCACGAAGCGGGAATTGTTCCCTGCAGAAAATAAGCAATGATCTGGGTATCACCTCCCTTCCTTATGAGAAAAAGGTCGTGTATACACCATGGAATCAAAGCTTTCCACTGATTCGGGAAAGCAATAAATGTATCAAATGCATGCGCTGTATTCAGATATGCGACAAGGTACAGAACCTGCAGGTATGGGATGTCCAGAATACAGGCTCCCGGACAACGGTGAATGTATCCCTGAACCGCAGCATTGAGGAAGCCGATTGCAGCCTGTGCGGACAGTGCATTACGCATTGTCCGGTAAATGCACTGCATGTACGTGAAGACAGCGAATGCGCGTTTGATGCACTGAATGATCCGGATAAGATTACGATCGTACAGATTGCACCGGCTGTTCGGGCTGCCTGGGGAGAATCGTTTGGGCTGTCCAGAGAAGAGGCGACGATTGAAAAGCTGGGAGATGCCTTTCGCAGGATGGGTGCCGATTATGTATTTGACACTGATTTCGCAGCGGACCTTACCATCATGGACGAAGCCAGTGAATTTCTGGAGCGCCTGCAGCAGAAGGACGAGCAGAAGCTTCCGATGTTTACTTCCTGCTGTCCGGGCTGGGTACGTTTTCTGAAATCACAGTATCCGGATATGGTGCCCCATCTCTCCACTTCAAAATCTCCGCATCAGATGTTTGGGGCTATCACCAAAACATGGTTTGCGGAAAAACTGGGCGTCGACCCGGCGAAGCTATATAATATTTCAGTCATGCCGTGTGTCGCAAAAAAGCATGAAATTGATATACCGGGAATGGAGGATTCTGGATATCGCGATGTAGATGTCGTTTTGACGACACGAGAGGTTGTCCGCATGCTTCACGCCGAGCATATTGATGTCAGCTGCATACAGGATACACCGCTGGATGATCCGCTTGGAACCGCCAGTGGTGCCGGTGTGATTTTCGGTGCAACCGGCGGCGTCATGGAGGCTGCACTGCGCAGTGCCTATTATTTCGTTACGGGCGAAAATGCTGATCCTGATGCCTTTGCTGATGTCCGTGGCATGGATGGTTGGAAGGAAGCTACTTTCGAGATACAGGGCATACCGGTTCGCTGTGCAATCGTCAGCGGGCTTGGAAACACCCGCAGACTCATCGAGGCTATGCGCAGAAATGAAGTAGCCTATGATTTCATCGAGGTTATGGCTTGTCCGGGTGGATGCAGCGGAGGAGGCGGTCAGCCAATCCATGATGGAGAGGAGCTTGCGGCTGAACGTGCCGATACGCTGTATCGTCTGGATCGAAATGCAAAGCTTCGCTATTCCCATGAAAATCCGTCCATCCGCACACTCTATGATGAATATCTGGATAAGCCGCTTTCAAAGCTTGCGGAGAAGCTGCTGCATACCGATCATGAAGCATGGCAAATGCCCCATTTTAAGCGTTAGGTATCGGAAGCGCTCGCCTGCTGTCTGCTGCTAAACGGCTATTACATGTCGGAAAGCTGTAAGTGATACAGCATGAGAAATAAGAGCTATCGCAATGAAAGCGCCCGAAATAACAGCTTATGAAAATCGCTACCAAAAAGACACAGCAAGTGTCTTTTTCTGATGCTTTTCCCTGCTCGTATTTTTATACATGAATATGATAAAACATGATTACACATATACAGGATACAGCATCGTGATACGTTCTTATTATCAAAAACACGTATTTTCCTTTCGCTTTCCCTTCACCTTCAGTATAATAAAGGTAACAAAACGGAGATGATACCATGACAGAAGCCCTTCAGAAGCAGGCAGCCACCCTCTATAAGCTTCCACGCTTTCGCACTGCATTTCATAATGTTATTCTACGCTCGCTGCGCAGCAACGGATATTATGACTACCGCTATATCAGCAGAAGCATCACCCGCGCAGATGTTCTGGTTGCGGACACTCCTGCGACGCAGCTGCAATATCTTTCCGAGATATCCAATCAGACACTGCTGCACTACACCTTAAAGCACGCGGCGGTGATGGAGAAACGCCAGCCTCTGCTGCTGGAGCTCCTGAAACAGGCAGGGTATGAAAAGGACATCGTGGGAAAGGATTCTATTCTGTATGAGAAAGAGGCTGTGCAGCTAGTGGAAATCACCTCCCTTCCTCAATATCTGGAAATCATCCTAAACTATCGCAAGGCGCATGTTTCCTTTTATTTTCGCGGACATCAGAATATGAATTACCAAATGACCCCTTCCCTGTTTCGCAATCCTGACATGGCGGTGCGGGAGGATGCAATCTATAAGCAGACGCTGATTGAATATCCGGCGGATTTTTATAACTGCAAAACCCATTTTGAAAAGCTGGTGAAAATGCAGCACTATCAAATCTGTACCCGCCTGCTCGATCTGACGACCAATCCTCTTGTGGCACTGTTTTTCGCCTGTGAGGATGCCACAAGGGATACCGGACAGGTTCTCGTATTTGAAAGCAGGGAAGCCCCGTTGTTTCCAGACAGTGATAAGGTGAGTATGCTTTCCAGCCTTGGCTTTCTGAAAGAGGACACCCGCAAGGCATTGCGCAAGGAAAGTGCAGAGACCTTTTCCAGCAGTGCAGCTGCGGCAATGCTCCTGCATGAAATACAGCGGGAATTGCCAGCCTTTCAGCCCGGTATAAAGCAGAAGGATTTGCGAAAGGTTTTACTTGTGCAGGCGGCGATGGACAACATCCGCATACAGCGGCAAAACGGCTTGTTTTTCCTGTGTGGAAACTATGCCAGTGATGATGAGGAGCTGCAGAGTGTCCTGCGGAATAAGCTACTGCACCATGAGGGGAAACAGATGGTCTTTTACATCAAAAAGAAGGAACAGCTGCTGGAGGAGCTGAAGCTGGTACATATGTCACATAAAGACCTGTATGGTAATCTGCAGGAAGCCGCATGGGATATCCTGCATACCGTGCGATAGAATGGGAGAAGTTATGGAAACCTACAAAATTTCACAGATAGCAAAACTGCTCGGTTTAAGCAGCGACACGATCCGTTTTTATGAAAAAAAAGGTCTGGTACACCCTTCTGTGAATCCGGACAACCAGTATCGGGAATATAATCTGGATAATATACTGGAGCTGCTGGATATCATTTACTATCGGCATCTGGACATATCCTTACAGGATATTCAATCCATCTGTACCAGCAAAAGCCGGGAAAATATGTATGAGCTGCTGTTGAAAAAGAAACAGGAAACGGAAGAAAAAATACGGTATGAGCAGCAGCTTCTGAAAAAGCTTACCTGTATATCCGAGACGTATCAAAGGGTGGAATCCAATCAGAACATCTGCAGTATCAAAGCCTTTCCGGCATCCGTCATTCTGTTTGAAAGTGAGCGGACAAGTGATTTCTTCACACAGCAGATAGCCCATTTGACACAGGATCAGTTTGTCCTATGCTCCCTGTTTAAAACCTATCAGATCAGCAGCTGTGACATACAGCCGAAGAAGACCATCATCGCACTGGAACAGGATATCATGGAGGAGCTGCACATGGATTATCCGCAGGCACAGCTGATAAAAGCGCATAAGCAGCCCTGTGTTTTCCTTGTGATCCACATGCTTCACAACCAGATTCAGCAAGAGGATATCGCTTTGCTGTTTGCCTATGCCGCCAAGCAAAAGCTAACCCTGCAGGATACCCTGTATATGCGTGAGATTCCGCTTACCAGCTATCAGGATGATCAGAATTATTATGCGGAGCTGTATATTCCCATATGTGAGGACTAAATCCTCATTTTTTATTATTTTTCCTTGACCTTGGAGCTGCTTCAGGGTTTATACTTACATCCGCACGGAGGTGAAGTCAAAATGAAAAAAGATTATATACACAAGCAATTCTGGAACTATGTGCTTCCTTCCATGTTCACAATGCTGCTAAGCGGCTTCTATGCGATTGTGGATGGGTTGTTTGTAGGTAATGCGGTGGGAGATACCGCACTGGGCGCAATCAATCTTGCCTATCCGATACAGGTAATATTAAATGCTACAGCAATCGGGCTGGGGATCGGAGGATCTGTTGTCATGTCCCGCAGCCGCGGGGATGGAAGAGAGGATAAGGCACGCCATGCCATGGGGTCTACGCTGGCACTGCTGCTGGCATCCGGTGTCCTTCTGTCTGCGGTACTGCTCATACTGCATCCGATGCTGCTGCGTATGCTGGGAGCGAAGGGAGCCATGTATGCACAGGCCCGCTCCTATATCATAGTTGTACTTATGGGGGGACTGCTCCCTGTTCTTGGCAACGGATTGAATCCGCTGCTGCGCAATTACGGAAAAACCTTTCTGGCAACGGCAATCATGAGCAGCGGACTGATTACGAATATCATCCTCGATTATGTATTTGTCTTCCGTTTACATATGGGACTGGCAGGTGCAGCTTGGGCAACCATCACAGCACAGGGCGTTGTCGCTGTCCTTACACTGCTCTATATGTATGCAAGAGAGCTTCGCGGTTATTCCCGAAAGGATATTGTGCCGGATGCACCCCTTGTGAAATCCATCGTCCGTATCGGCCTTTCCCCCTTCGGACAAACGATGGCGCCTTCTTTTGTCATCGTATTGACCAACTGGATGTGTCTGCGCTATGGCGGGGATGCCGCAGTAACCATTTACTCGGTCGTTTCCTATGTTCTGTGCAGTGCACAGCTTCTGCTTCAGGGAATCGGTGACGGTGTACAGCCTTTGATCAGCTTTTATTACGGTGCCAAAAAGGAGGAGAAGATTCATATTCTATATCGCAAGGCCTTTTTCGTAACCGTTGCAGCTTCACTTGTTCTCTGCATAGCGGTAGTCCTCTTCCTAAATCCGCTGACTGCCCTGTTTGGAATCAGCGATGCCATTTTTGAAGGAGCGAAGACTGCTATTTTGATCACCACGGTATCGTTCCCCTTTCTCGGCATTACAAGAGTTACATCAGCCATTTTTTATGCGACAGAGAAAACACGCAATTCCACCTTTCTGGTCTATATGGAGCCCTGCCTTCTGTTACCCCTGAGTCTGTTCGTGCTTTCCTTCCTGTTTCAGCTGTCAGGAATCTGGGCGGCCTATCCCGTTGCGCAGATTCTTCTTTGCACTATCGCCCTGTTTATGAAAAACCCGCTGCACGCCCCTGTCACAGTGCCACAAACACAGGAACAAACGCTGTGCTGATATCATTCTCGGAAAACAAGCTTTGCAGCAAATGGCAGGTGTTGTAAAAAGCAGCCAGCTGATCAGATGCAGTAAAGCGGACAACACAAGCAATACATGCCGCTTTAAGGTTCTAAATTTGGGAATTGATGAAGCTGTTGATAATAAAAAAATAAAGCCCCAAAGGTTCTTTCTTACTTTCGGGTGTTTGCAAAAGGGAGACTTCAACACGATTGGATTTATCAATAGAAGTTGAAGTCTCCCTGTTTTTAGTTTTTCAACACTTGAGAAAGAACCGCTCCAAAATCATAGGAGTATATTTCTTTCTTCGCTTTTTCCACATACGTGCCTGCAATGCATGAGAATCCGCTTAGAATACAGCTATTTCTTTCTATGACAGCTGCTGAGCTGCGTGGCAAATCAGCGCTTTCTTGCAGCTACAAGCAGCATCATCGGTCTGCGCATTTCATCCCGCATGCCCGCGATATCCAGCATATGCTTCGGCGGCTGTGGCTCTATGATATGCTGAAGCTCAAAGCCATTACGCAGCAGTGTATCCAGATAGGTGGTAAGCGTACGGTGATACTTCACTACCTTTTCACCAAGGAAATTTGCCTCTCGCTTTCCCTCGTAATAATAATTATCTACCGGGAAATGCAGTATTTCTCCATTCTCTCCATAATACCAGTCCTGCGTGCCATAGGATGTAAACACCGGATGCTCCACCGAGAAAACAAAGCTACCTCCCGCTATCAGCCAGCTGGATATTGCGACTGCCAGCTGTTCAAAATCCTTTACATAATGAAAGGCCAGAGAGCTGATGACTGCATCAAAGGATGCCTTTGGAAACTGTAGCTCCTCCATGGCACAGCACTGATAGCTGATTGCGTACTCTTTGCTTTTTTCTTCTGCGACTGCCAGCATTTTTTTTGAAATATCCACACCAATTACTGATGCAGCCCCCTGCTGTGCAGCATATATACAGTGCCAGCCATAGCCGCAGCCAAGATCAAGAACGCGTTTTCCTTCAAAATTCGGAAGCAGCTGCTTCAGCTGAGACCATTCACCGGCTCCCTCCAGTCCCTGTACTGAGCGGTTCATTTCTTTATATTTGTTGAAAAATACATCGTCGTCATATTTATTTTCTTTCATGTTTTTATCCTCCCATGCGAATTATGCATTGTTTATCTGATTGAAATTCACATGGGTCTATGCAATCTTCTGCGCAAGGATGCCTTTTCTCACAGAGCAACACTCCTTCCCAAAGCCGTACGTTTCTGTATAAAGTATAGCATACAGAAACAAAACTTACCATCCTGTAAAAGCTCTACTTCCTTCAGAAAAGCAGACAAAGAAAAAGCTCTCTGCAAGCTGCAGAAAGCCGTATTTCTTCCTATCTCTCGTTGTTCAAACTGGAGAAGAAGGAAAGCTGATAGATACCACAGATACCAACCAGAATATAAACAGCTCTGGACAGAATGGATCCGGTACCAAACAGCATATCTACCAGATTGAAATCAAAGAGTCCAATCAGACCCCAGTTGACACAACCGATAATACTGATAATCAACACGATATAATTTATGACTTTCATATACATCCTCCTTGCAATTAGTCTGGACATTTTCCATCGGTTTATACCGTTATCTTTTCGACGAAAGGCAAAAGGAATGCTATAATGAAAAGAGAGGAGTGCAAACCTATGAACATACCGTTATGCGTAAAAGACAGCACGATTCGTATCCTGTTTACAGAAGGCAGCGACAGGCGAATGATGGAAGCAGCAATACAACTGCACAACGAACATATTCTCACCCCGCTGCTATATGGAGATACCAAAGAGCTGCATGCACTGGCAGTGGAGTATGGCCTTTCGCTTGCCGGCATTTTGATTGTCGATCCAAAGCAGTTTGCCCATCGAGAGGACATGATTCGGCGCATGCTGAAGCTTCGTAAAGGAAAAACAGATGAACAGACATGCCGCGAGTGGCTGATGAAGGATACCTATTTCTGTACGATGTATGTAGAGCTGGGATATGCCGATGGCCTGCTGGGAGGCTCTGCCAACTCCACTGCCGATACACTGCGTCCGATTATGCAGCTGATTAAAACACGATTGCCGCACACCATCGTCTCCAGCTGCTTCCTTATGAGCAGAAAGGATGAGCATTACATTTTCGCAGATTGCTCCTTAAATCGAAACCCCGATACGGATGAGCTGGTGGAGATCGCCTTGCAGGCAGCGGAAACCGCAAAGACCTTTCAGCTGGAGCCGAGGGTGGCCCTGCTCTCCTATTCCACACATGGAAGCGGGAGCGGCACAGATGTTGATAAGGTCCGGGAGGCAGCAGAGCGGTTACAGCGTATGCCGCTGGATTATGCTGTGGATGGCGAGCTGCAGGTGGATTGCGCACTGTCCGCACGAGTGGCGAAGCTGAAGGCTGTGGATTCCATCGTTGGAGGAAATGCCAATATTTTAATTTTCCCGGATTTAAATGCAGGCAATATCGGATATAAGCTGGTCGCCAATCTGGGCGGATTTGAGGCGCTTGGACCGATTCTACAGGGCGTGCGACTGCCGATGAACGATCTTTCTCGCAGTGCAACAACAGAAGAAATTTATAAAATGGCAATCATCACTGCCATGCAAAAGGAAGCAGAAGCAGGGAGGAATGTAAATGCAGACAGCAGCAATTTGGGAATATAAAGGAACCACCATGCGCTCATCGCGAATCGAAGACAAAGATGCGTATTACATAAACGGATTCACAGAATGTGACCGTGAGATTGCACGTATGACCGGCAGTAAAATGCATTATAGCAAAGAGGAGGTGGATGCATATTTTGTGAGCTGTCTCAGCGATACAACACGATATGATTTCCTTCTATTTGATTCGCAGGACAGCCTGATCGGTGAGTGCGTAATCAATGAAATCGACGAGCAGGCACGCTCTGCAAATTTCAGAATCTGCATTTTTCAAAGCAAAGATTGCGGACAGGGAGTCGGCAGCTGGGCGGTGCAGACGATCAGAGATTTCGCCTTTCGCGAGCTGAAGCTGCACAGACTTTCACTGGATGTGTTTTCCTTTAATACAAGAGCAAAAAAAGCTTATGAGAAAGCGGGATTCCGTGTGGAGGGCAGCTTGCGGGATGCCATTTGGGATAACGGTGTATATGCCGATGATATCCTGATGTCCATTTTGGAGGACGAATGGCAGCAGCTGGTTAAAGAGAACACAATGTAACAAAAGGGGAAAAAATCATACAGAAAAGGTATTCGCAGCTATGCTGATGGGAGCAGTAGTCACCACCAAATATGCGCATACCTTTTTCTATATCACTAAAAAGAACGATCGCTTCACTTATATCATAGCTGATGGCTACAAAAAAATTATTGACAATGCTGATTATAATTTGTTAAAATAATATAGTCAAAACAGCAAACGGCGTAGAATCTTTGACGAGATTCTACGCCGTTTTTCGTTTTGTACGCAGTTTTTAGGTAGCTTTTCTCTAATAAAGACTCCAAATTTATCATTTGTAGATGGAGGTAATAAAATGCAATCAAATGAACAAATTCACTACTTAGGTAAGGAAAAGATTCCGAAATTGATATTTAAGTTTTCAATTCCCTGTATTCTTTCACTGCTTGTAAGTGCACTTTACAATATTGTTGACCAGATATTTATAGGTAATAGTGAACTAAGTGCATTAGGGAATGCTGCTACAGGAGTTGTCTTTCCTATTTTTATTATAGCACAAGCCTTTGCTTGGTGTTATGGTGATGGCTGTGCGGCATATCTAAGTATATGTCAAGGAAAAAGAGACACCAAAAATGCACCTGTTTCTATCGGCAGTGGGATAACTGTCACGCTGCTTACCAGCTTAATTTTAGTTGCAGTATTTTTCCCGTTCAAAACACAAATTTTAACACTGTTCGGTGCATCAGAAAATAGTATTGGCATGGCTATTGATTATTTTAATATTGTGTTAGCCTTTTTTCCTATATTTATGTTAATGAACATGATGAATTCCGTTATCCGTGCAGATGGAAGTCCAACATGGTCAATGGCATCTATGCTTTCCGGTGCTATCATAAATATAATACTTGACCCTGTATTTATTTTTGGGCTTCACTGGGGTATGCAGGGAGCTGCATTGGCTACAGTAATCGGTCAGTTGGTATCTTTTATCATCAGTTTTATATATTTCTTTCACACAAAAACTTTTCGTTTGTCGCTTAAACATTTTATACCCAATTTCAAGGTTTTCTTTATTGCTTTAAAGTTAGGGGTATCCTCATTCATTACACAAATGACTATTGTAATTATTTCATTGGCTTGTAATATAATGCTGGTGAAGTACGGCATGTTATCTCATTATGGTGTTGATATCCCCATCGCTATCATCGGAATTGAAAGTAAAGTTTTCACTGTTGTCATTAACATCGTTGTCGGGATCATATTGGGGTGTCAGCCAATTATCAGTTATAATTATGGTGCCAAAAATTATAAGCGTGTAAAATTAACGTATCGGTATGCTTTACAAGCTACTGTTATAATAGGTATCATTGCCACTTTATTATTTGAATTTCTCCCCACTCATATTGTAGGAATGTTTGGAGAACCAACAAATCTTCCAAACCCAGAAGATTATTGGCAGTTTGCTAATATGACATTTCGGATTTTCTTATCACTCGTAACCTTTACATGTATAATTAAAATGACCTCCATTTTCTTTCAGGCTGTTGGAAAGCCAATTCATGCTATTATTTCATCATTAACAAGAGATATTATTTGCTTTATACCCTTGATAATTATCCTTCCTGGAAAGTTTGGCATAGAAGGAATTTTATATGCTGCCCCTGCTGCTGATTTTATTGCAATGATCGTTGCAGTAGCAATGACAATTTATTTTATGAAAGGACTTGATAAAGAGAACGAATTGACAGATACTACAAGCCCCACTTTACAAGCATCAAAGCAAGGCTTGATTATCACTATTAGCAGGGAACATGGTTCTTCTGGAAAGCAAATTGGTAAAGTTGTTGCAGAAAAATTAAAAATTCCTTTTTATTATAAGGAGATTGCAGCACTGGCAGCCCAAGAAAGTGGACTACACAAAGCCTTTATATCAGATATCAATACGAATTCCCCTAAGATACTACATGATCTGTATCTTAGCACAACTGCTGTCCAGCAAGCGGTTGCAGCTCAGGAGCAAATCATTCGTAAAATCGCAAACCAAGGGGCCTGTGTAATCATAGGCAGAGCTGCCGATTATGTATTGCGAGAGTATAAAAATATTATTAGAATTTTCATTTATGCACCAGAAGAATATCGTATTAAAAGAGTTATGGAGGTGTATGGAGATACATATACAGAAGCTATAAAAAACATTCATCACTCTGATGAAGCTCGAGCTTCCTACTACCACAGTATTTCTAATACCCAGTGGGGTGATGTACATAATTATGATATATTGATCGATAGTTCAGTAGGAGTTGAGGAATGTTCAGAAATAATTTATTCATTTATCAATCACATAAAAAAACGCAAAGTTCTATAGATCCTTTTGAATGATTATTTAGAAGTAAGATGTGTATGTTGAAGTGTCATTCTTCAGCAAATCATTGAATGGTTATCCAATAAACCGATATGTATAATACAAGTTACTGGATATCAGCTTTCCCTTATACCAGAGCCTCCTGCTTTGAGCATGGAGAAAACATATAATATTTCTCATAAAGGGCAAGGGTTCACTAAAATATAATGGTACGTAATGTGTAGGAATATGGTTCTGAATAGATACATATTCTCATTCGTCCGAAATTTAAGAAAGAAAATATTCCTACTACATTCTGACTTCAGAAATGACGATTTTAAATTCAGCGAAGAAAAAGCGTAGGCTGCATATCACTGTTCAGTGAGCTACATCTCCTACGCTTTTTTACTTACATAATTTTAATCGTTGCTTCCTATTAAGACTCATTCCTATGTGCTAAATCAAGCTCTCAAAACCAATGCTATAATTTATTCCTAGTAATTAAGCAATATTCAGTATTTCTATGAATGCTGCACAGGCTCTCAGACTTTTCATCACCAAAGCAGGAAAACTGAATCATACTGCAACCATACAGCAGAATGTTCCAACACAGCATTGGCTAATAACAGCTTTTCCATAGCTTTGTACATCCTGTTGAGGACCGCAGGTTTTCTTATGCTCGCTTCCCCCTGCTCTCAACTTATCCTTGCTTTCGCTGTGCGGCTCTGTGCACCCATTTCTCAATTTCCACGATTGGAATTATAGAGGCAGACATGATAAGCGCAACTGCAAATTCGATGATGGAGATATGTTCAAATTCAAACAGCCTTGATAATACAGGGATATAAATGACAGCAATCGTCAGCATAAGTGCACATGCGACAGAAGCCATGAGATACCAATTTTGCTTTTTCATATGCACCACGGACTGCCGCAGGGAACGCATATTGAATGCATGAAACATTTCCGTCATTGACATTGTCAGAAAAGCCATTGTCATACCGTCTGCACTCTGTGTGATTTCCCAGACACCGGCTTCCATATAATGACCAACGATGTAGGAAAGGAAGGTGATCAGTGTAATAACACAGCCCTGAAATATGATTTGTATATGCAGCCCATTGGCAAACAGCCCCTCACTGCTTGGACGTGGAGGCCTTCGCATCAGATCTGCATCGCCCTCCTCCATGCCCAGCGCAAGAGCAGGGAACGTATCCGTCAACAGATTGACCCAAAGTATATGCACCGGCTTTAATATCGTAAAGCCCATCATGGTAGCCAGAAAGATAGAGAGTACCTCACTGATATTGCTGGACAGCAGAAACTGAATGGCCTTACGTATATTATCATAAATCTTACGACCTTCCTTTACTGCCGATACAATGGTCGCAAAGTTATCATCCGCAAGCACCATATCTGCCACATTTTTTGTAACATCTGTTCCTGTGATTCCCATGCCGACTCCGATACTAGCCCGTTTGATGGCTGGTGCATCATTGACACCATCCCCACTCATCGCAACAACATATCCCCTGGACTTCCATGCATCCACAATACGTACCTTATGCTCCGGCTTTACACGGGCATATACAAATGTCTGTTCAACCCGGTCAATCAATTCCTCCTGTGACAGTGTATCCAGCGTACTGCCGCTCATCGCCTGCGAGCTATCCGTTATGATATGCAGAGATTTCGCAATCGCCGCCGCAGTATCAATGTGATCACCGGTAATCATAACCGGACGGATGCCTGCCTTTCGGCACTGAGCAATCGCCGGCTTCACCTCTTCACGTACCGGATCCATCATACCGCACAGACCGAGAAATACCAGATCGGATTCTGCTGTTTCCATGTCCAATTCCATATGATCACTCCATTTGCAGGCAGCACAGAGTACACGCAAAGCTTGATCGGCCATTTGCTTATTCATCTGCCGCAGTGCTTCGCGATCCTCTTCCCGCATCGGTTCTATTTTCTTATTTCGCCATATTCCCGTGCAGCGCTGCAAGACCACATCCATTGCCCCCTTGGTAAATTGCAGAACAACACCGTCAGACTCCCTGTGCATCGTGGTCATCATCTTCCGCTGCGAATCAAACGGATATTCATGGATACGCGGATACTTCCGTATTTCCTCATTGACATGTAACAGGGTTTCCCCATAAGCACTCAGCGCCATTTCTGTAGGCTCTCCCTGCAGGGTACCATCCGCATGCACCTGCGTATCATTACAAAGACTCATCGCCAGTGCAAGCAGATACTCATCATCACCGGCATGCTCCACCACACGCATACAGTTCTGTGTCAGGGTGCCGGTTTTATCCGAGCAGATCACCTGTGTGCAGCCCAAGGTTTCCACAGCGGTCAGCTGTCGTATGACTGCATTGCGCCTTGCCATACGAGTAACACCGATTGCCAGCTGCACAGTTACTACAGCAGCAAGCCCCTCCGGGATAGCCGCAACAGCCAGCGATACAGCCAGCATAAAGGTGTCCAATAGGGCTTCCGGACGCAGATCACTGCTATTCAGCAGTTCAAATAGAAACATAAAAACGCAGATCGCCAAAACCAGAAAGCTCAGTATTTTGGAAAGCCGATTCAGCTTCTGCTGCAGAGGTGTTGCTTCCTCCCTGCTTACGAGAATAGCATCCGCAATCTTTCCCATCTCCGTATGCATACCGGTTGCAGTTATCAGTACACGCCCTCTGCCATATACCACACTGCTTCCCATATAGACCATATTTCTTCGATCGCCAAGTGGCGGATTATCTTCCTGTAAAGTATCTGTTTGCTTTTCCACCGGAAGGGATTCACCCGTTAATGCAGACTCCTCCACCTTTAAACTGGCACATTCCAAAACCCTGCCGTCTGCCGGCACAGCGTCTCCGGCCTCCAAAACAACAACATCCCCGGGAACAAGGTCTTCACTTGCTGTAACTCGTATTTCGCCATTACGCATGACCTTGCAGGCAGGCGCATTCATATCCTTTAAAGCTTCAATCGCCGCCTCTGCTTTCCCCTCCTGATATAAGCCGAGTATCGCATTCACCATAACGACAAACAGGATAATAAAGGTATCCGCATAGGACTCATGCGCATATGCAGAGGTGATTCCGGAAATGAGTGCAGCTCCAAGCAGCACGATGATCATCGGATCGGAAAGCTGCTTTGCCAGGCGTTTCAAGAGGGATGCCTTTTTCTCCTCCTGCAATTTATTCAAACCATATACACGGCTTCGCTCCTGTACCTGTGTTTCACACAATCCGCTCCTGCTGCTGTGCTGTTCCTGCAATGCTTCATCCACTGTTCTCTGATGAGCTTCCATAATGCCTGCCTCCCTTTAAAAAATTCCTATACAGCTGCTCTGTATAGGAATCGTACGTTTATGCAGCCAGCCTGTGACTTCATATTATGCAGATATTCACAAATTGCGACAGACCTTCTGCATTTATTTTTCATGGTTATCTCTACCTGTATTGTAAAGCATAAGGCTTCTTCTGTAAACAGCCGTCTTTGCAATTCAGACAAAGTCCCGGGATTGTCTAGCGAAGCAGCGTCCCCTCCTCACGTATTCCCCACACAGCCTGTGGATCTGTCTGTGTTTTCTGAATGGAAAATACGACCTGTGTATCCTGAAAGGTAAAGGTTCCTGTTCCCTGCGTGCCATATCCATCATCCGTAAAGCTGAACGATGCCGTATCACCGTTGCGCTGTGCCGTGCCGGATATGGAGGCAACCTGCTGTGCATCCAGCGGGTTCAGACTTGTCAGCGTATAGGTAAAGGTGGTATCCGTCACATCGGATACGACAAGAGTACTATGACTGCCACTGTAAGTTCCGGCGATATCCTCTTGCTTCTGCGGTTCCTCTTCCTGCTGGAAAGGTTGTCCGCCGGCAGCTCCACGAATAAAGACATCGCTGTTGTATGGACCACAGCCAATCGTTTCCCCCTCATACTTCAGCTGATTGCTGCTGCGAATCGCAAAGGTATAGGTTCCCTGCGCACTGCTCGCTTTTATGCTTTGATCCGCAATGCTCCACGTTCCACGCACATCCTGCATACCCTCACAGCTGTTTTGTGTGAATACAAACGATCCATCGCTTTTCAGTGCAAGTGCTGCTGCAGCACCATTGCGCGTGTTTTCATCTGTAAAGGTACCGGCCATATCTTCCATACGGTATGTCTTCTTCTGTGAAAACAGCGCATCTCCATACTTCCAATACAGATATCCGCCTCCAGCAGCAAGACCAGCCACTAGCAGCAACAGTATCAGAAGCAGCGGCCATATTCTGCGCTTTTTGACAACGGTTTGCTTCTTCGTCTTATGATTGGTTTTATGCTTTGTTTTTCGTCTGGTTTTCTTTTTGGTTTTTCCTTTTTTCGCTTTCTGCTTCTTATTCTTTTTATCAGAAGTATTCGGCTGTCGCTGCTTTTTTTCGACTGTTTGCTTTTGCATACCACACAGCTCACTTACATCGACTTGAAACAGCTTTGAAAGTCGCTGCAGCTGTTTCTCATCAGGAACACGAATTCCCGCTTCCCAATCGCGTAATTCCTCCTCCTCGATGCGCATATATTCTGCCAGCCGCTGTGTGCTGATTTCGTATTCCATGCGCAGCGTTTTGATATGTTTACCCAGCATATGGTTTCACTTCCTATCGTATGCCAATATTATCCCCGAGACGGAAGAAGAAAGTCAAGAAAACCGACAGAATCGTAAGAATCTGCCATGAGAAAAAAGACTCCTTTTATTCACGAATATAAGGAATCATAAGCATTTCTACAAGGTTTGCGTCCTTGTGGTCTTCAAAGGTGCGGTATACAAGACGCTGGAAGACAGGTCCCTTCTGAATGAGATGCTCTCTTTGAAAAAAGGCACAGATACGTTCCCGTGTCAAGGAGGAACGCTTGTCACTATGCTCAAACGCATAGATAACCGCAGCACCTCCGGGAAGAAATGAGAAGCCGAATTCCTCACTCACACCGATTTCGGCGGCGCAGTCCTCATAGATTCCAAACCCGTTCATTCTTATGCAGTCATCGCCATCCTCTATTGTTATGAGCGTACATTGGAAAAACATATCCGCATTTTTTTGAAACAGATTAAACTGGATGGAGTCGTGCGCGTCCTCTTTGATATTCAGACAGTCCTCCTGTGAGATGAAGAAAATTCCGGGTCTCTGGATATAAATACAGTTGTATAGACAATAGGCTGTCATTTTCAATATGCTGATATAGTGATCCATGTTCATCAGCTTTTGCTGCAGTCGCTGAATCTCCTGTACATAGTCATTGCGTTTCTGCTGTACCATTTCCCGATGCGTTTGTACATTGCCGCGAAGAATATTTTCACGGATATTGGATAGTGAGATTCCCATATGGGAAAACCGCTGAATATATAGCAGCTGATCGATTTGCTCACTTGTATAATAGCGATAATTTGTTTCCGGATCTTTAAAAGGAACAATCAAGCCCAGTCGTTCATAGTGCCGGATCGCCTCCGGTGTAACCCCCATGATTTTCGCAATCTTGCCGATTTTATATTGCATATCATCACCCCGCCCTTTGTATTATACTATACAAAAAGAATTTGTAAAACAGAGATTTAAAGAATACGAAAATGGCATACGCTTTTCTGTTTTGTCATACTGTTTCTGTTATGAGTTTCCATATATTTCTAAATTCTGATTGAGAATTGCATTCCTGCTAAACTTTATTTGAATATTTTTAATTTTATATATAATTTGGAATCCAATACTGTTATAATCAAACCGTAGGGGTCTCATACTTGTAAGGCTGTGTTCATCTGAAAGCATGGAAACTGATTTTTCACAGCATTTATGATAAAGTAATAGAGAATACAGAAGGATTGCAGCAATATGTAGTTCCAGTTTGTGTTCTGCAAGGTGGCATTTCATCATACAATGCTACATACAGCTATTGTATATGCAGATGGTGCAAAAAAGATAAGATATAAATACCGAAGGGTACTTATATAGATACTTAGGAGGAAAAAAATTATGGCAGAAGAATTTAGAAGAATATGGTCCTTCATTGAAAAGGCGGAGCCTGCACAGGAGATGCTGTCCGTTCTGGTGCCTGGTGAGGAGATTCTGCAGTGCTATAAGACAAACCGAGATATGTCTGCACTGACGAACAAAAGAATTATCATTTTTGACAGACAGGGACTGACAGGCAAGAAAATCGAGATTTATTCCATCCCTTATCGTTCTATTGACATGTGGTCTACTGAGAATGCAGGTAAGCTATTTGATATCGATGCTGAGCTGGAGCTGTGGACAAAAGCAGGGCATTTTAAAATCAATGTGGATAAAAAATGCAATATCCGTGAATTTGATACCATATTGGGAAATGCGATACTGGATTAGCCTTGCATACCCCTTTTATTTCGCAAAAAGAATTAGCTATCCTTTGATATTGTCTAACTGGCAATATCTTTTTTATTGCTTCTGTCGATGTCGCTTTGTGTGAAGGCAGCAGGACGTTTGACAGGTCTGAAAAGGATGAAGTAGATTTTTATGTAACGGATGGAAGACCATCCGCTGGTATTAGTCGAAGGCAGGGTTGCACTGATAATAGTTTTCAGCATCCAACTGACTTTGCACGTAGGCAAGGGCTTCCCCAAATCTCTGGAAATGCACGATTTCACGTTCTCTTAAAAAGCGCAGAGGCGCAATGACATCGGGATCGCTTGCGGCACGTATCAGATTTTCATAGGTTGTACGTGCCTTCTGTTCTGCGGCCATGTCCTCAAACAAATCGGTGAGGGGATCGCCTTTGGATTGGTAATATGCAGCTGTAAACGGTGCTCCGCTGGCTGCCTGTGTCCATATGCCGGTTGTATGGTCGACATAATACGCGTCAAAGCCGCCTGCTTTGATTTCCTCAACACTGAGATTTCTGGTCAGCTGGTACAGAATCGCGGATACCATTTCCAGATGAGCGAGCTCCTCCGTCCCGATATCCGTGAGCATCGCACGCACACTGTCATACGGCATTGCATAGCGCTGGTTCAGATAACGCATAGAAGCAGCCAATTCTCCATCCGGACCACCAATCTGCGAGATTACAATTTTTGCAAAAGCAGGATCCGGCTTTCTGATATTTACCGGAAACTGCAGCTTCTTTTCATATGTCCACATAGGTCAATCCTCCCTTTCCCATGGCCAGGGGCCCTTGCTATACTCCCAGCTATCCGATAAATTCTGCCGATTTGTCAATGGCCCGCAAAGCTGTTCATATTCCTTTGCGACCATCTCGCGTTCCTTTACTGCCGTCTGATAATACTGCATCGCCTGCTGGTCATCGGGATGTGAATTTAAAAATAATGCTGTTTCCTGAATCGCGAAATCCAGCACTTGAAGCCTTCTAAGCAGTTGTTTTCTGTTCATTATCAACACGCCCCCTCATCATTGAGAAACGGTTTATCAAGAGCATGAAAAATCGTTCCTCTTTGAAACCCTATCTCCTTTTCATACGGCTTTTTCCATACCTGCATCGGTACATACGCCATACCGGGTGTCTGCATTTGCTGCTGCCGGTGTTTGGGCTTCAGTTCCATAAAATCCACATCATCATAGCAGTATTCATCATCATTGACCCGCTCTTCGGGAATCCATGGACAGCACGCTCCATTTGCATACTTCATATAAGTTCCTCCTAACCTGAGGTATTCACCTCACTGCATAATATGAGAGAACTGATAACACGCATAGGGCAGACATATAGGAAGCCGCTATATGAGATGAAAATCCTCTTTTCTAAACACAGGAAAGACAGAAAAAAGACCTATCAGCCGCAATGGAAAGATTACATTGCTTTGATAAGCCTTTTTCAACCTGCTTATGAATTCGTTTACCACTTCATGCAAGCACTTAATGAAATTGCGCCAATACCGTCTTTTCAAAATGCTCGTCACTGACACTCACTTTCCAACGATAAAACAAAATGGAAAGGGCAGAGAAAACCAGAAGCATTCCTGCAAAAACAAGGGCATCCGCACCTATAGATCCGCCAATCGCCAAGGTATTACGGAACGCATGCACGCTGTAGCTGAATGGCATAAACGGATGAATCGCATTGTAGAAGCCGGAGGAGGTCTCGATCGGATAGGTACCTGCCGCTCCTCCCAGCTGCAAGACCATGAAAATCAAAACGATGAAGCTTCCGATTTTCCCACAGGTGATGTTGAAGAAAACAATCATCGCCATAAAGCCTGCGGAAACCAGTGCCGCCATGGCAAAGGTAAGCAGCGTCTGATAAGGCGACAAGCCATTGACCAGCATCAGCACACCAATCATAACAATCGCCATCAATGTGGAAACCGTATACATAACGGAAGCCTTGCAAGCCCACATTCGCAAGCCGGATGTTGTTTTGCTTGTATTTTTCAAAAGCGGGTACATAAGGGTAAAGGCCATGCAGGCAACATACAGCCCGACAGACATCATATAAGGTGCCATCGCCGTACCGTTGTTTTCCACATTGCTCAGCTCCTGATGGTTGGTGACAATCGGCTGTGCCAGCATTTCCTTTGTTTTTTGCGTTGCTGACACAGAGCTTTCATCAGCCCCCTTATGCAGCGAGCTTGTCAACGTGTAGGAACCATCCTTCAGCTGCAGTAATCCGCTTCCCAGCGTCCCGGAGCCCTGTGCAAGCTGCTGAGCACCGCTGCTGATTTGTGAAGCGCCGGTATACAGCTGAGCAGAACCATTTAACAGTGCAGGGCTGTTACTGCTTAACGCTGAGGCTCCCTGATAAAGTGTATCACTACCCGTGAGAAGCTGCGTAATGCCGTCCTGCAAAGCCGGGATGGAGGAATTCAGCTGTTCTGTTCCCGTCTGCAGCTGCTTCGCTCCGTCTGTTAAGGCAGTGGATTTCTGAGCCAAGGTGGAAAGGCCGCTTCCCAGCGTATCCGCTCCCTCTGTATATGCGTGTATCCCAGAAGCCAGACCCTGCTCCCCGGATATTGCAGTATCAGCACTTGCAAGTCCATCTTCAATCTGCTGCATACCCTGAATCAGTCCCATGGTATCCGGTGTGGACCTCTGCGCATCCAGTGAACGCTGTACAGTGGAAAGTCCCTGCTGCAGCTGCGTTAGAGCCTGATCATTTCCATTGAGAAGAGCAGTCATATCCCCGGTTCCCTTGGAAAGCTGTGAAAGACCTGTCCCAAGCTCTGCATATTGCTGGTTCGCATCATGCAGATCCGCTGCCGCTGCAAGAACCTGATTCACAGTTTCCTCGGGAGCATTCACATCCTTCAATTTCTGTGCGGCTGCATACAGCTTTTGGCTTGCAGCTGTATTCTTCGTAATAATCGCTTGCAGCTGTGCGTTCAGTGCCGAAGCACCCTGTGATAGCTGCTGCAAGCTATTTGCACTGCCGGAATTTTCTGCATGCAAATACGCAAGCATACTGGCATGATCACGCGTACTTGATGTCAACGCGGAGGATAGCTTTTGCAGTCCGGACAAAACGTCGGAGCTTCCCGTATGCAATGCAGCAGTTCCCTGCGCCAGAGTATCGATTCCCTGATTCAATGCCGCTGAGCTGTGCATCAGCTGCTCGCTCCCCTGTTGCAAAGCAGCTACTCCGGCTGTGTACGTCTGCACCCCCTGCTGCAGTGCCGCACTCCCTGTGTGCAGCGTGGAAGCACCATTGACAAGCTGTACACTTTTTCCATTCATCGTTCGTATACCGGTACGCAGCTGAGCGCTTCCCTGCTGCAGCTGTGCTACTCCGTCGGTATAGTCCCGCAATCCCTGTTTCAGTGTTTCGCTGCCGCTTTGAAAGGTTAATGTGCTGGAAGCAAGGGTGTTCAGATTATCTGTAATTGTCCGGTTTCCCGCAATACTGTCAGATAGTCCATTCTGGATTTTCTGACTTCCCTTCCCTGCTGTTTTCAAACCACTGCTCAGCACCTGAACGTTGGAGAACAATGTATCGGCATAGGTTTTCGTCACGGTAGCGGAAATCTGTTCCCGTATCTTTGCTATCGCTGTCTCATCCATTTTTGAGGCGATATAATTGGTACCCGGATTCGTCGTATACATCAGCTCCATTTTCCTTGGATTCTGATCCATGAGAGTCGTTGCATTTGATGAGAAATTTTCAGGAATCGTTATGATCATATAATAAGAGCCATCCGTTAAACCCTGCTGAGCTTTTTCGGCATTCACAAAGCGAAAATCCATCTCCTTCGCCTTTTTCAAATTCGCAACCAGATCCTCTCCGATATGAAGGCTGGAGCCGTTATAGGAAACCTTATGGTCTTCGTTTACCACAGCAACCGGTATCTTATCCGCATTTCCGTAAGGGTCCCACATAGAACCCAGAAAAATACCTGAATACAGCATAGGAATCACAATAATTGCTGCCAGTACAACCTTAATCCATGTACTGCCTGCTATATTCTTCCATTCTTCCTTCATAATATCCTCTTCTTTCTTTTTATATCCATGGATACCAAATATCCACGGAACACTGGAATTATAGTACATTATATGCGCATGTCAACGCTATTTACAGAAAGTTTAGAATTGTTATGAAAAATTCAGGAGGAAAAGATGGATGGATTCAAAGAAAAGGCTTGCAAAGGAAAAGAAGAAACAGCTATACTATACATGATAGAAGGTGAGATTATGAGAATACGCGGCAGTCTGGAGCAGGCAATCTGTATTGTACTGCTGATTAGCACAAGCAGTCGGCCTGTGAAAAGCAGCGAGCTTAGCAAAAAGCTGCATGTGTCGGATTCCTACTTAAAAAAAATCATGCGGCAGCTGGTTAAAGCGGACATCGTTTCCTCGATCGCCAGCAAAAACGGCGGTTTTGTATTGCTGCGAACACCTTCTCACATAACCTTTCTTGACCTGTTCAATGCCATTGAGGGACAGGAGGAATTCGCCGTGAGTACAAGCCTTGTTGATCGGGTTTTTGATTCCAGAAAGCAGGTTAAAGAAAAAGAAGAAAAAATCATGCGGTATCTGCATGAAGCCGAGCTGGAATATCGAAAAAAGCTAAAAGAAATTACGATTCAGCAAATTCTATCCGATGTTTAAGCATCGCAGCCACAGGACTTTTATGCCGACTGGCTGCACAGCGAGGGCTGTCATATCGCTTCTTGCATCAATGATTTTTAACGCAATTTAAAACGCCGGTCAGCCTCTTAGCTGTGTGAAAATAAGCATCTTATTTTCTGATCAGGTATAAGAAAATAGCCGATTTCTATAATGAAAAGGTTGGATTTCCTTTGAACAGGCATAAGAAAAAAACGATTCCTCCAATGGAAGAGTCGGCCTTTTTCTTTTCTCAGTTTCCTCCGGGACCATCCTGACGATCTCTTTCGTCCGGATAATACTTTAGGTTATTGTTTGTCCACTGATTGTTTCCAGCTGTTTTCTTTTCTTCCTTTTGATGCAGCAGCTCTTCGCTGTCATGGCAGGATTTTTTCTTCTGTTCCATATTCATCACACTCCATTTCTAGTATGTGTGTTGATTGGACAGGCTATACCGTTTCTTTACTCGGATCATACGGTCCGGTTATTTCCAATACATTTCCCTCGGGATCACTGATATTGAAATACCAGTAGGGCATCGTGATTGAAACATAATAAAGGGGGGACAGCGAAGAAACCTGCAGGCTCTTCAAACGCTCATATTCCATATGCAAATCCTCACACACATAATTTTGAACCATGATATCATTTCCCTGATTCACCGTCTGTATGCAATCTCTGACGTATGCGTCATTATAGTGTTCCTTCACATTCTGCTTTTGCTTTGCAAATTCCGCATCATATTCCGCATGCAGGACAGCAAGAGTATGCCCGCACGAAAATTCCACCCATCGCTGCGGCGTAATTTCTCTCCCCTTTTGCTGGAGCAGTTGTTCATAGAAGTCTACCGTGTCATGAAAATGCTGTGCATTGATATATACACACTCCAGTCTCATAACGTTTCCTCCATCGTCCAGATATCCTGTTCCTTGATATGCTTTTTCATCCAGCTATATGCATAGGGACAGGTTGTAACGCATTTCCAGCCCTGCGCTCTTATTGCGATGACTGCTTCCTTCATAAGTACGCCTGCAATCCCTTGTCCACGCAGTGATACGTCAACAAATGTGTGATCGATATCCACAAGCTGTTCATCTACAAAAGGAAATGTAATCTCAGCAAGCAGTTGTCCCTGCTTATCTATAAATATACGGTGTTCCTCTCTGCTTATGTCCATGATAGCCTCCTTCTCCATGCCATACGCACGGCTATTACAGCTTCATTGTACCATAAATCATTTCCTGCATACCTGTAATTGCAGTCATTTATAACACCGTATTCACACAGCTTTCGTTATACAGAAAACCTTTATAAAATAAAGGCTGATCCGCTTTATTTATCATAAACAAAGGAATCAGACGCATCAGCTTTATGCGATGCTCCTGATTCCTTATTTCTCAAGCTGTTTTGATTTCGCTGCTTCAACATACGAAGTGGCAAGCTACCCCCTATAGCCTGCTTCCTCTGTGTGTAACAGCGCGATCGTTATTACAAAGCTAAGTGTATTTCCATACTTCTTGCTTTATGCAAACAGCGGTACGATTTCTTTCTTCAAAACATCAATCAAACCAAGGTCAGACATTTTGGCCTCAGGAATTACCGGCAATGCCAGGGTGACGATTCTCAGCAGTGGATTTTCCATATCCACAAGACCAAGCGCGCGATTCGCATCCTTCATCAATGCATTATCAACCGCCAGCTCTTCCGCAGGCTTCAGCGATATCAGTCCGGCAAGCGGCAGCTGCAATGTATGCAGAACTGCACCATCCTTTACTGCACACATGCCGCCTCCGCAGGCAATCAATTCATTTGCGGCAAGCAGCGCATTCTCTGCATTATCGTATACGATTGTCAAGTTATGAGAATCATGGGAAACCGTCGATGCCAGAGCTCCTGTTGTCGTACCAAAGCCACGCACTACGCCCAAAGCCACGGTATCATGCCCTGCATGACGGTTGACAACAGCTACGAATTTCAAGTCATCATCGTTCAGCTTCAGATACCCGTTCTCCACCGGAAGCTCCTCACAGGAAACCAGCGTACTGGATAACAGCAAATCCTTGTACTCCATCAAATGCACCTTAACAGTACCGTTTTCCACCGGTGCCTTGATACGGAAATCCTCTGCGCACAAGCTTTTTACATGCATGGAATTGCGATGCTCGATCGCATAGCTTTCCTCCTTGATATCGGCCAGCAGCTTTCCGTTTTTCGCGACCAGCTCTCCATCAAAGAACACATGACTCGGCTTCAATTCCTCCAGGCTTTCAACAATCAGCATATCTGCCACAAAGCCCGGAGCGATCGCACCCAGATTTTCAATCTTGATTTCACGTGCCGTATTATAGGTAGCACTCTTAATTGCTGTTACCGGGTCCATACCACAGCGAATGGCGTTACGCACTACATCATTCATATGTCCGTTATTCAAAATATCATCCGCTTCGCGATCATCCGTACAGAAGCACAGGTGATCGAAGAATTTCACCTGCTTAACACCCTCCCAGATGTCCTTTACATTCTTTGTGATAGAGCTGTCTCTGGCATCCACATACATTGCACTGCGCAGCTTTTCCAGCCCTTCCGCAGATGCCCGTGTTTCATGGCAGGTATTCGGACCACCGCACAGATAGGCTGACAGCATTCGTCCGCTAACATATGGCGCATGCCCCTGCATATACAGACCGCGCTCTTCCGCAACCTTCAGAATATCCATCATGCGATCTTCTCCATGAATCACGGCAAGAAAATCCATAACCTCTGCAAGACCGATTACCCGCTTTAAACCGCAAAGCTCTTCAATCTGTTCAGCCAGAAAATCCGCACCGGCATTCTCCAGTCCCGGAACCGCAGGCACACAGCTTGGAATATCGATCAGCTGACGCATGGGAAGATTTTCTCCGCTGTCATGCATATAGCGGACACCCTCCATCCCCCATACATTGGCAATTTCATGCGGATCGGTAATTACAGTTGTCGTCCCATGCGGAATGACTGCCTTTGCGAAATTGCGCGGTGTCATCATAGAGCTTTCGATATGCTCATGCGCATCCAGAAAGCCGGGAATCAGATAGTGTCCCTGTCCATCCACAACGGTAGCTGCCTTGTCCAGATCTGCATTCAAATCCTTATATTCCACATGTGCAATCATACCATCATAAACAAATACATTGGCCGGATAGATTTCTCCGGTAATCACATTGACCAGCTGAACGTTTTTGATCAGCAGATCGCTTGGAATTTCACCAAGAGCCGCCTTCAGCAGCTGTTTTTTATCCTTTGGCTGTAGCTTCATATACAACACTTCCTTTCTCAAAAAGATGCACTCTCATGCATCTTTTGCTTTACCCGTATATAAAATAGCAAATTAAAGGGATCGCCATTACATACATGATCGGATGTACTTCTCTGAATTTTCCGGTCGCTGTTTTAATAAGTACAAATGCCAGAATACCGGCAGATATCCCGCTGGCAATAGAGCCTGTAAACACGGTAAACATAATCATAACAAACGGTCCGAAGGATTCTGTGAAATCTGCGAAATCAATATCCTTAAAACCGCTGATCATCAAGAAGCCCACGAAAATCAGAGCCGGTCCGGTTGCCGCATTTGGAATCATCAGAACCAGTGGGGAGAGAAATACCATAATCATAAAGATAACGGATACCACAACACTGGTAAAGCCGGTGCGTCCGCCAGCTTCCACACCTGCACTGGATTCCACAAAGGTCGTAATGACCGTATTACCGGTTAGTGCACCGATACAGGTTCCGATGGCATCTACCAGAAACGGCTGTTGAATATTCGGCAAATCCCCATTTTCATCCAGCATGCCGGCTTTTGCACTGACACCGAGAATTGTCCCCAGCGTAGAGAAGAAATCCCCGCAGAACGCCGTAAAAATCAGAATAACGGATGAAAAGCTGAATACGGATTTGAAATCAAGATTAAACATGACATTGCCCAGTCCGGTGAAATCAGGAACCTTGGCAAATGTTGACGGGACTGTGGTAACCCCTGCCGGTATTCCCAGCAGGGTAACGATAATGATACCGATCAAAATTGCGCCGTTTACCTTATACGCTGTCAGAATAGCAATGATGACAAGCCCCAGAACGGCCAGCATAACAGCAGGGTCGGTAAAGTTTCCCATGCCCATACCGCTTTCCGTAAAGGACGCAATGCCTGTATTTTTAAATCCCAGATATGCGATAAAGAAGCCGATTGCGGTACCGATGGATATTTTAATGTTCTTTGGTATCGCCTTGACAATCAGATCACGGATACCGAATATTGTCAGCAACAGAAAAATCAGACCGGAAATCAGGGTCATTGCCATAGCGCCTCCAAAGGAAAGCTGCTGGCTCTGAATCAGTGCGCCAAACATGAAATTGCTTCCCATACCGGTTGCCAATGCAAATGGCAGATTTGCATATAACGCCATCAGCAGGGTAATGAGTCCGCTGATAATAGCACAGGTGACAACGATCGCCTCCTTGGTGATCATAACACCGTTGGCATCAATGATAAATGCGGCATCCCCATAGCCGACGATTGCCCCGGGCTGTACGACCAGCACATATGCCATTGTCATAAACGTGGTGATTCCGGCGATAAGCTCTTTTTTATAGCTGGTATTGCGTTCCTTGAATTTGAAAAAATCTGCGATTTTGCTCATATTTTCCTCCTTAACCATGTCCTCACCATATTCCATGATATCCATGAAAGAAGAAGCACCATAGTATCTCATTTACGGTGAGATGTAGAGACTGTCGGCCATATCCCGACATTATATGGTGAGCACAACAGAGTTCATTATACCAAAGTGAAAGCAAAATTGTAAACGTCTATGCATAGGTAATTGTTTCCTGAATGTTTACAAATACTTCCGCAATGCCTCCAGCAAAAGCTGACACCCGTCTGCGCAATCCTTTTGTGTACTGTATTCCTCTTTACAGTGGGAGGCACCTTCATGCTGAGAACGAACGAAGATCATCGCCATAGGACAGACGTCCTGAAAGTTCATGCAGTCGTGTCCTGCACCGCTGGCAAGTCGCAGGATGGGCAGCTGCAGTGTTTCACAGCAGCTCTCCAGCTCCTGCTTCAGCTGTTCATCGCACATTGCCGCCGGCAGCTGCTGTTTTAAGCAGCGTTTCACCCGTACTCCCTGTTCCCGCTCAAGCGTCTTTTCAAACTCCTGCATTGTATGCAGTATATGTGAAAGAATGGAATCATCAAGAGAGCGAAGATCCAGAGAAAAGCTCACATGATCACAGATAATATTGCAGGCCCCGGGATAGGTATGAATTTCCCCAATCGTCGCTACCGTATGCGGCTGCTGCTGTGCAAGCTCTGTCATACGCAAAATCCAGCGGGACATCGCGGTCACCGGATCATGACGCCGATGCATCGGTGTTGCCCCCGCATGTGCGCTCCTGCCATGGATCGTGATTGTATATCGCACCAATCCGGCAATCCCCTCAACGATTCCTACAGAGAGCCCTTGTGCTGCCAGAACATCGGCCTGCTCGATATGCACTTCATAGTAAGCCTTTAGTGGTGTTATGCGACAGGCAGCATACTGCTCGGGATGATAGCCTGCCTGTTTCATTGCCTGTGCAAGTGTGATTCCATCCTGATCCAGAGTCTGAAGTCCTTCAGCATCCACTTTCCCGCAAATGGAGCGGCTGCCGATCATACCATAGCCGAATCGGTTTCCCTCTTCATCCCGAAAGCCGATGACCATCAGGGAACGCTGCGGCTGCATTCCTGCTTCCCGTATGGTCTGCAATACCTCAATACCTGCCAGTACCCCCAGACAGCCATCGAATATCCCACCTTCCTTTACCGTATCAAAATGGGAACCGCAGACAACAGGCGGCAGGGCTGGATCAGCTCCCTTTAACGTCCCGATGATATTACCGCAGGCATCTGCAGCAACGCTTAGACCGGCATCCTGCATCCATTTCTTCAGCTGGACAGCGGCAGCCTCATCCTCTTTTGTGAACGGAAAGCGTGTTACACTTCCATCGCTTGCTTTTCCTATCTGCCCCAGTTTCTGTATATGATTCCATAAACGCTTCTCATTGATTTTCATAGGCTACCTCCCGATTATGAACATTATAGCCGATTGCATCAAAAAAGCCAAGAAAGCAGAAAAGACACCATCAAAACGGTGTCTGCTTTTTTCTGTACTAACGATGACTGGAGTTGAAGGATTTTGTTATACTGATGAAATCCAGCGTCAGACGCACCTGCGAGGTTTCATCTTGGATACTGCGCAGCTCCCGCATCAGATTCAGTTCAATCGGCATCAGCACCTGCTCTGTCTGAATCCCGCATATTCTGCTGATATCCATATTCAGATAATTCGCTATTTTCAAAGCGACATGCAAGGGCATCGTTCTCTCTTTCTTCAGATATTTGGTCACTGAATTTTTATCCAGTCCGACACTTCTTGCGAGTGAGGATTTTGTCATATCCAAATCCTCAATTCTGTCATTTACATAATCGATAAATTTATCAGTCATAACGTCATTTTGCATACTATCACCACTTATATGTTCATTATAGTATAAGTGTTACCATAACATTTGAATTTAAACTTATATTATGCCATATGTAATCTTTATCCACCATTTTAGAATCTTTTTCATTACTATATTATAAATAAATAATTGCATTTTATGCAAAATTCGTTTATAATAACGATACCGTCATCAGAATACCTGACATTTAACTTCATTCTCACAAATCAGTTATCTGATGACGGCCTGCCTAGGTATCTGACAGTAAAAGCTGTCGGATTTTTTTATTCTCTGGAAATATTTACATGCAAAGCCTTCTATTTTCATGCACCAATTCACACAAAACGTGATATGATAGTCTAAAGGAGGCATAACTATGAAAAAACTATTATTTGTCTTACTCGCAGGAATGCTTATGTTAACCGGGTGCAGCAAAGGAAATGATGACAAGAGCGGAGAAGCACCGAAAAGCAGTGAAAGTTCATCTGAAATGTCCACAGAGGAAGTGACGGCGAAGCTGCGTGAAATCAATGACTGGTATGTCACAGATATCTGGAATATCGGTTTATGTGATATTGGGTATTACACTACCAGCGGTACTTCTGCGACAGGGGAGGAGCTTGACATCGAGCTGACTTTGAAGCAGTATAACGAAGCAGTCTCAAAGCTTGAGGAATATAATACATTTGTGAACGGATTGAAGGATAAGAAGTACGATGATGTGAAATTCGCCTGGGAAAAGCTGTACAAGGGCATCAAGGAATCCGATAAAATCGTTCAGAGTAATGAAATTAAGGCGAATTCAGGTCTGGATCTGAAAACAGACAAGCTGAGTCAGTATCAGAGTGCATTCCAGAAGTATATCAATGCCCTGAGTGAAAGCTGATATTTACAAATGCTGTAGCATGCAATGGGGTTTCAGCAAATTCTCCACCGTCTGTGCATTGGCACATCGAAGAGCTTATGTTTGTTAGCATTTTGGCATTTCTCAATATATTGAAGACACATAAGATAAGCCTGGAATTTCTCATAGACAAATAGAGGATCATTCCCTGTCGCGTTTACCGGCAAGGGGAAATCCTCTTTTTTGTATCCATTATATAACGGCAAACGTTATTGTCCCATCCACACAGAAAAAGGGTATCCCTACCCATTGCACTGCTGCAAGTATGCGTACCCCGTTTTCTGTATGCTTATTTTTCAATTAACGGCTGCGTTTCTTCCTGATGCAGCGCAGTGCGTCGTTTGCCATAGAGTGAGCATCGTATAGTGAATTTTGTGCAAGCGTGACTGTGAAGCATCACCGACGAAGGATCGGAATCCATATTTCCATGTGATAATCTGTTGCCTCACACGATCCTTCTCCATACAGTTCTACGGTTGGCATATTCTCATTTCGGTCATAGCCGCTCACTGGCAGCACTTCAGCATAGATAGTTTTCCACAATGCAGGCAAACCTATGGATACAGGGCCGGTATTCTGAAATATCATCCACTCTGCCGCTGGAAGCTCAAAGGCTTCATATTCCGCAGACAGCTCCCCTTCCACCGCAATCATATAGCGGTTATCGCCATACCTATCATACCCAAAACACAATCCGTAGGAAACTGCTGTAGCTGCTTCCTGCATCATACGCTGCAATGTACCATCTGCCTTTACATCCGACCAAAATGTTATTGAGCGATTTTCATTTTGTGAAGAAATCACAGAATGTCCGGACAGATGCATACCGGCTTTCCTTTTTATTTCATATTTCATTTCTGTATTCCCATGCACGGTGATAGCAAAGGTTCTTGGCAGAAACAGCTGGAGCTGCAGCTGCTGTTTTCTGGCCTGGCTCGGTGAACATCCAAAAGCTCTTCTAAATGCTGCCGCAAATACATCTGCACTCTCATAGCCGTATTCCAGTGCGATATCCAGGATTCGTTTCCTGCTGTGAATAATTTCCACTGCAGCCTGTGATAGCCTTCTCGCTTTGACATATTCCAGATAACTCATATGATTCAGTAATGAGAATACTCTTTGAAAATCCGCATAGGAGCATCCGCTAAGCTGCGCAAGCTTATCACTATCCAAATTCTCCTTCAAATTTTGCTCCGTATAAGCCATAACCCTGTTGATTCCTGTGATCAGTTCCATCACCATCCTCCTTTCATCCCAAGTATAACCTGCATCGTATAAGAAAACCCGATGTATTGAGAATTGATTTTATCGGGTTTATATTTTATATTTACAGCGCCTTTTCCATTAGGTCAACCTGATAATCTGCAGCCTGTGTTTGTTCTCCTAGCGTATAAAATCCATTGTGTTTCCAAAAGGAAGCGGCTTCCTCATTCCCACGTATACAGCCAAGCCGCACACAGGTGATTCCCTGATTTGCGAGCTGTTTGCATACACCCTTCATGATTTTGGAGCCTGTTCCTTTCCCCTGTTCTGAAACATGCATCATGAACAGACCGATATATGCAACTTGTGGTTTCGGATAATCGAAGATCAGATCCAGAATAGCAATAAGCGTCTGATCCTTTTGAAAGAATCCAAGGAAATATTTATCATCTGTTGTCTTACCCGGCGGTGTGCGGTATAAGTCCTCTATGATATTTTCATATGTTGGCGCAGTTTTAAAGTATTTGTAATAGGTTTTATTTGCATTGCATAGCGCATATATGTTTTCCACATCATCTGAACATAGTCTGCGAACGTAAAATGTATCAGAAAAATCTGTGAGCTTCATAAGCATCCTCCTTATCGCATGGTATTATTTCGACAATATGTACCGGCTCTTGACCGGATCCTGTAAGGTAAAGCCGCAGGATAGCAATGTTTTTTCAGAAGCGTGATTCTCCCTATCGATGTCAGCAGTAATTCTATAGGCGTCCGGAAAAGAAAATATCCTGTTTACAAGCAATTTCAGCATATCTTTTCCAAGGCCTTTACCGATACAGTCTTCTTCACCGATAAGATAATCAATGCCATATGTTCCAATGCGTGGTAGTGTACCAAAATCTTCATCACTATCTGTGGCCTTGTAATACTGGCATAGACCGATCGGTTTTTCTTGCCACATAACAATGAGATGTGTGATCCATTGATATTTTCCGTTTCGCTCTTTATATTCCATCATCCAGTCTTCGAGCGTAACACCAAGCTGTGGAATTTCATACCATTTTCTTACATGAGCCTTATGCAGCCAAGCCTCTGCCAGTGCAAGGTCGCTTTCTGTGAATTCTCGTAATTGCAACATGGTTTTTCCTCCTTTTTTCTGTAATTTATATATATGTAATAGATAATAACCCCATGATTTATCTCTTGTGAAATTAGCCATGTGCATGCTGTTTTTAGTGTTTTGATAAGGTAGGCACATCCCGTCCTATTCCCTTATTATCCTGATAAAAATATCATAGCATACTCTGTGCTTATCTACAATGAAAGATGGATGTCATCAAATCCTGCTTCGTTTTTTATCGTGGGAGAGAATCTTAGTATCTAGAAATGACACTGGGTACCGTGTTCCGCATGAGGAGAAGTATAGAAGCCGCTTCTAATCAAAAAAATCATGCTTTTACCCTACAAGCTAGATATATATTTCTATTAATGAGCAGCGATTATGTTTTGTACACTACCCAAACAATTCATCAAGTTCCATTTTGTCAGTTCGGACTCAGCTTTAAACTGTATTCATTTGTTCTTCACTAATCTCAAAAAATATATTCCACTCTTCTTGGTTTTTCTCTAATAATCTTAATTCATTATCGCAAAGCAAGAGCAATTTTCTTATATTCCACATATAAGATTCATACTGTATAGTTTTCCCTGCAAAAGTTAATTTTTTGAAGTAACTGTCCATAGAATCTTGCATTAATTTAATAAACACTCCATCTTGCCTCAAAAAATCGAGCAAATCTGTATGCGAATATTTTTCTTTCTTCCAAATACTCCATTTTGCAAATGGTGAACTTATTTCGCCATTAGTTAGTATCATATCCAATTCATATATATTTCTAATAGGATGTCTCACCCCTGACCAAATAGAAAATAATCTATTCCCTAATACAGTACAGGTATAAACATTTCTACGTTTTCCGTCTATATGAAGACTATCTTTAAAAAAATTATTTCTAAATCCATCATCCTCAAACGCTTCTTTAGATAAGTCTAACTGTTTCTGCGACTTTTCAATGTGTTCAAACGTGGCTCTCATTTCAAAATTGCTAGTTGGCACCAGTGGTCCTTTACATTCAATTATGATTAAATCCAAATCTGAAACAACTAAAACATCTATTTCGCCTTTTTTTCCTTTATATTTGAATTTTTTATTCATAAAAACACAGCAAAAACTTGATTATCCCCTAAAACACTGTATCTATCGCAATATCTAAGGATTAGAACTACTCATTTTACTACTTATTTACTACTGACGAATGAGCCTTGATACGCTGATATTCTTAGTTTCGCAAAGATATGGTACAGCACATCAGTATTGAAACATCAAAATTGAATAAAGCATTTAGACTACGGAACGCCCACAATGAAGCGTTCCTTTTCTATTTCCAGCCGTTCAGAAATGGACGGCTATTTTATTACCCAAAACGAAAGGAGCATTAAGAACATGAAAAAGAAATTAAAGCGATTGCTTACAGGTATGCTTACCCTTGCAACCGTGTTTACTACCCTGCCAGCTTCGACAGTCCATGCGTCAGAAAAGCAATACTGGACAGACGCAGAGGAAAAGGCAGGATATGTAGAAAAGGTTATGAATGACGGCAGTATCGGTTCTACATTCCATGAGGGCATTATGACCGTAGAGGGCGAAACAGCATACTGTGTTGACATCAACACGGACTTTCAGTCTGGCTATAAGACACGTTCAGACGCAAGTTCACGCATGAGTGCCGACCAGATAGCGGACGTTGCTTTATCCCTTGAATATGTCAAGCAGTACGGGGCAAGACATACAGGACTGAACCACAAACAGCTTTATCTTTTGGAACAATGCGTTGTATGGCAGAGGTTAAGCGTTCATCTGGGCTGGCAGTGTGATAACGTCCGTGCTTCCTATGATGAAATCTCAAAAGCCATACAAGATGAAGTCTACGCTGGTGCAAAGGCTTTTGTGAAAGCCAACAAAGGACGCTATGAATGTGGCGGTTATATCTACACTGGCAAGGGGCAGGATATCGGGCAGTTCTGGGCGAAGCTGAATGTAGGAAACGCAAAGTTACAGAAAGTTTCCTCCAATGCCAGCATTACAAACGGCAGTGATGTGTATTCCCTTGCTGGGGCGGTCTACGGTGTCTATTCTGATAAGAATTGCCAGAATGTCATTACCACCCTTACGACAGATAGTAACGGGAATACCGAAGCCGTAGAAGTCAAAGCTGGCACAGTATATATCAAGGAACAACAAGCTCCTGCTGGCTTCAAGTTAGACAAGAATGTTTATCCGCTGACCGTGGAAGCTGGCAAGACTGCCACTTTGAAAGTGAGCGACACGCCAAAAGTCACAGAAACCTTGCTGGAACTTTTCAAGATTGACTTGGAAACAGGACAAGACAACCCACAAGGGAACGCTTCCCTTGCAGGTGCAGAATTTACATGGAAGTATTATGACGGTTACTACAACAAGGGCAATCTTCCAGCAGAAGCCACAAGAACGTGGACAACACAGACGCTTGCTGAAAAAGATAGTGACGGCACAGTACACTACGTTACCCGTTTAGCTGACAAGTACAAAGTAGCTGGGGACAGTTTCTATTCACAGAACGGTATCAACTGTCTGCCTTTAGGAACGATAACCGTTGAAGAAACCAAAGCCCCAACAGGTTACTTGTTAGAGGGTGCATATATGCAAGCCAATGGAAGCACGGAACAGATTAAGGGCATGTATGTAACACAAATTACAGAGGACGGCGACCTTGCCGTATTATCTGGAAGCAACCAGCACTCCGTATCTGACAAGGTTATCCGTGGCGGTGTCAAAGTACAGAAACGTGACCTTGAAACAAAGGACGCAACCCCACAAGGTAATGCGATACTGGAAAATACAGAGTTTATCATAACTTCCTTGAATGAAAGCCCTGTTCTGGTTGAGGGTTCATTCTACAAAAAGAATGATGTGGTAAAGACGATCAATACAGGCATTGACGGTATCGCTTTCACTGCTTCCGACACGCTCCCTTATGGAAAGTACCGCATTGACGAAAGCAAGTCGCCACAGGGCTATCTGGCAACAGGCGTGCTTTCCCGTGAATTTGAAATCACAGAGAATGGGAAAATCGTTGACCTTACAGGCGAGGAAACCGCCATTTTCAACCAGATTATCCGTGGCGGTGTGAAAATTCAGAAGCGTGACCTTGAAACAAAGGACACGAAACCACAAGGCGGTGCGACACTAAAAGATACAGCGTTTAGTATTACTTCCTTAAATGAAAATGCTGTCTTGGTTGACGGGAAATTATACGGCAAAGACGAAGTGGTAAAGACAATCCATACAGGTGTTGACGGTATCGCTTCCACTGCTTCTGACACGCTTCCATATGGAACATACCGCATTGACGAAACCAAAGCCCCAGAGGGCTACTTGACAACAGGTGCGGTTTCCCATGAATTTACAATCACAGAGAACGGGAAAATCATTGACCTTACAGACAAGGAAAACTCTGCCTACAATCAAGTTATCCGTGGCGGTGTGAAGATACAAAAGCGTGACCTTGAAACCAAAGATACAAAGCCACAAGGCGGTGCGACACTAAAAGATACAGCGTTTAGTATTACTTCCTTAAATGAAAATGCTGTCTTGGTGGGCGGTAAACTGTTCGGTAAAGACGAAGTGGTAAAGACAATCCACACAGGCATTGACGGTATCGCTTCCACTGCTTCTGATACGCTCCCATATGGAAGATACCGTATTGACGAAAGCAAAGCCCCAGAGGGCTATCTAAGAACAGGTGCGGTTTCCCGTGAATTTGAAATCAAAGAGAATGGGAAAATCGTTGACCTTACAAGCGAAGAAAGCTCTATCTATAACCAGATTAAGCGTGGCGACATTGAGGGTGTGAAGATTGGTGCTGGCACTCATAAGAGATTAGCAGATGTGCCTTTCAAGATTACCAGCAAGACCACAGGCGAAAGCCACATTGTCGTGACAGACAAAAACGGGCAGTTCTCCACTGCTTCGGATTGGGCTTCCCACAAGCACAATACCAATGCAGGAAAGACCAGCGAGGACGGCGTGTGGTTTGGTTCATCAGAGCCAGACGACAGCAAGGGTGCATTGCTTTACGATACTTACGAGATTGAGGAATTACGCTGTGCCAGCAACAAAGGCTTCAAGCTCATTCCTGCTTTTGACATTGTAGTGTCAAGAGATAGAACCGTCATTGATTTAGGTACTTTGACAGATGAATACGAAAAAGAAATCTCTATCCATACCACAGCTACCAGCAAGGACGGGGAAAAATCTATCCTTGCAGGAAAAGAGGTCACTATTGTTGATACCGTCAAGCTGGACGGGCTTGTAAAAGGTACTAAGTATCAGTTAAAGGGTTGGCAGATGTTAAAGGAAGAAAACGCAGAGCTTGTCATTGACGGCAACCGTGTGGAAAGTGAATATACCTTTACTGCTGACAGTGAGGAAATGAAAATTGAGATTGAATATACGTTCAATGCTTCTGAACTTGGTGGAAAGAACCTTGTAACTTTTGAGGAATTGTACGACCTGTCCAATCCGAAAGAGCCTGTCAAGGTAGCAGAACACAAGGACATTGAGGATGACGGACAAACGGTATTGATTACTGAACGTATCATCAATATCCACACCACTGCTACCAGCAAGGACGGCGAAAAAGTCGTGGAAGCTGGAAAGGAAGTAACTATCATTGATACGGCTAAGCTGGACGGTCTGGAAATTGGTACAAAGTATCAGCTAAAGGGCTGGCAGATGATTAAGGAAGAAAATGCAGAGCTTGTTATTGACGGCAAGCGTGTGGAAAATGACTATTCATTTGTCGCAGACAGTGAAACAATGGAAGTCCAGATTGCCTTTACCTTTGACGCTTCCGAGCTTGGAGGAAAAGACCTTGTAACCTTTGAAGAATTGTATGATTTAAGCAATCCAGATGAACCGAAAAAGGTTACAGAACATAAGGACATTAACGACAAAGGGCAGACGGTAACGGTCAAAGAGAAACCAGAAACACCTGCTCCAGAAGAACCAGAAAAGCCGTCCACACCAGATAAGCCAGATACACCAGTGCAAAAGACGGACAGTCCAAAGACAGGCGATACAACAAATATTATCGGTCTGCTTGTTCTGTTGGGTGCTTCTGGCATTGCATTAGCTGGAACATACTTCTTGAAGAAACGCAAAACTAAGAAGTCATAGGGCGGTATCACTATGGCAAGAAAATATATACAGGAGCAGTCCCGTTCCCCTCCGCAATAGAACGCCTACCGCAGAACACAACTTCAAACTGTTTCTTTTCTGTCAATCGTCTTTTTGATTGATAGAAAAAAACAGTCCACTAGGGGCATGGGGAGTGTAGCTCCCCATATAAACAATAACTATCAAAAGAAAGAAACGAGGTAAAACATATGGAACTTAAATTTGTAGTGCCGAACATGGAAAAGACATTCGGCAATCTGGAATATGCAGGAGAAAGTGAGGTTGTACAGCGCAGGATCAACGGACGCATGACGGCAGTGTCCCGAAGCTACAACCTTTACAGTGATGTGCAGAGGGCAGACGATATTATCGTGGTGCTTCCTGCTGAAGCTGGGGAAAAGCATTTCCAGCCAGAACAGAAAGTGAAGCTGATTAACCCACGCATTACCGCAGAGGGCTACAAAATCGGCACGAGAGGGTTTACAAACTATATCCTGCTGGCAGATGATATGTTACCAGCAGAGAATAAATAAGGAGGACGAAAGCATATGAGATTAGCAAACGGTATCGTGATTGAAAAAGAAAAGACATTCGGGCAGTTGAAGTTTTCGGCATTAAGACGTGAGGTGCATATCCAGAATGAGGACGGAACGGTTTCAGATGAAATCAAAGAACGCACTTATGACCTTAAATGCCGTGGACAGGGACGCATGATACAGGTGTCCATTCCTGCCACTGTTCCGTTAAAGGAATTTGACTACAACGCAGAGGTGGAGCTTATCAACCCTGTTGCGGATACGGTAGCAAACGCCACCTTTCAAGGGGCAGACGTGGACTGGTTTATTAAGGCAGACGACATTGTGTTAAAGAACAGACAGGGACAGCCTATAAGCTCACAGAACCAGCAAGCAAAAAAAGATATGCCTAATGGGAAATAGACACTATGACCCACAAGGATATGTCTTTATCAATCAAGGAACTCCCGAAAGAACAGGCAGTCGCATTTATCCGCAGGTATCACTATTCAAAAGTGGTACCTCGGTTATGCCGTTACTTCTTAGGGATATACCAGCATGAGAAATTATTGGGTGTGGTGGAATTAGGATGGGGTACACAGCCCTTGCAGACGTTACACAAGTTGTTTCCGTCACATAATCTTGTTACGGCAGATTATCTGGAAATCGGCAAAATGTGTTTTCTTCCAGAAATGAACCATACACAGTATTTCGGCAGTCTTACACTTTCGTACCTAATCAAATGGTTGCAAAAGTATACAGACTGCCTTTTCTTATACACATTGGCAGACGGTATCGAGGGAAAATGCGGTTATGTCTATCAGGCTTCCAATTTTTATTATTGCGGAAGTTTTAAGACAAGTGTATATCGTGACAGCCAGACGTTGGAAAAGATACACCCTAGAAGTGCAAGGATTTTGCTGGAAGAAAATGCAGTTTATGACGGAGTGGAAAAACGCCACTGGCTGACACACGAATTTTGCGAACACAAGAAGATAGAAAAAATCAACGGTCTTATGTTTCGTTATATCTACCCTTTGACACAGGAAGCAAGGCATATTTTGAAAAAATATCCAACTTATACTCAACATAGCTATCCTAAGAATAACAGCCTGTATTTTGAAAGGCGTATTGCAAACAGGAGATACGAAAAAATATTACAGCCACATTTCAATAAAAATGTCTGTCAGTACAATACCCAGCACTATAACAACCAACAGGAGGTCTTATGTCTATTCTGAAATATAAGGGGAAGCGTATCAGAGCCAGCGATAAGTCCCTTGTGTACCGCTTCTGTGGCGGTTCGCTCCTGTTTCTGTTCGTGGCGGTCATACTGCTTTTGAACTTGGGACAGATTATGCGTACCGATTGGGACACGTTTAGCTTAATCAGAAATGACGGGCTGGCGTTGTCGCTCTCCCCTTACAACTTCATAACAATTATTATAGCGACTGGTATTTGTATACTGGTCGCTTTTCTGTATTACCGCTTCTGCTTTGACCGTTATAAACAGCTTATACACCGCCAAAAGCTGGCACGTATGGTCTTGGAAAACGGCTGGTATGAAGCAGTGACGATACAGGGAAACAGCTTCTTCACTGACCTGCAATCTGGTAAGTCAAAGGAGAAAATCAGCTACTTTCCCCGAATGTATTACCGCATGGAAAAAGGCTTGCTTCATATCCAGTGTGAAATCACGCTGGGGAAGTATCAAGACCAGCTCTTGCAGTTGGAAGATAAGCTGGAAAGCGGTCTGTATTGCGAGTTGACCGACAAGCTGTTGTATGACGGCTACGTGGAATATACCCTGCTCTATGACATGATAGCAAATCGCATTTCCATAGAGGAAGTACAGGCAGAAAACGGGGGCTTGCGCTTGATGAAAAACCTTGTCTGGGAATATGACGCTCTCCCCCATGCCCTTATCTGTGGTGGAACTGGTGGCGGTAAGACCTACTTTATCTTAACTATCATTGAAGCCCTGTTGCGGACAAATACCGTCCTCTATATCCTCGACCCAAAGAACGCCGACCTTGCGGACTTGGGAACGGTCATGGATAAGGTCTACTACAAAAAGGAAGATATGATTGATTGCGTCAATGGCTTTTATGACGGCATGGTGGCAAGAAGTGAAGCAATGAAGCTCATGCCAAACTACAAAACAGGACAGAACTACGCCTATCTGGGGCTTGCTCCGCACTTCTTTATCTTTGACGAATACGTGGCGTTCATGGAGTGTTTAACCACAAAGGAAAGCGTAGCCATATTAAGCCAGCTAAAGAAAATCGTCATGTTAGGCAGACAGGCTGGCTACTTCCTTATCCTTGCCTGTCAGCGTCCAGACGCAAAGTATTTCAGTGACGGTATCAGAGATAACTTCAACTTCCGTGTGGCATTAGGGCGCATGAGTGAGCTTGGCTACGGCATGATGTTTGGAAGCGATACGCAAAAGAAGTTCTTTCAAAAGCGTATCAAAGGGCGTGGTTATTGTGATGTGGGTACAAGCGTCATATCAGAGTTTTACACCCCACTTGTACCAAAAGAACATGATTTTTTACAAACTATTGGTACGCTTGCTAATGTAAGAAAAGCTGTACCAGAAGAACAACCAATGGAGGACTAAATACATGAAATATAAAGAAATAGAAGTGTTTCACACACCAACGGGAAAAAGGATGAAATATATCTGTTTGAATTATGAACAATTTCTTTCAGACTGTGACGTATTGACAGCAGACAGATATAAACCATTTAGTATCAATCCAAAAAATCGCTTTGAAGCAAGGATAGATAAAATCACAGATGAAATTATTTATAAGGTGCGTAACTTGCCGTGTCGTTTCTGTATACGCTTGGATAGCCGACATTCTATCTGTAACAGCCGTATTGACTATGCTTTTGAGCTTGTGGGAAAGGACTTTCTCAAAGAAGATATTCGTGGAAGTGAAATTCCAGAAGATACGCTGAAAGCCTGTCTTAAATCAGATATTGATTTTATAGTGCTTTATATCGGCATGAACAGATAGACCAATAGGAACGGTGCTTTGCGGTCAACAAGACCGTAAAGTGCCGTTCCTGTTTGGCAGGGCTTGCCCTGCCAAACGATTAAGCCCCTCGGTATCTAACAGGGGGGTACAAATCGACAGGAAACAGTCAAAAAAACATTAGAAAATCCTTTGGTTACAAGGGATTTACAAAATTTCAGCGTATGTCAAATGGGCTTTAAAAGTTGACATACGCCTTTTTGATTGGAGGGATTTTTACTGAATGAACAAACTTGGTTACAGCATTTAAAAGAAAAACGCTTGGCTTATGGACTATCTCAAAACCGTTTAGCTGTTGCGACTGGTATTACAAGGCAGTATCTAAGCGATATTGAAACAGGAAAAGTCAAGCCATCAGAGGATTTACAGCAGTCCCTTTGGGAAGCTCTGGAACGCTTCAATCCCGACGCTCCCCTTGAAATGCTGTTTGATTATGTAAGGATTCGCTTTCCGACAACAGACGTACAGCAGGTGGTCGAAAACATCTTACAACTGAAACTGTCCTATTTTCTTCATGAGGACTATGGTTTCTATTCTTATTCAGAGCATTATGCTTTAGGCGACATATTCGTCCTTTGCTCCCATGAACTGGACAAAGGAGTTCTGGTGGAATTGAAAGGTCGTGGGTGCAGACAATTTGAAAGCTATCTTCTGGCACAACAAAGAAGCTGGTATGAGTTCTTTATGGACGTTTTGGTGGCTGGCGGTGTGATGAAACGCCTTGACCTTGCCATTAACGATAAGACAGGGATTTTGAATATCCCTGTACTCACTGAAAAGTGCCAACAGGAAGAATGTATCTCCGTCTTCCGCAGTTTTAAAAGCTATCGCAGTGGCGAACTGGTACGCAAAGAGGAAAAGGAATGTATGGGAAACACCCTCTATATCGGTTCATTACAAAGTGAAGTTTATTTCTGTATCTATGAAAAGGACTACGAGCAGTACAAGAAAAATGATATTCCCATTGAAGACGCAGAAGTAAAAAACCGTTTTGAGATTCGATTGAAAAATGAGCGTGCCTATTATGCAGTCCGTGATTTACTCGTCTATGACAATCCAGAGCATACCGCCTTTAAAATTATCAATCGGTATATCCGTTTTGTAGATAAAGACGATTCCAAACCTCGTTCTGATTGGAAACTGAATGAAGAATGGGCTTGGTTTATTGGGAACAATCGTGAACGATTAAAACTAACCACAAAACCAGAGCCTTACTCCTTCCAAAGGACGCTGAACTGGCTATCTCATCAAGTTGCCCCGACCTTAAAGGTTGCGATTAAACTTGATGAAATCAACCAGACGCAGGTTGTAAAAGACATTCTCGACCATGCGAAACTGACAGACCGACACAAGCAGATTTTGAAGCAACAGTCAGTAAAAGAACAGGACGTGATAACAACAAAAAAATAACTCAAATACAAATTCATTGAATATAGAGAGGAGAACATTTTTATGAATTTTGGACAAAACCTTTATAACTGGTTTCTATCAAACGCTCAATCACTGGTGCTTTTAGCAATCGTTGTGATTGGCTTGTATCTTGGCTTCAAGCGTGAGTTTAGCAAACTGATTGGCTTTTTAATTATTGCGATTATTGCGGTTGGCTTAGTCTTCAACGCTGCTGGAGTAAAAGACATTTTACTAGAGCTATTCAATCGCATTATTGGTGCTTAAATAAAACCGTTCTTTTGTGGAATATAAGTGGTTTTCTTATGTTCCGCAAAGGAATGGTACACCAAACGAAGTGCGGTAGGGATTTTTGAATCTCTACAAAGAAAGGACGTGAATATATGGACGATATGCAAGTCTATATTGCGAATTTAGGCAAATACAATGAGGGCGAATTGGTCGGTGCGTGGTTTACCTTTCCCATTGACTTTGAGGAAGTCAAAGAGAAAATCGGCTTGAATGATGAATATGAGGAATACGCCATTCATGACTACGAGTTACCCTTTACGGTTGACGAATACACTTCCATTGGCGAACTCAATCGACTATGGGAAATGGTATCGGAATTACCCGAAGAATTACAATCGGAGCTATCTGCTCTGCTCACTCATTTTTCAAGCATTGAAGAACTAAGCGAACATCAAGAGGATATTATCATTCATTCCGATTGTGATGATATGTATGACGTGGCACGCTACTACATTGAAGAAACGGGTGCTTTAGGCGAAGTACCAGCTAGTCTTCAAAACTATATTGATTATCAAGCCTATGGTCGGGATTTAGACCTTTCAGGAACGTTTATCTCAACCAATCATGGGATTTTTGAAATCGTCTATTAAATCTGTCGGTACATTACTACTGGCAGATTTTCTATTTTACGGGGTGGCTCAATCAGCTACCCCTATTTTTTATGAAAGGATTGATTACATGAAGAAAATACGAAGCTATACCAGTATCTGGTCTGTGGAAAAGGTACTGTATTCTATCAATGATTTTAGACTTCCGTTTCCCATAACCTTTACGCAAATGACATGGTTTGTCGTGTCACTCTTTGCAGTGATGATACTTGGCAACTTGCCCCCTCTTTCCATGATAGAGGGAGCATTTCTCAAATACTTTGGGATTCCTGTGGCTTTCACATGGTTTATGTCTACAAAAACTTTTGATGGTAAAAAGCCTTATGGATTTTTGAAGTCTGTCATTGCTTATGCACTGCGACCAAAGCTGACCTATGCAGGAAAAAAAGTAACGCTTGGCAGAAACCAGCCACAAGAAGCCATTACAGCAGTTAGGAGTGAATTTTATGGCATATCCAATTAAATACATTGAAAACAATCTCGTCTGGAATAAAGACGGGGAATGTTATGCTTACTATGAGCTTGTTCCTTACAATTACTCATTTCTAAGTCCAGAACAGAAAATACAAGTGCATGATTCTTTCAGACAGCTTATCGCACAAAATCGTGATGGCAAAATTCATGCTTTACAAATCAGTACAGAATCCAGCATACGTTCTGCACAAGAGCGTTCCAAAAATGAAGTCACTGGCAAGCTCAAAGCGGTTGCCTATGACAAAATCGACCAACAGACAGACGCTTTAATATCCATGATTGGCGAAAATCAAGTGAACTACCGTTTCTTTATCGGCTTTAAGTTGCTTCTCAACGATCAGGAGTTTTCTATGAAAAGTCTTACCGTTGAAGCAAAAAATGCTTTGTCTGATTTTGTCTATGATGTGAACCATAAGCTGATGGGCGATTTTGTTAGTATGAGTAATGATGAAATCCTGCGTTTTCAGAAGATGGAAAAGCTCTTAGAAAATAAAATCTCTCGTCGTTTCAAAATCCGCAGGTTAGATAAGGACGACTTCGGCTATCTGATTGAACACCTTTACGGACAGACAGGCACTGCCTATGAAGAGTATGAGTACCATCTATCAAAGAAAAAGCTGGATAATGAAACGCTGATTAAATACTATGACTTGATTAAGCCTACTCGCTGTTTGGTGGAAGAAAAACAGCGATATTTGAAAATCCAGCAGGAAGATGAAACCGTCTATGTAGCTTACTTTACCATTAACAGCATTGTCGGAGAACTGGACTTCCCGTCCTCTGAAATCTTCTACTACCAGCAACAGCAATTTACATTCCCGATTGATACGTCAATGAATGTGGAAATTGTAGCGAATCGTAAAGCCCTATCTACTGTCCGCAATAAAAAGAAAGAACTGAAAGACTTGGATAACCACGCTTGGCAAAGTGATAATGAAACCAGCTCCAATGTGGCGGAAGCTCTGGAAAGTGTGAATGAGCTGGAAACCAATTTAGACCAAAGCAAGGAATCTATGTACAAGCTGTCTTATGTGGTAAGGGTATCAGCAAATGATCTTGACGAACTCAAACGTCGTTGTAATGAAGTGAAAGATTTTTATGACGATTTAAGCGTAAAACTGGTACGACCATTTGGGGATATGCTCGGCTTACATGAAGAATTTTTACCTGCCAGCAAGCGTTATATGAATGATTATATTCAATACGTGACCTCTGATTTCCTCGCTGGTTTAGGTTTTGGTGCTACTCAAATGCTGGGGGAAAATGAGGGGATTTATGTTGGCTACAGCTTAGATACTGGACGCAATGTCTATCTGAAACCTGCTCTTGCCAGTCAAGGGGTTAAGGGTTCAGTAACCAATGCGTTAGCGTCGGCTTTTGTTGGTTCGCTGGGTGGTGGTAAATCCTTTGCGAATAACCTTATCGTCTATTATGCGGTGCTTTATGGGGCACAAGCAGTGATTGTAGACCCAAAAGCAGAACGTGGCAGATGGAAAGAAACCTTGCCAGAGATTTCCCATGAAATCAATATCGTCACTCTGACTTCTGATGAGAAAAACAAAGGCTTACTTGACCCTTATGTGATTATGAAAAATCCCAAAGATTCTGAATCACTGGCTATTGATATTCTGACATTCCTTACGGGGATTTCCTCTCGTGATGGGGAACGCTTCCCAATCCTTAGAAAAGCCATTCGTGCAGTAACCAATAGTGAAGTACGAGGGTTGATGAAAGTGATTGAGGAATTACGGGTTGAGAATACGCCACTAAGTACCAGTATAGCCGACCATATCGAAAGTTTTACAGACTATGACTTTGCACATTTATTATTCAGTAATGGTTATGTGGAGCAGTCTATCAGCTTAGAAAAACAACTGAACATTATACAGGTTGCGGACTTGGTACTTCCCGACAAGGAAACTTCCTTTGAGGAATATACCACTATGGAGCTTTTATCCGTTGCTATGCTGATTGTCATTAGTACCTTTGCTTTAGACTTTATCCATACAGACCGAAGCATTTTCAAGATTGTAGATTTAGACGAAGCATGGAGCTTTTTACAGGTAGCACAAGGAAAAACACTATCTATGAAGCTGGTTCGGGCTGGTCGTGCTATGAACGCTGGGGTATATTTCGTGACCCAAAATACAGACGACCTCTTAGATGAAAAACTGAAAAATAACCTCGGCTTAAAATTTGCATTTCGTTCCACTGACCTTAACGAGATTAAAAAGACCTTAGCCTTTTTTGGTGTAGACCCAGAGGACGAAAACAATCAGAAGCGATTGCGTGATTTGGAAAACGGGCAATGCCTTATCAGTGATTTATATGGTCGTGTCGGTGTGATACAGTTCCACCCTGTATTTGAAGAACTGCTCCATGCCTTTGATACCAGACCACCTGTGCGAAAAGAGGTGTAAATGTGAAACCATCAATAGTAAACAGAATAAAATCAAACTGGACGCTGAAACGTCTAGGTAAAGTGGCAATGACAGTGGCTTTCACACTTGTGATTGCCATTTTTCTTTTAGCCATGCTGGGAACGGTGGTTCAAGCTGCGGGCTTGGTAGATGATACGGTCAATGTGGCAAATGAATACAGCCGATACCCACTTGAAAACTATCAACTGGATTTTTATGTGGATAATAGCTGGGGCTGGCTTCCGTGGAACTGGTCGGACGGGATTGGAAAACAGGTCATGTATGGACTATATGCCATTACCAATTTTATTTGGACAATCAGTTTGTATGTTTCCAATGCGACAGGTTACTTAGTACAGGAAGCCTATTCCTTAGACTTCATTTCCGCTACAGCAGATTCCATTGGTAAGAATATGCAGACCTTAGCTGGTGTGAGTGCAAACGGATTTTCAACAGAGGGTTTCTATGTTGGATTCCTCTTACTCTTGATTTTGGTTCTTGGGGTTTATGTTGCCTATACGGGACTGATAAAGAGAGAAACCACAAAGGCAATTCATGCCATTATGAATTTTGTGCTGGTGTTTATCCTATCGGCTTCCTTTATTGCCTACGCTCCCGACTACATTAAAAAAATCAATGACTTTTCATCAGACATCAGTAATGCCAGTTTATCACTTGGCACGAAGATTGTCATGCCCCATTCCGATAGTCAAGGCAAGGACAGCGTGGACTTAATCAGAGATAGCCTGTTTTCCATACAGGTTCAGCAACCGTGGCTACTGCTTCAATACAACAGTTCAGACATTGAAAGTATCGGTATTGACCGTGTGGAAAGCCTGCTCTCCACCAGCCCAGATTCCAACAATGGCGAAGACAGAGAAAAAATTGTTGCGGAAGAAATTGAAGACAGAAGCAATACCAATCTAACCATTACAAAGACCATTAACCGTTTAGGTACAGTCTTCTTCCTATTTGTCTTCAATATTGGGATTTCCATATTTGTATTCCTATTAACAGGAATCATGATTTTCTCGCAGGTACTTTTTATCATCTATGCTATGTTTCTGCCTGTGAGCTTTATTTTAAGCATGATTCCATCATTTGATGGTATGTCAAAACGAGCCATAACAAAGCTCTTTAATACCATTTTGACACGAGCTGGAATCACATTGATTATTACGACAGCATTTAGTATTTCAACCATGCTCTATACCTTATCGGCTGGTTATCCGTTCTTTTTGATTGCTTTTCTACAGATTGTGACCTTTGCAGGAATCTACTTCAAGCTGGGCGATTTAATGAGTATGTTTTCTCTACAGAGTAACGATTCTCAAAGTGTGGGAAGTCGTGTGATGAGAAAACCTCGTATGCTTATGCACGCTCACATGCACCGTCTACAGCGGAAACTTGGACGTTCCATGACTACTCTAGGGGCTGGGTCTGCCATTGTTACAGGTAAAAAAGGACAGTCGGGTTCGGGGAGTTCTGCAAGGACACAAGCAGATCACTCCCGACCAGACGGAAAGGAAAAATCAACACTTGGAAAACGTATCGGTCAAACCATCGGTACAGTAGCTGATACCAAAGACAGAATGGTAGACACTGCTAGTGGTTTGAAAGAACAGGTTAAAGATTTGCCGACCAATGCAAGATATGCAGTATATCAAGGAAAATCCAAAGTAAAAGAGAATGTCCGTGATTTAACCAGTAGTATTTCTCAAACCAAAGCGGACAGAGCCAGTGGACGCAAGGAACAGCAGGAACAAAGGCGAAAAACCATTGCGAAGCGTCGCTCTGAAATGGAACAGGTCAAACAGAAAAAACAGCCTGCTTCTTCTGTTCATGAAAGACCGACTACAAGACAAGAACAATATCATGATGAACAGACCTCAAAACAGTCTAATATTCAGACTTCATATAAGGAATCTCAACAAGCCAAACAAGAGCGTCCAGCAGTTAAGTCCGATTTTTCAAGTCCAAAAGTGGAACGCCAAGGCAATACCGTTCAAGAAAAAACCGTTCAAAAGCCAGCAACTTCAACCACTACAGCAGATAGAACTTCACAACGTCCAATCACAAAAGAACGTCCGTCTACTGTTCAAAGAGTACCACTACAAAATACAAGAAGTAGACCACCAATCAAAACCGCCACCATTAAGAAAGTCGGTAAGAAACCATGAAGTTGAAAACTTTAGTGATTGGTGGTTCTGGATTATTCTTGATGGTCTTCTCACTGCTTCTGTTTGTTGCCATTTTATTTTCAGATGAACAGGACAGCGGAATTTCCAATATTCATTATGGAGGTGTGAATGTTTCCGCAGAAGTGCTGGCTCATAAGCCTATGGTAGAAAAATATGCCAAAGAATATGGCGTTGAAGAATATGTCAACATACTTCTTGCGATTATACAGGTGGAATCGGGCGGTACTGCGGAAGATGTTATGCAGTCCTCGGAATCCCTCGGTCTTCCACCTAATTCATTGAGTACAGAAGAATCCATTAAGCAAGGTGTGAAGTATTTCAGTGAATTATTAGCCAGTAGCGAAAGGCTCAGTGTAGATTTAGAATCGGTTATCCAGTCCTACAATTATGGTGGTGGTTTCTTAGGGTATGTGGCTAATCGTGGAAATAAATATACCTTTGAACTGGCTCAAAGTTTCTCAAAAGAGTATTCAGGTGGCGAAAAAGTGTCTTACCCCAATCCCATAGCCATACCTATCAATGGGGGCTGGCGATACAACTATGGCAATATGTTTTATGTGCAACTGGTAACGCAGTATCTTGTCACAACAGAGTTTGATGATGATACGGTACAAGCCATCATGGACGAAGCACTGAAATATGAGGGCTGGCGATACGTTTACGGTGGAGCTTCCCCGACTACTTCTTTTGATTGTAGCGGACTGACACAATGGACGTATGGAAAAGCTGGAATTAACTTACCACGAACCGCACAACAGCAATATGATGTGACCCAGCATATCCCACTATCGGAAGCACAAGCTGGCGATTTGGTTTTCTTTCATTCTACCTATAACGCTGGCTCTTATATTACTCATGTTGGGATATACCTTGGCAATAACCGTATGTTTCATGCAGGCGACCCAATCGGTTATGCCGACTTAACAAGCCCCTACTGGCAACAGCATTTAGTGGGAGCAGGACGAATCAAACAATGAGAAAGGAAGATTTAATGATGAAATTTAGAAAAAATCAGAATAAAGAAAAACAGATACCAAAGGAAAAGAAACCTCGTGTCTACTATAAGGTCAATCCTCATAAAAAGGTTGTGATTGCCTTGTGGGTACTTTTAGGGCTTAGTTTCAGCTTTGCGATATTCAAGCACTTTACAGCTATAGATACTCATACTATTCACGAAACAACTATCATAGAAAAGGAATACGTTGATACTCATCATGTAGAAAATTTTGTAGAGAACTTTGCGAAAGTCTACTATTCATGGGAGCAATCCGATAAGTCCATTGATAATCGAATGGAAAGTCTAAAAGGCTATCTGACAGATGAACTTCAAGCTCTCAATGTTGATACAGTACGCAAAGATATTCCTGTATCGTCTTCTGTAAGAGGATTTCAGATATGGACGGTAGAGCCAACTGGCGACAATGAGTTTAATGTAACCTACAGTGTAGACCAGCTCATTACAGAGGGAGAAAATACAAAGACCGTCCACTCTGCTTATATAGTGAGTGTCTATGTAGATGGTTCTGGAAATATGGTACTGGTTAAGAATCCGACCATTACCAACATACCTAAGAAATCAAGTTATAAACCAAAAGCCATTGAAAGTGAGGGGACGGTTGATTCCATTACAACCAATGAAATCAATGAGTTTTTAACGACGTTCTTCAAGCTCTATCCTACAGCGACAGCCAGTGAACTTTCCTACTATGTGAATGACGGGATATTAAAACCAATCGGAAAAGAGTACATCTTTCAAGAACTGGTAAATCCTATTCACAATCGTAAGGATAATCAAGTCACGGTATCGCTGACAGTGGAGTATATCGACCAGCAGACCAAAGCAACGCAGGTATCTCAATTTGATTTGGTACTTGAAAAGAACGGGAGTAATTGGAAGATTATAGAATAACAAATATTGGTACATTATTACAGCTATTTTGTAATCACGTACTCTCTTTGATAAAAAATTGGAGATTCCTTTACAAATATGCTCTTACGTGCTATTATTTAAGTATCTATTTAAAAGGAGTTAATAAATATGCGGCAAGGTATTCTTAAATAAACTGTCAATTTGATAGTGGGAACAAATAATTGGATGTCCTTTTTTAGGAGGGCTTAGTTTTTTGTACCCAGTTTAAGAATACCTTTATCATGTGATTCTAAAGTATCCGGAGAATATCTGTATGCTTTGTATGCCTATGGTTATGCATAAAAATCCCAGTGATAAGAGTATTTATCACTGGGATTTTTATGCCCTTTTGGGCTTTTGAATGGAGGAAAATCACATGAAAATTATTAATATTGGAGTTTTAGCTCATGTTGATGCGGGAAAAACTACCTTAACAGAAAGCTTATTATATAACAGTGGAGCGATTACAGAATTAGGAAGCGTGGACAGAGGTACAACGAAAACGGATAATACGCTTTTAGAACGTCAGAGAGGAATTACAATTCAGACGGCGATAACCTCTTTTCAGTGGAAAAATACTAAGATAAACATCATAGACACGCCAGGACATATGGATTTTTTAGCAGAAGTATATCGTTCATTATCAGTATTAGATGGGGCAATTCTACTGATTTCTGCAAAAGATGGCGTACAAGCACAAACTCGTATATTGTTTCATGCACTTAGGAAAATAGGTATTCCCACAATCTTTTTTATCAATAAGATTGACCAAAATGGAATTGATTTATCAACGGTTTATCAGGATATTAAAGAGAAACTTTCTGCGGAAATTGTAATCAAACAGAAGGTAGAACTGCATCCTAATATGCGTGTAATGAACTTTACCGAATCTGAACAATGGGATATGGTAATAGAAGGAAATGATTACCTTTTGGAGAAATATACGTCTGGGAAATTATTGGAAGCATTAGAACTCGAACAAGAGGAAAGCATAAGATTTCATAATTGTTCCCTGTTCCCTGTTTATCACGGAAGTGCAAAAAACAATATAGGGATTGATAACCTTATAGAAGTGATTACGAATAAATTTTATTCATCAACACATCGAGGTCAGTCTGAACTTTGCGGAAAAGTTTTCAAAATTGAGTATTCGGAAAAAAGACAGCGTCTTGCATATATACGTCTTTATAGTGGCGTACTGCATTTGCGAGATTCGGTTAGAATATCGGAAAAGGAAAAAATAAAAATTACAGAAATGTATACTTCAATAAATGGTGAATTATGTAAAATCGATAAGGCTTATTCCGGGGAAATTGTTATTTTGCAGAATGAGTTTTTGAAGTTAAATAGTGTTCTTGGAGATACAAAGCTATTGCCACAGAGAGAGAGAATTGAAAATCCCCTCCCTCTGCTGCAAACGACTGTTGAACCGAGCAAACCTCAACAAAGGGAAATGTTACTTGATGCACTTTTAGAAATCTCCGACAGTGACCCGCTTCTGCGATATTATGTGGATTCTGCGACACATGAAATCATACTTTCTTTCTTAGGGAAAGTACAAATGGAAGTGACTTGTGCTCTGCTGCAAGAAAAGTATCATGTGGAGATAGAAATAAAAGAGCCTACAGTCATTTATATGGAAAGACCGTTAAAAAAAGCAGAGTATACCATTCACATCGAAGTTCCACCGAATCCTTTCTGGGCTTCCATTGGTCTATCTGTAGCACCGCTTCCATTAGGGAGCGGAGTACAGTATGAGAGCTCGGTTTCTCTTGGATACTTAAATCAATCGTTTCAAAATGCAGTTATGGAGGGGATACGCTATGGCTGTGAACAAGGATTGTATGGTTGGAATGTGACGGACTGTAAAATCTGTTTTAAGTATGGCTTATACTATAGCCCTGTTAGTACCCCAGCAGATTTTCGGATGCTTGCTCCTATTGTATTGGAACAAGTCTTAAAAAAAGCTGGAACAGAATTGTTAGAGCCATATCTTAGTTTTAAAATTTATGCGCCACAGGAATATCTTTCACGAGCATACAACGATGCTCCTAAATATTGTGCGAACATCGTAGACACTCAATTGAAAAATAATGAGGTCATTCTTAGTGGAGAAATCCCTGCTCGGTGTATTCAAGAATATCGTAGTGATTTAACTTCCTTTACAAATGGACGTAGTGTTTGTTTAACAGAGTTAAAAGGGTACCATGTTACTACCGGTGAACCTGTTTGCCAGCCCCGTCGTCCAAATAGTCGGATAGATAAAGTACGATATATGTTCAATAAAATAACTTAGTGTATTTTATGTTGTTATATAAATATGGTTTCTTGTTAAATAAGATGAAATATTTTTTAATAAAGATTTGAATTAAAGTGTAAAGGAGGAGATAGTTATTATAAACTACAAGTGGATATTGTGTCCTGTATGTGGAAATAAAACACGATTAAAGATAAGGGAAGATACTGAATTAAAAAAATTCCCCCTCTATTGTCCGAAATGCAGACAAGAAAATTTAATTGAAATAAAGCAGTTCAAAGTAACTGTGATTACAGAGCCAGACGCAAAGACGCAGAGCCGATAAAATGAGATTAATACAATCTCATTTTATCGGCTCTTTCCGTTATGTATGGATTCTTTTAATTAGTCTTCGATGTTTCTTGCTTCGTTGATACCGCTGGCTAAAGATTCCATTAAGGATAGTTCTTTGTCTGTAAAGCTATCCATGTATTTCTCTATCTGTAATCGTCGGGTGCTTTTTACCAAGTTATTAGCAGGTAAGAAAAATTCATCAACGGAAACATGAAGTAACGATACAAGGTCATAAAGAACTTGTATGCTGGGGTGTTGCCCTTTATTTTCAATATTAGTTAAGTACCGTGGGTCAATTTCAATCAATGCTCCCACTTGTTCACGAGTTAAACCTCGTTTCAATCGAGCTTCTTTAATGGCTAAACCAAAGGCTCTAAAATCATATTTATCTTCTTTTTTACGCATAGTAGACCACCTCTATACATTTTATTGTTCCTACTGAATTAAAAACAGGTATAGAAAAACGTGTTATATGGTTTATAGGTTTATATTTAATAAAAAGCACTACTAAACGCCAATAAAAAAAACCGTTATATGGTAGTGCTATTTACGCTGTTAAAATATTGTATATTACTTCCAAATGGCGGTTTGTTGGAGGTCAACGTCGCCATGAAGTACATCATATACAATAAATTTCCTTACATTGGGTTCTTGTCAAAAAAAGTCGTCTATCTGCAATAGATAAGTACGTCCACCAATGTGGTTTTATAAATCATATAGATAGAATAACAGAAGCATGTAAACAGAGAAATAAATCTGTTTATATGCTTTTTTGGCTATTCAGAACTTTTTTACAAAGTTTATTTATCAGTAATGCAACAAATCCCCCTTTCACATTGGGACTAAGAGTGAAAGGAGATAAACGAGCAAGGCTCACTTCCTTTCCTAGACAGAAAGGGGGTGAGAAACATGAAACCATCTTCTTTTCAGACCACAATAGAAAATCAGTTTGACTATATCTGTAAACGTGCTATGGAAGACGAGCGAAAGAATTATATGCTTTATCTTTCAAGGATTGCAAAGCGTGAGGTGTCCTTTTCGGATGTTGGCGATTATCTTGTTAGCCAGTTTGCGACAACAGATAACTATTCAACTGACTTTCAGATTTTTACACTCAATGGGTTATCAGTAGGCGTTGAAAATGATTTGTTGAGTGAAGCATTACGTGAGTTGCCAGACAAGAAACGTGAAATTCTACTGCTGTTTTACTTTATGGACATGAGCGATTCAGAAATTGCAGACCTGTTGAAATTGAACCGTTCTACTGTCTATCGGCATAGAACCAGTGGACTAGCCTTAATTAAAAAGTTTATGGAGGAATTTGAAGAATGAAAACACAATATCCTATGATTCCCTTTCCTCTCATTGTAAAGGCAACAGATGGCGATACCGAAGCGATTAACCAGATTCTACATCATTACAGAGGGTACATAACGAAGCGTTCCCTACGACTTATGAAAGATGAATATGGCAATCAAAGTATGGTCGTTGATGAAGTCTTACGTGGAAGAATGGAAACCAGACTGATTACAAAGATTTTGTCATTTGAAATTAAGTAATATCCTCTCTCCTTTCGTGGAAGCGTGCTAAACCATTCCACGCTTCCCGAACAGGGAGGTTTGTTATTCCACCAAAGCATATTGAGCTTTCAATGTGTTTTGATAGGCTAACGAGCCATTGTTCTTTGAAAACTGAATAAAAGTAATCGAATACGTTTCGATAAGAAAAGAGCCAACGGAACTAACCGCCATGACCTATCTTATAAAGATAGCGAGCGATTCATGTTAGTGATCCGAGAAGCAATCTTTAGCAGGATTGCCTGCAACGACATTCTTATCGTGATAATGATACTCCCATACAGTCAATAGTCCGAGCGTGATAAAACCGTCGCAGGCAATGAGTATGGCTACATGAGAACCATGCAGGGGTGGAACTCCCGTGAGCTTTGCTAAAGCTGTTCGATTGCTGGTAAAACAACTTTTATGAAATCCAAATAAGTGATTTGGAAAGGAGGATTTTATGAAGCAGACTGACATTCCTATTTGGGAACGTTATACCCTAACCATTGAAGAAGCGTCAAAATATTTTCGTATTGGCGAAAACAAGCTACGACGCTTGGCAGAGGAAAATAAAAATGCAAATTGGCTGATTATGAATGGCAATCGTATTCAGATTAAACGAAAACAATTTGAAAAAATTATAGATACATTGGACGCAATCTAGCGTCGCCAAAGGGTCTTGTATATGATAAAATAGTATTAAGTCGTATCAAGGCTCTTTCCATAAAGGAAAGGAGCAAATGCCATGTCAGAAAAAAGACGTGACAATAAAGGTCGAATCTTAAAGACTGGAGAGAGCCAACGAAAAGACGGAAGATACTTATACAAATATATAGATTCATTTGGAGAACCGCAATTTGTTTACTCGTGGAAACTTGTGGCTACAGACCGAGTACCAGCAGGAAAGCGTGATTGTATCTCACTTAGAGAGAAAATCGCAGAGTTACAGAAAGACATTCATGATGGTATTGATGTTGTAGGAAAGAAAATGACACTCTGCCAGCTTTACGCAAAACAGAACGCTCAAAGACCAAAGGTTAGAAAAAACACTGAAACTGGACGCAAATATCTTATGGATATTTTGAAGAAAGACAAGTTAGGTGTAAGAAGTATTGACAGTATTAAGCCATCAGACGCTAAAGAATGGGCTATTAGAATGAGTGAAAATGGTTATGCTTATCAAACCATCAATAACTACAAACGTTCTTTAAAGGCTTCATTCTATATTGCTATACAAGATGATTGTGTTCGGAAGAATCCATTTGACTTTCAACTGAAAGCAGTTCTTGATGATGATACTGTCCCTAAGACCGTACTAACAGAAGAACAGGAAGAAAAACTGTTAGCCTTTGCAAAAGCTGATAAAACCTACAGCAAAAATTATGATGAAATTCTGATACTCTTAAAAACAGGTCTTCGTATTTCAGAGTTTGGTGGTTTGACACTTCCAGATTTAGATTTTGAGAATCGTCTTGTCAATATAGACCATCAGCTATTGAGAGATACTGAAATTGGGTACTACATTGAAACACCAAAGACCAAAAGTGGCGAACGTCAAGTTCCTATGGTTGAAGAAGCCTATCAAGCATTTAAGCGAGTGTTAGCGAATCGAAAGAATGATAAGCGTGTTGAGATTGATGGATATAGTGATTTCCTCTTTCTTAATAGAAAGAACTATCCAAAAGTGGCAAGTGATTACAACGGCATGATGAAAGGTCTTGTTAAGAAATACAATAAGTATAACGAGGATAAATTGCCACACATCACTCCACATAGTTTGCGACATACATTCTGTACCAACTATGCAAATGCAGGAATGAATCCAAAGGCATTACAGTACATTATGGGACATGCTAATATAGCCATGACGCTGAACTATTACGCACATGCAACATTCGATTCTGCAATGGCAGAAATGAAACGCTTGAATAAAGAGAAGCAACAGGAGCGTCTTGTTGCTTAGTAGTACAAATGAATTTACTACTTATTTACCACTTCTGACAGCTAAGACATGAGGAAATATGCAAAGAAACGTGAAGTATCTTCCTACAGTAAAAATACTCGAAAGCACATAGAATAAGGCTTTACGAGCATTTAAGAAAATATAAAAAGATAATTAGAAATTTATACTTTGTTTATTCATAAAAATTTCATATCTATTAGAACATCGCCTAAAACAATTCACACACACTTTTACAAGCGGTTCTACCCCACCGTCATCATTTACTATTTTATTTTTTGAAAGATATGAATATGCAATTGTATTTCTCATCAAATTTGAACATGCCAATACAGATATAGGAAATATTACCTTGCTACCGATTTCCAAAAATGGCGTATATTGAATATCAAACTTATAATCTATATTATACAATAACAAATCATATACTTCATCAACCTTTTGCTGATTTTTTAATAGCATAAAAAGAAAATCTTTCAAGTTTTCTTTATCCATTGAAGGAATTAAAGATTGAAGAATAACTTTTATATCTTTCTCGTTTTGATAAATGAATTTCTGAATATAATACATTATTCTAAAGAAACGTTGACAAAGAAGAATATCATAAGCATTACAATTTTGAGTTAGCTTTTTTTCATATAATTCATTCATATTCATACACATTTCCTTAGAGAAATGTTCTAATTCTACTGCTTCTTCTTTAAATAATTGAACTTTCCCTTCAACCTTTTGCTCAGCTATCATATCCAGTAAAACGGTAGGAATTTCAAATCTATAACGAGTCAACATTCCGTTACTTATACGTTTGTATATTTTATCATCTAATTCATCCACTATTAGTTTACTCACTGTTTCTAAATAGACATCTTCCTCATGGCTACTATATCTTTTAGCAAAAAAACGTATCCCTTGCATCTCCTGCTTGATATATCCTAGTTGAATGCTCTTTTCAAGTGTTTCATCCTTGCTTCTTAGAATAATATTCTTACCTTCATTGTATATATCATAATCATAAAAATCAACAAGCAGTTCCAATTCCAAAACATAATTAATTTGACAAGCAAATAAAATAAGATTATCCATTTTATCTGAAATTATATATGATGCATCTACACAATAATTTTTTTCTGTTGATATCCCATATTTCTCAATATATTTATATAATAAATACGAAACTCCTTCCGCTATTTCTTCTTGTGAAAATGTACTTAATATATTGTAATCGTATCCTGTTTGAGTTTGTCCTCCTGAGAAAAAAAGCATATCAATATAGGCAAACAACTCCTTATGAAGGGAGGATTCAATACCAATACCCTGTATACGCTTTCTAATTCTCCCTTGATAATGATTTGCGATCTCCGTATCTATTTTTTTTCTGTTTTTTTGTAAAAAGACTCTAGCCACTCTAACTCATATTTCTGTTTTAAATATTTATTATTTTTTTCTGAAAAACCGAGTACTTCTTTCTTAGATATTAGATAATCTAAATAATATCTAGCTTTAGTTTTTCCTTTATTTCCAAATACTTTATAGCGAAATATTCCTTTTCTTCTAGCTTGACGAATTGCTTCATCTGGTTGCCAAATTGCAAAACAAATTATCGCTTTTAATACATTTTCTTTTGATTCCAATTTAGAATTAGTAAGGACTTTCAATATATATTTTTTATCTCTATTAGATAATACGTTTTTTTGAGTTTTTAACTCATTATACATTTCTTCATTAAACAGACCCAAATCTATTTGATTCATTAAGTCTTCTATCTTCAAAATTTCACCTTCCTTAATACCTCTTCTCAAACCTGATATTTTAATTTCATTCTTCACTCGAAAGATCCAACTCGCCCTCCGTAGTCATTCTTGCAACCTTTCTAAAAGCCAAATTCTAATCTCTATATCCATCATAGCATAATTTCTCAAACTTAGATACCATGGTGACATCCGACTTGGCACAGTTCTTTGAATTTCAGCACTTAAAAATAGCTCTTTTTTCGTAAAATTCTGATGACATCACGGTGAAGGGGTAAATAAAAAAGTTGGACAAATCATCGAATAAGCCTTTATTTATCGGCTTTTTTTCGATGACATCCAACTTGGCACTTTTATTTGGTGGAGGTGAGGAGAGTCGAACTCCTGTCCAGAAACAGCCCCACGTACAGACCTCTACAGTTTAGTCCATGATAATTAAGACATCAGCAGGTCATGAACATCCGCTGATGAATGTGCCTGAAGAATTTTCGTGAATCTGATCTCAGGCAAACCAGATTCCTTATCCCTTGCGTCTTACGCGCACATCCACATGGTCAAGGAAGAAGCATGCAGAGGCGGCTGCGAACCTATATCGGTTATTAAGCAGCGAAAGCCATTCTCTGGTTTCCACCAAAGAGGTTAGCTAATTTAGTTTTTCCGTTTAAATTTAATTGGTTATTACGTAACCACTCGACTGCAGTCTGTACCAGACATATCCCTGTCGAAACCAGTACACCCCCGGTTTTCAGGCATTGATAGTTTACCACAAAATACCGCAAACTACAATGCCGTTTGCTTTTTTGGCGAAATTCACAAGCTAATACTGATTCTTCATCGCCTTTTCAATCTCACGCTTGGCATCTTTTTCCTTTTGAACATTGCGCTTATCATGAAGATCCTTTCCCTTTGCCAGAGCAATCTCCATTTTCGCCATTCCTTTTTCCAGATAAACAGAAATCGGAATCACCGTGTAGCCCTTCAGCTTGACCTTTTGCTGAAGCTTACGGATTTCTTCCTTATGCAGAAGCAGCTTTCGGATTCTGGTTTCATCATGATTGAACCGATTGCCAAACTCGTATCCCAATATATGCATTTCCTTCACAAACGCTTCATCATTTGTAAAGCTGATATACGCATCACGAATTTGCACATGCCCCTGACGAATGGATTTGATTTCCGTTCCCTGCAAAACCAGTCCGGCTTCAAAGCGTTCCTCTAGAAAATATTCATGTGAGGCCTTTCGGTTAAATACAATAATTTTTCTTCCTGCCATGCCTGTGTTCCTTTCTAATATACAATCTTCACTTTATCATTCATAACCTTGTTCACAAGATTTATGTAAAATTCCCTTGTATTATCCTGCTGATACTGCGTCGTCAGTGTGTGACGTGCAGCCAGTTCATTCGTATAGTCCTTCAGAGTATATGTGCGAAAGAATGAGAAATTTCCTTCAATATGTGTAACAGTTGGAAGAAATTCCACATTTTTAAAGCTCACATCCCCATTCGTCCTATTGTAGGACAAGGTCCAGCTCGCCATCCCTCCCAGCATATTCTCGTGGTCATCCTGTGCAGACAGGAAATTGCCAAGTGAATAGATTACAAGGGTTTGATTACCGTCTTTTCCTGTCACATAATCCATCGGCTGTATGACATGCGGATGCTCACCGATAATGACATCAACACCCAGATCACTCAGAAGCTGCGCAAGCTCTTTCTGTTCCTCATTCGGCTCGAAGGAATACTCCGTTCCCCAATGCATACTCACGATCTGGACGTCGCTGACCTTCTTCAGCTTTTCCACATCACGCTTTATTTTATCCTTATCAATCAGATCAACCATGAACTCCTTTCCGCTTGGAAGCACATAGCCGTTTAACCCATAGGTATACCCGAGGATTCCAAAGCGGACATCCTTACGTGTAATTACCTGCAGCTGCTCACTTTCCTCTTTTGTCGCATGACTACCGGTCACCTTAATATCCGGATGGTGCTTTTTCATGTAAGCCAGCTGATTCAAAATCCCCTGTACACCGGCATCCAGTGTATGGTTGCTGGAGGCTGCCATCCAGTCAAAGCCTGCATCCGCAACGGCATCCAGCACCTCATAAGGTCCGTTAAAGGACGGATAATGACTCAGCCCCAGCTCCGTGCCGCCGCAAATCGTTTCCTGATTGATATAGGCGATATCCGCCTTACGTGTATAACGGTTTGTATGCTCGTAAATATCCTTGAAATCATAGGTGCCATCACCCTTGGCATTATAATGAAAAATTGCACCGTGAATCAGATTATCCCCCACAGCGACAAAGGACACATCGCGAATATCATCTGCTTTTTCTGTCTTTACGACAGGTGCGGCCTCCTGTTTCTGCTTTTCCTTCGCACTGCTTTCCCCCGAACAGCCTGCTATAAGCAGCACACACCCCAAAACAATCCATAATTTTTTCATACGCTTTCCCTCTATACGCTACCGGGATGCCTTCTTACGCTGCCGCTTTTTCTTCTCTACAACCTCAAAGTCAACCTCTCGTTTGAAACGATCCGCTCCACTGCACTTTACGCGCACCTTTTGCCCCATTTTATACACCTTGGCAGTATGTTCGCCAATCAGTGATTTCGTCATTTCATCGTAATGATAATAATCATCCGTAAGAGATGTCACATGCACAAGACCCTCTACCGTATTTTCCAGCTCCACAAACATCCCGAATTTGGTGATACCACTGACAACACCGTCAAATATATGTCCGACATAGCGCTCCATGTACTGCGCTTTTTTCATGTCGTCCACTTCCCGTTCCGCATCAACCGCATTGCGCTCCCGCTCACTTGCCTGATTTGCAGCAGCCTCACACCAAAGCTCATCCCGCTTCATGCGTTCTGCATCATCACTGGAAGTAAAGATATAACGTCGAAGCATACGGTGAACTACCAGATCCGGATACCGACGAATCGGTGATGTAAAATGCAGATAATTTTTCAATGCCAGACCAAAATGTCCAATACAGCGATTATCATAGCGTGCCTTCTGCATGGCCCGCAGCATAAAGCTTGATAAAACAAAATAATTTTCCTGACCTCTGGCCTCATTCAACAGACTCTGCAGCTGTGCAGGGTAAACATTCTGTATACCACCCTGAAAATTATAGCCGAGTGACTTTGCAGTAGCAGCGAAATCACGCATTTTCTTAGGCTCCGGAGCTTCATGTATACGATACATGGAAGGAACCTCCATCCATTTCATATGCATTGCGACACATTCATTGGCAGCTATCATGAAATCCTCAATGATCCGCTCACTCTCACCGCGCTCCCGCAATACAATATCTGTCGGATTTCCTTTTTCATCTACAAGGATTTTCGCCTCTCTGGTATCAAAATCAATCGCTCCAAGACGCTCTCTTCGCCGCCGAATGATACCGGAAAGCACCTTCATGTCCAGACACATGTTCAAAAGATGCGGATATTCCTTCTGTGCCTGCATATCTCCCGCAAGAATCGCATTGACCTTTTTATACGTCATTCGCTCATCACTGCATATAACGGAGGGGTAAATTTTATAGCTTGCGATTTCTCCCTTTTTATCAATATCCATACAGCATGTCAGCGTTAGACGGTCCACTCTTGGATTCAGGGAACAGATACCATTGCACAGTGCATGAGGCAGCATCGGCACCACACGGTCAACCACATAAACTGAGGTTCCCCGCTCATAAGCCTCCTGATCAATGGCACTTCCCGCCCGTACATAATGAGAAACGTCCGCTATATGAACATACAATCGATAGCCTTTATTGTTATTCAGCTTTTCCACAGATATGGCATCGTCTAAATCCTTGGCATCCTCTCCATCTATGGTAATGGTCAGCAGCTTTCGCAAATCCTCGCGCTGCGCGATTTCCTCCTCATGGATGGTTTCCGGTATCCGCTGTACCTCCTGCATAACATCCTCAGGAAACTGCGGATCGATATCCTTTTCCAGTAAAACGGATAAAATATCAATCCCCGGATCATATTTATAACCGATTTCTTTTTCAATATGACACTTCAGTACCGTGCCATAGCTGTCAATTCCAAGCAGAACCTTGGAATCATTCACAAGACGGAAATCATCGAAGTTTGTTATTCTAACCTTGCGGTAATTCAAAAATGCATCTGACAGAAAATATTTTCTGCCCTCTTTGATTTTTACGGTTCCCACCAGCTGCTTGACGCTGTGCTCTAGAACCTCAATTACTTCGCCTTCAACACTCTTGTCATTGTTTGTCCATGTCTTTGCATAAACAACATCCCGATCCATGCCGAGTCCCAGATGGTCTCTTCCTATATAGAAGCTGGTCTCCGCTGTCTCCACAAAGCCGAAGCCTTTCGGATTGATGCGAAGCGTACCTGTAACATATCCCAGCTCCTCACTTGTGAAATAACGCTCCTTGGCGTCTCTTGCGAGTATATGCTGTGCTTCCAGATCATTTAACAGCTTCATCAGCTGTGTGAAGGATGCACTGTCTTCCATATCCAGGGCTCTTGAAAGCTGCGCCGCATGCATACCTCGATAGCCGTTTCCATGGATCAGCGCAAGCAGTTCTTCTTTTTTATTCATAGCTCATCAGCCCTCCTTTTTTCCTATATCAATATTATACCATTAAAAAAAGACCTTAGACGGTCTTTCTTGCTTACTTAACAATACGAATGATTATAACAAGAGCGAAAAACACGATTCCTGTCACTAAAGTGACATTGGACATGACTTTTTCAGAGCCACGTTCCTTAACGTTTGCGAACAGGTTCAGCCCTTCACTACCACCGAAGGCGCTTCCCAACCCGTCAGATTTTCCGCTTTGTAATAAGGAGAGTATTATTAAAACGACCGCTGCAATCATCAGTAAGGTGTCTAAAATGCCCATAATAATCCTCCTTTCTCAATACGTTCTTAATCATTATAACAAACACTTGCCCAAAAAACAATTTATTTTTTTGGAAAAGGATAGGATTCTGCTTACTGTAAATGCCCCTATTCATCAATATAGCATAAGATACATCATAAAATTGCCATATTGCAAAGAAGAAATCGAATCATGGCAAACAACAGTCATGAGATTTTTAATGCTTTGTGCAGGCTCTCCTAGAGTATAACCGACGAATTGTAAAGGATTCTTATAATCACAAAGATCAGTGGTACAAGGTCATGTAGAATGGATTATCATATGCTGTTATGAGGAGGAAGAAATAGTGCAGCAGCGCCTTACGCTTTGATCTTGCACCGCTTTATTTTATACGTAACAGAGTATCTTTCCATAAAGAGCAATCGTGCGTACATACAGCACATACCTCAGGAAGCTCGTTATGAACCTACCATTTTACAAGCAGAGTAATTGGCGAATGCCGCTGTGTCTGCCGATGGAGCAATTTCTTCCTCAAGAACATTCTAGACAGCTTGTTAAAGAACGTCTTAAACAAGGCTTTCGCTGATATTCAAAAGCTTCCACTGCTCACATAATGTAGGGAACACTGACGACGGAGACATTCCGTTTTTTGCTCAGCTGCAGTTTCAGCTGCATGGAGGTCTGGTTATGAAGCGCATGGAACCGTTTCTTCTTCATAACAAACTGCGGCAGAATCACCGTTACACTCTCCTTCTTTTTCAGGTTCTTCTGTGCCTCCTCAACATGCTGTACAATCATTTCATTCACATTACGATAAGGGGCATCCTCAATAACAAGAGGTATATCCAAATGCATCTGCTGGTACAGCTTCTTCAGCTTAGCGGTCGCCTCAGCACTTGTGTTCACATGATAGAATTCCATCTGCTTCACCTGCAATGAGCAGGCATAATGATATGCCTTTAGGAAGCTGCGGTTTATAGTACCAACAGGCAGTATAACTTTTCCACCACTCTGCATTCCATATGGCTGCAATTCATCAGCAGAGCGGATTTTCAGACTCTCCCGAACGTAATGATAATGCCGGTGTATCCGCTCCATGATATACACTAGAATCGGAATACAAAGCAAGACGATCCATGCGCCATGCAGAAATTTACTAGCCGCAATAATCACACAGGTGATGCCGGTAATCATCATGCCGGTACCGTTGATCAGTGCCTTATGCCTCCACTTTCCTTCCTTTCGTTTGATCCAGCGCACAAACATTCCGGCCTGAGACAAGGTGAAGGAAAGAAACACGCCAACCGCATACAGCGGCATCAGAAGATGTGAGGATGCATGGAAATAGACAACCAGGGCAGCAGACAGGAAAAACAGCAGCAGAATACCATTGGAGAAGCTTAAGCGGCTTCCCCTTGCCATAAATTGTCTGGGCACAAATCCATCTCTTGCCAGTATGGACAGCAGCAGAGGCAAATCGGCAAAGGCTGTATTCGCAGCCATCGTCAAAATTACAGCCGTCGTAATCTGAACCAGATAGAATAGCAGGGTACCGTTTCCAAATACCGCTTCCGCAATCATGGCGATAACTGTCACGTTTGCATTCGGTACGATATGGTACAGGGACGCAAGAGCAGAAATTCCCAGAAAAATCACAAAAACCAGACCAGCCAGAAGATACAGCACTCGCTTCGCGTTTTTCTGTGCCGGCTCACGGAAATTCGGAATCCCGTCACTCACTGCCTCCACACCGGTCAGTGCCGTGCAGCCGTTGGAAAATGCCTTCAAAAACAACAGCAGACTTAAATTCTCCACGGTCTGCGGCATCGTTGTCGAAACCGCCGGGACTTCATGAAAAATCAGCACCTTTACAAATCCGGTAATAATCAGCAGCAGAATCGTAAAAATAAACAGATAGGTCGGAATACCGAACAGAACACTGCTGTCTTTCATCCCTCGCAGATTGCCAATCGTAAGTAGTGTGATAATGAGCAGCGCAATCCCAGTACGAACGGACAGCAGCTGCGGAAAAGCAGAGGTGATGGCTGCTGTTCCTGCACAGACACTGACAGCTACCGTCAGAACATAATCTATGGCCAGAGAGGATGCGGCAATCAGGCCGAAAATTTTCCCCAGATTATCACTGGCAACTATATAGGAGCCACCACCCTGCGGATAGTAGCTGATTGTCTGCCGATAGGAAAACACAAGGATAAAGAGCAGGAATACAATGGCAAAGCCTACCTTCATCAGCGGGCCATAGGAAGCCATGCCCATAACCGGGATCAACACCATCAGAATTTCCTCACAGGCATAGGAAACAGATGAAATCGCATCACTTGATAAAACAGGAAGACCCCATATTACGCTAAATTTCTCATGATCAAGCGCATCACTGCGCAGGGATTTTCCCAGCACAATATGCTTTATTTTTTTTAACATAGCTACTCCCTCGATTTCTATAAAACAGGCAGAGATATATCTGCTGACATCATTTTATGCTTCCTGCAAAAATAGTCAATTCGTACACAGGTTTATTTAGATAAACTTTAGATACGATAGATTTTCACAAAAAAAGATAGAAATTTATTATAGAAAAGCTAGAAATCCTTGTGATATGCGTGTATGAAGCTATGCATTCATACGATGAGGGCGATCGTCTTTTGAAGCCTTCTGTCCTTTGTTTTATCGTTTGGGATACAAAAAAGGGCATCCCCTTGTATGCATACAGTAGGGACACCCATTGATTTATGTACAGCGCAGCTTAGTGCTTGTAGATATTATAGAACGCTGATTTACCATTGAAGACTGCCACATCTCCCAGCTCTTCTTCGATACGAAGCAGCTGATTATATTTTGCGATACGATCCGTTCTGGACATGGATCCGGTCTTGATCTGTCCTGCATTGAAGGCAACTGCAATATCCGCAATCGTTGCATCCTCTGTTTCACCGCTTCGATGAGATACCACAGCAGTATAGCCGTGCTTCTTTGCAAGCTCCATCGCATCAAAGGTTTCTGTCAGGGTACCAATCTGATTCACCTTGATCAGAATGGAATTTGCGATATCCTTATCAATTCCCTCCTGCAGAATTGCCGGATTGGTAACGAACAGATCATCACCAACAATCTGAATTTTCTTCCCAAGATGCTCTGTCAGCTTCTTCCAGCCATCCCAGTCACGTTCACCAAGTCCGTCTTCGATGGAGATGATTGGATATTTCTCTACCAGCTCATCATACCATGCGATCATTTCATCCGTTGTTTTTGAGCCCTGTCCGGATTTTTTCAAATCATACATCTTTGTTTCTGCATTATAGAACTCACTAGCCGCAACGTCCATAGCAATGCAGATATCCTCACCGGCACGGAAGCCGGCTGCCTCGATTGCTTCCATTATGCATTTTAACGGTGCTTCATTATCCTCCAGATTTGGTGCGAATCCACCCTCATCACCTACAGCGGTAACCTGTCCCTTACTCTTTAGAACCTTCTTTAGAGCATGGAAGGTTTCAGCGCCCATACGAATTGCTTCGCGGATGCTTTTTGCACCTACCGGCATAATCATAAACTCCTGGAAATCCACAGAAGAATCCGCATGACTTCCACCATTTAGTACATTCATCATCGGTACCGGCAGTGTCTTCGCATTGATACCGCCTAAATAGCGATACAGTGGCAACCCATAGTAATCCGCAGCAGCATGTGCAACCGCAAGAGAGATACCAAGAATGGCATTTGCTCCATATTTGGATTTATCCTTTGTCCCGTCAGCATCAATCAATGCCTTGTCAATTCCGGCCTGATCTGTAACATCCATTCCCAGAACCACATCAATCAGAATATTGTTAACGTTCTCCACTGCCTGCAGAACACCCTTACCTCCATAACGGGAAGGATCGCCGTCACGCAGCTCAAGCGCTTCTCTTTCTCCGGTGGATGCCCCGCTTGGCACCATAGCACGTCCTACAAATCCGGAAGCTGTTTCCACTTCCACCTCAATCGTAGGATTTCCTCGAGAATCCAGAATTTCTCTGGCATGAACATTTGTAATCAATGACATAACCTATGTCCTCCTTTATCTACACTTTTATACATGCTCAGTATAGCACAAACCACCTGTTGTCCAAAGGAGTTTGCCCAAACTAACACATTTTCACACAATCTATTCCACAAGCAATTCTCTGAGATCATCGATGGTACGCGTTGGGTGAATGTTCAGCCTTTCCACATCCTCACGCTGGTGTACACCACTGGTCACGAAAATCGTATCCACATGGTTCTCAACCCCCAGAAGTATATCCGTTTCCAGATTATCTCCCAGAATCACAGCCTCCTCAGCACGCAGCTGAAAATATTTCAATGCTTCCTCCAGAATCGGAGCATGCGGCTTTCCGATTTTTGGAGAGGTCTGCCCGCTCGCATATTCAAACATTGCCACAATGGAGCCATTGCCTACCGCAAATCCACCCGGCTGTGCAAGCAGGCGGTCATTGTTCGTACCAATCAGCTTTGCACCGTGCAGAAGGAAATCCAATGCCTTGGAATACTTCTCATAGGTCCCGGTATTATCCAGACCGACAAAGACCAGATCAACATCCTGCTCCGTAACGGTAAATCCGTTATCCTCCAAGGCCTCTTTCAGTCCATCCTGTCCGATATACCAGACGTTTTTTCCTTCATAATGCTCTGCCGCATATCTTGCCGCCGCCATACTGGAGGTAAAGAAATGTTCTTCCCGGATGCCGGTAAAGCCCATCTTTTCCATATGCTCCACATTCTGCCGTTTCGTTCTCTTGGCATTGTTTGTCAGAAAAACAAAGCGTTCACCCCGTTTTAACAGCGTATCGATAAACTCCTTAGCGCCTTCTATGATCTGAGATCCGCGATACATCGTTCCATCCAGATCAATTAAATATGTTTTTTTCATACTGCCACCTGCTTTCTACTCCTTAATGATATAGAAAGCACTGGTTTTGTCAAGTGGCACTCATCTGCTTTTCCCTCTTGTTTTCTTCTTTCTCGGATTGACTAGGAGCAGGCCGACGATAATCAGAATAGCTGGCCAGTAATTCCCCACAAGGTAATTGAAATACATTGCCATTTGATCCGGATCAAAATTTGGCTTGAGAAGAAGCACAACACCACTGATTCCAATGATAAATCCTGCCCGTTCCCGCATTTTTATCACTTCCTGTCTCTATTATAGGAAGATACTGCGACGAATTTTGTCAGTTTCACACCATGCCTGCATATTTTTTTAAACAGCTGCATATGCACGCAGCGATCAGTTCTTACCACATAATTAAAGAAATAAGTTTCCATACACATACCGCTCTATCGGGTGATGGACAAGCTTTACTGCCGAGCTTCTTGCATGTGCTTGAAATCATCAGACATAAAAAGAAAAGACGCAGAATCTCTGCATCTCAAATAATTTATACGGATCAATGCGATTCAGGCATTACAGCTCTACTTTTTCAAGCTCACCATAACCGATTTCGGTCGGCGTCTCACGACCAAACAAAATGGTCAGTACAACCGCAGTCTGGGAATCCTCGTGCAGCTCCTCAACAGTTCCTTCCACATTTGCGAAAGCACCGCTCAGAATACGCACACGGTCTCCTACAGCAAAATCTATCTGTACCTTACGCTCACTCATACCAAGACGGCGCAGAATGCTCTCCATTTCCTCTTCGGCAACCGGGAACGGCTTTGCACCACCACCACTGGAACCGATAAATCCGGTAACACCCGGTGTATTACGTACGATATACCATGCTTCATCTGTCATAATCATTTCAACAAACAGATATCCGCTGAACAGATTGGTCGTCTTTTCCACTTCCTTACCGTTCTTGTATTCAATTTCTTTTTCTTCTGCGACAATTACACGGAACAGATAATCCTGAAGTCCCATGGATTCCACACGACGCAGTAAATTTTCTTTTACACGATTTTCATGTCCGGCATATGTATTGACCACATACCACTGCTTTTTATTTTCCTCAGCCATGCCTTACCTCCTACACGATTCCAATCAGTTTCAAGAAACCGGATGATACAACCTGACACAGGTAAAAGAATAAGGCCAGGAATGCTACAAATCCAAATACTGTTACACTGTCTCTGGCAAGATCCTTTGCCTTTGGCCAGCGTATTCTCTTCATTTCGGTTAAAATTCCGTTAATACTGAACCATTTCATAAGCTGCCTCCTTATTTCGTTTCCTTGTGAAGTGTGTGTTTACCGCATTTCTTGCAGTATTTCATCAATTCAATACGCTCATTATGCGTTTTTTTGTTCTTTGTAGTTGTATAGTTTCGAGAAAGACATTCGGTGCAGGTTAATATGACTTTATCGCTCATCTAAAACACCTCTTTCTTTGCCTATTTACTTTATCATAAAGAAGTGGTTTCGTCAATTTAATTTCCAATTCCAAGCAGGAATGCTGCGAATTCTACAGCAATTCCTCCCCTTCCTTGTCTTTTCTAACCTTCTGCAGCGTATTATCTACTTTCTTCACCTTGATCTGAAGCGTGTCCGCAATCTGTCGGTAGGTGTATCCAAGCGCACGCAAATCGACGATCCTTCTTTCCAAATCACTGAGAGCCTCCTTGCGTGTATTCACACGATGCTGGAATTCATAGGAAACCGCAAAGCTTTCGTTTGGCTTTTCCATGATATCAAGCAAACAATAGCCTCCTGCGTCCTCCCGTATGCAGCTATCCAGAGAAAGCACACGTCGTTCATGAGCTGACTGCCGATAACAGTCGATCAACAGATTGTGAAATACACTGCAAAAGTAATGATAGAAGCTGGCCTCCTGATCCTCACGGTAGTCATCAACCGTCTGCACAAGCTTGAGTCTTGCCAGCTGCAGGTAATCATCCTCAGATAACCCGCTTTTGCAGGCTCCGATATATTTTTTAATCAGCTTGTCAGCTATTTCCTCATACTTATGCATGAGGGCTGCAAGTGCCATTTCGTCTTTTTGTCGTATTAAGTAAAGTAGTTCATAATCATTTTCGTAAACTTCTTCCATCTGTTTTCTCTCCCCGAAAGGGAAGCAGAAAATTACAGAGGATGGCGTTGTGCGTGAATCTGGTAAAGCAGGATACCTGCTGCTACGGATGCATTCAAAGAGCTGACGCTTCCCTCCATTGGCAAACGGACACAATAGTCACAATTCTTTTTCACAAGGGAGCTGATGCCGAAGCCTTCACTGCCGATCACAAGAACAAGGGGAACATCATACTGTCCTTCCCGATAATCGCGGGAGTTTTCAAAATCTGTTCCGACCACCCAGTAGCCCTGCTTCTTCAGGTATTTGATTGCCTGCGCAAGATTGGTAACAACACTAACCTTTACCGTATCAATCGCCCCGGTGCTCACCTTGGCTACCGTCGGCGTCAAACGGACATTGCGATGCTTTCCAATGATAACACCATCCGCCTGGATACAATCACAGGTACGTAGAATCGCCCCCAGATTATGTGGATCCTCCAAGCCGTCCAGCATCACCAGCAGCGGCTGTTTTCCCTGTGGAATACTTTCCAGCAGCTCTTCCAGCTCCCATGTCTTGTAATCATCGATACAGGCGGCAATACCCTGATGGTTCCCGTTCAGCAGCTGATCCATTTTCTTTCTGCCCAAAACCTTTACAGGGATTCGCCTTTTTTTGATTTCGCCTTCCAGTGCTGTATCACGGATTCCCTCCTGAATCAGTACCTCATGAATCGTCTTGCCATCCTGCAAAAGCTGTTTTACAACATTCTTTCCATATACATACTGCGTCATTGGTATTCTCCTATCTTCTGAATTTCTTCCCACAAGGCCTGCAGGCGCTCCTTTTGATGCGTCAGATACAGCCAACCAAACAATGCCTCCAGACCGGTTGACATACGGTAGGTTGTCACATCCGCATTCTTCGCCTTGCTTGCAGAATGGGTATTGCGTCCGCGCAGAACGATTGCATACTCCTCTTCACTGAAAAATGCACGCTCCTTGAGCTGTATCAGGAAATATGCCTGTGCCTTCGCACTCACCCAGGACTCACTTTTCTTCTGTAAAATCTTGGATTTCTGCCAGCCCTGTGCCAGGAGCTGTTCCCGAACAAGCAGCGACATGACAGCATCTCCCATATAGGCAAGTGATGTTCCGTTGTATTCCTTGATATCCATTACAGAATACCCTTCTCTATCAGCTTCGCACGGTATTGATCAGCAGTATCAAAATCCTTTTCTTTAACAGCAGCCTTCCACTGGCGGTGCAGCTGCTTATCCTCTTCGCTCATTGTCAGACGCGCAAGCTCAATACCCAGCACATCCATCATTTTCTCCAGAGTACGGACCAGCGCCTTCACCGCCTGCAAATCACTTTCTCTTTGGCGCAGCGCCTGATTCAGTACCTTTACGGTTTCAAACACAGCCGCAAATGCATTCGGCGTATTCAGATCATCCTGCATAGCTTCAAGAAACGGTGCCAGCTGTTTCTCATCATAGGTCTCATCCACCATGACATCGGCAAGCCCCAGCTTGACATATGCCTGCTTCATCGCAGTAGCTACACGGTTCAATTCCTTTTTCGCCGTCTCGATTGCTTCCTCATTGATATTCAACGGTGCACGATAGTGTGCAGACAGCATCACCCAGCGCAGTACATTTCCACCGATTTTCGCAATCATATCCTTTGCCCAGATCACATTCCCCAGACTTTTGGACATCTTCTCACCATCAATATTCACCATACCATTGTGAATCCAGTAATTGGCAATCGGAGAATCATAGGCTGCTCTGGATTGCGCGATTTCATTTTCATGATGTGGAAATTTTAAATCCATACCACCGCCGTGAATATCAATGGTATGCTCACCGCCAAACTCCTGGTTGATCATGACAACACATTCCGTATGCCATCCCGGACGTCCCACAGACCATGGAGAATCCCACTTGATACCCTCTTCTGTTTTTTTCCACAGCGTAAAATCCAGCGGATTTTCCTTCTTGCTGTTTTCATCAATCCGCGCTCCAACAAGCAAATCCTCGATCTGCTGATTTGACAGCTTTCCATAGCTTTCCACACTGTTTACTCTAAAATACACATCGCCTTCAATTTCATATGCATGTCCCTTATCCACCAGCAGCTTAATGAAAGCAATAATGGCGTCCATGGTTTCGGTAACCCTTGGAGCCGCATCCGGCATCGCAGCATGCAGGGATAAACGGTCATGGTTATATGCATTTATAAATTTCTCTGTAATTTCTGCTTCACTTACTCCACATTCCTTTGCGACCTTGATGATTTTATCATCAACATCGGTATAATTCGATACCATTTTAACGTTGTATCCGATTGCCTGAAACGTTCGTCTCAGCGTATCAAATACAACGATGGGCCGGGCATTCCCGATGTGGGGATAGTTATATACTGTCGGACCGCATACATACATATGCACCTCATTTGGGTGCAGCGGTTTAAATTCCTCTACCTTCTGATTCATACTGTTGAATATTTTCATATCATTTCCTCCTTATAAATAAAAAAAGCACTTATATTATAGAGACGCTGATACGCGCGGTTCCACTCTATTTGAAAAATGCTTTTCCACTTGGTACGTTAACGCCGAACTACGTATTCTTCTACATTATCGAAAAATCCCTCCAAGGGGCATTTCCCGCATGAATTGTTTCTGCTTCCACCATTCAGAAATCGCTGTCTTTCCATACATATGCCGGTACTTATCCTTGTCACAGGTTTATCTTGTTTTAGTATAACAGGGAACCTCGCGGATTTCAATACTACCGCTCGTTTCCCCCGCTTTTTTCCTTCTCCAACGCCTTTGATATATCCATGAATTGAGCCATTAGATCATCGCTCAGCCCGGATTTCTTCATCTCATCCACATAGACTGCATCCAGATCATCCAGCTCCTCCAGACCATTTGTTTCGCCTTCCTCACCGGTATTCAGCTTTGTACGCAATGCCATGTTCTTCACCTCACTCAAAACTGTGGTTATAGTTTACACCTTTCTTTCTCATTTGAAAAGAGGGGCGCTCATTTTTTTCTTCTATTTTTCATTTTATACATCTGTTCATCCGCTCGCTGGAATACATCCTGCAGCGTTTCACAGTGTACAGGATCATACAGCGCATAGCCAACGGATAGGGAAACCGGAGTATCACAATCCTTTGGAATCGTTTCCTCATAGCTCAGAATACGTTCACTCAAAGATTCCATTTTTTTATCGTTCGCATTCGGTACCAGAACGACAAATTCATCGCCGCCGAAACGGTATACCGGACAGGTACTGGCACATTTGCCGATGATGGTTGCCGCCTTTCTTATATATTCATCACCAATCTGATGCCCCAGCTCATCATTGATTTTCTTTAATCCGTTTAAATCCGCAATCAGGATCCCCAGCAGCTCCTCCTGTTTGTTCTGAATATCGACTTCAAATGCATTCCGGTTTTTCAATCCGGTCAGAAAGTCCGTATTCGCCATATCCTTATACATGGGGTTGCTGATGCGTTTAAACAAACGCACAGCGATAAACACCGCAAGCAGACAGGCAATTGCTGCAATAATCGGTGTGCCGATACGAATAATTTGAAACGCACGATACTGATGCGTGGCGTCAAATTCAATCCCTAACACACCCACGACCTCCTGCCCCTTATGTATGGGAAAATAAGAGATAAAGATAGGACCCCACTCTGTATTTTTAATCTGATTCGGTAAAATGATTTCATCATGTAAGGCAGCCGCAAGCTCCGGTATGATCTCCTCCTCGATTTTGTCTCCAGGATTGCGAAAATCAGAGCTGTCATATGGAAGACCATCCACCAGATACACGTATTCTCCCCTTGTGTTCTTTTCTGCTGTATATAAATAACGTACATTTGTACTGGCTTTTACCTCCTCCAGCTTCTCCTTCATCCGCATATAGGCTGGGTTCTCTCTGGTTAGTGCCTTCGTATTTTGAAATGTAGTTTTATCTACATAATCATCCACATACTGATAAATGCTATGAGAACGCTCCTTTAGACTGTTGATCATGTCCTCATGCGTAATATAGTAGTTAAAAAAATAAACACAGATTAAAGCTGTGGTCACAAGGACTGCCGTCACAATGGATACCTGTACATCCACTCTGCTGATTCGCCGTTTTCTATCCATATATTTCTCCCCAAATTGTTATATCAATTATAGCATGCACATGGAATAGAAGACAACGAGGAAAACCAGAAAAACATTACAGCTTGCCTAATGATAGCAATATTTTCTTATTCAGGTAGTATTTTCAATTTCTTTGACCAGCTTCCCTTTGTATTCGTTCCATAGTGTGAAGGCAGTAAAAAAGGCCACCGTAGTGACCTTTTCTTCTTTTCGATTGAGAATTAAGCTAATTCAGAGAAGAATTTGATAGTTCTAACCATCTGGCTAGTGTAAGAGTTTTCGTTATCATACCAAGATACAACCTGTACCTGTGTATTTCCGTCTTCCATTTCCATAGCCATTGTCTGAGTTGCATCAAACAGTGATCCGTAACGCATACCGATAACATCGCTTGAAACGATTTCGTCAGTAGTGTATCCGAAAGATTCATTTGAAGCAGCCTTCATAGCAGCATTGATTTCATCAACTGTTACTTTACCCTTAACAACAGCAACTAAGATTGTAGTTGATCCTGTAGGAGTAGGTACACGCTGAGCAGAACCGATCAGTTTACCTTTCAGTTCAGGAATAACCAGACCGATAGCCTTAGCAGCACCAGTAGAGTTAGGAACGATGTTTACTGCAGCAGCACGGGAACGACGCAGATCACCTTTTCTCTGAGGTCCGTCCAGTGTCATCTGATCACCTGTGTAAGCGTGGATAGTTGACATGATGCCGCTCTGGATAGGAGCTAAATCATTCAGTGCTTTCGCCATAGGAGCTAAGCAGTTTGTAGTACAAGAAGCAGCAGAGATTACTGTGTCTTCTGGTTTCAATACATCGTGGTTTGTGTTGAATACAACGGTAGGCAGATCGTTTCCTGCAGGTGCAGAGATAACAACCTTACGAGCACCAGCTTCGATGTGTGCAGAAGCTTTGTCTTTTGAAGTGTAGAATCCTGTACATTCCAGAACAACGTCTACACCTAATTTTCCCCAAGGCAGGTTTTTAGCATCAGCCTCAGCATAAATTGTGATTTCCTTTCCATCAACTGTGATAGAGTTTTCACCAGCAACTACTGTATCAGCTTTAGCGTATGTACCCTGTGTAGAGTCGTATTTTAATAAGTGAGCCAGCATTTTTGGAGAAGTCAGGTCGTTGATTGCAACTACTTCGTAACCTTCAGCCCCAAACATCTGTCTGAATGCAAGACGTCCAATACGTCCAAATCCATTAATAGCAACTTTTACTGTCATCTTCAAAGTCCTCCTTTTAACACTCTTATTATACGTATTTCATAGGTAAATGTCAATTGAGAATCTTTTCACTTACGGTTTTTTTCAGCCTTCCTTCCATTTTGGACAGCATCCGGCAGAAATTGCGATTTTCGCCTTTAAAAAGGGCTTTTTCCGAGATTCCAAACACGCATATTTTGTAAACGATTACATGAAATCACTGCACACATACGGTATTAAAACACCCCTTTCGAGCATACTGTGTATAGAGACGGGAGTGATAGTATGGTCTTTGTACCGACAATTATAGAAAGAAACGCAAGCAGTGAACGGGTGTACGATTTGTACTCCTGCCTGCTAAAGGAAAGAATCATCATATTGACTGGAGAGATTGACGATGCCATGTCCAGCTCCATATGTGCACAGCTGCTGTATCTGTCGAGTATCAGCAGTGAGCCGATTCAGATGTATATCAATTCTCCCGGTGGTAGTGTCAGTGCAGGACTGGCAATTTATGATATTATGAAATATATCCGTTGTGATGTCAGTACGATCTGTATGGGTATTTGTGCAAGTATGGCAGCGGTGCTGCTAAGTGCCGGAACACAGGGAAAGCGCAGTGCATTATCAAATAGTGAAATCATGATCCATCAGCCTATGGGTGGTATGCAGGGGCAAGCGAAGGATATGGAGATTGCTGCCCTGCACATTCAGAAGCTGAAGGAACGGCTGTACAGCATTCTCAGTGAGAATACCCAGCAAAGCAACGAAGCACTGCGACGGGACTGTGACAGGGATTACTACATGGACGCAAAGGAAGCATTGGCCTATGGTTTGATTGATGCAATTATCTGATGCAGAAAATTCTGCCCTTTCCTTATATGTTATGGTAAAATAATCGTATAAAGGAAGTGATACTATGGAACGTAAAGCAAAGAAGGTATGTGAATCTGAAGCAGAGCAGGTTCAGCTGGTCATGGCCAATCATCTAAATGGCAGTGGTCGTCTGTTTGGCGGACAGCTAGCGGAATGGATTGATGTTCTTGCCGGTGTGGTTGCAAGAAGACACTGCAACAGCAATATTACAACCGCATCCATTGACAGCCTGAATTTCAAGGAGGCTGTACATCTGAATGAGCTGATGGTGCTTCATGGTAAGGTGACCTATGTGGGAAATACCTCGATGGAAATCCGTGTGGACAGCTATGTAGAGAACAGGGATGGTGTCCGCCGACTTGTCAATACTGCATATCTTACAGAGGTCGCTTTGGATGACGAGGACCGTCCGACCACAGTCCCCGGTCTGATTTGTGATAGCGAGGAAGAAAAGCAGGAATATCAGGCAGGCATTCGTCGAAGAGAAATCCGCCTGCAGCTGCAAAATATTGCAAAGGGTAAGGATTAACATAGAATAAGATAGACCTTTCTTAATGTTTGCGTATAGCAGACAAGTATAAAAGAAGACTTATCAATACACAGAGGGCAATATAACCCTTCATGCTGAGATAAGTCTTTTTCATTATATGATAAGGGAAAAGAACTTCGCTTGGCAAAGCATTCTCAAACTACAGCGCTAGGTACAAATAACATTCTTGCACTTTATTTTCATGTTCAGCAAATTCCGCTTGATGCTATGAGAAAGGAGAACAGACATGATGCTTGTTCTCGCATTTCATTCCCTATACTTTATGCTTCTGCACACTTCTAACTCTTCGATTCACATAAATACTAAGCGTCAAACCAATGATAGAACAAACGAACGCAGCTGAATGAAGCGTGGAATCCCTTTCTATCAGAACACATGCCATAACACCTGAAAGCAATGCGATAATTGCAAGCATAAGCAGCACTCTGAAAGCAGACAGATGCACAGTTAATTTTCTAGACTTCGACATAGCCCTCTCCTTTCTATTTTATAAAGGAAGCCGACTGACAATTTCCATAAGCGCTTCATGAAACTCCTCCTCATTGATACCGATTATATAACCAGCAGCGTTAAGAATTGGAATATCATAATCATTAATTGGGGTCGTACAGGCAATCAGATCAAAAGCATTATCCTGCATAGCGAGTTCAACACCGGTTGAATTCATTTCCACAGTATCACAGCCATAACCGTTTTCCTTAAGGTAATCCTTTATTTTACTGGAAAGCATTGCTGAACTGACTGTTCCAGAGCCGCAGACTGCCAGTATACGAACAGGTCTCATTACCTGCACCCCCTTCCTGTTTCTCTTATTTTATCATATCGTAGGTGGTTTGCAAATGGCTGCTGTCATTCCAGCTAATCAAATGAAGTCCATCTTCCTGCAGCTCTAGGATACTGATTGCTGTATTCTCCAGTTGCATTCGAATAAACAGATTATGATTACTCATTTGCAGATAATGCATGAATGCCAGACGGATACTTCCCGTGTGTGAGGCAACTAGAATATGACTGCCTTCATATCGCTGAAGCAATTCATCCAGACATGCAACTACACGCTTTTGGACATCATGAAACAAATGTTCCTTAGGATGGGGAAATTCATCCGGCCTTTGTAGAAAATCAGGAAATTGTATATAGACTTTCTTCAGCTCCTCATTCGTCTTCCCTTCCCAATCTCCAAAATCAATTTCCTGTAGTCTGGTATCTATGTGAATGCATTTCTTTTTCATACTTGCCAGCTCTTGTATGGTTTCCACAGCCCTTTGTGATGGTGAGGAATAGAAAACATCAATCTTTGCATTGCGTAGTCTTGCAGTTAGCATGCGGGACTGCTGTATTCCTATTTCATTCAACGGGCAGTCACTGCTTCCCTGATAACGATTTTCTTCATTCCAGCTGGTTCGTCCATGTCGTACCAGATACAGTCTGGTTATCTTTCCCATTTATTCAAAGCATTTTTCCAGGACGTTAATAATCTGATGTTCCTGGAATGGATAGGCTTCATTATTGTTCATAATCTGATGCACCAGCTGTGGAAACATGTCTTTTTTCACACCCAGCGCCTTTAATGTCTGCGGCAGTCCCCATGCTGCAAATTTTCTTTGAAGTTCATCAATTCCCAGTTGTCCATACGCTGTATCACTCATTCCATCTGGTCTTGGAAATCGGAATACTCGTTGCGTAAACTGTACGAATTTCTCAGGCTGCTTCTGATTTACAAAGTACAGCCAGGCAGGATTAATAACAGCAAGACCTTCCCCATGTGAGGAATCTGTCAAAGCACCTACAGCATGCTGAATCCAGTGTGCCGGAAATCCTGCATTTAATCGACCACAGTCCTGTAAACCACTCATTGCAAGCGTTGATGCCCATGCGATTGCAGCCCTCGCCTCCAGATCATCCGGATACTGCAGCACATGTTCCTGCTCCAGTATCGTCATGACGATGCCCTCTCCGATACGATCAGAAACGGGATTGTCATTGATTCCATCAAAATATCCTTCGATGATGTGTGATATCGTATCAGCCATACCGGCAGCAGTCAATCTTGGCGGTACACTCACCAGCAACAGTGGATCAATAATTGCCGTTTTGGGAAAGGCATAAGGGTCATGCAACGCCCATTTCTGCCAATCCTCAGGATTCTCAGAGCGATCGTTCGTAATTACACAATGACAGCTTGTTTCTGCTCCCGTTGCCGATATTGTAGAAACTGCTACAACAGGCAGCGCTCCCTTAACCGTTTTCGTCCCTTCAAAGAACTCCCACACATCATCACTACTCAGAGCACCGATGGCAATTGCTTTTGCTGTATCAATCGTACTGCCGCCTCCCACCGCTACGATAATATCCACATGCTGTTCTTTTGCTATTCTAATACCTTCTTCCACCTTGCTAAGACGTGGATTACTGGCAATGCCCTGCAATTCTGAAACGATAATCCCAGCAGCCTGCATCAGTTTTTTTGCTTTATCAAAAACGCCCAGTTCCTCTAAAGGTCCATGCTGCTCCACCAAAAGGGCATGTGTTCCAAGTGCTGCGCATTCCTCTTTCAATTTATCAAATTCTCCACAGCCGAATACCACTTTTGTAGGATTGTAATATTGAAAAGGAAGCATACCTACACAGCCTTTCCAGAAAGTGCAGTCTGTCTTATTTTCAAAGCAGCAGATTCTGGGATATAAGAATCCTGCGGCATGTTGGCCAATGTGGCATAATACCCGACCTCAGCACATTCTTCTGCATAAATGGCAGCTGTCATAGCACCCTCCATGCTCTGACCGGAAGCCAGCAGTCCATGATTTTGCAGGAGAATGACATCACCATCATTCCCCAATGCTTCCACAGCTGCTTTTGCAAGCTCATCAGAACCAGGCATTTCAAATAATGCGGTTCGTATCGGATAATACATATTGGAAGGAACAGTAGCCCGAGGCAGCTCACAGCGCCGCATTGACATCACGGTAGCAAACAGTGAGTGGGTATGTACAATAGCACGAATATCACTGCGGTTTCGATATACCGCTGTATGCATCGGCGCCTCACTGGAAGGAATATAATGTCCTTCCAATCGTTTTCCACAAAAATCCACTATTACAATGTCCTCTGCAGTCATCGTATCATATTCAATTCCGCTCGGGGTAATCGCTACTACCTTTTCCTCTTCGTCACGCATGGAAATATTTCCGCTTGTCCCATGAATCAGACCAAGTGCATTTGCTTTTTTAATGGCCTGTAAAACCTCTATTCTAATAGTTTCGTAATTCATTTTCATCCTCCTCTTATAGTAAATCGACATCGATATGTCGGGCGTTTACAATACGCTCTTTGTTCCCACTCTGCAACAGGGCATCTACCTCCCGCATTAACAGAAACGGTGATTTCGGAACGGCACTTACCGTATCTCCAGCAATATGCGGTGTAAGGATAATATTATCCAGCTCCTGTAATCCGCTGTCTTTTTCCAGCGGTTCACTCTCAAAAACATCCAATGCTGCTCCTGCTATACGATGTTCCTTCAACGTATGAATCAGGTCATTCTGATTAACCAGTCCGCCACGTGAAGTGTTAATAAAGTAGCTACCAGGTTTCATTCGACTGAAATAACGGGTATCAATCATTCTTCTGGTCTCATCACAAAGCCGTAGATGTACAGAAATGACATCGCATTCTGAAAACAAATCTTCCAGTGTATCCAGTATACAAACGGATTCCAAACCATTATTTTTCAGCCGTTCAACCGAAAGGTACTCATCATATCCGAAGGTCTGTATATGCAAGGCCTTTAAACGCTTTGCAATTTCAATACCAACATTCCCCAGACCGGCAAGTCCAACCTTCAGATTAGAAAGTGTTGTCGTAAATTCATAATTTGGATATTTCTTAGTCCAGATTCCCTCCATCATCAGCTTATGGGAAGTAGCAATGTTTCTGGTCATCGCTATAATTAGCCCCAGTGTGAAATCAGCAACTGGTTCAGCGTTACGGATCACATTGATCACAGGAATATTACGGTCGTTCGCTGCTTCTATATTAATTTGTTCCACCCCACCCCGACATGTCAGTATTACCTTTAAATGCTTTGCCCGTTTGATTAGAGAAGCATGAAGCGGAGCAAAGTGCATCATGATGATATCTGCATCCTCTATCAATTCATCTAGCCCGGACGGATATGGCTCAGCTTCCGGTCCATTTTTTTCAATGTTTACCTGCCGTCTTGAAAATGACTGTATATCATGTTCTCCCCAGAATACCTTATCAATTCGGTTAACAGCGATAGAAGAAGATCGAATGGCTTCCTCCATCGTTTCACAGGATACAAAGACATCTCCGATTACGATAATATTTTGCTTTTCCTTTGTTATGATATCCAGCATTACACTTCCTCCATTTCAGGCAGTTTGTTGCAGGTCTCCATATATTCTTCAAGAACACTACCCTTTTTACGGTTGGCTACATACAGAATGATATATAGAACTATAACACCGCCGATCAGCAAAGGATTCATAGACAGGAAGGCAAGGAAGGATAAACAATTTAACGGTCTTGCCATAACACCAAAGCTTGCGACAAGAGTACCTGCCATCGCCATTTCTACACCAACAGAAGCAGCAACCTCTGTAAAATATGGAGCGACCAGCGTAACACACAACAATCCAAACGTATACCAGATAGCACCACAGACAATGCTTTTCGCCATATTCCCATCCGTCACACAGATAAAGACTTCAATCATATATGGAAGAGCACACAAATCTACCAGTGGCAGAAATTTATTTCCAGGAAGGATAAAAGAAACCACAAGAATAATCGGCATTAAAATGATTCCAGTGACAAGCGTTGCAGTTTCTCCATAAGCCACAGCATCATTCACGGCGATAAACCATTTTCTCCCCTTACCACTTGCAGCAGCTTTCTTGGAATATGCAGCTGACAACGGTGTAAAAGCGGATGCAAAGATTCCTGCAATTTTCGGAAAAATCGCCATGATTGCAGCGGTTGAAATCGCACAGGTAGCGATTGCGCCCCAACTTTCCAGCTTGCCCAGTTCATTGGAATAGCCCAGAACACTGATCAGGGCTCCAAGAAACAAACCAATCACCTTTGGGTCTGCAAACATACCGGCTTTTTTCTCCAATGTACTTGGATTCAATTGTATTTTTTTAAATCCGATTTTATTCAGAATCGCATTCATCACAATGGCAAACGGCACAGCTTCGCAATGCATGGGAACCGTCATGCAGCAATTTGGATACTTATAATATTTGGAAAATCTCGGTGCCAGTACCTCCGCAAACAGCAGTGTATATAGATTCTGTACAATCATGAGCAGGAACGATAGATATAGATTCCCTGTCAGAATATAAAGCATAGAGCCCCAGACCATGAATCCGTAATTATTCCAGAGATCACTCACCATGAATACATTCGTAAACTTTGTGAAATATAGAACCAGCTGCAGGATGATGGCAATCGCGAAGAACAGAATCCCTATCTCTGTCGAATAAGCAACAACACTGGTCGCCTGCCAGCCTATATCCACAATGGATAAATTGATACCGGCATTCGTTACCATGCGTTCCACAACTGGTGTAATGACTGCTGAATATGAATTAATGACAAATGTGAAGCCTGTCAGTCCAACTGCCGCAAGAATACCGCAGTCAAATGCTTTCTGTGTTTTGACCCCCATCATCTTTGCAACAATAAAAAGCATAATTGGTACAAAGACGGTTGCCCCAAACGTATTGAATACGGAACGTACAACATCTAGCATAATAAATCCTCCTTTTCAAAATTTCATGAATGATGCAGAATCCTCATAACCTCCTCCATAAATTCCTCTTCTCCCAATCCGATCAGAAAGCTGGTCGCGTTCAGCTTTGGAATTCCATAATCACCATTTACAGGACTGGAGCAGGCCATAAAATCAAAATCATGAGAAGCCATAGCAGAATCGACGCCACCTGGATTCGTTTCTATCATTTCTGCTTCAAAGCCATTCTCAGCGAGCATATCCTTCAGCTTACTAGCAATCATCGATGACGTCACCGTCCCGGAGCCACAAACACATAATACATTGATTTTTTTCATAAAAAACCCCTCCTGACTAATCAAAGTAGCGTTTTCCTAAAGTAAATATTTCCTGCTCATCGGATGCCAGCTGAAATTTTCTGACAATCATTGGATCAGCAAATGCTTTCATAACTTTTCGAAGCTGGTCAATCTGTTCTTTCGGATTTTGAATCGCCATAACAAATAATATTTCTGCAGGTACAGATACTCCGGTATTGCCCATATGCATGAATGTAACAGGCTTCTCCATTGTCGCAATGGCAATAGCAGGCTTTAATACATGGCTTGGATCAGTATGCGGCATGGCGATTGATATCGTCTGCAGATTCAATCCAGTCGGATATATCTCCTCTCTTTTTAAGAGAGCTTCTGTATAGCTTTCACGAACATACCCTTTTTCAAATAACAGCATCCCCATATTCCTGAGTGCCTCATCCCTTGTACCTGCACACAGATGCATCCGTATCAGATTTTTATCAACAATGCTCATTTTCTCACCTCCTTTGCTTTCCTTACGCCCTCATTGTAAGCGCAATCATATTTTTTTAATATACCAAAAGTATTCACAAGTTCAAATGAATCAAGCGAAAAAATATGTGATGTCAATTACTATAAATGAGAGCTGACGCCAAAAAGGACATCTTACTGATGCCCCGTTTTATTCGGTTTCTAATGACGTTCTCACCTCCAGCAATTCGCTGATATGTGTCAGTTCATCAAAATATGTATAGATATTCATCAACGTATTCCAATGAGAATAATTGTCTACGGTTGAGAAAAACAGAAAAATTCTTGCTTCCAGTTCACCTGGGCACAGAACAGGTGTTTCTGTTATGATTACGCATTCATCAATACTACCACCTATCTCCTTATGCATTGGGCAGTGAACCAGAATCACATGTTTACGAATCTGATACAAACCTCCCACATGTTCGCGAAAGCGTAGTTTCATACGTTCAATCAGACGCTTTGCACGACTATCACCTACAAGGTGTGTACATCCGCATGATAGTAACATATCCCAATCTAGATGCTTATAATTAAGTACCTCTCCATTTTTAATTTTATCCTGCAAATCAATTATCTCGACAGGGTCGATTAAAAGCTTTTTTTGCGGCTCCAAAAGACGAAACAGATCAAAGTACAGGTTTACTTTGTCAATTGTACCGGTACTGTGATGCTGTGCCGATTTTATGATACTGCGAATCACCGGATCTTTTTCCATATAAATATTCTGCTTTTCAATAGCGTCCATAAGCTTTCTACGATCTGTCTCTGTCAGAATGGGTTCAACTTCTATACAACGATTTTGGTAACGCTCAATGGATTGGAATCCATGTCCTATGCATATAATTAAGACATAGTCCTTTAAAGTCCAGCTTTTCAACTTTGATTCCACAGTTATATGATACGAGAAAGCTCCGCCAAACAATTCCTGCAGTTGTTCTTTTACAAGTGTTGTTGTCGCCATATTATCTATTCCAACGATTAGAATCATTTCTCTGGAAGATGCTGTCGAATTCTGAAGCTTCTTTTCATTCAAATGACTCGCAAAATAAATGCACAGATATGCGATTTCATCCTCACTAATCAAGGCAGAAGCTTCACTTTGTATGCCTTCAAATGCTTTTTTTGCAAAGTAATACAGTGCTGGATATCGTTTTTTTACATCATGAACCAGAGGATTCACAGTTTCTAATCCATATTTCATCCGATAATAAAGCGGCCGAATATGATAATTCAATTTCTTAATCAAGCGGTCACGATCCTGAAATGACATGCAGGATACGCGCTCGAAATTTTCAATCAGCTCTTTGGCAAAGCTCTCAATAAAGGCATCCTCTTGTTCTCTTGATACAAAATCTGTCGTCTGGATTCCTAAAAATAAAACGGTCATATAATAAATTTCCTTCTGTGACAGATTGATATCATATTGATCCAATTTACGCGAGCTGATTTCCAGAGAGCGAAAGGATACAGTATTCATCAGTGTCATTTCCTCTTCCAGATTCATGGAAACAGAAAATCCCTGAATGCTGCGGATCCAGGCCATCTGCATCATTAAGCAGACAGCGTCCATATTACCCAGAAAAAATTCACCTTTTGTATCAATTTCATACTGTTTAATGATACAGCGGCAGATTTCATAAAAATCAATATCATTTCCTGAATAGTAACAAAGTGTTTTTCGCAGCTGTGTTTTAATACGAAAACGAATTCCAGGATTTGTAAGGCGCTGTAATTTATCCTGCAACATTTTACGTAGTACTTTTTCCTCACCAATGATTCTATAGCCGCTTTGAGCATGACTTATTATTTTCAGCTTCCAAGTCTGCAATTCCTTTTTTAGCATCTTTATATCGGTGAGTACCGTATTTTTACTCACATCGAATAATTCTGCCAGAACATCTAATGTGTAACGCACATGCGATAGCGAAATGCAAAAAACCTCCATAGCTCTTCGTTCCTCAATAGAGTAATAATACTCCTCATGACGCTCCAGTTCATACAAAAGTCCTTTATTATGGTATGTTTGCAATACAATGTGATTTTCATCTATAGAAACAAGTCCCAGCTGCTGATCTTTTAAGTAATGATTAATTTTCTCTAAATCATAATACAGAGTCCTTCTTGTTACTTGTAGCTTTTCCAGTAGTATATGGATTTCTAATCCTTCTCTGGAGGCTGTTAGTTCCTCCAATATGTATACCTGTCTGCTTTTTAGTTCCATGATAGCACCTAATCCTTTAAATTTCGAATCAGATTTGATACAGCATCCCCAGCTTCTTGCTCATCCTTCCCCTCTATTCTTAATACGATCTCTGAACCGCTATAAATCCCAGCAGTCAGTATACTGATAATGCTTTTGGCATTAATTTTTTCGTTGCCACAAACAATCTGGATATCACTTTCATAGCCAGTACATAATGCTGCCAAATCACTAGCCGGTCTAGCATGAAGCCCAGTTTTGTTATTCACAACTAATTTTATTTCATACATAGCTCTCACTCCTCTTTCTGCTTTCATTATACGATTCATACCAAAGCAGTACCATACCAAATAATTTCCAAATATTTACATAAACAGTGAATAAACTTATATCTTTTTTATATCCATAAATAACTTCGATCTATTTTTTATTTTTAAATTAAAAATCACAAAGCCATCTAACCAGAAGCCTTGTGATTTCTTATATTATTATGATTTATCATGTATATTTCAGTGATTGTACATGGTAGCTAACACGTAGCTACCATCATTTCAGGGTAGATATGGCACGCCGCAGCTGAGCAACATCCTTATGGGTATAGATTTTTTCTGTTGTGGTATAGGAGCTGTGTCCAATCAGTTTTTTAATGCAGGTACTATTTGCGCCATAATTACTTAATCGTGTAGCAAACGTATGACGACAGTCATGCGGCAGGTGTTCCATATCCAGCATATCCATGATTTTATCGAAATACTGATTGCGATACATATGATAATTGAATTTCTTTCCTGTATCCGCATCACTGATCAGATATTCTTTATCCTGCAGATAATAATCCATCACATATTTCTGAATCTTTTCATGTACTGGAACCAGCCTGTTTTTTCCAGCTTCTGTTTTGCTTCCTCCGCGTATAGTCATATTCTGTACATCCACATCCTCTCTGCGAATGTTAAACAGCTCCCCTACACGAAAACCTGTATAGATCATGATTAGAATCGTATCCACGAGCGGAAGATTCTCATGGTCAAACAGCTGCTCAATCTCCCATTCTGTAAATGGCTTGTGTATTTCCGGATGATCCTCTTTTCTGTTGATAATCACGTATTTTGCGTAGTTTTTCTGAATAATATCGTTTTGAACTGCATATTCACAGACCAGCATCATCAAAGAACGCAGCTTGAGATCACTTGACAGTGACAGCGTACTTTCATCCATTATGCGCTGGAAATGCATTGCTCTAAGATCGCTCATGCGTACATGCCATATACTGGAGCATCTTGCATACGCTGCCTTATAACCGTTGATTGCCGTTTGGGATATATTGCGATATTTTGTGGATGACCATTCCATATAAACATTTTCAAATGTAATCGAACCCAGCTTTTCGATTTCCGCATACAAGACAGGATTCTTATTATAATTCCATAACGAAAACTCCGCCATTTCCTCTGTCTCATAATATCCGATGATTTTACGCTTCTGATGCCGCATTCCATCCTTTCGTTTATAGGAAACGGTCACGCATGCAACCCAGGGCTTTCTACGATTTCCCTGTAGCTTATATACGCTCCCCATTCCGTTTGCTTTTTTTATACCTACTGATTTCCCTTTCATCCTTACACCTTCCAACTGCCTATCCTCATATAAACCATACAATGCCAGGAATAGAATTGCAATAATGAAATCATCGGTTGCGAACACGTAGCTAACATATGGTTTCCCGCTTTTTATTTCATATTACTTTTATATAACGCTTATTCTTACCTGTATGTGATTCTTTATGAATTATTCAAATAACAATTTGCTTACAATTATCTTTAATAATCTGAAAGGAGAAACAACATGGATGTAAATATTATTCAGGCTTTACTGGTATTCGTTGTTGCCTTCATTATGGGTATTGACCAGTTTAGTTTCTTGGAATCATTGTATCAGCCAATCGTATTGTGTCCAATTATCGGGGCAATCCTTGGTAACTTCCAGCTAGGTGTCGTAGTTGGTGGTGCTTATCAGCTGATTCAGATTGGTAGTATGCCAATCGGTGGAGCTCAGCCGCCTAACGCAATTCTGGGTGGTATCATGGCGACTGTATTCGCAGTTTCTATGAATATGGAGGCAACAGCAGAAGGTGTCGGAGCTGCTATGGGTCTTGCAATTCCATTCGCAGTATTCGGACAGTATGCTGTTACATTAACATTCACTATTATGTCAGGTATGATGACAAAAGCTGATGCTTGTGCTGAAAATGCTGATGTAAAGGGTATCCGTAACATCAACTTCATCGAAATGGGTATCTTGGGTTGCCTGTTCGGTGCACTGGCTGTAGCTGGTTTATACGGTGGTTCTCA
>QULU01000050.1 GCA_003481775.1 Clostridiaceae bacterium OM02-2AC
GACTGGAGCCGATGCAGGAATTCGTCAGCGACATCGTAAACCAGCGGGCATTCCGGACAAATGCCTACGACGGTTTACAGGCAACGAGAATTGCTGCAGCAGTGCATGCATCCGCAGAAAGCGGCAGCGTTATTCATCTATAAAAGAACAGGGCAGGACGATCTGATAGCTTGCAAGTACAGTATACTACAAATATCAGCTTGCGTCCTGCCTTTTTACATATCCACAACAGAAACGCAGCCAGTATGAAAAGTGCAGGCGAGGCTGCACCTGAGCGTAATATCTTCTGGTTATCGAAAAGTAATGTATTTATTTACTTGGAAAAGCTGTTTTGATAATCAATCATGGAAATCTCTGTCCTGAAAATTCGTGCTTCCTGAAAATCAATTTAAAATCTTCGTCCCGGAACAGACAGATCGTAATTTCCTGCAGCTGATTGCTTCATTCTCATGCATAAGCGAATCAAAACACCTTCGGATTTCCATCCAATTCCGTGAGCAAGTGCTACGTTAGCTGTAAAGCTCCATTTCCGCCTCCAGACGTTCCATGGAATGAACCGTTATAATACCCGATGTATAGTTCAGAATCCCATCCCTGATCAAGGTGTTCACAACCCTGTTGATGCTGCGTATATTGGAGCCCGTTCCCTCAACCAGAAGATCCTTGGTAATCGTGAGGTTTTTTTGCACAGGGTGTTATAAATCATATACATAATTCTGTATTTCAGGGGATAAAAGGCATTTACTCTTTCCCGTTTACTGCAATCGTAATTCCTCTGTGCAATCAACGTCGTAATATACAATGTAAATGCATTATCTGTACGCAGCCATTTCAGAAACTGCGCATTTCCCAGCTTCAGCACCCTGCATTCCGTAACGGCTTCCACAGTGGAGACGGTCTCTTTATCAATGAGTGCCTCCAGCTCTCCGTAAATCGTCACCCCTGTATCAATGTCCTCTATGTAGACATTTCCATTGATTTCAGAGTGATAGTTTTTCACAATACCGCTCAACAGGATGTAGATGCAGTCACTTTTTTTATTCTGCTCCATCAGCTTATCCTGAAAGGAATAGGTCTGTTCCTGAAAATGAGAGCGGATATCGGCAGGACAGGCGGCTATAAAGGTTGTCAGATCAGGTTTCATACGTACCTCCAACGTGTATCATATGTATAGTATCACAGATTATATAGGTATTTCCATGCTTTATCAGAACATGATTTTATTTCTGCCCTGCCTTAGATAGCTTTCGTACCATTCAATCAACCCGGCAATGGAGAGGATGAATTGAATAATTACCAGAATCAGCATGATAAAGTAGCCGTTCAAGACATAAATTACCATGAAAAGCAGATTGCTTATAATCCATAAAATCCAGTTTTCATACAGCTTTCTACTTAGCCAGTATTGAGCGATAAAGCCAAGGATAGCTGTCAGACTGTCCAGAACAGCATTTTGAGCATGCAGGATATTGATTTCCACATATCCCCACACAGCCCACAGAAGTAAGATCATGGCAATCCAGAGAAGCTGCCCCCTTCTGTTTAAGCCGGATGTTTTTGTACTGCTGCCGTCATCCCCCTTCCCCCAGTAATACCATCCGTAGATATTGAAGATGACCTGAAAGCAGGCCAGTATCGCCAGTGCGTATAAGCCTGTCGTATAATAGATATACAAATATGCAAGCACGGTGATAATACCAAATATGAAGTTTGAAATTTTTTCCTTCGATAACAGCCATACATTGATAATGCCCATCACAGAGGCGAAAATTTCAATGAGGCTGGACTTTATGCTGTAGCCTGCTAGGATGCAGAGCAGACAGGATAGTATGGCAAACATCGGGCTTTTTGTTAATTCGGTTGATTTCTTAATGATATTCATACGGGCTCCTCCTATTGTTCTTTTATGAATCTTCTAATCAGAATCATCGCTTTGTCAGAAATGCTCTGACAATTCTCCATTACCTGCTCATGTGTGATTTCCTGATCCGAATAAGCGGCGGCCAGACATGGAACGCCGGATAAGGCTAAAACCTTCATTCCACAGTGATTGGCGATAATAACCTCCGGAATCGTGGACATTCCAACAATGTCAGCGCCCAGTTTGGCTGCCATATAGGTTTCCATAACGGTTTCATAGCTCGGTCCCGAAAACATTGCATACACGCCATCCTTTAGCTCAATGTGTTCCTGGACCGCAAGCTTTTTTATCAGCTGTATGCAGTCTCTGTCATACGGATAGGCAAGATCGGGAAACCGCTCCCCGTATTCCTCTAAATTTTCTCCGATCAAAGGATTGAAGCCGGAGAAATTCAGATGGTTGCGAATGACGAATATGTCCTGTGCCTTTACGGCTTCACCGGCCTGCCCGCTGCAGTTTGTAATAATGATGGTCTCCACACCAAGACGCTTCATGACACGAATGGGAAGTGTAACCCTGCTGGGTGAATAGCCTTCATAGCAATGGCATCTCCCTTTCATGACAACAACCTCTTTCCCCTGTATTCTACCGAGGATCAGGGTTCCTTCATGGCCTGCGACACCGGGCACCGGGAAATGGGGGATATCCGCATAGCGATATTGTTCAGGATCTTCTATCATATCCGCAAGTGATGATATCCGGTTCCTAAAATGATTCCGATTGTGGGAGTGTAGTGCGTACGCTTCCTGATATACTCGTACGCTTCGTTAATTTCTTCTCTTACATGCATTGTCTGTACCTCACTTTATATAATTGCGACCATGGACATTATGCCAATTAGTGATAGCGTTTTCAAGGACATTTGTCCACGAGTTGACAGATAGGATGTATTGCTATTTAAGATCTTGTTAATTTGAAAAAGCATATGTAGGTATTCCAAGGTGGTATCTTTCAATAAAGGAAGTATTACCGCTATATAGTTTTTTAGTTGTAAAATAAATTTTTCGGTTGACATTACCGTGAATCTGATATACTATAATTTCGTAAACGTTTACAAAATAAACTTGATGAGGATTGTTACTGGTTACAGGCAATACCGAAAGTAAAAGATGTTACTTTGGGTGGTCTGTATTTTTTTATATTTAATATTTAAGGAGGGATATGCGTGAATATTGTGAAAGTATTAAACAATAACGTTGTGCTTTCAATGAATGAGAATCATGAGGATGTCATTGTACTTGGAAATGGTATCGCATTTCAGAAAAAATATGGAGATCAAATTGATGATTCAAAAATAGAACGTATTTTTACACAGCAGATTCCTGAATTAACAGCGAGATTTCAGAAGATGTTAAGCGAAATACCAATGGACTTTCTGGAGATAGCGGAGAAGATCATTTTGAATGCAAAGCTGAAGCTGAATCACGATTTTAATGATAATCTGTACATATCATTGATGGACCATATCAATTTTACAATTCAGAGATATCGAGAAGGCATGCTGATTGAGAATCGGCTGCTGCTGGAAACTAAGGTTCTGTATAAGGACGAATTTGCGGCAGGAAAAGAAGCGGTGGAATTGATCAATGCAACATTTAATGTTCAACTGCCGGAGGATGAAGCAGCCTTTATCGCTCTTCATTTCGTCAATGCCAGCACAGGTGGAAGTATGCAGGATACGGTTCAGCAGACACGTATCGTACAGGATACCCTGACCGTTATAAAAAACTTCTTTAGCATGACATTTCAGGAGGATTCCATCGCATATTATCGCTTAGTTACACATCTGAAATTTTTTGCACAGCGCATAACTGCTAAAAAAATACAGGGCAAAGCGAATGAGGATGTTCAGCTACTGGAAATTGTAAAGCTGAAATATCCCAATTCCTATGAGTGTGTTAACAGAATTGTGAAATATATGAATCTGGAGTTCGGGTACTCATTGACCAATGAGGAACGACTATATCTGACAATACATATCGAACGAATAAGAGAGACTAATGATTAGGATTGTTACTCACAAAAGAGGCAAGACCTGAATTAACCTTATCTTTATAAGACAGCTTATAAGATAGCTTAATTTGGGTCTTTTTTTGACAATTAGAAAGGAGTCTGTAATGGACGTTAAAAAAACAGCCGCTCAGATTTTAAAAGAAGTAGGCGGAAAAGAAAATATCAAGGAGATGTTTCACTGTGTGACGAGACTGCGTTTTTATTTAAAGGATTATAAAAAGGTGGATTTGGAACATATTAAAAAAATTGATGGGGTGATGGGGGCGCAGTATCAGACGGAACAGCTGCAAATCATCATTGGAAATGACGTAGGCAGCGTATATGACGCAGTTACTGCACTGACCGGATTTATCCACGATGAAGAGACAATGGCGAAAAAGAAAAAATTCAGAGCCACTGGTGTATTTGAAACTATGGCGGCGATCTTCCTGCCGACGATACCAGTATTGGCAGGAACCGGGATGATTAAGGGTCTGATCACGATTCTCACCTCTTACTGCGGCTTTGATGCGGCCTCTGATTTTATTCAGGTAGCTACGATTGCGGGGGACTGCGTATTCTATTTCTTCCCGTTTTTAGTAGCATGGTCTGCATCCAAACGCTTTAAAACAGATACCGCCTGTGCACTGGCGCTGGCAGGCTGTCTTTTGTATCCCACCATGACAGCGGGTCTTGCGGCAGGGGCAGATCCTATGCATTTTCTGGGGTTGCCGATTCCGTTCGTAAAATATGCGGCAAGCAGTATTCCGATTGTTCTTGCTGTTCTGGTATTGAGCTGGTTTTATCCGTTCATTGATAAGCTCATTCCCAAGGTTTTGCGTCTGGTATTTACACCGATGCTCGTATTGATGATGATGGTACCTCTGACACTGATTGCGATTGCCCCGCTGGCAAGCTATATTTCTCAGGGATTGGTTATGGTCGTCAAATTCCTGTATGACCTATCACCGGTAATTGCCGGAGCTATTGTTGGTGGTACACGCTTACTGGTCGTATTAACCGGAATGCATTTATCGCTGGGGGCAGTAATACTGGAAAATATCAATCAGTTCGGGTCTGACTTCCTGTTGCCGATGAATACAATGGGAACACTGGCACTGTTTGGTGTTTGTATGGGAGTCTGGGTGAAATCAAAGAATACACAGACAAAATCAATCGGTGCATCCACTGCTATATCATCCTTTATCGGAATAACAGAGCCGGGAATTTACGGAATACTGCTGAAATTTAAAAATGCACTGATTGCCGTTATGATTGCCGGTGCAGCCGGTGGAGCAATCGTCGGTGCTTTTGGTGGACAGTCAACTGCATATGTCAATTCCTGTATCCTGTCTTTGCCTGTTTTCATGGGAGATGGATTCTGGGCAGTATGTTTGGGAATGGCCGTGTCTGCGGCCCTTGGCTTCCTGTTGATTATGGTATTGGGCTTATCTGAAGAAAAAAACAGCTGTGAAAGTACAGCTGTAGATACAAAGACTGTGGAAAACAGCCGAAATGAAGTGATACAGGCACCGATGAATGGCACACTGATGAAGCTGAGTGACGTTGAGGAGGACGTGTTTGCTTCTGGTAGTATGGGGAAGGGAATTGCGATTGATCCGGATGAGGGCGTGATCGCTGCACCATTTGATGGAACAATCACTGCGGTTTATCCTACAAAGCATGCAATCGGACTGACATCAAAGCAGGGAGTGGAATGTATTATTCACATTGGTATCAATACAGCAAATTTACAGGGGAAATACTTTGATGTGAAGGTGCGTGAACAGCAGGAGGTACAGGCTGGTGATATCCTGGTGGAAGTCGATCTGGCAGGAATTCTGAAAGAAGGCTATTCTCTGATCACTCCTGTTATCATCACGAATTCCGCTAGCTACCTGGATGTGCTGGCGAATGAAGAAAGCGGTATTATCGTAAAAGGAGAACCGTTGTTGACGGTTCTGAAATAGGAGGAAAAATTATGTATAAGAATACATCACCATTGAAATTTCCAAACGACTTTCTGTGGGGCGGTGCAACTGCGGCCAATCAGGTTGAAGGAGCGTGGAATGAGGATGGAAAAGGTATGACGATTGAAGATTGTCTGCCTTATCGTGAAGTAGGCGTTGCTGATTTTACGAAGCAGTTTCAATTCAGCAGCAGAGATTTAGAAGAAGCACTGACAGCTGGACCGGATGCAAATTATCCAAAAAGACGGGGAATCGACTTCTATCACCATTACAAGGAAGATATTAAATTATTTGCGGAAATGGGCTATAAGATATTCCGTATGTCCATTTCCTGGGCGAGAATCTTTACAGATCCAAGAGATGAGAAGCCCAATGAGGATGGTATCGCTTTTTACGAGGATATGTTTAAGGAATGTAAAAAATATGGCATAGAACCGCTCGTTACGCTTTCCCACTATGATCCACCGGTTGTACTGGCAACAAAGTATCGTGGCTGGTATTCAAGAGAGGTCATTGATCTGTTTGAAAAATATGCTCGTGTCTGCTTTGAACGCTTTGGGAAATATGTAACTTACTGGCTTACCTTCAATGAGGTGGACGCTATGCTCAGGCATCCTGTGACAAGCGGAGCACTGATTGAAGACAGATTTGCTGATATCCCATTTGAACAGGCGATTTATCAAGCAATGCATCATCAGATGGTTGCGAGCGCAAGAGCAGTGAAGCTGGGACATGAGCTTGTTCCCGGAGCACAGATCGGCTGCATGATGACAAAGCTGTGTTTCTATCCGTTTACCTGCAAGCCGGAGGACAATCTTGCGACACAGCAGCGGATGCGCAGTATCTACCGCTATGTAGATATACAGGTGTTTGGAGAATATCCAAATTATTTAAACAATGAAATCAGAAACAAGGGGTATGTCATACAATGGAAAGACAGTGATGAGACGGATTTAAAAGAGGGAACAGTTGATTTTGTAAGCTTCTCTTACTATATGACCAGCTGTATGGCTGCAGAAACAGAAGGTCTGGATATGGCACCAGGAAATACTGTGAATGGTGTGAAAAACCCATATCTGCCATCCTCTGAATGGGGCTGGCAGACGGATCCAACCGGATTGCGGATTTCACTTGTTGATATTTATGACCGGTACAGGAAGCCTCTGTTTATCGTGGAAAACGGTCTGGGGGAACGTGATCAGATTACAGAGGATGGAAAAATACATGATCCGTACCGCTGTGAATATCTGAAGGAGCATGTTATGGCGATGAGTGATGCCATAAATGAAGATGGTGTGGAGCTGTGGGGCTATACATGGTGGGGCTGTATTGATCTTGTCAGTGAATCCACGAGACAGATGTCAAAACGCTACGGCTTTATTTATGTGGATATAGATGATTATGGCAACGGTACCTATAACCGGTATAAAAAAGACAGTTTCTACTATTATAAACAGGTTATCGAAAGTAACGGAGAGAAATTATAAGAGCAAGGGTGAAAGACTTCAAAAATGAAGTCTTTTTTAAAAGATGAGGAGGCACTCTATGATTAAATATTTCGCAAGTGATTTGGATGGCACATTATTAAATGCAGATTATGCATGGGATACCATTCTGGATGAGGGCATGAAGGCGATCCTGAGGGATGGTTATGAATTCGTCGTGACAACGGGGCGAACGATTGCAGGTGTAAAAGGTTGCGAAGGACTCTGGGCGCTGCCGGTTTATGTTATCGTTATGAACGGTGCACTCATTTTGGATAAAGATAAAACGACACTGTTCCGTGGGGCGATAAAGAAAAGGACGGTAGCGGGAATACTGGATGCTATGCCGCATGCAAAACTGGAATTTTTCACAGAAGATAAAATTTTAACGATGCTGCCACGGAAAAAATACATAGAGGAATATATGAAATGGGATATATGGAGAAAGAAGGTTCTTGATAATGGAAAGAGCGGATATCTGGATGAATATCTCAGCCGGTTTCATTTTCAAGCGAAGCGTGAAGAAATCCTGAAGTTGGATATTCTGAAAATAAACGGTTTGGAATTACATCAGGACAAACGTGCAGACCTTCTCGACAGACTGACTATGTTTGAAAATGATATTGTAAATGCTTCCTTCGATTCCAATGTTTTTGAATTGACGGACAGAGCAATATCAAAAGCAAGTGCTTTGATGTTTCTGGCGCATCGGAAACAATGGGACAAACAGAAAATTGCTGTATTCGGAGATGGTGGAAATGATATGGATATGCTGATGAGCTTTGTACATTCCTATGCGCCTGAAAATGCACAGGAACAAGTAAAAAAAGTGGTATCTGAAATCATTGCTTCCAATGATCAATACGGTGTGCTTAAAAAAATTATGCAGATTGTAGCGGACAATCGCAGGAAACACACACCCATTTGAATAACAGGCAGAAAACTGCCCGGATGTATTTATAGACAAAGCATTATGAAACCATGATAACAAACATCAAAAAACCATGCCCTCAACGATATCACTCATCGCTGACGCTGCATGGTTTTGTTTTCTTTACTGCGGATTCTCTGCCATATCCGCATAGCGTATGTTTTCCGAGGTATTGATCTTCGGAGTATTCGCATACAGATCATTCAAATTAAACGTAAAGCTGTTCATCTGCAGCTGCCTGCGTGCCGCATCATAGGCATTCACAACCGCATGCACCTCATCCCGGCTGAATAGATACACATTGCTTACACCAAGGGACGGATCCAGACTTGCCACATACAGGTCTTCATAGACACCGTTATCGCTGGTGATTGAGGAAATCGTCCATGGCTTCAGCTCATTCAGTTCACCGGATACAAAATCCGCAATTTTCTCTGCCGGCATATTGGTGATGATATAATTCGGTGCGATATCCATTAAATCATTCACTCTGGTTAACCCGTTGGCGGAGATCAGCTTATTGATGATTGCCTTGATAATGCGCTGCTGTGCACGCTCTCTGCCGGCATTGTCGTAGCCCTTTGTTTTACGGTGACGGGAATAGGCGAGTGCCTGCTTGCCGTTTAAGTGCTGCTTGCCCTTCTTCAGACAAATCAAATCCTCTTTCTTAAAGCTTCGATTCTCATCCTGTTCACAGAAATCGATTTCCACATCCACATCAATACCGCCGATCGTATCGACGATTTCAATCAGGGAATTGAAGCTTACACGGGCATAGTAATCAATCGGGATACCGAAGAAATTCTGTATCGTCTCCACACTGTTTTCAATTCCGTCGTTTCCGGTATGCGTCAGCTTGTCGTTTTTATAATCATAGGCGGCATTCGGTATGTAGCCGTCTCTTGGCAGGGACACCATATCAATGTGATTTGCCTTCGGATTGACAATCAGAATCAGATTCGTATCACTTCTTGTCTGCTGGTCCGGACTTCCCATATTATCAAGTCCGCTCAGATAGACGGTGAAGGTATCCTTCGTGACATCGATATCGGGACCGCTGGCGGCATCATTTTTCTTTTTGTAGGTCTGAATAATATCCACACTGTCCGCAAAGCCGTCAATATTGGATTTGGACATATCGTAATAGGAATCGGAAATAACAAAGGCATTTACTGTTTCCAGATTCAAATCGCTGTACAGCGTTGTATAATCCAGCTCTTCCTTGGGCGTGGTATTGCCGACCTCAGCGTCCAGCTGTTCCTTTGCATAGGCGGCATTTTTCTTGTCGACGCCCTTCTGGTAGCCGATTGTTTTGCCTTCCAGCTGGGAAAGGGAATCAATACCGCTGCCCTTTTTCACGACCACATAAATTTCCGTAGTGGAGCCTGCGGCATTCTTGCTCATCTTATGCAGCGTGCTTCGTGATTTATCCAGAAAATATCCACCGGTACCGATGACCACCGTCAAGAGAATGATAAACAGACGCTTGACGATCACGGCCCACTTCGGAAGCTTCTTCATGGACAGCATAAATAATATAAGGAATAGAATCAGCAGAATACCTGCGGCTGCCATCGTCCATTTCACCGGAAGGATGCCGAAGGTAAATGCTATGGTAAAGGATACGATTCCCACAATCAGAAACACCAGCAGAAACAGCAGGTCAATCGTGCGGGTATAGTATCGTTTCGGTTTTTGTTTTGCCATATGTATCACACCTCAGTTAGTCAGTCTACATTATAGTATAAACAAATTTAAAATACTATGGCGGATTTCTGAAAATTTCGTAATAACTATAGAGTACCATGCCGTTTTGGGTTATAATTGAAGTTGTTTTCTAAAGAAAAGGAAGACAAAGTATAGTATAATAGTCGAGAAGGTAAATAAGAGGTGATTTTGTGTCGTTTTTAGATCAGTTGAATGAGCATCAGTTAGAGGCAGTACAGTGTGTGGATCATCACCTGCGGATCATTGCGGGGGCAGGAAGTGGAAAGACCCGGGTGGTAACGACCAGAATTGCATATCTGATCAATGACTGCGGAGTATATCCGAATAAAGTATTAGCCATCACCTTTACGAATAAGGCGGCTAGGGAAATGAAAGAGCGAGTGGAGAATCTGCTGGGAGATGTGGCCAAGGCGGTTACGATTTCCACCATTCACTCCTTTTGCGTACGTCTGTTGCGGGAGGATATTCTGGAGCTTGGATATCCGAGAAATTTCACGATTCTGGATTCGGATGATCAAAAGAGTATCCTGCGGGATGCCTACAAGCAGATGCATATTGATGTCAAAAGCTACAGCTACAACAGTGTGCTGTCGTACATAAGCAACAACAAAACGAATTTTATTGATGCCGCAACCGCCAAGGCGAGTGCCGGCAAATGGGCGGGAGAACAGATCAAGGCCGATGTCTACGAGTTTTACGAGAAGCGTCTGAAGGAAATGTATGCGCTGGATTTTGATGATCTGTTGATTTTTGCCCACCGTATATTAAAGAGCAATGAGGAGGTACGCGCGAAATGGCAGCGTCGCTTCACATATCTGCATGTCGATGAGTTTCAGGATGTCGATAATCTGCAATATGCCATCATCAAGCTGCTGGTAAAGGAAGGCAGCTATCTGTGCGTGGTCGGTGATCCCGACCAGACGATTTATACATGGCGTGGCGCGCAGGTGGATATCATCATGAATTTTGAAAGGGATTTTCCAGACAGCCATACCGTTGTGCTGAACGAGAACTACCGTTCCACCCAGCAGATACTAAACGGCGCCAATGCCCTGATCAAAAATAACCGCAACCGTATCGATAAGGACTTGTTCACCCGTGTGGAGAGTGATGATAAAATCGTTCATTTCTCTGCCATGGATGATGCAAACGAACCGGTCTGGGTAGCCAGCAAAATCATGACGCTGCATCACGATCATGTGGACTATCGGGATATTGCAATCTTGTATCGCTCCAACTTTCTGTCAAGAGGACTGGAGAAAGCACTGCTGGATTTTCATATTCCGTATCGTATCTATGGAGGCGTGCGCTTCTATGACCGTGCGGAGATTAAGGATGCCTTAAGCTATCTGCGTCTGTTGGCTCCCTTTGATGAACAGGATCCCAAGGCGATGTACAAAAATCTTGCCGTCAAGCGTGTCATCAATTCTCCAAAGCGGGGAATCGGTGCGAAGACGATGGAAACCATTGAGCTACAGGCAAATCATGATGATACGAACATGTATGACATCCTGTGCGAATATGAAATCGGAAAGGGCAAGGCAAGAGCCAACATACAGGCGTTTGTAGCGATGATTGAGGAATGCCGCATGCTGGTGGATACCATCAGCATTGACCAGCTGCTGGAGAAGGTGCTGGAGGATAGCGGCTACTTGGACATGTTGCGGGAAGACAAGGAAATCGAGCGTCTGGAAAATATCAAGGAGCTGATCGGGGATATCTCGGATTATGTGGAAGCACATCCGGAGGGAACCCTGAATGAATACCTGCAGGAAATCTCCCTGTATTCCGATAAGGAGGAGCAGGAGAACGGAGACTTTGTGCAGCTGATGACGATTCATGCCGCAAAGGGTCTGGAATTTGATAATGTCTTTGTGTACAGCCTGTGCGAGGGAATCTTCCCAAATGAACGCTCTGTTGGAGAAGGCGGACAACCGGCGCTGGAGGAAGAACGCCGACTTGCGTATGTAGCCTTTACCCGGGCGCGGAAGCAGCTGTTTTTATCCGATTCCTACGGCTATAGCTATGTACTGGATAAAATAAAAACAACCTCCCGGTTTATTAAGGAGCTTCCTGAGGACTGCATCGAGGATGTCGGCGCAAAGCCGCGAAATACATTTTCCAGCGATGTCGATACCTTTAGCGGCAGTGACTTTCTGTCCATGCACAGTCATGACATGGTACAGCATCGTCCCCAGGATAGTGACGGCTTTACAAGACAGGCAGAACGAAAATTAAGCGATGTGCGCATCGCAGATTCATTTGACGGTGCACCCATCATAAATGAGGATAGGAAACCTAAGAAAAAGGGTAAAATAAGAAAAGGCGATCTGGTTCATCACGAAAGCTTCGGAGACGGCGTTGTAATCAAGCTGGAGGAACAGCTGGCAACGATTGCCTTTGAACAGAAATTCGGAATCCGAAAGATCAAGATCGACCATCCGGCTTTATCGAAAAAATAGGAGGTTTCTAATGAGTCAGCAGAGGATTTTGGAATTACGAAACATATTGGACAGGCTGGCGTACGAATATTACGTACTGGATCAGCCAAGTAAAAGCGATCAGGAATATGACCGCTATTATCAGGAGCTGGTGGCACTGGAGGATGAATTTCCCCAGTACCGCGATCCCAATTCCATCACGCAGCGCGTCGGCGGTGTCGTACTGGATGCATTCACGAAGGTGGAGCATAAGCGCACCATGCTGAGCTTGGGCAATGCCTTCAATCTGGAGGATTTGCATGCCTTTGATGAGCGTGTGCGGGAAGTGGTGCCAACGGCACGCTATGTGGTTGAGTTGAAAATCGACGGTCTAGCCATGTCTTTGATTTATCGCGACGGGCGCTTCGTACAGGCACTGACCCGCGGAGACGGTGTTGTTGGTGAGGATGTTACGCACAATGTCAAAACGATACCATCCATTCCGATGCATATCCCGTTACAGGGTGAGGTAGAGGTGCGTGGCGAGGTGTATATGCCCAATGCCAGCTTTCAGATGCTGAATGAGGAACGCGAAAAGAATGGAGAAGAGCTGTTTGCGAATCCGCGCAATGCTGCGGCGGGAAGTATAAGGCAGCTGGACAGCTCGGTTGCGGCAAAGCGTAAGCTGGATGCTTTCTGGTATTATTTTGTGAATGCACAGGAATACGATATCCATTCCCATGAAGAGGCACTGCAGAAGATGAGTGAAATGCATCTGCGGGTGAATCCGCTTCGTAGGGTGTGTGCGCGCATCGATGAGGTTTGGCAGTTTATCGAAGAGATTACAGAGCAGCGAAATGATCTGCCCTATGCGATTGACGGTATGGTCATCAAGGTGGATGATCTGGATGCACAGAATCGTCTGGGATCTACAGTGAAGGTGCCGCGGTGGGCGATTGCGTATAAATTTCCTGCTGAGGAGGTTATCACAAAGCTGCTGGATATCGTGGTGAGTGTCGGAAGAACTGGACGTATTACCCCGAATGCCGTGTTGGAACCGGTGCGGGTTGCCGGAACAACGGTATCAGCGGCGCAGCTGCACAATGAGGATATGATTAAGGAAAAGGACATTCGCATTCACGATGAGGTCGTGGTGCGCAAGGCCGGAGATATTATACCGGAGGTCGTACGTCCGCTGCTTGAGCGAAGAAATGATACCCAGGCGGTTTATCATTTTCCCACACATTGTCCAATCTGCGGCAGTGAGCTGGTCCGCTTTCCGGAAGAGGCTGCGCATTATTGCATCAATCAGGACTGCCCGGCTCGTGTTGTGGAAAGCATGATTCATTTTGCGAGTCGGGATGCGATGGATATCGACACACTGGGAGATAAGAAAATAGAATTTTTCCATAAGCAGGGCTTTCTGAATACGATTGAGGATATATACTGCCTGAAGGAGCATCGGCAGGAGCTGATCGATCTGGAGGGTTTTAAAGAAAAGTCGGTAGATAAGCTGCTGGATGCCATTGAGGACAGTAAACAGAACCCGCTGGAGGATTTGATTTATGGACTGGGCATCCGCCAGGTTGGAAAAAAAGCCGCAAAGGTTTTGGCAAAGCATTTTCTAAGCATGGATGCAGTGATGGCAGCGGATGAGGAAGCGCTTGTGGCAATCAAGGATATCGGGCAGATTACGGCAGAAAGCATCACCGCCTTTTTCCATGAGCCGAAGAATATGGAGCTGATTGCCCATTTGAAGGGCTATGGCCTGCGTATGGATACGGAGGCAGAGCAGATTCAGGAAAGTCCGTTCAGCGGCAAAACCGTCGTGCTGACCGGTACGCTGACGCAGCTGACGCGAAATGATGCCAAGGCTTTGCTGGAATCCCTCGGTGCCAATGTCAGCGGGTCAGTTTCCAAAAAAACCGATCTTGTCATTTACGGCGAGGCGGCCGGCAGCAAGCTGACCAAAGCGAATTCCCTCGGCGTTATGACGATGGACGAGGATACCTTTATGAAAGAGGTGAGCGCAAATGAACAGGAAACCTAGAGCAATCACGGCACTGCTGCTTTGTACATGCCTGTTGGTACTTGGCGGCTGTAATAAGGAAGATAAAAACAAGGCGGATAATGATAAGAGCAGCGAGGAAACAAAGGCCATCAATGAAGGGGAATACTCTGCACTGCTGCCGTTTTCAGTGAGTGATGCGGGGCAGAAGCATGCCCAGATGCAAACCAATCTGAGCGATACACTGACGATCGGTACCGGTTTGATGGAGCTATCCAAGGAGTATTTTTCCAGTAAGACCTATGCCTTTCGAGGCGGGAAATATCTGGATTACAATACCCTGGATGCCTCCGCGGATAACAGCGGTCTGCTGGGGAGAACAAGCAAGAAAAATGCCAACGGTTTAAATCCTGCTGTCGGTGATGTATTTCCGACTGATGATGGGGATAAAAAAATCACAGCCAACGATGTACTGCTGCTGGATATCTTTGAATATGACTGGTATCAGAACAAGGAGCTGAAGGGGCTGTCGCTGGCGCTCGTATTGAATGATAAAATCGGTACGGAACCGGATGAGGCAACCATCAAAAGTGATAAGATGAAGCTGTATGGCGAGGAATGTGCGCGGAAGCTGGTCAATTATCTGCGAAAGGCAAAGCCGGAGATCGGAAACAACACACCGATTTATGTAGCGCTGTATAATACCTCCAGTGATGATGCGACCCTGCCGGGAACCTATTTTGAGGAAGCCTATTTTGAATCCAAGACCAATGCAGAATTCAAGGCGATCAATGAGAAATGGGCATTGTTCCCGACAAGCACGGCAACCAAGCTGGATGGAACGAATGCAACCTACTTTGACCGCTATAAGGCGAGCTTTCAGGATTTTCTGGGACAGGATATCGACATGATCGGAAAAGGGCACTTTATGGATAATGAGCTGACGGATTTGCGCATCAATGTGAAGCTGCATGCCAAGAGTGCGGATGAGGTCATTGCGGCAGTACAGCTGCTGGATGAACGTCTTTCCATCTTTTCCAGCAACAATTTCAAAATTACGGTCGTTGTAAAGGCGGATGATTTGGATATCGCTACCATTACGAGAAACAAGGGGACCAGCGATACGGTTGCACAGACACTGCTGTATTGATCGGCAGGAAAAGGAAGAGCGCAAATAGAAATAGGTGAATTAGGCTGCGGGTCTTGTCCACGTCTGGGTTTCTAAGCAGAAGCAGGACGAATGCATATGCAATCTATTTACTTGCCCTTTAACGGCAGTGTTCAAGCTGCTGTTTCTTTTCAACGGTATGTAAACTGCTATATGGATAGTAAAGAGAAGGATGAAAAGAGATGTGGCGGAATCGGATAAGACGCGATCTCTTTTACGGGTTTAAATCGCGCAAGGCGAAGGAATGGAGGCAATCATGGAAGAATTTAGTGCGGAATATTTCAAGAAGCTGGCACATGACATCATGTTTGATCTAAATGATGAAGAGGTCAGCGAGCTGCAGGAGGAATTTAAGGTTTTGTTGCAGCAAATCGAGCTGCTGAACGGCATCGATACAGAGGGTGTTGAAGAAATGATCTATCCGTTTGAAGCAGAAACAACATTTCTGCGTGAGGACAGTGTGGATAACGTAATACCTCAGGAAGCAGCGCTTCTGAATGTGAAAAGCGCAAAAGCAGGGCATGTACATGTGCCAAAGGTGGTGAAATAAGATGGATTTTGAAAGAGCGAGAAAACAGGACGTGGAGGGCCGCGTTAACGAGGCTTTGGAAAAAGCAAAGGAAGCACAGGATCGTCTGAATGCTGTTGTTACCTTCGTTGATCCGACAGAGCAGCTGAAAGAGCTGGAAGCAATCGGAGTAGATGCAGCGATGTATGGTATGCCAATCGTTTTAAAGGATAATGTGAACACGAAGGGAATCCGTACTACGGCATCCTCCCGCATTCTGGATAATTATGTCCCGGTATACAATGCGCATATCGTTGATAAGCTGCATAAAGCTGGAGCAGTTGTAATAGCAAAGGCCAGTATGGATGAGCTGGGCATGGGCGGTACCAACCGGAATGCGTATACAGGACCTGTCAACAATGCCTGGGATGAAAGCAGAATTTCCGGAGGAAGCAGTGGTGGAAGCGCAGCCCTTGTAGCGGCTGGAGTCGTTCCATTCGCCATTGGTACGGATACCGGTGACAGTGTGCGCAAGCCAGCCGCATACCAGGGGATTATCGGCATGAAGCCAACCTATGGAAGAATTTCCCGTTATGGTATCATTCCGTATGCATCCAGTCTGGACCATGTGGGCTATTTTACCACATCCGTACAGGATACAGCGGTTGCACTCGAGGTGCTGGCAGGTCGTGATGACCGCGATATGACATCATCCAGTCGTGCAGTGGAGAACTATGCTGCCAATCTGAATCATGACCTTCGCGGAAAGCGCATTGCTGTTTTGGATAATGTACAGGAGGCTGTTGCGGATCCTGCAATCCGTGAGAATTTTGACGCATTGATGAAGAAGCTGGAGGCACGTGGTGCTACTGTTACGCATGTGCGAATGGATGATAAGCTGATGAAGGCACTGATGCCTACCTACTATATTATTGCGAATGCCGAGGCTACAGCCAACCATTCCAATCTGGATGGTATCCGTTTTGGTATGCGTGAGGCTGGAGAAAACGTGGAGGATGTCATGATCAACACCCGTACAAAGGGGTTCTGTTCCTATGTACGCAAGCGTTTTGTCATCGGAAGCTATTCTCTGTTTGTGGAAAATCAGGATAAGATCTTCCGCAAGGCACAGAAGGTTCGCCGTTTGATTGTGGAGGAGCTGAACCGTGTTCTTGCCAACAGCGATGTTGTCATTGCCTCTGCTGCTGGAACGATCGCGCCACTGGCAGAAGAATCCAAGGATTCTCATCTGGGGGCAGATAACAATGTGGCTGAAAATCATATGGTGCTGGGCAACTTCTCCGGATATCCGAGCATGACTATGCCGACCGGCTTTGCGGAAGGTATGCCGATTGGTATCAATATGACGGCGAAGGCGTTTGATGAGCAGACATTGTTTAATATCGGATTGGCGATTGAAGAGGAAACAGGATTAAAAGGTAACGATGTGGAGGTAGACGCATGAAATACGAAACAGTCATAGGGATTGAAATCCACTGCGAGCTGAAAACCAAAACAAAAATGTTCTCAGGGGCACCTACATCCTTTGGAGAGGTTGCGAACACCTGTGTAAATGAAGTGGATCTGGGACATCCCGGAACACTCCCCTGTGTAAATAAGGATGCTGTGCGTCTTGCCATTCTGGCCGCAACGGCATTAAAGTGTGAAATCGATCCGCTGGTGAAGTTTGATCGCAAGAACTATTATTATTCCGATCTTCCAAAGGGCTTCCAGATTACCCAGCAGTTTCACCCGATTGGCTCCAACGGTGTAATAACCATTAAAACGGATGACGGGGAAAAGGATATCCGCATCAACCGCATTCATATGGAAGAGGATACCGCAAAGCAGTTTCACAGCGATGCAGGGACTCTGGTAGACTATAACCGTGCAGGAACACCGCTGGTGGAAATCGTCAGTGAACCGGATATCCGAAACGGGGCGGAAGCAGCTGCCTATGTGGAAAAGCTGAGAAGTATGCTGTATTACCTTGGCGTCAGTGATGTTAAAATGGAAGAGGGAAGCATGCGCTGCGATGTCAATGTTTCCATTCGTCCGCAGGGCAGTGAAGCTCTGGGAACAAAAACAGAGGTCAAGAACCTGAATTCCATTTCCAATGTACAAAAGGCGATTGATGCAGAGGTAGCACGACAAAAAGAGCTCCTGGAAAACGGAGAGGAAGTCGTACAGGCAACCCGTCGTTATGATGAAACGCAGAAAACAACAATTCTGATGCGGAAAAAGGAAGGAAACGTGGACTACAAGTTCTTCCCGGAGCCGAATATTCCACCGATTCGTCTGGATGCGGCATGGATCAAAGACATTCAGGATAATATGGAGGAGCTTCCGGATGAGCGTAAGGCCCGCTATATGCGCGATTATGCACTGAAGGAATACGATGCAGATGTTCTGGTTGCCAATCGTGAGCTGAGCAATTTTTTCGATGAGGTATGTCAGTATACAAAAAACTATAAGAAAGCAGCGAACTGGGTAATCGTAGAGGTTACAGCTGCATTGAATAAGGCAAATATCAAGCTGGTGGATAATCCATGTAATCCAAAGCATCTTGCGGATATGGTAAATATGGTGGATGCCGGAGAAATCAGCGGCAAGCAGGCAAAAATCGTGTTTGAGGAAATTATGCAGGGCAAGGATCCGAAGAAGGTCGTGGAAGAAAAGGGCATGAAGCAGATGAGTGACAGCAGTGAGCTGCTTGCCATGGTAACCGCAGTTCTGGATAACAACCCACAATCCATTGAAGACTTCAAAAACGGTAAGGACCGTGCTGTCGGCTTCCTGGTAGGACAGGTGATGAAGGCCAGCAAGGGACAGGCCAATCCGGCGATGACGAATAAGCTGATTCAGGAGGAATTGAAAAAGCGTTAAAATGCAGGCTGGTGCTTGTTAAAGCGGCATTGTACAGCTCTTATGTATAAACTGCTGTCTGAATGTGGATGACAAGGCTTTTAAGCATACAGGATTCGATGAAGCGGACTATCGATGCTGCCCTTCAATTTTAGGAAATCGTAAGAAGATTCCCGCTGTAATTCTCACGGTTTTGTGTTATACTGGTAAATGTGCTATACTAGAAACACAATCGTGTAATCAGGCATGACTCCTAAGGAGTATGCTCATTGTCTATATAGTCAGGAGTGAACCCCATGAGTAAAAAGAAGAAAAAAACAAAAGCAGGCGGCGGAAAGAGCAAGATACTATACTGGATTGCCGGTATCGTTATTCTGATTCCTGTACTGCTGCTTGGATGGATTTATCTGAGTGCCAAGGAAAGCAGCGGAAGTCCTACGGTAGGCAGCCGTTTTGACAATTCACTGAATCCGGCCATAACAGAAGAACAGCTGGACAAGGTGAAGTCCGCAATGAAGCTGGATGGTGTTGAAAGCGTTGAGGTCAATTTGATCAGTGCTACCTTGCGTATCAATATTGATACAAAGGATGATGCCAGCAGTGCCAAGGTGAAGAGTATTATGAATGAAGCCTATGATAAGGTGAATGATATTCTTCCTATCAAGAAGTATTTTACAAATAACGATTCCGATAAGATGTATGATCTGGAAGTGCATGTATATAATTTCATTCCGGATGACAAGCATTCTGCGGATGATCAGATTTATAAGATCAAGACGAAGACAGCGGCAGCAAAGAAGCCGAATGTTTCTACACCTTCATCTCCGAAAAATAAATCCGTCGCAGAAAAGCTGTTAAAGCAGCAGGAAGAAGCAGCTAAGAAAAACAAGTAAAAGGGCGGCCTGCCCTTTTTTCAATGAGGTGAGAAGATGAAGAAAAATGATCAGGTATATGGTGTCTGCAGCGGATATACGCATGACGGGCATGGGGTTGTAAAGATAGATGGCTTTCCGCTGTTTGTGAAGGGCATGCTGGAAGGGGAAGCAGGAGAGCTAGTTGTCACGATGGCAAAAAAGAAATTTGGCTATGGCAGGCTGATGAAAAGAAGTAAAACATCCTCACAGCGTGTTGCTCCACCCTGCCCGATTGCAAAGCAGTGCGGAGGCTGTCAGCTTCAGCATATGTCCTATGCGGAGCAGCTGCGGTTTAAGAAGCAGAAGGTGCAGGATGTGATGCAGCGGATTGCACACCTTGATATTGAGGTGCAGGATGTGCTGGGGATGCAGGATGGCTATACAAAGTATCGCAACAAAGGGCAGATACCGGTTGGTGTTGATAAAGGTAGGACGGTTACCGGCTTTTATCGTATCAATTCCAATGCCATCATTGATACGGATACCTGTCTGATTCAGAGTGAGCGGATCAATGCGGTATTACAGAAAATGCGTAAATTATTTGAGAAATATCAGAATGCGAAGCTGTTTCGTCATCTGTTGATCAAGCATGCATTTTCCCGTGATGAGGTAATGGTTGTCTGGATTGTGCGATCCTTTCAGATTCCACATGGGAAGGAGATGGTGCAGGAGCTGACAGCGGCATTGCCGTTTGTGAAGAGTGTCATATTAAATCTGAATGTGCGGGATGATAATGTCATTTTGGGGGATAAGGAACAGCTGCTGTTTGGGGAGCGTGCTATCACGGACAGTATTCATGATTTGAAATTTTCCATATCCTCAAAGTCCTTTTATCAGGTGAATCCAAGACAGACAGAGATATTATATGGAAAGGCTCTGGAGTTTGCACAGCTTACGGGAAAGGAAACGGTGCTGGATCTGTATTGTGGAGTCGGGACAATTTCCATGTTTTTAGCACAGCGGGCAAAGCATGTGTCGGGAATTGAAATCGTATCGCAGGCGATTCGTGATGCGAGAAAGAATGCGGCATTGAATGGTATTGCGAATATTGATTTTGTATGCAGTGATGCGGCTGCCTATGCGAAAAAGCTGTGTGAGCAGGGGGCACATCCGGATGTGATTGTGGTAGATCCGCCGCGCAAGGGGTGTGATGTGCAGACGATTGACAGTATGGTGATGATGCAGCCAGAGCGGATTGTTTATGTGTCGTGTGATCCCGGGACGCTGGCAAGGGATTTAAAGCTGCTGGAGGAGAAGGGATATCGTACAGAAATTGTGCAGCCTGTGGATATGTTTCCGTTCACGCATCATGTGGAATCAATCGCATTGCTATGTAGAAAATAATTTGAAAAAGCCTTATAAACAAAGGCTTTTTTTGTTGGTGTGCCAGGCATGGCATGAATTCAGTTGGAGACAAACCAATCACAGGTAGTTACCGCCAAGTATAGTGAACCACAAGCCGTTGATAGTGATGTCATGGGTGAAGGAAGTGGTGTAACGATTCTTTTGAGCGTACGAACAGAAACTTGATGAGGCTAAATGGTGGATAAGGTTGCCAAACAAACCGAAGTCCGAAAGGTAAACGTAAAACCAAGACTGTAAATCACGACGTTGTGAAAGAAATAGGGTTTGTGTCTTACCCCAGAAGGTCTTGTGGACAAGGAATTCTAGTAAACTTTAAAATCAGTGATAGTACCCTCGGTCGAAAAAGATTTACCATAAGAAGTCAGATAAAGTCGTAGTAGGTAGAAATACTGAAGGACTGAAACGTTTATAGAGGCAAATCGCTATAAGTATGTTTGGATGGTCCGAAAATGAGGATAGCCTAGAACTATGAAACGTAATCATAGATGGTGAAGGTAATATTGATTGCCATATTATGTGAGGGAAGAAATCTACGAATTATTTAAGGGAATTCCTCCATAGTTTCAGGGACCTTTTCATTTTATTTAATTACAAAGGCGGCAAAACAATAGTTTTGCTCGCCTAGAGCAAGCATTATGAAATGAAATAGCCTAAAACCATGGATTTTCTCTCTCTTAAATAATTCTACGATGTAAGCGCTCAAGCTCCCTCAAATAGCATGCTGATCAATACTTATTGATTGCCAGCAGATTGGAGGAGTTGCAAAAGGAACTGCTCAAGGTGGCAAATTCCAAGGGCAATTACGATGCCATCGCAGATGAGATTTACCGTCTTCGTGAAGTCAGACAGAATGCCTTAGTAGATAATACCGAACGGGAAGGAATGAAAAAACGCATCAGCGAGATACAGCAGTTCCTTTCAAGACAGACGCAGAAAGTCACTGGATACGATGAGCAGTTGGTTCGCAGCTGATTGAGAAAATCACGGTCTACGATGAGTGGCTTACAGTCAAATCCGGCACAAGCGTGAAAGTCAGAAGATAACAGAATATTCCCCACAGTCAGCACCTTGCAGAAATGCAGGGCGTTTTCCGTTACAAAAAGTTCATAGGCACAGTTTATGCGTGCATATTGTAATTTAGAGAATTATGCGGTATAATAAATCATCTTATTTGTGTTAGAACTAATGAGCCTTACGAATAGGAGTGGCAAATGTATGATTAGAAACAATATAGAAGTAGATGTGAAAGTAAAGTGCATAGAGAATGAAACTACGCAGGCGCAGCTTGCAGAAACCATCGGAACAACAGGTCAGTATGTAAACCGCATCATCAAAAAGAAGGACGGAGTGATAAATAAGACCTTTGTGCAGATGCTTGAGGCTCTTGGGTACGATATTGAATTGACCTATGTAAAACGAGAGGGATAAGTTCTAATTTGCGACAAGTGTTGTTATAGAGAACAACAGAAAGGAACGATCTTTTATGGAAGAAACAATTTATATCTCGCCAGATGATATAAAAGTAATTGATGCTGAAGACTATAGTTATGAGGTGGTTGAACATTTTTCGAATATGCCAGAAGTGGCGAAACCGCTACTGAAGGGTGCTAAAAAAGCGTTCAAGAAAATCGAGGAAATGCTATATACTGCACCTGCTTTTATCAATATTGTAAAAGCAAGCATTCCAGAACAGGCATTCCAAGCTATTTTGACGGATGAGCAGAAGACTCAAATTGCCAACGGTGCTTTAAAACTCATGACGAAAAAAGACGGCACTCTCATGGCTAATCTGGTTAACCCAGAAACAAATAAAATTGTATCAACGATTTCGCTGAAGAGCATTGACCTGTATCCGGCATTATCAGAAGCAATGACCAGTTATGCAACTCAAATGCAGATGGCTCAAATCGCGGAAGAAATCCATACGGTTCAGCTTGCAATCGAAGAAGTAAGACAGGGGCAGGAATTTGACAGACTTGCAATGGCTTATAGCTGTCAGCAAAAACTGTTACAAGCTATGCAGATTAAAAATCTGGAATTAAAGGCATTGGCTCTTTTGAGGATTGCTTCCGATGCGGAAGATAGCCGAAACATGTTGATGCAAAGTCAAAATGCTAATTTGACCTTTATAAAAGAGCAGCCAGAATCATTTTGGGGCAAGCTGATATCTGGCGCTAACCCAGAAAAGATAAGTCTGCGAATGAATGAAATCCGTGAAAGTTTATCTGCTGTGAATATGGTTTCGTTGGCAGAGGCTATGGCATATCAAGAATTGGGTGAAAGTGCGGCAGCACGTCAGAGCCTCCAATACTACGCGGGATATTTACATAGTGCATATTTGTCAACGGAAGGCTTGGTACAAAGATTGGATTTGATAGACCCTGCACCAGAGAATTACTGGTCTAAAACATTACCCGATATTAAGCAAAAAATACAAGCACTCCCTTGTATAGAGAATGTGCCAATGTTAGAAGGAGAAGACGATGGAGAATAAGGTATGCAAGAAGTGTCAAAAACAACTTCCAGAAGGATATAAACATAAGAAGTGTGAGGCCTGTAGAAATGCACAGGTACAAGATGTAAAAAATGGATTGAAAGCGGCCACTGGAGTCGCAGGAGCAGTTGCCAGTTTTGCGGTTGTAGTCGTTACAAAAGGAAAAGTAAATCCTAAAAAATAGTGATTATTTGGAAAGGAAGAATATTATGAGTGATGTAATACCTTTTGGTGAACAATTTGAAAAAATTGTTGATATTATCGAATCTGCTAAAGAACGTGCCTACCGTAAAGTGAACGAAGAATTGATTTTAATGTATCGTGATATAGGTGAATACATCAGCAAACAATCCGAAAACGCTGAATACGGTGATGCGTTTGTACAGAAACTTGCGGATTTCTTTGCTGAGAATTATCCTGATCTGAAAGGATTTAACCGTCGTGGTCTTTATCGAATGAAGCAATTTTATGAGCTTTATAAGGACAACGAAAAAGTGTCACCACTGGTGACACAATTGAACTGGACGAACCATCTTAAAATTATGTCTGCGTGTAAGAGCATGGACGAACGCATATTTTATATGAATATGTGCATCAAAGAGCGTCTTTCCAAAAGAGAACTGGAACGACAGATTGACAGTGGTTACTATGAAAGATATATGCTGTCGCAAAAACCATTGACACCTGCCATCGAAGAATCAAGGAGAGCAACTGGGAATGTTTTCCTTGATAATTATGTGCTTGATTTTCTTAATGTGCCAGAAACAGTTTCTGAACGTGATTTGCAAAAATCTATTATACGAAATCTGAAAGATTTTATTCTTGAAATCGGTAAGGACTTCACCTTTATTGGAGAAGAGTATCGAGTGCAGGTCGGTAAACATGATTATTACATTGATTTGTTGTTTTATCATAGAGGACTTTCCTGTCTTGTGGCATTTGAACTGAAAATTGGAGAGTTCAAGCCAGAGTATGTCGGTAAGATAAACCTTTACCTGGAGGCACTTGACCGAGAATTGAAAAAGGAAAACGAAAATCCGAGCGTTGGTGTTATTCTCTGTGCAAGCAAGGATGATGAGGTTGTCGAATTCGCTCTCAGTCGTAGCTTGTCTCCGACGATGGTTTCGGAGTACAATCTGAAGCTGATTGATAAGAAACTGTTGCAGAAGAAATTGAAGGAATATGTTGAATTGGCAGGAACAGTATCTGACGAGGAGTAAAAACAATACCACGAAAATAAAGGATAGGAGGTAGACCACAGTGGCTGATATGAAACAGATACACGATTTTGCTGCGAAATGGTGCGATAAATTCAGAGACCAAAATATCAATTACGTAGACCTCGTTGACCATTGTATGTGATGATTGCGATGCTCTTGGCTTTGAGATGGACTGTGGTCATGCCTTTTCAGAGAAATACGGCAACGCTGCAAACAATCATGAGGCTTTAGACAGAATCATCGATGAAGTGACAGATATCCCCTTGCTTGGCTCTGCAATCTATTCTCAATGGCGTTATTTCAATCATTGGGCATATACGGGGGCAGAAATCTTGGAGCCGGAAAACAGAGCATGGTTTATCTTGGCATTAAGTAGGCTAGCATTGTTATCTGGGGATAATCCTTTCATATTCCAAGGCACATTAAAGAGGATGCGTATCGTATCAAATAATATCTGCTATGGTCCTATGCCGGAGCCTGATGAAGAGGTGGAACAACATCTGACTATCAACAATGAAGGTCGTATTTGGTTTTCGGGATATAATTTTGGTCGTGGCGGAGAACGATACGAGAAAGCCAGAAGTAAGAACTTCAAACTTGATAAGTTGGCGGTAGACAAGTTGTTTGGAGCAATGGCAGCTTACTTCGGCAGTGAATACACAGAAATTTTTGCAGCGGATATTGGTGATTGGGTTATGGAACTGACCAATACCGAAGGTGTCACATATAAATTCAGAGGCTCTCTATGTGCTGACTTTGATTATGATGGCGAAGGTTTATCAGACCTTGTCCGTGATACCGTTGGTATGGATGATTTGTATGTGTTTGATGGGAACTGCAAACCGGATGTGATAAATAAAATCACCTTGGATTACATCAGGGTTACAAAAATAAAACCCGATCAGAAGCTGGAAGGCGCAGAGTGGGAATTTGTAACCTGGGATTATGTCGAACAATTGATTATTGATAGAGCTACGGAAACATTGGAGCATATTCAGAATATCGGCACCGGATGCAAGGTATATGTTCTCTGTCGCTCTATTGATTAAAACTTCAGAAATTAACCTGCATGATGTGGTGGTAATCATGATATACGAGTTGTATTTTATGGTATAATGATGAAAATGAAGAAAGGAGTGCTAAACATGATTATTGATGTTGCAACAATAAAATTTTTAAAAGATACTCCGAATTCAGCATATCAATCTGTCAAGACAGAGTTCTTGTATCATTCTAATAAACTAGAAGGAAGTACCTTTAGTAAAGAAAACTTAGAAAAATATTTAAATGAACAAATTATCGAGGGAAGTCATAAAATTGATGATGTATTGGAAACAACAAATTCGACGGATGTGTTTGATTATGTAATAGAAACATTAGATGAACCTTTAAGTAAAAGAATTATCTTAGATCTCCATAGAATGTTAAAAGATAGAACATTAGATCACGAAAGAGGTTTTGCAGGTTGTTGGAAAAAGATACCCAATCAAATCTCTGGTGTAGATTTAAAACTAGCTGAACCATGGGAAGTCGAAGGTCGTATTGAGAAATTGAATCAAGAGTGGAAGGACTCTCAAAAAGATTTTGATGCTATCGTAAAATTTCATGCTAGATTTGAAAATATTCACCCTTTCCAAGATGGCAATGGAAGAATCGGTCGTTTCTTAATATTGAAACAATGCATCGAAAATGGTGTTGATTTGATTATGATTGATGATGCCTATTCAAAAGAATACAAGAAAGCCTTATATCAAGCACAAAAGAATGAAGACTTTGAAGACTTAAAAGCAATCTTCAAGAAGTGCCAAGAACGATTAGATGAAAAATTAGATTTTTTACGACAAACACTAGACTATATTCAAAAATATGATGTGGATATGGATTCAAGTCAATCAATGTAAACAAAACTTTTTATTGTATGGTGATGCTTAATCTAAAGCAGTTAAATCAGCTACAAGGATTGTTGTAACAAGAAAATCTACAGAGCGATCATTTGAAATAAAAAAGCGAGAGAAAGAATTTGCTCAACCGAAAAGGCAGTTGGATTTACTGATATATTTTAAAAAAATTCTTACCAAGACGCTTCTCTAACGATTTGTCAGCATAAATAAATACTCGATACATGTTACATGATTATCGTTGATAGCAAAAAAGTGCATATAAAATAATAAGTAAAGGCTTTTTTGAAGGAAATGTAGCGAAAGATGAGAGCGTTTCAAAGTTTGTGTAAACTCAAGAAACTGATATAAGACC
>QULU01000051.1 GCA_003481775.1 Clostridiaceae bacterium OM02-2AC
GTAGTCAGCTTGGAAGGCTGAAGTTCTACCATTGAACTACACCCGCATCTCTTGATTGCTCTAATAATATACACTATTTTTTTAGTTTATGCAACACTTTTTTTAATTTTTTTCGTTTTTTTTACCGATAGGCTCCTATTCCTCTGTGAGAGCCTGTAAAAATACAAGAGATATCTTGGGGATTGATTTGTTATAGCCTGATACTCACTCACGTTATGGTTTTATGAGTTTCTCCAAATGTCAATGGTGAATATTGACCAAGGCATTACTTTTACCGGAAGAAAACCTCGTTACGATAGCTCTGATATACGCATATCCCTTTCAAATCTGTAAAAGCTGTTTATCTTGCTGTTTCCATCGTTTATACTGCAAGAGATTTGGATATCAACCACGGCCTGATAAAAACACCTTCTCATACACTTTTATGCAGCATATGAGAAGGTGTTTGGTTAATTTTTAGGCACCAGAGAAATTACACGGTCTGCCAAAACACTGAATGGCATTGTCTGCAGCCAGATTTTGCCGGGACCGCTTAACGTCGCAAGGAACATCCCTTCACCACTGAAAAACTTGTTTTTCAATCCCTTTACCGTTGTGATATCAAAGTGTACAGATTCCTCGAATCCGGCGATATACCCCTGATCCACCTGCAAGGTTTCACCGGGAGCCAGTGTTTTTTCGATGATATCTCCATCTATCTCAAGGAAGGCTGTACCGTTTCCTGTCAGCTTCTGTAAGACAAAGCCCTCACCGCCGAAAAATCCGGTACCCAGCTTTTTGCGGAAATGTGCCTGTAGATTCACACCGTCCTCTGCAGCAAGAAAGGCGTTTTTCTGAACAATGAGCGTCTTTCCATCATGCAGGGTAACCGGCAGAATCTTACCTGGAAAGCTGGAGCCGAAGGCGATTTCCGCATGGTCGTGACTGCTGGTATACGTGGTTAGAAAAATAGACTCGCCGGACATGGCACGTCCCAGTCCCTTCAGCAGCCCTCCACGGGTATTGGAATCCATAGAGAACCCTTCTTCCATCCAGCACATTCCACCGGATTCAGTAAACATTTTTTCCCCGCGATCCAGCTTGCAGACAACGGCCGGCAGCTGTCCGCCGATAATTTCATATTTCATTGAATCTCCTCCTGTCGTATGATATCTTTATTCTATCATAATTGGAAAATATTTACCTTTTCTATTATACAAAAGTGCGATAAAATTAGAGCAGAAAGTGAGGACATACGATGATACGTGTAGGAATTATGGGTCTGGGGCAGATTGCGCATCGAGTAGCTAAGGGAATCTGCTATGCAGAAAACGCAGAGCTGTATGCGGTTGGCTCACGCTCCTTAGAAAAAGCAGGGGAATTTCAGAGACTATATGGAGCTCAGAAAATTTATGACAGCTATGAAAGACTCCTGCAGGATCCGCAGGTGGAGATGGTATATATATGCACACCAAATCATTTGCATTTCGAGCATATTCAAAACGCTTTGCGCCATGGAAAGCATGTTTTATGTGAAAAGCCGCTGGTGGCGAATGCTGAGCAGCTAAAGGAGTGCTTTGAGCTGGCACGCAGCAGCAATCTGTTTCTGATGGAAGCAGAAAAGACATTATTTACGCCGCTGAACAGAAAACTCAAGCAGCTGGTGAAGGAAGGAGTGATTGGACAGCTGCGGTATGTGGAGGGCAGCTATTCCTATCCAATCGATCTTTCAGAAATGGAGGAGGATCACTGGTGCTTCTCTAAAGAAGCAGGCGGCAGCGTCTATGATGTCGGTGTGTATCCGATCTGTTATGCGAACTGGTTTTCCGATGGATGTATCTCTGACATTCAGGCGGTCAAGGATTGTGCAGCAGGGGGCTATGATATGTTCACACAGGCATTGCTCACCTACGATAACGGCGTAATTGCCAGTGTGCGCAGCGGCTGGAAGCAGTGGATGGATAACCGCGGAGTGTTGTATGGCAGTAAGGGAAGCATTGAGACAGAAAACTTCTGGAAGAATACCCGAGCGATTCTAAAAAGGGATGGTATCTGTACCCCCATCGAGGTTGACATGAAATCCGACTTTACCGGAGAGGTGGAGCATGCGGCGGCATGCATACAGCAGGGGCTGCTGGAGAGCCCGATTCTGGGAGAGCGGCAGAGCATGGAAATTATGAAAGTTCTGGAATATGTGAAATCTCTTTAAAATTTCTGAAAGTTTTTCATTACGGATTGAATAATTTTCATAAAAATAGTAAAATAATACGCAGTGAAAGGTGAGGTAATTGTAATGAAAATTGAATCGAAATGTCTGCATGCAGGCTATGAACCGAAAAACGGAGAACCTCGTGTTCTGCCGATTTACCAGAGTACGACCTATAAATATGACTCTACAGACTTTGTCGGACAGCTGTTTGATCTGACAGCGGAGGGACACATGTATTCCCGTATCTCCAATCCGACGGTGGATGCGGTAGAGAAAAAAATCGCAGCACTGGAGGGTGGTGTCGGAGCACTTTGTACAACATCCGGACAGTCCGCAACCTTCCTTGCTTTAATGAATGTGCTGGAAAGCGGAGACCATCTGGTTGCTTCCTCTACCATTTACGGAGGTTCAGTCAATCTGTTGTCTATCACCTTCCGAAAATTCGGCATCGAAGTGTCCTATGTGGATCCGGATGCGGCTGCAGAGGAAATCGAAAAGCTGATTCGCCCGAATACGAAAGCGGTATTTGGAGAGATTATGGCAAACCCTGCCATGAATGTACTGGATATTGAGAAATTTGCCAGTGTCGCACATGCACATGATATTCCGCTGTTTGTCGATAATACCTTTGCGACGCCTGTCCTGTGTCAGCCGTTTCGTTTCGGTGCGGACATCGTCATTCACAGCACAACAAAATATATGGATGGACATGCCCTGCAGATTGGCGGTGTTATCGTTGACGGGGGAACCTTCAACTGGGCAAACGGCAAATTCCCGGGTCTGAGCACACCGGATGCCTCCTATCATGGTATCGTGTATACGGATACCTTCAAGGAAGCAGCTTATATCACCAAGGCCAGAGTTCAGCTGATGCGTGATCTGGGCTGTTATCCGGCTGCGCATTCTGCATTCCTGTTGAATCTGGGGCTGGAAACGCTGGCAGTCCGTATGGAACGTCATTGTGCGAATGCACAAAGAACGGCTGAATTTCTGGAATCACAGGACGCGGTGGAATTTGTAAACTATCCGGGTCTCAAGCAGAATAAATATCACGCCCTGGCACAGAAATATCTGCCGAAGGGATGCTGTGGCGTTATTTCCTTCTCCATCAAGGGAGGAAGAGAGCGCGCAGCTGCTTTCATCGATCATTTGAAGATGGTATCTCTGGAAGTCCATGTTGCGGATATTCGCACCTGTATTCTGCATCCGGCAAGCTCAACACACCGGCAGCTTACGGATGAACAGCTGGTAAACTGCGGTATCACACCGGGATTGATTCGACTGTCCTGCGGGATAGAGCATATTGATGATATCCTGGAAGATTTAACACAGGCGTTCGCACAGATATAGGAGATGAAACAGCATGCCGATCAATATACCGAATGGCCTGCCAGCCAAGCAGATTCTGGAAAGTGAAAAAATCTTTGCACTGGAAGAGGATGTAGCTAGAAAGCAGGATATCCGCCCGCTGAGAATTGTTATCCTCAATCTGATGCCAAAAAAAATTGAAACGGAAACACAGATTCTGCGTCTGATATCCAAATCCCCATTACAGGTGGATATCGATTTTATGATGGTCAGCAATCATGTTTCCAAAAACACGAGTGCTGATCATCTGTTGAAGTTCTATGATGATTTTTCGACGCTGAAAAAGAACCGTTATGACTGTTTGATTATAACCGGTGCACCGGTGGAGCATCTGGAATTTGAGGAGGTCGATTACTGGGACGAGCTTTGTGAAATCATGGAATGGAGCAAAACTCATGTGTACTCCACGCTGCATATCTGCTGGGGTGCACAGGCAGGATTGTATTATCATTATCATATTCAGAAGCATTTGATGAAGCAGAAGGTATTTGGTATTTATCCGCAAACGTTATGTGATGAATACAATTTTCTGACAAATGGCTTTGATGAAATACATTACACGCCGCATTCCCGCCATACTGCCATTGATGAACATGCACTGGCTAAGCAGGAAGCCCTTGAAATTTTATCCCGCTCGGATGTAACCGGCAGCAATATTGTTGCGACCGGAGATTTCCGGGAAATTTATATCCTGGGGCATCTGGAATATGGCAAGGAAACACTGGCGCAGGAATATTTCCGCGATCTTTCGCAGGGTAAGGAAATTCAGCTTCCCTTTAATTATTTCCCTGAGGATGATCCACAGCAGGAGCCTGTTTTAACATGGCGTTCTCATGCAAATCTGTTGTATCGCAACTGGCTGAATTACGTATATCAGATGACACCGTATGACCTGCAGGAATTAAGTGCTTATAAACAAGAACATAACGTGGCTGCAGCGTCTGTATGAATAGAAATAATATCCTGATATGATACAGGGTATACATGCCATGGAGATCCAGTGCCTTGTGTGTTGTAACAGGCTTAAGGTGCAGGCCGTTTTCACAGAGAACTGCGTTTCTTGAAAAATACAGGAAGTCAATGAACGATGAGTTTAAACAGCCTGTTAATCGAAACATCTATCTGCAGTCACCGAGCGAATGGGTAGAAATCAAGCTTTGATTGGATGATTTCTATCCTTTTTTATTTCTCAGATACTCGTTATGAGATCACAGCATTGACAAATCAGACCCCATAGGCAGCATAGCAAGCAGGGATGTGCCCCAGTATTTTGATGATTTGCAGCTTTCATTGTTCAGATAGGATGGCTTGCAAAGGAAACAATAGCTTTCCCTGAACTGTATCCTGCATTTCGAAACACCATTGTAAGTGTCGGACAGCTTTTTGTAAGATATTTTTGCCTGCTCTGTTTCCTTTTTCTTCCTCTGCGTTTATAATATAGGTATTATAAGATGCTGGTTAAAGGAGGAGTTTGAAGTATGGAATACAGAGAGCTGAATGAGGAGTATCAGCCATCCCTGCTGGGATTTGGATGTATGCGTTTCCCGCTGGATGCACAGGGGAAGATTGATGAGGCGGAAGCTGAACGGATGCTGGATACCGCAATCGCACATGGTGTGAAGTATATCGATACAGCGTTTCCGTATCATCATGGAGATAGTGAACCGTTTGTAGGCCGTGTGCTGAAAAAATACGATAGAAGCAGCTACTATCTGACAACAAAGCTGCCGCTTTGGGATTTGAACACGCTGGAGGATGCGAAAGCGATGTTTGAAAATCAGCTGAAGCGCCTTGATGTAACGTATGTGGATTTTTATCTGCTCCATGCGGTAGATAAGGCGAAATGGGAAAAAGCAAAGCAGCTGGGCATTCTTGCATATTGTGAAGAATTAAAAGCGCAGGGAAAAATACGGAATTTCGGCTTTTCCTTTCATGATGAATACGACGTATTTGAAGAGATACTGACTTATCGCAAATGGGATTTTTGCCAGATACAGTATAATTATGTGGATACACAAGAGCAGGCCGGAGATCGCGGCTATGCCCTGGCTGAGAAACTGGGAATTCCGATGGTCATCATGGAGCCGGTGAAGGGCGGCTCGCTTTCCAAGCTGCCACAGGATCTTGCTTCACGCTTAAAGGAGGCTGCACCCAATAGCAGCATCTCCTCCTGGGCGCTTCGCTGGGTAGCCAGTAAGCCAAATGTTAAGGTGGTACTCAGTGGCATGTCCACCATGGAGCAGGTGCTCGATAACCTGTCAACCTTTGAAGATTTTAAACCGCTGAGCGTAGCGGAGCAGGGGTTGATTAAGGAAATCGCAGAAGAAATCAAGGCGAGAACGATGAACGGCTGTACAGGCTGTGCGTACTGTATGCCGTGTCCATTTGGTCTGGATATTCCAAAGAATTTCCGCATCTGGAATGAGCATGCAAAATATGGAAATACGGAAGTGGCAAGAAAACGTTATTTTGAAGAAATGAAGGAGGAAGAAAGAAGCAGCCAGTGTAAGAAATGCGGGAAATGTGAAGCACTGTGTCCACAGCATATCGCTATACGTGAGGATCTGGCACATATGAGCAGCGATATGGAGCTTCTTAAGAGCAAAGCTGGGTAAGCATGAAAAGCAACTCATAAATACAGACAGGAGTGTTCGCGTGATATCATGGCGGCATTCCTTTTTTAGTGAACCTTTCTAAGCAGTCTTCCATTTACATTGCAGAAATTACAGCTATGTGGCACTGACAGCAAGCTGAGCAAAAGAGCCGCTTATGCTGTCAGCTTTTATTGCGTATGTGCTGGGGTACCTCTATCATTTTTTTAAGTATTTGCACAGTCTCCTGTAAGCAGCATACCTGAGAAACTCCACTTTTTGACGCTGCTGCTTCTGCCTGCTTACGGAAAGGGAGATGGTGGTTGTAGGCATTTGTGGAGGCGCATTTGCCCGTAGGTTGATAGTATAGGTGCAGGAGGGTAGAAATGAACTGTTTAAAAGATGCTGTTCTCAACGAAGAGGTTTTTGTGGTAGATATCGAGCATACAGCTTTGATGAAACGCAGGCTGATGGATCTTGGGTTCGTACCGGGCACTGGAGTGACACCGGTTTTGGAAAGTCCCAGCAGGGATATGCGTGCCTATCTGATCAAGGGCTGTAAAATCGCTTTACGCAGTGAAGACAGTGAGCGGATTCTGATAAAAGGGAAGGAGGCTGCATATGCTGTTTGAAAAGCTCGTTCAGGCGAACGACAATATCAATGAAATGTACTTGAAGCAGCGCAAGGGATATACCATTGCTTTGCTTGGAAATCCCAATGTTGGTAAAAGCACGGTATTCAATGAGCTTACCGGCATGAATCAGCATACCGGTAACTGGCCGGGGAAAACGGTGGAGCTTGCGAAAGGACACTATACACATAGGTATCGCCAGAATCAGATGATAGATCTTCCTGGAACCTACTCCCTGCTTGCACACTCCAGTGAGGAGGAGGTTACACGAAATTATGTGTGCTTTGAGCCATGCGATGTGTGCCTGGTTATCTGTGATGCCACTGTTCTTGAACGTAACCTGAACCTGGTTCTGCAAACGATGGAAATCACAGATCATGTCGTACTTGTTTTAAATCTTATGGATGAAGCCAAAAAGAAGAACATTACGATTGATACGGAAAAGCTTGCCAAGCTTTTGAAGGTTCGTGTCGTAGAAATGAGCGCACGCAATCATGAGGGCTTTGAGGATGTCAAGGAAGCCATTGAAGAGGTGGGAAACCGTGTAAGTGATACGCAAGGGGCTGCAGTCCGTTATGCCAAAGATCTGGAGCAGGCCATTGCTGCGGTAGCTGATGTTATGAAAACACGGCGGCTCAATACACGCTTCACGGCCTTGAAGCTGCTGGATCCGGAGGTTGACAGCACGCTGTTTTATGAGGATATCGAAAACCAGGAGGAAACAAGGGCAGAGGTGGAAAAACAGATTGCTCGCTTAAAGGATAAGGATTTGTATGAACGCTTTGAAGATATCGTAGTACACGCCCTGCATGAAAGAGCAAGGGAAATCAGTGAAGAATGTATTATATTTAACAATGCATCCTACCAGAACCGGGATATGCGTATTGATCATGTTGTTACCAGCAAAGGCTGGGGACTGGTATGGATGGTCGTATTGTTATCTGTAATATTTTGGATTACCATTTCCGGAGCCAATGTTCCAAGCGAAATGCTTTCAGGAATGTTTGAGGATCTGCAGGTATGGCTGCATCAGCTATTTGCCTCCTGGAGTATGAATCCATATATCACCAGCTTTATTGTGGATGGAGTCGTGAAAACCTGCGGCTGGGTAATTTCCGTTATGCTGCCGCCGATGGCAATCTTCTTTCCGATGTTCACACTGCTGGAGGACTTTGGTTATCTGCCGCGAATCGCTTTTAATCTGGACGGCTTCTTTCAAAAGGCCTGCACCTGCGGGAAACAGGCGCTGACGATGTGTATGGGATTTGGCTGCAATGCCGTCGGGGTCAGTGGAGCCCGTATTATCGACAGTCCGCGGGAGCGTCTGATTGCAATTATCACCAATACCTTTGTACCCTGCAATGGCCGCTTTCCTACGCTGATCAGTATTATTACGATGTTCTTTGCAGGGGTGGTGGCGGCACCGTGGAATGGTCTTCTGTCAACACTGCTGTTGACGGGCGTTATTGTATTTGGTGTCATCCTGACCTTTCTCACCTCACGCTTTTTGTCGAAAACGCTGCTGAAGGGAGTGCCGTCAAGCTTTACACTGGAGCTTCCTCCGTATCGGCGACCGCAGTTTGGCAAGGTGATCGTGCGTTCCATCTTTGACCGTACGCTGTTCGTGCTGGGCAGGGCAGTGAGTGTTGCCATACCTGCCGGAGCAATTATCTGGCTGCTGGCCAATATTCAGGTTCAGGATGCAAGCCTGCTGCAGCATATATCGCTGTTTCTGGATCCCTTTGCTCATCTGATGGGGCTGGACGGTGTCATTCTGCTGGCCTTCCTTCTGGGCTTCCCGGCAAATGAAATCGTTGTACCGATCATGATCATGGCGTATCTGGCAAATGGATCGATGACGGATATCGGTGATCTTGCCGTATTAAAGGAGCTGTTCGTCAACAACGGCTGGACATGGGTAACCGCCATCTGCACCCTAATGTTCTCTCTGGTACACTTTCCATGTGCTACTACACTGCTCACCATACGCAAGGAAACACAAAGCTGGAAATGGACTGCCGTCAGCTTTCTGTTGCCAACCGTACTTGGTATCCTGCTGTGTATGGGAATCAATCTGCTTGCGCATATCTTTCTGCTGGTATAACTATGTCTGCCGATCCTTGATGATTTGTAAAGGGAGCGCATGTATGTTATAGAAAGATAAATTCAAATAAACGGGTACAAAAAAAGAGGAGCCGTGTGTGAGTTCCTCTTTTCTTATATATTATGGGCGCTTTACGATAACAGCGGTACCCTGTCCACCACCGATGCACAGAGATGCAAGACCAGATTTCGCATCACGCTTGATCATTTCGTGAATCAGTGTAACCAGAATACGGTTTCCGGACGCACCAACCGGGTGACCCAGAGCGATTGCTCCACCGTTTACATTCGTTTTTTCCAGGAATGCTTCACGATCGATTCCGTGCTCTTCCACCAGCTCGTGTACAACACCTAAAGACTGAGCGGCAAATGCTTCATTCAGCTCTACCAGTTCAACCTCATCCAGCTTCATGTCTGCATATTTCAATGCATTGCGGATTGCCGGAGTAGGTCCCAGACCCATTGTTAACGGATCCACACCACCCTGACCGATGCCGACTACCTCGCACAGCGGAGTCAGGTTGTATTTTTCGACAGCTTCTTCACTTGCCAGCAGAACGAAGGAAGCACCATCGTTGATGCCGGATGCGTTGGCAGCCGTTACACTACCGTCCTTAACGAATGCCGGACGCAGCTTTGCCATCTTTTCAGGAGTGGATTTGCGGTTTGGATGCTCGTCTGTATCAAATACGATTGTTTCTTTTCTCAGCTTCACTTCAACAGGAACGATTTCGTCCTTGAAACGTCCGGAATCAACAGCAGCGATAGCCTTCTGCTGAGAAGCATAACCGAATGCATCCTGCATTTCACGTGTGATATTGTATTTCTTGGCAATGTTCTCTGCCGTAACACCCATGTGGATACCGTTCATAGCATCTGTCAGGGCATCGTAGATCATATGGTCTACACACTTGAAATCTCCCATTTTGTTTCCTGTACGTGTATTTGCAGGAATCAGGTAAGGAGCACCGGACATGGATTCCACACCACCGGCAACGACAATGTCATTAAATCCTGTCTGAATGGACATAACACCCTCCATAACGGTACGAAGTCCGGAACCACATACCATGTTCACGGAGTGTGAGCATACACTTTCCGGAATTCCTGCAGCAAGGGCAACCTGACGTCCGATGTTCTGTCCCAGACCAGCGCTCAGCACGTTCCCGCACAGCAGCTCGTCTACCTGCTCAGGAGCAACCTTTCCATCTTCCAGCAGTGCCTTTACTACTGTAGCCCCTAAATCAACTGGTTTTACGGTAGTTAAAGATCCTAAGAAACTACCGATTGCACTACGTTTAGCGCTAACAACATAAGTTTTTCTCATTTTTCTCTACCTGTCTTTCTTTCAATGTAACGTGTCGCATACGACACTCAATACATCAACATAGTAACGAAAATTCATGCATTTGTCAATAACTTGTGAAAAAATTCATAAGTGAATGCATCTGTCGGATTTCTCTTTTTACGATTTTGAAACACAAAAGCAGGAAAAACAAGCCCTTGTGAGCTTGTTCTTTTGTTTATACGCGTTTGATGATGACTGCAGCACCCTGTCCGCCGCCGATGCACAGGGAAGCCAGTCCGATTTTCAAATCGCGCTTCTGCATTTCGTGAAGCAGACTCACCAGAATTCGGTTTCCGGATGCACCGACCGGATGTCCCAGTGCGATTGCTCCGCCATTGACGTTGGTTTTTTCCATAAAGGCGTTACGATCCATGCCGGTTGCTTCCTCCAGTTCATGAATGACACCCAGAGACTGTGCAGCAAACGCTTCATTCAGCTCTACGAGCTCCATGTCTTCGATGCACAGGTCAGCATACTTCAGCGCATGCAGAATAGCAGGCGTAGGACCAAGACCCATGACGCGTGGATCTACACCGCCCTGACCGATGCCGATGACTTCCGCAAGCGGTGTCAGATTATGTTTCTTAACGGCATCCTCACTGGCGATGATTGTAAAGCTGGCACCGTCATTGATACCGGAAGCATTTCCGGCAGTAACGGTACCGTCCTTTGTGAAAGCGGGACGCAGCTTTGCCAGCTTTTCCGGCGTGGAGGCACGGTTCGGGTGCTCATCGGTGTCAAATACCGTCACACTGCCCTTACGGCCGGGTACTTCTACCGGCACGATTTCATCCTGAAAGCGCCCGGAATCGATGGCAGCGATTGCCTTCTGCTGGGATGCATAGGCAAAGGCGTCCTGATCCTCACGGGAAATGGAATACTTTTTCGCTATATTATCTGCGGTAACACCCATGTGTATCCCATACATACCATCTGTTAATCCATCATGCAGCATGGAATCCACCATCTTCATGTCACCCATCTTCACACCGTTTCGCACCTTACTAGGCACCAGATACGGTGCATTGGTCATAGATTCCACACCACCGGCTACAAAGATATCGCCGAATCCGCACTGGATGCGCATGGTGGCTTCCATAACCGCCTTTAATCCGGAACCGCACAGCATATTCAGGGACTGTGCACATACCTCAACAGGGACACCGGCCTTGATGCTGACCTGACGTCCGATGTTTTGACCAAGACCTGCCGCAATCACGTTTCCGACAATCACCTCGTCGATATTGGCAGGATCAATGCCTGCCTCCTCGATGGTTCTGCTTAAAACAGCAGCTCCCAGATCTACCAGGGGCATGTTGGTAAGCCCGCCCATGAAGCTTCCGATGGCGCTTCGCTTTGCTGCTACAACATATGCTTTTCTCATGTAATAACCTCCGCTTTCTATGTTGGTCTTCCTTGGGGAAGGGGAAGAGGACCCTTTGTCAAGGCTATGGTAACGGAAGAAAAAACGTTTGTCAAGAAACTTGTTAATAAATTAACAAATGAGAATGTAGGAATATATTCTGAACAAATGTCAACTTGTTAATTTTGTAACAAAAACTTGTTAAAACTTTAACAAATATATTGACGTGAACAAAAAAGAGGTCTAAAATGTAGATGGATTATGTATTCTCGACAACGCGATGAATACGCTGCTTATACTATATTTTTATAGGCGCATGCAAGCAATCCTAAGTTCAAGTAAATCAAGGAGAGGAGAACACTTATGGACTTCATGTTAACAGAACAACAACAGATGATGAAGAAACTTTTCGCTGAGTTTGCTGAAAAAGAAGTAAAACCTCTTGCAGCAGAAGTAGACGAAGATGAACGTTTCCCTAGAGAAAACGTCGAAAAAATGAAAGCCTGCAAAATGATGGGGATTCCGTTCAGCAGAGAATACGGCGGAGCAGGTGCTGACTACCTGAGCTATATTCTGGCAGTCGAGGAGCTGAGCAAGAAATGCGGTACAACAGGTGTTGTATTGTCTGCTCACACATCTCTTGGAACATGGCCAATCGAACACTTCGGAACAGAAGAACAGAAAAACAAATATCTGCCTGACTTATGTACAGGCAAGAAGCTGGCTGCATTCGGCTTAACAGAGCCAAATGCTGGTACAGATGCTGCCGGACAGCAGACAACTGCTGTAAAAGACGGTGATGATTACATCCTGAACGGTACGAAGATCTTTATTACCAATGCTGGTGAAGCAGATGTATATGTAATCTTCGCAATGACAGACAAGACAAAGGGAACACATGGTATCTCTGCATTTATCGTAGAGAAGGGAATGCCAGGGTTCACTGTTGGTCAGCATGAAAAGAAGCTGGGTATCCGCGGTAGTGCAACCAGTGAGCTGATTTTCAACAATGTGCGTTTAAGTAAGGACCACCTGTTAGGACAGGAAGGAAAAGGCTTTAAAATTGCCATGATGACACTGGATGGCGGACGTATCGGTATCGCTGCACAGGCACTTGGTATTGCACAGGGCGCAATTGATGAAACCGTACCTTATGTAAAGGCTCGTAAGCAGTTCGGACGTTCCATTGCGAAATTCCAGAACACACAGTTCCAGCTGGCTGATATGCAGGTAAAAACAGATGCAGCTAGATGGCTGGTATATGATGCAGCAATGAAGAAAGAAAAAGGTCTTCCTTACTCTGTAGAAGCTGCTAAGGCAAAGCTGTTCGCAGCAGAGGTTGCTATGGAGGTTACGACCAAGGCAATTCAGCTGATGGGTGGATACGGTTATACACGTGACTATCCGGTTGAAAGAATGTTCCGTGATGCTAAGATCACTGAAATCTATGAGGGTACTTCCGAAGTACAGCGTATGGTTATCAGTGGCGCAATGCTGAAGTAATACAGAGAGAAAAGAAAGGATACGAAGATTATGAAAATTATCGTTCTTGTAAAACAGGTACCGGATTCTACTGAGATCCGTGTTGACAAAGTTACTGGTACATTGATTCGTGCCGGAGTTCCTAGTATCATCAACCCAGATGATCTGGCTGGTGTGGAAGCTGCATTGCAGCTGAAAGAAAAATACGGGGCAAGCGTTACTATCATTTCCATGGGACCTCCTCAGGCTACGGGAATGCTGAAAGAATTATACGCTCGTGGAGTTGACGAATGTATCCTGATCACTGACCGCAAGTTTGCAGGTGCTGATACATGTGCGACTTCCAGCACACTGGCTGCTGCATTGAACAAGACAGGCTATGACCTGATCATTGCAGGACGTCAGGCAATTGATGGGGATACTGCACAGGTTGGTCCACAGACAGCTGAACGTCTGAACATTCCGCAGGTTACCTACGTAGACGACATTATTGAACTTAGCGATACTGCTGTTACTGTTAGAAAATCACTGGAAGACAGTGAAGAGATCATTGAGGCAAAGCTGCCTTGTGTTCTGACAACATTAAGTGGAATGAACGAGCCACGTTACATGAACTGTAACGATATCGTTGACTCCTTCTCTAAAGAAGTGAAAGTTATGACATTTGATGATTTGGGAATCGATGAGAGCATCGTTGGCCTTGCAGGTTCTCCAACAAAGGTTCACGCTACATTCACCAAAGAAGTATCTGCTGAAACAGAAACATTCGATCTGCCAGCTGCAGAAGCTGCCAAACTGATTGCAAAGACACTGAAAGACAAGCAGATCATTACGAAATAGGAGGAGAAGGAACAATGGCTAAATTTGAAGGATATAAAGACATTTACGTATTCGTAGAACAGAAAAACGGCGAAGTTGCCAACGTTGGATACGAACTGATTTCCGAAGCTAGAAAACTGGTTGCATCCATTCCTCAGATGAACTTCCAGGTTGTCGGTGTACTGCTTGGACACAACATCAAAGACAAGGCAAACGATGTAATCGCACACGGTGCTGACAAGGTGATCGTTGTGGATGATGCGCTGCTGGAAGGATACTCTACACAGTTCTATGCGGATGCCCTGACACAGGTCATCAACAACTTCAAGCCAGACAGCTTCCTGACGGGAGCTACCGTACTTGGTCGTGACCTTGCACCACGTGTAGCTGCTCGTCTGAATGCCGGTCTGACTGCAGATGCTACGAAGATCGAAATCGATCAGGAAAAAGCAAAAGACGGAGAAGCACTGCTGCTGGTTACCCGTCCTACATTCGGTGGAAACCTGTTTGGTACCATCGTATGTCCGGATACGCGTCCGCAGATGGCAACCATCCGTCCAAATGTATTCTCTATGGACGCTGTGGATGCTTCCAGAACTGGAGAGATTGTAGAATTTGCTCCGGCTTGGACAGATACAGATCCTAAGGTCATCGTAAAGGAAGTTATCGCTAAAGTAGTAGAAGGCGTTGACATCACAAAGGCTGATATCCTGGTAGGTGCAGGCCGTGGTGCAGAAGACTGTCTGGATATGGTGCAGGCGGTTGCTGAAGAGCTGGGCGGAGAGCTGTGTGCTTCCCGTGCCGTAGTTGATGATGGATTTGCTGACAAGGCAATTCAGGTTGGGCAGACCGGTAAGACGGTACGTCCTAGTCTGTACATTGCATGCGGTATCTCTGGTGCATGTCAGCATGTTGCCGGTATGGAAAAATCCGATATGATCATTGCCATCAACCGTGACCCGCAGGCTGAAATCTTCAGCATTGCAAACATGGGCTTCATCGGTGATGTTAAGGAAGTTCTTCCTCTGCTGAAGGACGAAATCATCGCTGCAAAAAAAGGATAAGATAACGCATATACAAGAGGGTGGGAAACTGCCCCTCTTGGTATATAAAAAGAAAAAGTAAAGGAGATAAATCTATGAAAAAAGTTGGTGTAATTGGTGCCGGAACAATGGGCCAGGGTATTGCAAATGCATTTGCTTCCAATGGTTACGATGTAACCGTATGTGACATCAAAATCGAATGGGCACAGGGCGGAATCGACAAAATCGCTAAAAAGCTGGACAAACTGGTTTCAAGAGAAAAAATGACTGCTGACAAGGCTGCTGAAGTAAAGGGCAATCTGAAGGCTGGAGAATACAAGGATCTGGCTGACTGCGATCTGATCGTGGAAGCTGTTCTGGAAAAGATGGAAGTTAAGAAAGAGCTGTTCACAACACTGGATGAAATCTGTAAGGATTCCTGTATCTTTGGATCTAACACTTCTTCTTTATCCATCACGGAAATCGCTACTGGAATCAAACACAATGTAATTGGTATGCACTTCTTCAATCCTGCTGACCGTATGAAGCTGGTTGAGGTTATTTCCGGAATCAACACGCCTGTTGAAACAAAGGAAGCAATTCTGGAAATCTCCAAATCCTTAGGGAAAACTCCGGTAGAGGTAGCTGAGGGCCCTGGATTTGTTGTAAACCGTATTCTGGTTCCTATGATCAACGAGGCTGCATTCATCCTGCAGGAAGGAATCGCATCTGTTGAAGATATCGATACAGCTATGAAGCTGGGGGCTAATCACCCTATGGGACCTCTGGCACTGGGTGACCTGATTGGTCTGGATATCGTGGAAGCTATCATGGATGTTCTTTACAATGAAACAAAAGACTCTAAGTATCGCTGCTGTACGCTGATCCGCAAAATGGTTCGCGGTGGTAAGCTTGGTCAGAAGTCCGGTGTCGGATTCTACGACTACTCTAAATAATTCACGCATAGAACACATGACGAGTGAATCTGTAATTTCACATGAAACCCATTGAAATTGTGGATTCACTTTTTAAAAACGGAAAGGAAGATGAATACAATGGAAACTATTTTAGTAAACTATGAAGGACATGTTGCTACGATCACAATCAACCGTCCGAAAGCATTGAACGCATTAAGCACACAAGTTTTGACGGAATTGAACCAGGCACTGGATGAAGTTGCGGCAAACAATGACGTATATGCACTGGTACTTACCGGAGCAGGAGAGAAATCCTTTGTTGCTGGCGCAGATATCGCTGAAATGAAGGATAAGAGTGTGGAAGAGGCTGCGGCATACGGAAAATTCGGTAACGAGGTATTCCGTAAGATTGAGACATTCCGCTGCCCTGTAATTGCTGCTGTAAACGGCTTCGCATTGGGCGGAGGCTGTGAGCTGGCAATGAGCTGCGACATCCGTGTGGCAAGTGAAAATGCAGTGTTCGGACAGCCGGAGGTAGGCTTGGGAATCACACCGGGCTTCGGTGGAACACAGCGTCTGGCACGTCTGGTTGGTACTGGAATTGCGAAGGAAATGATTTATACAGCGAGAAACATCAAAGCAGAGCGTGCATATGCAATCGGTCTGGTAAATAACGTTGTTCCTGCAGAAGAGCTCATGGCAGCTGTTATGAAAATGGCAAATGGTATCGCTAAGAATGCACCGATTGCTGTAGCAAACAGTAAAAAAGCAATCAACAACGGATTGCAGACGGATATCGATGGCGGAATCGCAATCGAAGTAGAAGAATTCTCCAACTGCTTTGCAACGGAAGATCAGACCTATGGTATGACCTGCTTCCTGGAAAAAACAAAGGACAAAAAATTCGCTAACAAATAAGCAAGAAAATTCTTGAGCTTATTATTTCCGTAAACGCTTTCGCTTATGATACACTGAAAGCAGGAAATAATACAAAGGAGGTAATCGATTTGAGTAAAGTAATAAGCATTGAACAGGCAGTTTCCATGATTCCGGATGGTGCTGCTATTGGAATTGGCGGTTTCATCGGATCCGGACATCCTCAGGAATTTTCTGTAGGTATCGAAGAATCCTTTCTCAAGAGCGGACATCCCAAGGATCTGACCATCATGTTTTCTGCGGGAATCGGAGATGGAACAGATCGTCTCGGTTTGAACAAGCTGGGGCACGAGGGACTGCTGAAGCGTATCATCGGTGGTCACTGGGGGCTAATTCCTAAGCTGCAGAAGCTGGTATTTGAAAACAAGGTAGAGGGCTACAACCTTCCTCTTGGAACCATTTCTCTGATGTTTCGTGATATTGCCGGACATCGTCCCGGTACGATAACAAAGGTTGGCTTGAAAACCTTTGTCGACCCTCGTATTGAGGGAGCGAAGATGAATGAGCGCTCTAAGGAAGACCTTGTCGAGCTGATGCATATCGATGGGGAAGAGTGGCTGCGTTATAAATCCTTCCCGCTAAATGTGGCACTGATTCGTGCTACGTATTGTGATGAGGATGGCAATGCGACCATGGAAAAGGAAGCAGCTACTCTGGACTCTCTTTCCATTGCTCAGGCTGCGAAGAATTCCGGCGGTATCGTATTGCTGCAGGTGGAAAAGGTGGTACAGAACGGTACACTGGATCCAAGAAAAGTAAAAATTCCGGGAATTTATGTAGATGGCATCGTTGTTGCACGCCCGGAAAATCACTGGCAGACATATGCGAACCCGTATGATCCTGCATTGAGCGGAGAGGTTAAAGTTCCGGTCAATTCCATTGCACCAATGAAGCTGAATGAGCGTAAGGTCATCTGCCGTCGTGCGGCGATGGAGCTGGATCCCGCTGCGATTATCAACCTTGGCATCGGTATGCCGGAGGGCATCGCCAATGTGGCAAATGAAGAGGGGCTTCCAGGCTTGAAGCTGACGGTGGAAGCCGGTGGAATCGGCGGTGTGCCGAATGCAGGTACTGCATTTGGAACGTGTACAAATCCGGATGCAATCATCGATCAGCCATATCAGTTTGACTTCTATGACGGAGGCGGACTGGATCAGGCATTCCTCGGTCTTGCGGAATGCGACTGCTCCGGTAACATCAACGTCAGCCGTTTCGGACCGAAAATTGCAGGCTGTGGCGGGTTTATCAATATTACACAGACTTCCCCGGTTGTTGTGTACTGCGGTACCTTTACTGCAGGCGGACTCAAGGTTGAGGTCAAAGACGGTAAGCTGCACATTCTGCAGGAGGGAAGAATCAAAAAGTTCAAACAGGAAGTTGAACAGATTACCTTCTCAGCAGATTTCGCAACTGAGACAGGACAAAAGGTTCTGTACGTTACCGAGCGTGCGGTATTCGAGCTGTTGGATGGTAAGCTGACATTAACGGAGATCGCACCGGGCGTTGATCTGGATAAGGATGTTCTGGGACAGATGGAGTTCAAGCCTGCTGTCGCTGATAACCTGAAAACCATGGATGAACGTCTGTTCCGTGATGAATTGATCGGATTAAAGGCATAAATCAAATCAGAAAAGGGATGAAATATCCCTTTTTTTCCATTTTTCTGCCAAAAATTCCAGAACGCTTTACATTATTGCTGTATTTTATATAATAAAGGTGGCTAAAGATTATCACACTTGTTGAAAGTGATGATATAGAGCTCATGCGGGGGAGGCAGTGGAGACCATCGGTCTTGGAGATTGCTTCTCTGGCTGACTCAGCCTTGGTATTGTCTGGCATAGCATTGTGTTGGAATGATAAGGTAGCTTGTAGTGAGTAGCATTAGCATGTAGAAGTCTCAATGGTAGTAGTAATAATCACAGACAATACAGGGCAAACGATTGGCGGTACGGACGATGAGATTCCGGCCGCCTTTTCGTTTCCTTTTCTCTCTGCCTGTATTATAATGATAGAGTAAAAAAGAAATGAGGAATGAATATATGTATAGTTTTCGTAATGATTATAGTGAGGGTGCTCATCCTGATATCCTAAAGCGCCTGCTGGATATGAATCAGTGTCAGAATGTCGGGTATGGTGAGGATGCACTTTGTGAGCATGCAAAGCAAATGTTGAAGGAAAAGCTGCAATGTGAGGATTGCGATATACACTTTCTGGTCGGCGGAACCCAGGCTAATCTGACGGTGATTGCGGCTGCTCTACGTCCGTATGAGGCAGTGATTGCTGTAGATAGCGGGCATATCAATGTTCATGAAACAGGTGCTGTGGAAGCGACTGGGCACAAGGTGCTGATAGCGGATAGTGTGGATGGGAAAATCACACCGGAGGGAATTCGCAAAGCGGTGCATTTGCATGAGGATGAGCATATGGTGAAGCCTGCCATGGTCTATATCTCAAATGCGACGGAAATCGGAACCATCTATCACAAGGAGGAATTAACACAGATTGCAGCAGTTTGCAGGGAATACGGCTTGTATCTGTTTATGGATGGTGCCCGCATGGGTGCTGCTCTTGCAGCAGAGGATAATGATGTATCCTTCGCTGATTTGTGTACATACTGTGATGTATTCTATCTTGGCGGGACCAAGAATGGCGCTTTCTTCGGGGAAGCGGTTGTTATTGTCAACGATGAATTGAAAAAAGACTTCCGCTATATGATCAAACAGCGCGGTGGCATGCTTGCCAAGGGGTGGCTGCTGGGTGTACAGTTTGCGGCATTGTTTGAAGGAAACCGCTATATTGAAATCGCAGCGCATGCAAACCGTATGGCACAGAAGCTGCAAGATGCCATGGAGGCTTGCGGTCTGCCATTCTTTATCAAGACGACAACGAATCAAATTTTCCCTATTCTACCCAATATGCTGATTGAAGAGCTGCAGAAGGAATATGCATTTCAGGTCTGGGAAGCAATGGATGAAACACATACGGCAATGCGCTTTGTGACATCCTGGGCAACAGAAGAGAAGGAAGTGGATCGATTTATCGAATTTGTGAACGCCCTGCTTGTACGGATGCGGGAAAGCTAGTAAGCTTCCAATTACAGAAAAGGCATGCATCGCGATTTGTATAAACAGATAGGAATATAAAAAAGCTTATCACCAATCCCTTGGTAAGGCTTGTTCTTACTCAAAAATAGCAGGGTACATCAATGAAACGAACCCTACTACTTTTCCTCTTGATGATATTCAAAAGTGAGTGAGAACCGGGGCGGTTATAAGCCTTTTGCTTTGCAAAGGCAAAGCGTTTATATTCTCCTTCATAGCATGTATGTGCATGTGTTCAGTGTACGCAGGTGAGTGCATCAGCAGGAATCCAGCCCATCAGGCCCTGCTTTTTCACAAGCACAGCCTCTTTTGTGCGGCGTACGATTTTTACCAGATCTCCACGCTTGGCAGGTATCTGGTAATTGGTGAAATCACAGGCATGAAGCTCCTTGCCCTTGTGAAACAAAAATTCTTTTGCGATAGGCACCACTCTGCCGCTGGCTTCATGCCGGCAAAGACAGCAGACGCCTTCATCGCGCAGCACATGTACGCGTCCCTCATGCCAGGTGATAAAAAAGGGAGCCCTGTTGACGGGGAGAACATCACGAGTTATACGTGCCTTCTTCAGCTGATCACTGCATGCGAACTGAAATCTTCCCTGCTCGTAAATGAGTGCATTCAGCTGTCCTGCCGATTTTACTTCATTTCCGCCGTCTATGGATATGATATGACGATGTGTGTCAATAATGGGATTGAAGCAGCAGATGTCGGTTCGATATTCGCTTACCGGCAGGTGTCCGACGACAATGTATTTATGAAAGCTGACGGCCTCCTTCATAAATAGATCCTGTACCATGATATCACGCATATCCCGACCATAGGTTTTTTCATCCCGTATGCCTGCGTGGGCAAAGATGAACTGCTCTGTTTCAATCACATGGGGAAGCCTGTCGATAAAGGTCAATTCCCTGAGAAATACCTCTCGCAGCTTCTTGCTGAGAACAACCATATCCGTATCCCTGTCGATGTGTTGACCGATGCGCTGTGCCATTTCATGCAGAATGCTGTTGCATCGATTCAGCAGAATCTCCTGCAGAAAATCCAGACGGGTATCATACAGCACATTGCGGCATACTACATCGCAGTTCCCAATCATGGGATGCACATGCGAATATCTGGAAAGCTCCATGATGTAGTGCAGTGTTTCCAGATTATAGGGTCCCTTTTCAAGTAAATCACCAACGAGGAACAGCTCGTCCTTTTCCGGGTCAAAGGCAACTTTGCGGAGCAGCTTTTTCAATACAGGCAGATTGCCATGAATATCGCTGATGGCAATAATTCTTCTGTTCTCTGATAAAACAGAATACGAATGAATGGAACGATCAAACATAGACGGCCTCCTTTATCTCTGGCTCAATTATAGTGAATTTCCGTTTGTCATGCAAGAAAAACGTTGTAAACTTCTACATTCTGCTCTATCCTAGTCCCATAAAGAGGGAAGTCATCCAGGAAGCATAAAATGATGAAGCAGCTTTTTAAGGCGGCTTTCAGATACAAGCCTTCAGCAATGCGGCAGCAAAGCTAGCAAGCACCAATTATTATCGCTATCAGACGACTGCATGAGATGCACAAACGATAGCAGAGCTGATATATAGCAGTGCATGGTATGCAAATGGCTGCTATGCGCGCAATCAACACGATGCACCTGCAATCCTGCAAATGCTTTATAAGCATTTCTATCCCGTGTGGAGACCTTTGCATTGGCAGACTTGTTCCCACAACAACCTCAGCATTGCCTCTTGAATAGCTACCATAGTTTGTCCTGTATCTTTTTGGTAATGCTTGCGTGCAGACAAAGTTTGATTATGCAGCAATCCTTGTAGCATAATGTCTTCTGACTGAGGGAAGAAGGAGGGGCTTTTGTTTGCTTGTATTGTGATCTCATACCTGATATCATCATGATATCCATGTGGCTGTTGAGCAGCAGGTAAATTTCATGCAGTGAAGTGCTGAGATAGGTAACAGAAGGCGGATGTGGGTTTGGAGGCTGTCTATGAATGAAAAATGTTTGCATCGGCGGCAGCGATTGTCGTCATAAGAAAAGCTGTGGAAGTGGCTGCTTGTATTCGTGCTGCGTATTGCAGAACGGCGATCTGGTATGCGCTTCTGCAACGAAAATGAAAATGAGGTGATTTTATGGATTTACGAGGCTTTTTAATACGTTGTCATCGGCTGCAGAGAAACTACTCACAGGAGGGGCTGTGTCATGGCATCTGCGCTGTTTCCTATCTCAGTAAGCTGGAGCAGGGAAAGGTACAGGCGGCGGATGAAATTTATCAGGCGCTGTTTCACAGACTGGGGATAGCGTTTCAGGAGCAGCCAGAATGGCTCACTGTTTGGAAGGAAAAGCTTCAGGAGCTTGCTGCAGCCTGGTTTTATGAGGAACAAAGCGAAGCTTTTGAGCTGGAGGAACAGATGGAGCGACTTTTAAATTCTCCCCTCTGTGTGGATGCTTTGCTTATAAAAGCGTTGTATGAAAAGGAGCAGGCAGAAACAACATTGGCATCAGCTTCGGTTTTTCTTCCCTATATGCAGGATGATCAGCGGTTTTTATATCATTTTCTATGTGCGAGACAGGCATTTCAAGCAAAGGAAGCACACGCGCTTTCAGAGATACTCGCCCAGCTGCAGGAAGCACAGAAATATGGAGGCTGGAGTATTTTATATCAGGAAAAGGGATATGTGTATGCTCGTATGGGAGACTACTCGCAGGCTCTGCATCACCATCTAAAGGCCTATGACCTTGCCTGTGAGGAAGGCTTTCTGCCCTGCATGATCGATGCGTCCATGCATGTCGCAAACTGCTATTCCGGCATGCATGCGGAAGGCGTCATGCTGATGTATTATGAGCGCTGTGAGCACCTTTGCCGCAGCAGCAAAAACAAGCAGATGCAGGCCCATGTATGGTATAATATCGGATCCACATATCAGCAGTGGGGGGAGGATCAAAAGGCGCTGCCACTGCTTCTAAAGGCCTATCAGATACTGGATGATACCTTTTTATGCTGTCATAAGCTGGCTCTATTATATGAACGGCTAGATCAAAAGAAGGAAGGGCTTCGCTATGTACAGGAGATGGAGAGGCAGCTGGATTCCCATGAGAACGATGGTCGCAGAGAAATCGTGCAGTTTGTGAAATACCGCTATGGGACTGCAGTCGATGCCAAGGTGTATATCGATTGCTTGTACAAGCTTTGTGACAGCTCCCTCTATTTCCACGGCTTTCGCCAGTTTCATCTGTCCTACCTCATTACTGCTTTGAAAAAGAGCCGCCGATACAAGGAGGTCATGCAGCTGATGGAGGAAACGGAATTTTCTTAAAAAACTGTTTTTTTTAATACCTTAACCCTGATATTCGGTTGCGATTTTCCCAAATACAGGGTATTTTTTGTATTCATATAATGGAGTATACTGAGTGTAGGAGATGATGTATATGAAAAAGACCCTATGGTCACATGATTTTACGATTATTACACTGGGGACACTGATCAGTGCAATCGGTTCTACCGCCATGAGCTTTGCACTGTCGCTTGTTGTTTTCGACCATACCTCCTCAACACTCATGACGGGGATTTTCTCAGCGGTATCCCTGATGCCGACGGTTCTGATTCCCATTCTGGCAGCGCCACTGGTCGATGGCAGCAGCAGAAAGCGTTTGATCGTCATGCTGGACAGTGGAAATGGCATTCTGTATCTGCTGTTTGCCGCCTTTCTGCTTGTACAGGAATTTTCTTATGCGGGCTATCTAATATTTTCCCTGCTTACCGCATCCACCGGAGCCATTTATTCTCTGGCATATTCCTCCCTGTATCCCGATCTGATTCCCAAGGGCTTTGCACAGAAGGGCTATTCCGTATCCTCTTTGATTTATCCCAGTGTGACAGCGTTATTCACACCGGTTGCATCCCTGCTGTATGTACATCTGGGGATTGCCTGGATTTGTGCGATGGAGGGTGTGCTGCTGTTGCTGGCAGCTCTGTTTGAAGCGCGTATACGCTATCAGGAAACAGTCGGAAAGCGTGTATTTACCATGCAGGGGTATAAGGCAGATCTGTTGGATGGCTTTCGTTATCTAAAGAAAGAAAAGGGAATCCGTTCCATTTACGGCTACATGGCGGTTACCAATGCCTCGGCAGAGGGGATCAATCTGGTAACCATGGCGATGTTTCAATCATCTCCCATACTCACAACGACGATGTATGCATTTCTGACAACGGCGGATACCCTTGGGCGTATGGCTGGAGGGTTTATGCATTACGTCCTGCATATTCCGGCAAAGAAACGCTATCAGGTAGCTGTCAGCGTGTATGCAGTTTATGAATCGCTGGATATGGTGTTCCTGTTTCTTCCTTATCCGCTCATGGTTGTCAATCGATTTACCTGCGGCTTTCTGGGCATCAATTCCCTGAATATACGGGAAGCCAGCACACAGAACTATTTGCCCTCTCACATGCGGGCAAGAGTGAATGCATTGTTTCAGGTGCTGGTTGCTCTCATCATGATGGCTTCCAGATTCAGCGCAGGTGTAATTGCACAATACGTATCCTATCCAGTAACGGCCCTGCTGTTTGCCTCTGTATCCATGCTTGCTATTTTCCTGCTGATTATCCGCAACAGGAAGCAGGTTTCCAAAATCGCTGAAGTGAAAAGTTAAATTCCACTTTCAAAAGGCGAATAAAAA
>QULU01000052.1 GCA_003481775.1 Clostridiaceae bacterium OM02-2AC
ATTCTATACCCCATAATTTGTATACCCCACCTTATTTTAGATTACCCCGTTCTTTTTACATACTGTAAAAGCACGCAGCTCTTATCTGTCTCTACTATTTAACGACTAGAAATCAACCTCTGTGTCATAATAGCAGCACTTCAGAAGCTTAACCATTTCCTCCTGGCTTGGCTGTCTTGGATTGCTTCCTGTACAGGCATCCAGAATTGCATTTGCCGCAATATCCTCGACACGTGACAGGAATACGTCTTCACTGACAAAGCCCGCTTCTGCCGGCAGACCGTCCTTTCCATACTGTGCAATGCAGTGTGGAATATGCAGGGCATCACTCATATCACGCAGATACGCAATCAGCAAATCCACCTTTTCCTCATCGCTGGAGCCGCCCAGATGCATGTAATCCGCAATCACACCATAGCGCTTTCTGGCTGTTTCATCCTTTGCATTAAATTTGATGACCTTTGGCAGATACATTGCATTCGCCGCACCATGAATGATGTGTGCGCCCTGATCTGCGAACACAGCGCCTGTTTTATGTGCCATGGAATGGACGATTCCCAGCAAGGCATTGGAGAAAGCCTGTCCTGCCAGACACTGCGCATCATGCATCGCCGCACGGGAATCCATATCCCCGTTGTAGGATTTCACCAGATGCTCCTTGATCATTTCAATCGCATGAATTGCCAGCGGATCGGTAAAGTTGCTGTTTGCTGTTGAAACATAAGCCTCTACCGCATGTGTCATTGCATCCATACCAGTGTGTGCTACCAGCTTGACCGGCATCGTTGTTACCAAATCCGGATCGACGATCGCTACATCCGGTGTAATTTCAAAATCCGCAATCGGATATTTGATACCCTTTTCATAATCTGTAATGATGGAGAATGCAGTAACCTCTGTTGCAGTTCCGGATGTAGATGAAATTGCGCAAAACTGTGCTTTTCTGCGAAGCTTCGGAATACCGAATACCTTACACATATCCTCAAACGTGATTTGCGGATATTCATATTTGATCCACATAGCTTTCGCCGCATCAATCGGTGAACCGCCACCCATGGCAACGATCCAGTCCGGTTCAAATGCAAGCATTTCATCCGCACCGCGCATAACAGTCTCTACCGAAGGGTCGGATTCGATGCCTTCAAACAAACGAACCTCCATACCGGCTTCCTTCAGATACGCAACGGCACGATCCAGAAAGCCTCCTCGTCTCATTGATCCTCCGCCAACACAAACGATCGCCTTCTTCCCCTCCAGGGTTTTCAATGCTTCCAAAGCACCTTTTCCATGATACATGTCTCTTGGCAATGTAAATCTCTGCATGTCTGTATTTCCTCCTTATAGGGCTTACAAATCCCTTTCTATAGTTACATTCTACGCCTAAATGGTAAGAAAAACAACCGCTTTGTGTATATTTTCACAAGAAATTCATTCCCAACAGACGAAAGCTACAGCCTAGCTTTTTTGCTGGGGGAATATAAGAAAAAAGGCACTGCACCACTGCACAGATACCTTCACAAATTCGATACATACACAAAAGGAAATCAAAACCTCCTTTTCCTTCTACCTAAGCGCATAAGCTCTCCTGCACGCATATGCACTTATGAATATATTATATGCTTGCTTATTCCTTACGCAAAAGAATACAGGAATACGTATACGATTTTGTTCTGCTTTCAATACCTTTCATGATACGCAAATCTGCCGCCCAATGCCTGAACGCACAGCCGTCATCGCTTTCAATCGTCAAAGCAGGTGTACTCTGTACATATCTGTGCACTGCGGGAACTTGCAGTTTTATGTTTTCAGCATCCCATACGTATCGGAAAGCGCAGCAATCAGATCACTTGGCTGAATGCTGTAGGCATCCATTGTATGCAGTAGCTCATCAGCTGCACAAGCATGAACATATACAGCAGCTGCCGCTGCCTGCAAAGCATCCTTTCCCTGCGCATACAGACCTGTCAGAATACCGCACAGCACATCCCCGCTGCCTCCCTTGGCTAGCGCATGATTGCCGGCCGTGTTCATATACATAACATCCTTGCTGCAAATAATCGTATGCTGATCCTTTAACACGAGCACGACATTCTCAAAGCTGTTCACAAACTCCATGGCACATTGCACGGGGTCTTTCACGACCTCCTTCACACTGCAGCCGCACAGATAGCTCATTTCCTTCGGGTGCGGCGTCAGGATCGTAATCGCCGGACGATGCAGCAGCTCCCGCAGCTTTCCAGCTTCATACAGCGCATCGCCATCCAGCACACACGGACGATCACTTTCCAATACCGTGCGCACCATCGCCTGTGTTACCTCGCCGCGCCCCATCCCATTACCGATGGTAATCAGGTCATACGCATCCAGATTGCGCTTCAACAGGTCAACGGAAATCATGGAGAAGCTGCCATTCATGGAGGGTGCCAATAGCAGCATGCTTTCCTCCAGCTTCATGGAAATGATATCGGAAATACAATCCGGCAAAAACAGTGTCAGTGTTCCCGTGCCACTCAGCAAGGCAGCCTTCGCCGCAAGCGTAATCGCCCCATGCATATAGGAGCTTCCTCCCACCATCATCACCTTGCCATAGCTTCCCTTGTGGGAATGGGCTTCACGCTTTGGAAGAAACCGGCGCACAATTTCCTCATCCAGCAGATGAATGCTTTGCTCGATTTTGGCTTTCACTGCCTTGGGAAGCGTAATCTTTTTAACCAGAATATCACCGCAATAGCTGCTGCCGGGATATAACAGCTGTCCCCGTTTCAGACATTCAAAGGTAATGGTCACATCGCTTTGTACAGCACAATTCATAATGCAGCCGGTATCCCCATGTACACCACTGGCGATATCAATACTGATTACGCGCTTATTCAACAGATTCAGGTATAAAATCAAAACATCATAAAAGCCTTCAATATTGCGTGAAAGTCCGGTGCCAAACAAGGCATCCACGACCACATCCGCAGCATCCAGTGCCGGCTTAATCAGCTCCATATCCTGCGTTTTCATAATCTCTATGCCATAGCTTTCCGCAATACGGGCATAGACTGCCTCATCATGGCTCATGCGATCATAAGGAACACTGCAATGGATTCTCACCTGCGTATACTCCTCCTCCACCAGCAGCCGGGCCAGCGCAAAGCCGTCCCCGCCGTTATTGCCGGGGCCGCACAGAATCATAATGCAGCTGTCTCTTGCGACATGCTCGCGGATGTAGTCCATGACCGCCATCGCCGCATGCTCCATCAAAAGGATTCCGGGAATGCCGTACTCATGAATGGCCTCTGTATCCATTTTCCGCATAGCCTCCGTATTTACTATTTCCATAATCTCCCTCCTCACGCTTTTCTTATCTATATTATAATAGCTTTTCCTTAAAAATGCATGGAAATAATCGAAACGGACGGCTATTCTACAGGAAAGTTTCATTTGTGAATTTTTTATCTTTTTTCGCCCTGAAACAGTTGTGATGCAGAGAATGTTGCGTTATAATAGTAAACGACTTATAAAGAACCTGTGAGGGATACTATGAAAAAAACAGTTGTATTAGGTGTCAGCGGTGGTATTGCGGCCTTCAAGGCAGCGCAGCTGACCAGCAATCTGATCAAGAAAGGGTATGATGTGGAGGTCATTATGACGCAGAATGCCACGGAATTCATCACCCCCTTGACATTTGAATCACTAACAAAGCACAATGTGATGGTGTCCACCTTTGAAAAGGTGGCAGATCGCAGTGTCAAACATATTTCCATCGCCCGCCGTGCGGATATCTTCGTCATCGTGCCGGCAACCGCAAATGTAATCGCCAAGATCGTGCATGGTCTTGCGGACGATATGCTGACGACGACCTTTCTTGCCGCAGATTGTCCCAAGGTGATCTGTCCGGCAATGAATACCGGAATGTATGAAAATCCGGTCACACAGAAAAATCTGGCTGCCGCAAAAGCACTCGGCTATGAGCTGGTGGAACCGGAGGTCGGATATCTTGCCTGTGGTGATACCGGCAAAGGCAAGCTTGCGGACATTGCACATATCGAGGAATGTATTCACCGTACATTGGAAACAACCGGACTTCTTAAAGGAAAGCGCGTGCTCGTTACCGCGGGACCGACTCGCGAGGCACTGGATCCGGTACGCTTTATCTCCAACCATTCCTCCGGAAAGATGGGCTATGAGATTGCCAGAGCTGCCCGTGACATGGGAGCGGACGTAACGCTGATCAGCGGACCTGTCCAGCTAAGTGCCCCGCAGGGAGTTCGTGTCGTGAACGTTGTCAGTGCACAGGATATGTTCGCGGCCGTACAAAAGGAATACGCATCCTGTGATATCATCATCAAGGCTGCAGCTGTCGGTGATTACCGTGCACAGAAAACGGAAGACAACAAAATAAAGAAACAGGGAGAGTTTCTGGAAATCACCTTTGTGAAAAATCCGGACATTCTGGCATGGCTGGGAGAGCACAGAGTATCCAATCAGATCATCTGCGGCTTTGCGATGGAAACAGAGCATCTGCTAAAGCATGCCACTGAGAAACTGAATAAGAAAAACTGTGATATGATCGTAGCCAATAACCTGCATGAACAGGGAGCCGGTTTTCAGGGAGATACGAATGTAGTTACCCTGATTCAAAAGGATCATAGCGAAACACTGGATCTGATGAGCAAATATGAGGTAGGCGTTGAGATACTGACACGTCTGGCTGCTCTCAGCAAAGAAAGAGGAGAATCCCAATGCTAGTAGTCATTGACGTAGGAAATACGAATATAACGATCGGTATCTATCACGGCGACAAGCTGATTGGAAATTATAGACTGACCACAAAAATGAAGCGGACAAGTGATGAGTACGGCTTCATGATGATGAACTTTCTGAATGCCTCCAAGGTACAGCCAGAGGATATACAGGATGTTATCGTATCCAGTGTCGTACCGAAAATCATGCATTCCTTCTTAAACGGTATCCGTAAATATATGCATAAGGAGCCGATCATTATCGGGCCGGGAATTCGTACCGGTATCTCTGTCAAGGCGGAAAATCCAAAGGCGGTCGGTGCCGATCGTATCGTGGATGCTGCCGGAGCCTATTATGAATATGGAGGTCCGTGTCTGGTTGTCGATTATGGCACAGCAACCACCTTCGATTATGTGGATGGCAACGGTAACTTTGAGTACGGCGTCATCACGCTGGGCATTGAAACCGGTGCACAGGCGATGTGGACACAGGCTGCCAAGCTTCCGGAAATCGAAATTAAAAAACCCGCAAGTATCCTGGCGAAGACAACAACAACGAGCATGCAGGCCGGTCTGGTTTACGGCTATATCGGACAAAGCGAATACATTATCAAGGAATTTAAAAAGGCGCTGGGTGTTGACATGAAGGTCATCGCAACCGGCGGCCTTGGAAAAATCATATATAAGAATACTGATGAGATAGATATCTATGATCGTAATCTGACCTTCAAGGGTCTGAAATACATTTACGAAAAGTATACATCAGAAAAAAAGAAATAGCTTCTGCAATAAAAAAGGCTCCTACACGAGTACCTGTAATATTATACATGGAGAATATGACACGATTGTATTTATCAATAGAATTTGAATTCTCCTCTTTGTAAACAACCTAACGCAAGAACATTAAAGAATACGTCTGCTCTTTTCAGGAAGAGACGATGACCATTGTGCAGCTTCCAGCTCCACAAAGTCATACGACGTATTTTTTTATTTGGATAATCTTCATATTTGCATCCATGTGATGTGTGCTATAGCCTACCTTTCTTTCAAAAGCTTCTTCATATACAGCACATCCACCATCGGATTGTCATAGTACGGCTCCGTTTCCTGAAAGCCAAAGCGTCTATATAGGCGAATGGCGCTTTGTAAGGGTTCGATCGTATCCAGCACCATGCACGAATACCCATCGTCCTTCGCAATCAAAAGAATCGTTTCCACCAGCCTCTGTCCGATCCCCTGACCCTGATAGGACGGTTTCACATACAGCCGCTTCATTTCACAGCATTCCTTACTGAGGCGATGAAACGCTACACAGCCAGCAACACAACCATCATCCGCAACAGCAGCCAGCAGTCTTCCCTCTGTTCCACTGTATTTGCGTAACAAATCACACAGCTCTTCCTCCAGCTTTTGAAAGCTTAAATCCCTGCCCAGCAGCTGTGTATATTCCCGAATCAGCTGTTCAACTTCCCGCAGACAGGTTGTTCCATCGATTATATGCATAAATTCATCTCCCCGATAGGAAATATCCTATATTCTGAAGGCATTGCTTCATAACCTTATTGTACTATCTGCACGCAGCATTATCTACCCCTTTTCAATCTTTTCAGGTTTGTATGCTGTGTTTGCATCTGTGTGGTATAATACAAATAAAGGAGCTGATGACATGAAACGATTGCCGATAGGCGTGGAAGATTTTAAAAAAATGATCGATAAAAACTTTTATTACATCGATAAAACAGATTTTATCAATGATGTCTTACATGAAGAAGTCGTTTTATATACAAGACCGCGCCGGTTCGGTAAAACACTGAATATGAGCACGCTATACTACTTCTTTTCCATTAAGCAAAAAGAAAACGCTTATCTCTTTAACGGCTTAAACATTATGAAACGGTGTGATGCTGCTCAGCATCTAAACAAATATCCCGTCATCATGATATCTTTAAAGGAAATGAAGCAAACCACCTTTGAAAAGCAATTGGAAATGTACAGTATTTTCATACGTGATATCATACGCAGAAATCAGGAATTACTGGAAAGTGAACAGATCAATGCGATTGACAAGGAACTGCTTACTGCCTATTATATGGGAACAAAAAACGAGGTAAGCCTGCAGACAGCGCTGAAATTCCTTTGTGAGTGTCTTCAGCAGCATTATCATCAAAATGTTATCCTATTGATTGATGAATACGATGTACCCTTGCAAAGTGCCTATCTGAACGGCTATTATGATCAAATGGTAGAATTTTTAAGAAATGTTTTCAGTGCTGCACTAAAAACAAATGATGTCTTGGAAAAAGGAGTATTAACAGGCTGTCTTAGGATCGCAAAAGAATCGATTTTTACAGGTCTAAACAACTTCAAGGTAAATTCTATTTTCGATGGCGATGAAAACCAGCAATTTGGGTTTCTGCAGAATGAAATTGATATATTACTTCAGAAATATGATGCTCTGGAGTATAGGAATCATATGAAGGAATGGTACGATGGTTATCAGTTTGGTGGCTGTGATGTGTATAATCCATGGAGTGTCCTGATGTATATGGATCGTTTGACCAATTCTAATAACAAATCACCTGAATCCTTCTGGGCAAATACGAGTGGTAATGATGTGATATATCGTTTTATACAGCAGGGGAATGCGGAAATGAAACAGGATTTTGATACCCTGTCCAGCGGCGGCATGATTGAAAAAACAATCAAACCGGAGCTGACATATCGGGAACTGGATGATACAGATAATCTATACAGCTTCCTGTTGTTTACCGGCTATCTGAAGGCTATAGGCAAAACGGACACAAACACCTATCAGCTTATGATTCCCAATAAAGAAATTCAGTACATCTACACGACCATTTTTAAAGAATGGTTTAAGCAGCAAATCAAAAGCTATCAGGCATCCTTTCTAGAAGCACTCCTGCAGGAGCATGTGGAAGAAGCAAATGAAATTCTGAATACCGTGTTATTTCAATCCCTGAGCTATTTTGATTATGATGAGAAATATTATCATGGATTTCTTAATGGTATGCTGCAGGGGAAGGGCAGCTATCGCATTGTTTCCAATCTGGAATCCGGATTTGGAAGATGGGATCTTGCCGTTCTACCGGCGTATTACAAGAAAAGAGGACTGCTATTTGAATTAAAGGTGGCAAAGCGTGATGAGGATGTGGAAAAGAGTGCAGAGCTGGCAATACAACAGATTAAAGAAAAGCAGTATATCGAGGGTCTGCATAGAAAGGGCTATAGCGACATTCTAGGGTATGGCATCGCCTTCTATAAAAAAACCTGTATGATTAAGAAGGTTAAATAATTTTGATAGAAAGTCAATAACAAGTACCTGTGGTAAATTAAATAAGTATGTTTGAATTCCCACATTATGAAAAGCTTCCGGTAGAATCCCAGTACCTGAAGCTTTTTTTACATATATCGAAGGTCCAAAGGAGGGGACTGTGTGCTACTGGTGCACAGCGTAGCATAACCGGCTGAAGAATCGCATGTTTTCTTCAGCTTCCAGCTAACAGCCACAGAAATGCGAAATCTGCATATCAAGGTCTGCTGATGTCAACCAGAATCTTCTGCCCTAGAAACTGTTCATATGCCTTTATCCAGATATGCAGGCTCTTCGTGTCTATGTCTGTTAACAGTCTGATATGCAGCTCATTCACCGTTTTTTGCTTCTTTGATCTCCAGATACCGCAAATCCTTCCATTCTGCATCACAACACCGGGATTTTGCACCGTTTTCCATACCATGCGCTGCAAATTGCGATCCTCCAGAAGCAAATCACGGTCCCAAAGATCAAGTAAGGGATCATGTGGCGGCAAAAGCATTACGGCTTCGACTGCCTGTTGCTTGTCATACGTATCCCTTTTCCATATCGAATATTCTCTTCCCTGATACATCACAGAAGTACGTTCATGCTCAGCTAGTTCCCATAGGCGCCTTGCCTGCGGCAGCTCCATCCCTGTCCATTTCGCAAAGCCCTTTACATCACCGGGACCGTATGCATGAAGAAACCGGCAAACCAGAGAGCGACACGCTGCATCACTGGCAGTATCCTTTTGTGAAGCTGTCAAAGGAAAGGCTGTAAACGTAGGGGAGCCCTTTTGTCTGGGTCCGAAGACGATACCTCTTTGAAAGGAAGCCGGCCGCAGCAAAAAGGAGACAATGGCTTCTCCATACAGCTGTCCTTTGGCGAATGGGGAGGCAGCTTGCCATAAAGGCTGCAGAACAGATGGTATACGGGCGTACATAGCCGCAGCCAATACCTGATCCAGCCGCTGCTTGGACACAACGGGTTCCTGCTTCAATATCTGCAGGCATTGCATCAGCTCCTCCAGCAGCACGGAAAAGGGGACTCCGATTTCTTTTTGACAATAGCGCAGCCCGTTTGTATAAATCCAGGCCTCCCCTTCCTTTGCACAGAGCGCATCCAGAAACACTGACGCATCCGAAAGCGGAAATATCCACGGTGCCCCACGCAGACTCCATGCCTGTACGATGCCCTCACCTTCATCCAGTTCCTGCTGCAGCTGCTGTACACTGCATGCGGGCAGCCGGTTAAATGCCGCACACAGCCACGTACCGGGAGGACTGTTCTGAAACCCGCATACCCCTGCCGCCGCTTGTAAAGAATCTGCGGGAATAACCAGATGCTGTGCATGGTAAAGATGGCTTCGCACCTCTTCCCTTGTGATGGTTCGCATAAGCAAGCCTCCCTTTCCATAGAGAAAAAGCGATTATTTACAACCGCTTCTCAAAATTTCCACTGATGCTCATCCCCTCATTGAAGATGACAAAAGCTCTGGGATCAATCTTATAAATGATTTTCTTCAGCTGTGTTACCTCATACTTGGAAATCACAGTGACAAGAATATGCGTATCTGTCTTCGTATACGCTCCTGCCCCCTTCCAGTAGGTGACTCCCCTGCCCATTTCCTTCATAATGCTTTCCTGTACTTCTCCCTCTTTGGTGAAGATCATCGCCGTCATATTGATATTCTGATAGTGTGTCTTGTCGACAACCAGATACATACAGGCTGTATAGATAATAGAATAAATTGCCGTCGTCACATTAAACAGAATCGCACAGACACCGAATACCAGAACATTGATGATATTGGAAAGACGTCCGACGCTGAAGTCTGAAAACTTCTTGGTAAAATATACCCCCAGAATATCCAGTCCGCCACCGCTTCCACCACTTCTCAAAGCCAGACCGATACCAAAGCCGCAAATCAGACCGCCAATCAAGCAGGCCGCAAGCACATCGTCAAGAATCGGTGTGGAGGGTATCATAACAATCGTAAAGGCCACCGTCTGCGTCAGCACACAAAGCAGCGTCTTCACAAAAAACTTTCTGGAAATGCTGCGATATGCCAGAATAAACAACGGCACATTCATTAAAAAGTTGATAATACCGGCAATATCCAGCTGACCGAAGTCCATATGGGCATATTGCGCCAGCACGGTACGGATGATCTGCGCCATACCGATGACCCCGCCGCTGTACAAATCCAGTGGAACAATGAACAGGTTCAGGCCAACGGCAAACAGAAAGCCGCCGATCACAACATACACATATTCATACATAATTTTTTGCAATTTCATACGCTCACCATCCCCTGCAATCGTAAGAATTATACCATAAAAGCCGGTAAGCGCAATCCCTACCGGCCGTTTTTCTATTTAACAATTTTTTCACAATCACCGTCGATGCTGCCGATGCGACAGGTATCGTCATAAACCAGCTTTCCATCACAGGTGATGTGATCAACACGGCAATGGCTGGACAGATGAATTTCGGTCGCACTGATGGAATGACAGGACATATTGCAGGCAATCAGCTGACTGCACTCAATATTGCGCGCCGTATTTCTCTTTTCCGGCCGAAAGCCGAACAGACCATGGAATATATGCTGACCATGACCATAGTTGATCCGGATATCATCACCGAACAGATCATTCAGAGATGCGCAGCCTTCAATACGGACCTTGTCGGCATTCACCTCTCCCTTATTGTTCAGGACACCCTCTACATAAATTTCATCGGCATACACACGGATACCATCGCTTTTCACAACACCCTCGATATCCAGTCGTCTTACACGGATATCCTTTTTACAGGTCATAACCCCCTGCACATCCATAGTGCCCCCCTTTAAATCACCGCTGCATTTGCAGGTACCCTCAATATTTAAAACCTCGAACTCCAAATCCCCATTGATCGAGCCGACTCCTTCGATATCAATACGCCCGTATTTCCCACCGGAAATGGAACCGATTCCCTCAATCGTTGTATTCATGTGATCTGTATTCATACCAGTGAACCCTCCTTGTACATAGTAAACGCAGACCGATTGCGATGCAGATTATCGCCATCCAGACAGGATACGTAAGCTTTACGTCAATCCACGCATTGGCATCTGCCAGAAAGTAGCACCCTGCCAGCGCCGTAAAGATATTATAGAAATGCAGGCCGTGATCCAGCATGCTGTAGAGTGCAGGCAGAATCAGCAGCATGGTCCACCAGCCGGGAAAGAATATGGTAAAGTCCCACCAGTCCAGCTGTGTTCCCAGATAGCCGATTCCGATAGCGACGAACACCAGTCCCCACAGAATCCGTTTTACGCGATATGTCATCATGATCTCATCTCCTCTTCATCAAATGTAAACTGAAAGGTTTCCTTGTATTTCAGCTTGATCGCATTGTTTAATTCATTCAAGTGTATGGAGCGTATGGCAACAAGGGCATCATCCAGATAAACCTCACTGTCTTCCTTTTTCAACAGTACATACAGGTGTCCCTGCGCCTGCAAAAGCTCTAAAACATAATCCGCACTGTGCATTTCACTCATCTGTTTGCTTAAAAATGAAACAGCATGTGTGCGTTCCTCCTCTGTAATTGCAGTATCAACCATCGCCTGCGACAGGGCAATCATGACAAGCACCTCCAGAAATACGAAGCTGTCCTTGCTCATGGCATCCATGAAATCCGCCGCTACTTCGATATCCAGCTCATCGAAATGCTCCAGATCCTCCTCACAGAACAGGCGGTTACTGATCTCCGGTGTCAGAATTCTGGCAAGCTCCTCCAGAGAATAGCTGTCCTTGAGCTGCTGTATGGCATGAATGCGCTTGAGAATCTTCTCCTGCGGAAAATAGGTTTCCTGACCGGTTGGACTGGAGCGCTTCACAAACCATTCCTCCGGAATCAGGCCCTCCCGTTTCCATCGATACAGCTGGCCATAGGAGATGCCAGTCGTCTTCAATAGATCCTTTTTGGATATTTCCATTGTATCACCTCTAACGTAACATTGTTTTATTACACCTATATATTAACAAAACATTGTTACATTGTAAAGAGGAAATTTTAATTTTCTATAGAAAACGGTTACACATTTCATAAGAACCGCACTTTTCTGAATTCTATCTGAAAAAAGATGCAAATCTATTGACCGGCGGTCATTATAGGTATAAACTATAAAAATGTACAAATAAAGGAAGTGTTTTTGTGGAAGAATCCGTAAGTAAACGATCACGTATTCAGGATGCTGCTGTTGCCTTGTTTCATGAACAGGGCGTGGAGGCCACCTCTGTCAATGAGATTGTCAAGCGTGCAAATGTCGCAAAAGGGACGTTCTATGTATATTATAAAGATAAGAAGGAACTGATTTCTCAGATTCTTACCAAGCAGCACGGCTGTCTGATGAACGATATCCTCAATCACTCCTACGAGGCTGCTCTTTCCAACAGCACCTGCTGGAAGCGCACCTTTATCGACGAGCTGATCACCTATTATATTCAGCATCCGAAGCTGCTTCGTACGGTCCAGAAAAACATTGCTTCTATATTGGATACAAAGGAACATCGGGATATGGTATTTGCCCATATCGAACGCATGCCGGATTTTCTGAAGCTGCTGAAGCGGGAAACGGAAACAGAAAAGAAAGCACTCAATCGTTTTCTGATGATGATGGAAATCATCGGATTTGTCTGTTACAACGCTATTTTCTTCGAGCAGCCGGATTCCATTGAGGAAATCCTGCCTGAACTGCGGGAAACGATGTTCAAAATGCTTGAGAGAAAGGAGTAACCTATGACATATAAACTGGGAATAGATGTAGGTTCCACAACCCTGAAGGCCGTGGTTCTCAACGATCAGGATGAGATCGTGTACAAGAGCTATGAGCGCCACAAATCCAAGGTACGGGAAATGAGTGTTTCCAAGCTGCAGGAATTGCGGGAGCTGTTACAGGGACAAAGAATCGCACTTGCCATCACCGGCAGTGCGGGTCTGGGAATCGCGGATGATGCAGGTTTTCCTTTCGTACAGGAGGTATTTGCTACTGCACAGGCTGTGCGCAAATATTATCCGGCAAGCGATGTCGTCATTGAGCTTGGCGGAGAGGATGCCAAAATCATCTTTTTACAGGGAACGCTGGAGGAGCGTATGAATTCCACCTGTGCCGGAGGTACCGGAGCGTTTATCGATCAGATGGCAACCCTGCTGGATGTCGATCTGGAAACGATGGATCAGCTGTCCCTGCAGCATACCACGCTGTATCCGATTGCATCACGCTGCGGTGTATTCGCAAAAAGCGATGTACAGCCGCTGATCAATCAGGGCTGTGAAAAATCAAACCTTGCGGCCAGTATCTTTCAGGCGGTCGTCGATCAGAGTATCGCCGGACTGGCTCAGGGAAGAAATATTGAAGGAAATGTATTGTTTCTGGGAGGCCCCCTGCATTTTCTAAAGGGGTTGCAGGAGCGCTTTAAGGAAACACTGAAGCTGCGTGATCAGGAAGCGAATTTTCCAGAGCTTGCCCCATATTTCGTGGCACTTGGAAGCGCCGTATATGCGGCAAATGAGACTGTGGATTTCTCTTATGAGGAGCTGCTGGAAAAAATGGAGGCAATGGCCTGTAAAAAGGTGCAGACAGCTGGTCTTCCCCCATTGTTTGAAAGCGATGAGGATTATGAGGAATTCAAGAAGCGCCATACCAGTGCCAGTGTAGAGCGCAGTGATATCCACACCTACAGGGGCAATGCCTATCTGGGCATCGATGCCGGCAGTACGACAACCAAGCTGGTGCTGATCGATGAACAATGCCGTATTCTATATGAAAGCTATGCCGGGAATATGGGAAATCCCGTAGATGTCGTGCAGAAGGAGCTCGCAAAGCTCTATGCCCTGATGGAGGATCGCATTCACATCATACACAGTGCGGTAACGGGCTATGGGGAGGAGCTGATGAAGCATGCCTTCCATCTGGATATCGGTGTTGTGGAGACGATTGCCCATTACCATGCCGCCCACTACTTCAACCCGCAGGTAGATTTCATCATCGATATCGGCGGACAGGATATGAAATGCTTCCGGATTCGTGATAATACGATCGATGATATTCTGTTGAATGAAGCCTGCTCCAGTGGCTGCGGAAGCTTTATTGAAACCTTCGCAAAAAGCATGGGCTATGACATTCAGGAATTCGCCCGCATGGGGCTGGCCGGCAAGCATCCGGTGGATCTTGGAACGCGCTGTACGGTCTTTATGAATTCCAGTGTCAAGCAGGCACAGAAAAACGGAGCCAGCATGGAGGATATCTCTGCCGGCTTATGTATGAGTGTTGTAAAAAATGCATTGTATAAGGTTATACGTGCCAAGAGTCCGGACGATATCGGAAAGCAGATCGTTGTACAGGGAGGAACCTTTCTGAATGATACGGTGCTGCGAAGCTTTGAGCTGGAGCTTGGAAGAAACGTCATTCGCCCAAGCATTTCCCATCTGATGGGGGCATATGGTGCCGCATTGATTGCGAAGGAGAAAAAAGCCACTGCCTCCTCTCTTCTGAAAAAGGAAGAGGTTGACAGCTTTACCCACAGCTCCAAGGCCTTTCATTGTGCACTGTGCACCAATCACTGCAATCTGACCGTAAATACCTTTGCGGATGGGGCAAAGCATATCGCCGGCAACAAGTGTGAGCGACCGGTGAGCGGAAAGGTCAACAAGGAAAAGCTGCCGAATCTGTATGATTATAAATATGAGGAGCTGCTGAAGCTGAAGGGGGTTCCCGGTATTCGGGGAAAAATCGGTATCCCGCTCGTTTTGAATCTGTATGACAACCTGCCCTTCTGGCATTCCTTCTTTACGAATCTGGGCTATGAGGTCGTCTTGAGCGATCGTTCCAGCAAGGCCCTGTATTCCCTTGGACAGCACACGATCCCAAGCGATACGATCTGTTATCCTGCCAAGCTGGTACACGGTCATATTCAGTCGCTCATCGATAAGGGACTGCAGACAATTTTCTATCCATGCATGACCTACAACGTCAATGAGGACATGGGAGACAATCACTTCAACTGCCCGGTCGTAGCCTATTATCCTGAGGTTGTGGAAGGAAATATGAATCTGGAACATGTAAAATTCCTGTACCCCTACGTATATCTGGAGGATAAGCGTATCTTTGATCAAAGGATGTTTGAATACTTTAAAGCCCAACAGATGGATATTCCCTTCAAGGATGTACAGGCTGCCAGCAACCATGCCTATTTCGCCTATCAGCAGTTCAAGGACCGTGTGCAGGAGGAAGGGCGCAATGCCATAGCGTTCGCTCGACGCAATCACCGGGATGTCATTGTGCTAGCCGGACGTCCATACCATGTAGACCCGCAGATCAATCATGGCATTCACAGACTGTTAAACAATTTGGGATTTGTCGTTATCAGTGAGGACAGTATCGCGAAGCAGTCCGTGCTGCCAAGCGTTCACGTTTTAAACCAGTGGACCTTCCACTCCCGCATGTACAATGCCGCACAATATGTGGCGCAGCAGGAGCATATGGAAATGATACAGCTGGTAAGCTTCGGATGTGGAATCGATGCGATTACCGCAGATGAGGTAAAGGATATTCTTCGCCGCAACGGCAAGCTGTATACACAGATTAAAATCGATGAAGTTGACAACCTCGGCGCGGTGAAGATTCGCTGCCGTTCGCTGCTGGCTGCCATGGAAGAAAGGGAGGGATGAGCATGTCACATGTAGAATTCACAAAGGAAATGAAGAAAACACATACGATTCTTGTACCGATGATGCTGCCGATTCATTTCCAGTTTCTGCGCAATATTCTGTGCAAGGAAGGATATCATGTGGAAATCCTGAAAACAGAGGGACAGCAGATCATTGATGAAGGCTTAAAGAATGTGCACAATGATACCTGTTACCCTGCCCTGCTGGTAATCGGTCAGATGATCGATGCATTAAAAAGCGGAAAGTATGATACTGAACATATCGCACTGGCGATTACACAGACAGGAGGCGGATGCCGTGCTTCCAATTACATCCATCTTCTGCGTAAGGCGCTGGTTCAGGCCGGCTTTGCGCATGTTCCGGTTATTTCCGTCAATTTTTCTCAGCTGGAAAAAAACAGCGGCTTCAAGCTAACTCCTAAGATGCTGCTGAGATTATTATATGCATTTTTATACGGAGATATGCTGATGTGGATCAAAAATCAGTGCAAGCCGTATGAATTAGAAAAGGGCAGTACGGATGCGCTGGTAACCACCTGGATCGATACGATCACCGCGCAGTTTGACTCCCTGTCCTATATGCGGATGAAGCATAACTATCAGGAAATACTGCATGATTTCGCTGCCTTGCCAAGAAGTCAGAAGCCGAAAATTCAGGTGGGAATCGTCGGTGAAATCTATATGAAGTATGCCCCGTTAGGCAATAACGAGCTGGAGGACTTCCTAATTCGTGAGGGCTGTGAGCCCGTTGTCAGCGGTGTTCTTGACTTTGGTCTTTACTGCCTTGAAAATTCGCTGATCGATCACGCGTACTACGGCCGCAATAAAAAGAGCTATCGCTTCATTCAGATGGCGGATAAGCTGATTCAAAATATGCAGAAGAAAGCTATTACCGCAATCCAGAAGCAGGGAACCTTCCGTGCCCCGGATACCTTTCAGGAGGTTATCGAAAACAGTGAAGGAATCATCAACCGCGGGACCAAGATGGGTGAGGGCTGGCTTTTGACCAGTGAAATGGTTACACTGATCAAAAGTGGTGTGCATAACATCGTTTGCTGTCAGCCGTTTGGCTGTCTTCCCAATCATATCGTTGCCAAAGGTATGACCAGAAAAATTAAGGATAAATATCCGATGGCGAATATTGTTGCGGTGGATTATGATCCAAGTGCGACAAAGGTCAATCAGGAAAACCGATTAAAGCTGATGCTGAGCAATGCGCGTTTAAGTGAACGCTTTGCAAAGGAAGATGGCGAGGCTCTTGCCAGTGAGCGCCAGCGCAAGCTTGCCAGCTCCCGTTCATAAGCAATACCACTATCCTGTGTTTGAGAAAAATCAAATACAGGATTTTTTTATTTCTACAGTAAGGCTGGGCTTGTGCGTGAGAATGTAGCATTCATGCTTTAAGCTGAAACTGCTTGTAGACAGCGTAACACCGCTATAACGTAATGAAAATGCTCTTGAGGATACTGGATTTCCAAATGATACATATCACTGCTGCGGACAAGAAAAGGAACAAGCTGAAGGCTTCTGATTATCAAAAACGCCCCTTCCTTGCTCTATGATAGCATGCCTAGAACCATACACCCTATTTGAAATACACCCCGGCTGATATTTCAAATACCACAGACAATGCTGAAAACAGAGGAACCACAGCAGAAACCATCCTGTCACAGCCGTACCACCTCCCGATCAGCTTCCTTTGTGCTTGTAAAAAAACAGGCTGGCCTATGCAGCCAACCCGTATTCATACGTTGTATTCATTCATCTATCAATAGTGGCATGATCAGGTTTAAGGAGGAATCAGTCAATCTGCCAATCGATCGGCTGTTGTCCGTGCTCTTGCAAAAAGGCATTTGCCTTTGAAAAATGACGGCATCCGAAAAAGCCATAATCAGCACTGAAGGGGCTTGGATGCGGACAGCTGAGAATCAGATGCGCCGGATTTGTAATGATTGCACTCTTTTCCTTTGCATTTCTTCCCCACAGAAAAAATACGATAGGCTGCTCACGGTCATTCAGCTTGCGTATGATCTCATCGGTAAGAATTTCCCAGCCCTTCCCTTTATGGGAATTCGCCTGCCCTCTGCGTACCGTCAGCACGGTATTGAGCAGCAGCACACCCTGCTTTGTCCACTTTGTCAGCTCCCCGTGCTGCGGAATCCTGCAGCCTACATCATCGTGCAGCTCCTGATAGATATTCACAAGGGAAGGCGGTGGATTCACCCCTTTTTTCACCGAGAAGCAAAGACCATGTGCCTGCCCGGGTCCATGATAAGGATCCTGTCCCAGAATCACAGCCTTTACATCCTTATATGCTGTATAACGCAAGGCATTGAATATATCATACATATCCGGATATATCGTTTGTGTTTTATATTCTCTTGCCAGAAAAACACGCAGCCTTTGATAATACTCTTTCTGAAATTCATCCTTTAACAGCTCGTCCCAGTCATTTCCAATTTGTACCATATTATCACCTATCTGTATTCTACCGCATTCTACGGTAAAAGAAAACCGTTTCTGCTAGGAAAACAAGACAGGAAACGGATTTTGTGTTATGCGAGATATTTCGCAGCGAATTCATCGGCTGATATTGCGCGACTGACCAGAAACCCCTGTCCGATATCACAGCGCAGCATCTTCAGGTCAACAAATTGTTCCATTGTTTCAATTCCCTCGCATATGACCTGCATACCGATACTGTGCGCCATTTCAATAATCTTCCAGAATATCGTCATTTGCCGGCGATCCGTGTTGATGCCATTCAGCATCCCTTTATCAAGCTTTAGTATATCCGCATCCACCTGACTCAGCATACCGATTCCGGCATATCCGGTACCGAAATCATCAATAGCTATCTGAAAGCCTGCCTCATGAATATTTTTCATAAAGACCTGAAGGTCATTTGCACAATCTGTAAACGCCGATTCCGTCAGCTCAAAAACAATCATTTCATGCGGTATTGCATAGGAGTCCACGATATTACAGAAATTCTGAAGATAGTGCTCTTCCTTTATATGCAGACGGGATTGATTGACGGAGACCGGTAAAAGCTGTTTTCCGGCGTCCATCCACTGCCGCATGAGCTTACAAAGCTTATGCAAAACATAGAAATCGAAGCTTGATATCATTCCATGCTTTTCAAAAAGCGGGATAAATTCATCCGGCGGGACACAGCTGCCATCCTCCAGGAACCAGCGGGACAGTGCTTCACCGGATATGATTTTTTCATCACTGAGCTGAAATTGCGGCTGTATGTAGAGCTGAAAGGTATCCTCCTGCATTGCTTTTACTGCCTCTTCCAGCAATTCACTGCTGCGGTTTTTCTGATACAGCATCCAATCCTCAAAATAGAGGAAATCGCTGATTCGGCTATTACGCTCCACATACTGCATCGCCAGTACCGCCTTGTCCAGCATGGATTTGATGCTTTCCCCACACGCATCCTTAATCAGGTACACGCCTCCGATATATTGGATAGGATGCTTTAAACAGGCGGCAATGCTCGCATCCAGCAGCTTCTCCCGGATGCGGTGCAGACGATTATGAAAGGCATCACTGTCTGTAAAGTGAAGAAGTACCGCAAACGTATCCTTTTCTATGCGTGCACAAAGCTCATCCTCCTGACAAAAGAATTTCAGATTGCGGGCAATGCATTTCAGCACATCATCCCCGAACGCATAGCCGTGAATCTGATTGATAAAGCGAAAGTCACTGATACCGAATTTAAAAAGCGCAAATTGCTGATCGGTATGCTGCAGGATTTCCTGTGCCGCTTCCACAAAGCCCTCCAGATTGAAAATCTGTGTCAGGGTATCCTGCTTATGTATAGGAAGCATCGCTGATGTCCGGCTGTCAGCACCTGCATCCCTTTGTACAGCTTCCGCAGCATAAGAGTAATGCATGTGGCAAATTTTCCAGCCCTTTGTCTCCTTTTCCCAAACAAGTGTAAGCTGGAAAGGCTGTGAGGTATTTTGTGCCTGTGAATACTGTATACAGGAATACAACGCAACAGCAGCTCCCTGCTTCTGATATATGATTTCACACTGGCTGTTTTGAAGCTTTACACAGGCAGAAGGACTGTTACAGACATCCTGCAGCACACGCCGCACCTCCTGCACACAATGTATGCTTCCTGCTTCGTGTGTTCCAATCAGGGAAATATCCTCACAGAGATATTCATTAAGTTTTCTACAATCATGTTCCTCAAAGAAAAGACGGACAAGATCACTGCTCAGCTGTTGCAGCTGCCCCTGTTTTTGTGACATATACATATCATCCCTTCATCCCGCTGCTGATTCTATTTATGTTATCTTTTTGATATAACCCCGTAAACAAAAACCAGACATATACCGTCTGGCGGCATATGTCCGATAATCCCTTTGCTTATTTATAATAAATGTAACCTTTTTACACTCTTATTGTAATCTATTTTTGCTTATATTTCAATATCTTGTAACATTTATTATCACGTGGGTATCACAGCTTTTCACAGCATAAGTATTGCACATGTACCAATACTATATGAAAATACAGGAGACTGTATACACCTTGTAGCCTGAAGCGTTGATGAATCGCAATCACAGAGATCAATGAAAGGTGATCAAAAGCAGGAGCCTGACAAACGCATAAAAAGCAGAAAATCAAATTGTACTACATAAAACGCGCTATGCAGACACTAGCTGCCTGTCGATCCTGAGCTGCTTAGAAGAAAAGTAGAGAAGTCTTACCCTCTTCTCTCAAAGCTGGTTGGATAAGCAGATACTGCTGATATCTGAAACATGCCGATAATAGCGCTGCATGAGCTGATGCAGCTCGTCCTCATACATTCCTGTAAGAAAGTCCGCATTCCTCTTTTGCACAGCCTTTCCCACCTCACATCGTTGAATCATCACATCGCAGATGCGAAGAAATGTCTGTACGGTTTGCTCCTGCTCCGTTGATAAAGCAGCATGCTGTACGGCGAAAATCAGCTGTTCCATCTCCACACTCATATGCCAGAATGCAGAAAGCAGATGACGATAGAGCGCAATATTCTCCTTGCTGCCCTGCAAATACTCCAGAATCTGGTCATACACCATATGAAAGCTCGTCAAGGCATCCATAATAATACCGTAATCCAGCGGGGCATGCAGACTCGCCTGCAGGATGCGCAGGTAGGAATGCTGCAGATGAAACATCCGCTTCATATTCGCATGAAACAGACCGCTGCGGCTTGTAGGGAAAAAGAAGCGGTTAATCACCAGTACAAGAATAATAGCAGCGGCTACATAAATAAGACGCATCTCTATGGCAATCGTTTCCTGCATGGCAAGCGATGTCAGCGTGATCGCAAAGCAGGTGGAGAACATCGCCTGCATCCAGGTGCCGGGTGTTGCACAATACATCAATGATACCACTATACTTGCAAATAAGAAGTGGCCTTCTATGCCGGGAATATGTGGAAGCACCAGATAAATAATCGTACAGCCGAGGATCGTTCCGATAAATCTCGTTTTCAGACGATAGGCGCTTTCCTCATACATCGGCTGCAGCAGCAGAAATGCGTTCAGCACCAGCCAGTAGGAGTGATCCAGCTGAAAGAGACGGGCAAACAAAAAACCAAGGAGCAAAACAAGAGAAAGACGGCTTGCGAATCGAAATTCAAAGCTGTCCATGCGCAGGCGGTTACGAAGTCTGTGCTCTTCGGGCAGCTTCCATTCCCGATGAACTGCTTCTTTTTTATTCTCTTGCAAATCCTTGAGAATCTGTAGAAAGAGCTGCAGAAAATTATGCAGAAACAGGGAAACCGCATCCTGCTTTTTCCGGCAGGCGCTAAACAGCAGCTGCCCTTCCTTTTGCAGTGCCGTATTATCGGTGCAGTTGAAAGTATCCGCATGCTTTAGAAACTGCACGAATCTTTGCAGCAGCACCTGCTGCTGTTCACTGCACACATGAACTTGATCAATATTTTCCAGGAAATAACTGCTTCGCTGCAGCAGTAATGCAAACAGATAGCGCAGTCTTCCCTCCTTTGTCGCAATATAGGTGAAGCCACGGCTCTGATAAGCCTGTTTATAGAGCATTCTCTGAATATTCGCCAGCTCTTCCCACTGCATCAAAGCCGCGTTCTGGTTAAGACAGGCATCCAACTGCTGCCGCAATAGCGCTATCCCTTTCCGAGCCAACGCATAGTCATCCTGCCTGCGATGCCCGTAGGAGGATATCAGCAAGCAGCATACCGCAAAGCCAAGCGAGCCTGCCATGACCAGCAGATAAGTCATAAAATCAGTATAGGGGATAGGGCGAAGCTGCAGAAAGACAAAGCCCATAGCACTTGCCATGTATCCCTTTTGGTTGAACTGTGAGGATTGCAGAAAAACAAGAAGAAAGGGCACGGTGATATTCAATAGCACACAGGCTACCAGAGAATGAGAAGCTAAAAACGCCAATACACTCAATGCCATCTGCACTAGAAACATGATCAGTAATCTGCGCGGTGTCTGCTTTCTCTTCCTTCGTATTTTATACAGCAGGGTTATGAAGGATACAACAATCACATACTGAACACCAAATAAAACTAATATCGCATAAAACAAGAACAAAAAGAAAAGAATGTCCGGCAGGGCATCCAGGAATTTTCTCTTCGCTGTCCGGTATAACACATCCGATTTCAAAGATAAACCACTTCCTTTGGGATTTAATTATAACATAATCGCGGGTCCTCGTAAAATCTGACCGTTTTTTTCAATCAGAGCTGACTGCAATGCAAATAGCGTTTCTTAACGCTTTCACCAACATTACTATTCATATTATTTGCTCAATACGCATCAAGGTGTATCCCTTACGAATTACAGGACTGAAATTCCTTTTCATCCTTCGTTTTCTGGCAGGAAAAGAACGGACTAATCAGCTATCTATGCATAAAAAACTATTGTAAATTCATAGTCCATAAAAGAAAGATACTGGATTGCAATCTGGTAAAAGAGCAGAAGAGATGTTCTTCCGTAGACAATAATGCCGGTTGAAAACAAAAAAATGTTAAATATATAAAGAAATTTCTATAAATTATATATGTCTTTTTGACTATCTTTTTATATCTTCTTAAA
>QULU01000053.1 GCA_003481775.1 Clostridiaceae bacterium OM02-2AC
GGAATAAAAAATAGCATCAACCAAATTTCCTTAGGTTGATGCCATTGTGCTGATAAACAGGCACTTTTTTATTTTGGCACAGGACTTGCTAGTAAATGAGTGAAGGTTATAGGAAAGGAGTAAGTTATGGAGAATAATGTATGGGTCTTCGTCTGTACACATGGCAGATTTGGTGAAGAGCTGATGAAATCCGCGGAGATGATTGCCGGTGAGGCAGAGAATGTATTTGCATTTTCCCTGATGCCGGGAATGCAGCCGGAGGATTACAGAGCAATGCTGGAGAAGCAGCTGGAGAAGCTGGGTGATGGGAAGGTTCTGTGTCTGGTGGATCTGTTTGGCGGAACACCGTGTACGACATGTGCAATTCTATCGAAAACATATGACATGCAGGTGATCTCCGGATTGAATCTGGCAATGTATATCGAGGTGACCTCACAGAAGGGAAATTATGCTGTGGACGAATTAAAATCAATAGGGCTTGCCACCTTAAGGGAAAGCGGCAAGGATGTTGTAAAACTGCTGAATGAAAGATAGGAGGAATTACGATGGCAGCAATTAGCTTGATTCGAATAGATTTTCGTCTGATTCATGGTCAGGTAGTCACTAAATGGGTGAAACAGGCAAATGCAGACCGGATTATTATTGTAAATGATGCATTGGCGAATGATGAATTTTTAGGGAGTGTATATAAAATGGCGGCTCCATCCGATGTCCGCGTAAGTATTTTCACAATAGACAAGGCGATTACCAAATGGGAGAAAAATCAGTTCGGCGAAGGGAACGTACTGATGCTGTTTAAATCCGTAGAGGATGCCAGAAGTATGCAGAAGCGTGGATTCCCGATGAAGTCTTTGCAGATTGGCGGATTGGGGGGAGGAAACGGACGTGTAAATACACCAAGTGGAATATCCTTTGATGCGAAGGACGCTACACTGTTAAAGGAAATACAAAATGAGGGGTGTGAGGTATATATCCATGTTGTGCCGAGCCAGCAGAAATATGAAATCAATAAAGTCATAGAAAATCTTGAATTTTAATAAGAGAGAGGAGAGAAAATTATGAATACATTCTTATTAGCGATGTTATGCGGAGTCTGGTATTTCTTATCGAGTATTGATTTTGGTTACACCATTAGTGAAACACTGGGATCGCCGGCATTGATCGGAGCGGTTCTGGGTGTTGCGACAGGACATTTGCAGGAAGGACTGATCCTCGGCGGTACCATCGAGCTGATGTATTTGGGTATCATTTATCCCGGAGGAACCGTGCCGGCAGATGGCTCGGCAGCAGCCTTGATTGCCATACCGATTGCCATTAAAACAGGTATGGAGCCTACAGCTGCATTGGTTATCGCTGTGCCATTCGGTATTCTGGGTGGATGGGTATATAACCTGAAATACACGGTGAACTCCTTCTTTGTACATAAGGCTGACAAATATGCAGAGGAAGGAAATGTTAAAGGAATGATGCGCTGTGCGAGAGAATGGCCGCTGCTGTTCATGTTCTGTATCACTTTCCCGGAAATCTTCCTGGCGAATATGGTAGGACCGGAGGTTGTATCCAATGTATTGAACATGCTGCCGGAATGGGCGATGCACGGAATTGAAGTTGCCGGAGGTGTCATGCCGGCAATCGGATTTGCGATTGCTGTCTACACGATCGGAAAGCGTGATCTGGTACCGTTCTTCGTTATCGGTTACTTCCTGGTTGTGTATTTCGAGCTGGATGTTATGGCAGTGGCAGTCTTCGCGACATCCATTGCACTGCTGATTTACTGGATGACGAATAAAAAAGAATTAGCGCCTGCTGCAGAGGAGGATGATGACTAATGGAAACAAATGAAAAGAAGCTTACGAAAAAGGATATAACCCGTTCTTATATACAATGGCGTTTACTGGCTGAGGTATCCCATTCCTATGAGCGATATCAGTCGCTTTCTATGGCGGTGACTCTGTCAAAGCCGCTGCGAAAGCTTTACACGGATGATGAGGAGTATAGACAGGCACTGGTTCGTCATATGCAATTCTTCAATACTGAGGCAACCATCGGTGCCATCATCCCTGGAATCGTGTTATCTCTGGAGGAGGACAGGGCAAATGGTGCTGAAATTCCGGATGAGGTAATTGCTTCCATCAAGACAGGACTTATGGGACCTATGGCAGGTATCGGAGATACACTGTACTGGGGAACCATTAAGGCAATCTGTTTCTCACTTGCGGCTACCATGGCCTTAAGCGGTAATTATGCAGGTATGGTATTTGCCTGTATCCTGTTTCCAATCTGTGGATTTACAATCGGTTACTTCATGTGGCATATGGGCTATCGTATCGGTAGAACAAGTATTTCAAAAATCTTACAGAGCGGTGTTGTCAATAAAATCATTCAGGCCTGCAGTATCCTTGGTCTTATGATGATGGGGGCCCTGTCTGCCAGCTATGTTACACTGACAACGACAGCCGGTATGAAAATTGAAAACAGTGATCCGATTCTCGTACAACAGATTTTGGATGAGATCATTCCCGGCATCCTGCCGCTTGCTGTTATCGCACTGATCTTCTTCGCCATCAAGAAAAAGGGAATGAAGTTCAATCTATATATCATTATCATTATTGTCCTGAGTCTGGTCGGCGCGTTCTTTGATATTGTATAAGGGAGACACTTATGGATAAGGATGAGATAAAGAAGCTGAGCAGTGAAATCGTAGACCGCAAATTTGACCAGTTATGGAAGCTGGCCTCCTATATCCATGCAAATCCTGAAATCGCCTTTGAAGAGAAGAAAGCAGCACACGCGCTTTCTTCTTATCTGCAGGAGCTGGGATTTGCAGTGAAAACGGGAATTGCCGGTCTGGATACGGCTTTTCAGGCTGTATTCAAAAAAGGAAACGGCCCAAGAATTGCCGTATTCGCGGAATATGACGCATTAAAGGGACTGGGGCATGCCTGTGGTCATAACCTGATTGCAACCAGTGCCCTTGGCTGTGCCGCCGCAGTGAAGCAGGTTCTGGAAAGCAGTGAGCTGGAAGGCAGTATTGAGGTTTATGGAACTCCTGCCGAGGAAGATGGCGGCGGGAAAATCATCATGCTTAAGCAGGGAGTGTTTGATGGCCTGGATGCGGTCTTCCTGATGCATCCTACAAGTGCCATGGCAAGAATCGGCGGAGAATGTGCTTCCTTCACCGACTTTGAAATAGAGTACATCGGTAAGAGTGCGCACGCAGAATCCCATCCGGAAAACGGCATCAATGCTCTGGATGCGGCAAATCTGTTTTATCAGGCAGTAGGACTTGCCCGGCAGCAGCTGCGCGATTCCATTCATATCTGCTGTATCATTGCAGAGAGTGAACGAGATATCGGACGCATACCGGACTATGCACGGCTGGAGGTTGAAATCTCTACCATGCGTGTGAAGGATATTGAAACCACAAAACAGAAAATCATAAACATTGCAGAGGGCATGGCGCTGGCCAGCGGCTGCAAGGTTCGCTATAAGGAAATACCGGGGTATTACGGACGTATGCCGAATGCGGTCCTCGCTGAGCTTTGCCGTCAGGAAATGTTAGCGCTTGGTGAACCGATGATGGAAGGGATGCCGTGTGATGCAGGCGGAGAGGATTTGGGGAATGTTTCCCGTGTGATCCCTGCATGCAATCTCTATATGACACTGCTTCCGGATAAGAAGATATCCGGACATACGGATCAGTTTCGCGAGCTTGCGATTTCCGATGCCGGTAAGCACTGTCTGAGCATTTCCAGCAAGGCAATGGCAAACAGTATCCTGACGCTGTATCAGAATCCACAGCTGCTGAAGCAGGCCAAAGAGGAATTAAAGCGCCGACAGGAAGAGGAGGCACGCTATGAATAATATCGGAGTATATGGACTGGGTGTCATGGGGCAGTCTCTGGCACGCAATATCATGCAGCATGGCTTCTCTGTAGCTGTATATAATATAGAAACAGAAATCACAAAGCAATTTACGCAGAAATATCCAACGTTTGACGGGTATGCGTCTGTAAAGGACTTTGTGAACAGTCTGGAAAAACCGCGTAAAATCATCCTAATGGTGACGGCAGGACGTGTGGTGGACAGTGTGATTGCATCCCTGAAGCCGCTGCTTGCGAAAGGGGATATTCTGATTGACTGCGGCAATTCCTATTATGAGGATACACAGCGCAGAATGGAGTCATTGAAGCAGGACGGTTTCTATCTGATTGGAAGCGGTGTTTCCGGTGGAGAGAAGGGGGCATTAAACGGACCAAGTATCATGCCCTCCGGAGAATACGAGGCCTACTGTGAAATTGCGGATATTTTTACGGCGATGGCTGCAAAAAATGAGGATGGTACATCCTGCTGTACCTATATCGGAGGAAAGGGCTCCGGTCATTTTGTGAAAATGGTGCACAATGGTATAGAGTATGCGGATATGCAGCTGCTTGCAGAGCTTTATGCTATTCTGAAAAGGATGTATCCTAAAAATCGTGCTGCTGTGCAAACAGCATTTCACCAGCTGAATCAAGGCAGTCTTGCATCGTATCTTCTAGATATCACAGAGGATATTCTGGATAAGAAGGAGCAAGGAGAATGGCTGCTTGATAACGTATCGGATGTCGCAAAGCAGAAGGGAACCGGGAAATGGACGGCACGTGTATCTCTGGAATACGGGGTGCCTGTACCCAGCCTGCTGGAGGCTGTAGAGGCAAGATTTCTATCCTCAATGAAAACGCAGCGACAACACGCCCAACAGTGCTATGCATGTACTGAGAATGAAGAAACAGCTAATGAGCAGCTTGCCGACTGTCTGTATAAGGCGATGCTGCTGGCCAAAACAAGCATCTATGCACAGGGCTTTTCACTGATCGATGCCGTGAATGCGGAATGCGGCTACAATATCGATGTTAAACAGCTTGCCGTAATCTGGCAGAATGGCTGTATTATTAAATCAGAATTTCTGAAGGATATTTATCAGGCCTATGACAAAGATGAAAAGCTTATGAATCTGCTTGTGTCCGAGGGCTTCATCGACTATGTGAAGCAGGGAAGGACAGCATTACAGCACATCATCACCTATGCATTGCAAAAGGGGCTGTACATACCGGTTTTATGCAGTGCGCTGAATTATGTCAACGGGTACACCACGGCAAAGCTGGAAACAAATCTGATTCAGGCACAGCGGGACTGCTTTGGTGCACATACCTATGAACGTGAAGACCAGCCGGGGATATTTCACACGAACTGGCAAAAATAAGGAAAAAGAAAACAAAAGCAGGCATCTGGGATAATCACATAGGATATTACTTTCTTCCCGGCATGCAATTCTACGTAGACAAGGAATGCCAGTTTCGCTCATATCACAGAAATTCATTGGATGATCAGAACTTGTATAGACGAATTGCAAGGGAAAGAGGACACGAAGTTTCTTTTGATAAACAGAATTAAGAGCATTCCTGCTGTATTATTCATAATAGAAGGGAATCCAAGCTATTGCGTATACCAATAGAATTTGGATTCCCTATTTTCGTATCCATCATAAGCATCAACGCAGCTTCCTATTTCTATATAATATATTTATAAACAGGGGATACTGTTCTCTTGCAATTGTGGAGAATCATCAATCACACATAGTACAGGCTATGGATATACATTCCTGTATGGTAAGGCAGCATCTGAGCATTTGAAGCCGAATGCATGTTCGCTCGAAGGATTCATTACGAACCCTTCATTTTTTTATATCCTATAGTGAAGACTGAAAACCGGATACCGCATGCGGCAGGCAATAAGCGGTTGCTGAAGCAGATTACGGGGAATTCTGTATGATGACAGGAAATGATCAGCAAATACAAACGATCCTATAAAATATAAATTTCGACAGATAACGACATCGGTTTACTTCTGGACATATTTAAATTATTGTTAGTGTGTGGAATCAGAGAAATGGATGGAGGGAATTTTATGATGGATACATTGACAAAGGAATTATACGAAGAGGTTACGAATCTTTTGCATGACATGGGTACACCTGCACACATTAAAGGACATTATTATCTGCGCAGCGCTATCCTGGAGGTTTATGATCATCCTGAATTATTAAAGAATATGATGAATGGATTATATGCAACGATTGCCGAGGCTTATGATACGACGCCTTCCTGTGTAGAGCGAAGTATCCGCAATGCAGTGGAGGCAACGCTGGATCGCGGGGATGTGGATTTTCTGTATTCTGTATTTCGCAATACGGTGAGTAAGAATAAAGGCAAGCCGACCAACCGGGAGTTCATTATGATGGTTGTGGATGTTCTGCGGGTTCGGCATATGTAGCCTGCGTAATGCAATCAACAGGAAATCCTTGAGGATACACCAGCCGCGCTGTTACAAGGAAAGTCAGAATGTGACGGCATCTGCTGTTTTTCTCATCGGATTTAGAAAATAAAGGAAAAGCGGCTTGACTTATTTAGATTTGCAGGTATCATATAAGAAGAAACGCGAGGAAAAGTGTGCAATACGTAAGATATCGTATTGGATGCTTTTTTGTATTCGGAATAGAAAGGATACCTGCAAGCCTGTATCATCGGATGTAGGCAAAGCAGGAATAAAGGGATGAAGCTGTGAGATTAACGGTAGATGATATTAAGCGACAGACAAAAAGTGAAACAAAGCTGATCAAGGCCAGAAAGGTGCAGCAGGAGAACCTGATCAGAAAAATATATATAGCAAAAACACAGAGTGAGTACCATGTGGAGGCCCGGATGGAGACTCTGAGCGGGAAGTTTTATGCGACACTGCAGTTTACATTAAATGCGGAGAGTGACGTGGATTATTATTTCTGCAGCTGCAAACGTACGAAAATATGTGAGCATCTGCTGGCAGTGCTGTACCAGATTCATGATCTGCAGCCGGAGAAGTTTCCATATTCCTATGAAAGAAAAGCGGAGGAAAGCATGACACAGCAGCCCGCTGTACAGCTTCCCCAGCTTCAGCAGAAGCCGGCACCGCCGAAGAAAGAGACGCAGAGGTCTTGGACAGAAAAGGAAGCGTCCCCTGTGAAAAAGGGAAAATTACAGATGGAAATCCGGAAGGAGCATCAGAATATCGAGGCGATGGTGAAGGAGAATACCCGCCGCAGGGAGCTGATGAAGCAGTTTGCGACCTCCAGCCATATTCTACAGGAGAGCAAGGTCTATTATCAGGAGCTGCAAAACCGTGAGCATGTGGAAAAGGTGCATCTGTTTGTGGAGGCTGAGGTCACTGATCAGCAGCATATGTATATTGCATTGAAAATCGGGGATCGGAAATGGTATACCATTAGCAGTCTTTCGGATTTCTTTGAACGCCTTGCCCAGCAGACCTATGCACAATATGGTATGTCTCTGGCATTTACCCATTCCATCAGCCGCTTTGACGAGGATAGTCAGGAGCTGATCCGTTTCTTAAAAAATTGCTTTTATGAGGGGAAGACACTGGTATCCAATCCCAGTGTGATGGAAATTCCTCCGCTGTATATGGATGAGTTTTATGAGCTGCTGGGACGCCTTCCACAGCGGTATCGCAACATTCAGATGAAGGATAAGCGGCAGCTGCTGGACATCCGCGTAAAGAGCGAGGAGGATTTTGTTCTGCTTACCTTCCGTAACTGGTCGCTGCTGAAAAGCGGTATTCGGGGACGGCATCATTTGTATCGGATGCAGGATGATACGCTGTACCGCTATCGTTTTGATGAACAGGGAAAGTGCCTGGAGCTGATCGATTCCCTGAGTGAACAGCAGCTGTATGTGCGAAATGAGGAATTTGCGGATTTCTATAAATATGTCCTAAGTGAAATCCGTGATTATGCAAATATGTATGGAATTGCGAAGTATGCCTATACGCTGGAACCGATCGGTCTGGAGCTGTATGGGGATATCGATGAGCTTGGCCGGGTGTATTTCCAGCTGGATGTTCTATATGAGGATGAGCGGATACCGGGCTTTCAGAATACACAGGAATATCTGCCTCTGCGCCAGGAGATTGTGGAGAATTTCATAAGACAGTATGCGGACATCATTCAACCGGAGGAGCATTGCGCACTGTTTCATGATGTGAGTGAAACCCTGCTGGAGTTTATGCGGGACGGGCTTCCGTTTCTATCTGGATATTGTGAGATTTTTGTCAGTGATGTATTGAAGAATATGAATAAGAAGCATGTGGTTAATCTGCAGGCAGGACTGCGCCTTGCAGGCAACCTTCTGGAAATCGATCTGCACAGCCGCGATATTCAGAAGGAGGAGCTGCTGGATGTGCTGCGTGCCTATCGCAGGAAGAAGCATTTCTATCGCTTGAAGAACGGAAAGCTGCTGAATCTGAAGAGTGATCAGCTGGAGGAGCTGGACACGATGATGCAGGAATTCCATATCGAGGACGCACAGCTGCAGCAGAATTGCATACAGCTGCCGGGCTATCGGCTGTTTATGCTGGATGCGTTTACGAAGGGCAGTGACTCTATCGCCTTCCATAAAGAGGATGTCTTACAGAATATACTGAATTCCTTCCAGCAGATCAGTACACAGGATATTGAAATCCCGCAGCGCTATAATGAGCTTTTACGTGATTATCAGAAGGATGGCTTTCGCTGGCTGAAGCTGATGCACCGGTATGGCTTCGGGGGCATTTTGGCAGATGATATGGGACTTGGAAAAACACTGCAGGTCATCGCTTTTCTGGAAAGTGAAAAGCAGGAGGGGCGTACCAGTATTGTCATTGTTCCAAGCAGTGTGCTGTATAACTGGGAGGATGAGGTGTGCAAGTTCGCAAGTGATCTGAAGGTTTGCTGTATCACAGGCTCTCAGGCAAAACGGGAGGAGCTGATCCGCGGCAGTATGGATATGGATCTGTTGATTACCTCCTATGATTATCTGAAGAGGGATATCGGGTATTATGAAAATCGGACGTTCTTTTATAAAATACTGGATGAGGCACAGTATATCAAAAATCAGAGGACGATGAATGCGACGAGCACGAAGCGGCTGAAGAGCCATCATGCACTGGCTTTGACAGGTACACCGATTGAAAATTCACTGGCTGAGCTGTGGAGTATTTTTGATTTTCTGATGCCGGGCTACCTGTTTGATTACCGCTATTTCTCCCACCATTTCGAGAAGGATATCGTTCTTGGAAAGCATAAGGAGAAGCAGGAGCAGCTGAAGAAAATGGTACAGCCGTTTATTCTGCGAAGAGTGAAGAAGGAGGTGCTGAGCGAGCTGCCGGAAAAGACGGAAACAACACTCAGTATCGCTTTTGATGAGGCAGAGGAAACGATGTACATGGCGAATCTTGCACAGGTCAACAAGGAGCTGCAGCAGGAGCTGGATCTGGTGAAGACCAATCGGTTCCAGGTCTTGGGCATGCTGATGCGTTTACGGCAGATTTGCTGTGATCCGCGTCTTGTGTATGATGAGGTAACCCAGCCCTCCAGTAAGCTGAAGGCCTGTATGGAGCTGGTGAGCTCTCTTGTGGAGAATGATAAGTCCGTACTGCTGTTTTCCAATTTTACCTCCATGCTGGATCTGATTCAGGTCGAGCTGCAGCATCTGCATATACCGTATTTCCGGATGGATGGAAGTACGGGCAAGGAGGAGCGCCGGGAGCTTGTGCAGAAGTTTCAGGATAAGGAAAAGAAGGTGTTCCTTATCTCGTTGAAGTCCGGCGGTACCGGTATCAACCTGACAGCGGCGGAGGCGGTGATTCATTATGATTCATGGTGGAATGTTTCGGCGGAGAATCAGGCGAGTGACCGGGCATATCGTATCGGTCAGAATTCCCGTGTGCAGGTGTATAAGCTGATCATGCGCAATACGGTGGAGGAGCGCATCCAGCATTTACAGCAGATGAAAAAGGAGCTTGCGGATATTTTCGTGGAAGAGAATGAGGCGAATATCATGCGGATGGATAAGGATCAGATTCTGGAGCTGTTGAAGGTGAATGGCTGAATGCGGAGAGCTAATGTATCTGCGTGGGGATAAAGGGAGAGCGTCTTTAATGTCAGTATTCAGGGGTGTTCCTGCACGGGGGAGGAATTTTTGGATGCTTTGATTTATGTTTGTATTATATAGAAAAGGAGAATTCAAATTTCTGAGCAGTGTTTGAATTCTCTTTTTTTCTGTTTGGTTTTCTAAAAGAAAGGGGTAGCCCGTGTACAATCAGCTCTGGTTGATGAAGTTCCTTGGATTTTTATGGTACAGGATTTCCTTTTGCTTGTTGGAGCTGATGTGGGTGTAAATCTGCGTGGTGGTGATGGAGCTGTGTCCGAGGATATGCTGGATGTAGCGGATATCGACATCTTCCTCCAACAGCTGTGTGGCGAAGGTATGGCGAAACATATGGGGCGTCAGATGCTGGGGGATTTTCAGAGCTTTCTCATAGCGGGCAATCAACAGCCGCACGGATTGCTCGGAGAGTGGATTACCGAGCTTGTTGATGAAGAAAAAGCCGCTGGATTCAATTTCCTTTTGGAACATGGACCGATAGGAGTAGAGGATTTTCAATACATCCGGATTGCCGATTTGCAGAATGCGCTCCTTTGATCCTTTTCCATAGATGCGGACATACTGCTCCCGCAGGTTGATTTCTTCATCTCTGACATGGCAGAGCTCGGAGACTCTCATGCCGGTGGAGAAGAGAAGCTCCATGACGGCGGCATTGCGAATACATACCTTGCGCTGGTAGCTGGTTTTACAGTCCTTCATTTCATCATATATGCGGTTGAAGATGGAGGAAAGGTGTGTGTTTGGTATAGTTCTGGGCAGTAGCCGGGGTTCCCGAAAGGTGGTACGCAGACGGCTCATGGGATTGATTTCCATCAGATCATGAAAAACAAGATAGGAGAACAGGGCGTTGATGCTGGCAATCTTGCGTTTTATGGTTTTGGGTTTCTGGTATGTCTTGTGCAGATGCAAAATATAGGCATGGAGAGATTCCTTTTGTACATCGTATGCATAGCGTTCCATGAAAGATAAAAACTGCTTCAGATCGATCTGATAGGCCTTTAGTGTGTGGGCGTTCAGCTCCTTTGCGATACTGCATTCCTGCAAATACTGGTCTACAATTTCTTTGGTTAAGATATAGTTCATGTTTTTCACCTCAAGGTTTATGCTAGTTTATATGGAAAAATATGTAAATATATAATGATTGGAAAATAATGGGAATGATAAAATACATCGGCAAAGAATCGTGAAGGTATGAGAAGCTGGAGGGCACGTAAAAGAGAGGCGTTGGAATTGTGTTTTTCAATAATATGAACAAAATGAATTCCATGAATATTAGGATTTGTGAATTAGTAGGTAAATATATAAGAAAAAAACATAAAAAAAGAACGAGAATTTTTACATGGTTAGCTGATTCTATTGTATAATAAAGAAAAAGAGTGGGGAAAATACGGGGGCTTTTTGTCGTATTCTCTTTTCAAGAACAGTATCAGGGAAAGCGAGGCAATATGAAGTGGGAAGCATTATTATCAGATAAACGTTTGGCGGAGATTCCATTGGAAGACTTTGATAAAGATTTACGGGACGAATTTGAAAAGGATCAGCAAACGGTGATCCAGAGTGCAGCTTTTCGAAGACTTCAGGATAAGACACAGGTTTTTCCATTGGACAAAAATGATTTTGTAAGAACTCGGCTCACACATTCTTTGGAAACGGCATTTACAGCCAAGCAGCTGGCGAATTTGACACGAAAGCGGTTAGAAAAATATAACAGGGTTTCTATGCATGAAATAGAATCAATGCCGGATATTCTGTTCTGTGCAGGTCTACTGCATGATATCGGGAATCCGCCGTTTGGTCATTTTGGAGAAACGATAATAAGGGACTGGTTTCGCAATCACTTAAAAGAGCTTATGTATGGAGAAACATCTGTATACAGCCTATTGAGTGAGCAGCAGCGAATGGATTTGGAGAATTTTGAAGGAAATGCACAGGCACTTCGTTCCATACTAAAGCTGCCATTCTCAGATTGTGAATTTGGTATGAATCTTACAGCTGCAGTTATAAACACTTTGATTAAATATCCATGCTGTTCCAATGAAATTGATGAAAAAGCAGAAAATATCCAATATCATAAGATGGGTTATTTTCAGGCTGATGAGGAATTGGTACAAAGGATATGCAGGGAGACCGGAACTTTGGCTGATGGAAGCTATGTACGTCACCCGTTAACTTTTTTACTGGAAGCTGCTGATGATATATCCTACGGCGTGGCAGATGTAGAGGATTCCTTTAAGAAAGGGTTGTTCAGCTACCATCAGTTAAGGAAGAAAATCGCAGATAAAATACCGGAATATGATAAACATGATAAGTATCATTATGTAAAGGAAGCACAGAAGAAGCTGACAGAGCTTTATGATAAAGGGCGGGAAGTATGCAGTACTGTGAAAGAGGCAGAGATGTATGCTGTCCAAAACTGGCTGCAATACATAAAAGGATGGCTGATGTGGTGTGCAGCCTTTTCGTTCAGCATCAATTATACGGCCATTATGAAGGGAGAATATCACAAGGAGCTACTGGAGGATACCTATCATGAGAAGACGTTGGAAATCTTAAAAGAAACGGCAAAGGAGTATGCGTTTACACATACGAGCATTATGAAGCTGGAAATTTCTGCTCATAAGCTCCTGAACTCCCTGTTGGATAAATTTGTTCCTGCGATTATATATTTTGACTGCAAGGGCACTGACTTCAAACAGCAGAAAATAGACAAGAAGGTTACAAGTCTGCTATCTTCGAATCACGTCGCAAATTACCGGAAAGAAGTTTCAAAGCTTGAAGGTGAATATTCACAACGCGATGCATTATATCTACGGCTGTTACTGGTCACTGATTTTTTAAGTGGTATGACAGATACGTATGCAAAAACATTATATCATGAACTGGATGCGATAGATTAAGGGGGAAAGCGGAGTGAAAAGTGTGTTCATTATAGGGAACGGATTCAATTGCTTTTTCAGTGCGTATTTGAATAATCCGTTGTATAAAGAAGAGATTATGGAAAAGCTCTATGACGCGTTTCCCAATAAATGGCTTAGTACGATATGGTATAAGGAGACAAAAAGGCTGTTAAATGAGTATTGCCATCTGCTGGATGACATAAAGATAGCAGATGCAAGTGTGAACGGTGAGTTTCTTTTGTCAAGACTGGCGAATCTTTGTTCCAAGGTGGAAGCGGAAGAGATATTGGAGCAGCTGGAAAAGGCTATTTCAGATAAAATAAAAATGAATATGCAGAATTTGATTAGTGATAATGAGAAAACCAGTGTACCGAAAACGATGCGGACGATATCGAAGTTAAAGCATACGGATAAAAACTCTTTTAATAAAATGAATTGCTTCTCTGGCTGTCTATTTCGGGAAATGCAGGAGACAGGGTATGAACGGGTTACGTGCTATACCACGAACTATGATAAGATTACAAATGAGTTTTTCGATATTAAGGATAATGGAATCACCATTGATATGGAGATAATAGCACTGCATGGAGATTATGAAGCGCCGGAAATTATATGTAGTTCGCCTGAAAACAAGGAGCATAAAGTGGATCCAGATATATTGGAACAGTTTGAAGCAGATATCATGGAGGCGGATTCTATTGTGCTGTTCGGCTTGGGGCTGTTTTCGGATCCGCATTTGCTAAAGCGGCTCAATATGGTGAAAAACAAACAGATTATTATTATAGATGCAGACTGTGCGTCCTATTTAAAGAAGCGAAGTCATGCAGCAGTTTTACAGATCGGCTTTGATTACCTGTATCAAAATGAAATTAGATTTATTGACACACTGGATTTTCAGGTGAATAAACAGAAGGTGAGTAAACCGGTTCAGACACCGGAGGAATTATATGATGCATTGATTGCATTATTTAAATAAGGAAACTATAAAGGATAATATAGGATTATCCTTAAAAAGAGTAAGACGAAAGCTATATAAGGAGCTGTATGAAATTCATAGAAGATAAAGTATGGACAGAAATTCTAAATTATTTTTATAAGAAACAATATGGTAGCATAAAGGGAAATATTAAAGGTGTTCAGTTTGAAGCGTTGGTTGCATTTTTGCTTAAACTGTTATTTGATGAATATGAAATTGAATTTCATCCTACGAAGGCCTCGCATGATGGTAGTAAAGATTTTTGGGCAATTGATGATCTGCAAGAGCTTTGGTGGGCGGAATGTAAAAACTATACACAAAATATTGCATTGAAAGAATTAGCTCCAACCCTGGTCATGGCTGAACTAAATGATGTACAGCATTTGCTTTTCTTTAGTTATTCAAACCTAAATAAAAATCTCAAGCGTCATATAGGACGATATGCATTTGAACACAAAAAAGAAGTTTTCATTTACGAGAATGAGACAATAGAGGAACTCCTATTCACAAATTATAAAGAAATGCTTTCAGATTTTCTGGGTCAACAGGTTAAAGCAGATTTTCATCACTCCGTAGAAATAGATTTTTATAATGAAAAAAATCCAAAACTGATAGATAAGAAACGATTTAACGGGTATTATGAAATCATGGATTTAGCTGTGGGTGAAGTGTATAATTTGAATGTTATCGCAGAAAATAAGCATAAATTCAATTCCTGTACTATTAAAATAACCATTGATGAATCAGAAGATAATTATTATTTTGAGTTTCTATCACAGGACAAGGCTTTACGTAATAAGATAACGCGTACTATTGAATTAAAACCTAATCAAATCGTATTATGTAAATTTAAAGTACGTTTAATAAAATATAGGGAAAGGCTAAAGCTTCCACGCTTATGTACGGAAGTATGCCTGAACGGTGTGCAGGAAGCAAAAGCAAAAGCTGATTCTGTGGCATATCCTTGTGAATGGAATAGAAACAATGTACTTATAGGGAAGCATTATGAGGATCTCATAAATATATTTACACATGAGTGTATAAATAATTCCCCAATGTCCGGATTCCTGGTATATGGTGGCGGTGGTACCGGAAAAACAAGAATATTACAGGAATGCGATGCAGTTTTAACAAAAAATGATTATCATATCCTAAATTTTATAGGCTTTGATAAAAATAGTTCTTGGAAGGATGTTGTGCGTGAAATCACCTATAGCGCTTTTGCGATTTCGGAAGACCTTGCATTTCATCTCATGTGTGAAACTGACGATATCGTTATACCGAGTCTTGATGATAATATCAAAGAAGAAATTGTAGCATTTTTTAAATTATTAAATAAGAAAGAATTCGCATTTGAAGAATTGCATCGGTATCTTAAAATAATCTTTGGAAAATTATCACAGGGCAGATATGCTGTAATCATTGATAATATGCAATCTTATGCGGTAGAAATTATTGATTTCTTCAAAGAAATGATACAGTATATGATCCAGCATCAGCAATCCTCACATATTGTCTTACTTATCTCTATCAATACGAGTCTTGTATTTGATGATCGATACCTTGATTTTATCGGGGAATTTAGCAGAATTGATTTTCTCTGCAGGAAAATTGATGGATTTCAAAATGAAAAACAGGCCATCGCATATTTAAAAACTATTTTGTGCTTGGATGATTATCCTTTAAATCTTCCTGTATTAAGAAAGATTCTTGCCAGTACGTCGTTAAAGCCAAAATATATTCAGCAGCTTGCCAATCACTTAATCATATCAGATTGCATAGAATTTAAAAATCAGCATGGAATTATCAACAAATCAGAAAATCTGGAAGCGAGTTTACGATCTATTCCAGATGATTATGAAAGATTATTCAGTTCGAGTTATCATATGATATTGGATAAATATGTACTATGGAAGTCAGATATCTATGATTTTATTTCCTTACTTCATCTTTTTTCCACAATGGATGAATCATTATTAGATATATTAAATGTAGACAGAAAGATTGTTCAGGCCTTAGTCAGGCACGGGGTCATTAAAAATGAAGGTGACAATAGGAACAAATGCTATGCATTTGAACACGATCTAATTGAATCCTGTTTAAGTACGGATATCTATCCAGATCTGCTGAAAAATGCGATGAAATATTTAGAGTCCTATCAAGGCCTTTTTCATACGATTCTAAGAGATAAACAGGTTCCTATTCTGCTTTATAAGCTTTCTCATCGTATGTATGCAGGCAGTGAGCTTATAACTATAAACAAACATAAAATACTTTATACTATACCAAATAAATTTATACTTAATTTTCATACGTATTTGCTCGATAATTTCATAAATAAAAAAGATGAAATGGAATTGAATGTTTTTATTAAGGAAGTGTCTGAATGCTGTAAATATGTTAGAGATCATATCAGTGAGTTAAGTGCAGAATATTTATTCGATAAAGCCTTTTCACATGTGTTTGATATAGTTTCAAATGAAAAAAACATTCTCCGTGAGCAATTCTCATTCATCATACATCACTGTGAGAATAAAATTAGATTGGCAAAAGCCGATTTATCCAGGAAAATATATACTTTATATTATGAAAGATTGGAAACTTGTTTATTAAATCATTGCGATATGGTAAGAGAAATTGAATATGCCAAAGCTTATCTTGAAAATCGAATTTTTGTATGTGGTAAATTAGAGGGTGATTCATTCAAGTATGTTGCTAATCTCGAAAATTCGATGATGACAGCGATAGCATGGCAATTTCATGATATATTTTTTGAAAACTGTTTTGATGCTGCTAATTTGTTTTTTATGAATAATGAAGATCTGAAACAAGGAATAGAATTATTGAAATGGGGCTTCAGAAGCTTTGAGTTATTGCCTGCTCATACAGCAGCGAAGTTTAAAGTTAACTATTATTCGAAGCTTATTCTCTATCAATTGATTACGCAGCAATTTGAGGATGCCATCAAAACAGCGAATGAAGCATTGTCCTATATAAAAGATAACGAAATCATTAATTATCATATTTTCTTTAAGTGTCGTTATCTGAAATATAAATTGATAGCTCTGTTATTGATTGGAGACTGTTCAGATACACTTGACAGCACCTTCGAGCAGTATGAAACAAATTTAAGTATTACACATACAGATAAATCGGATGACTGGCTATTTCTTCAGGCTAAGTATGCATTTTTAAATAATAACAGAGATAACTTTGAATCATTATTTCAAAGGCTGTATACTTCAATGGATTACGCTGCAAGTAATGTGAACATGATGGAGGAGCTCGCATTAAAATATAAATTATTGTTTCCTGAAAAAATATTTTCAGAAATCAATGACAGAGCGAAGTCTTTATCATTAGTAAATAAGCTGCTCTATATGACCCCAAACGAAATCAAAGCATTCAATGCTGACTATATAAGCAAGGCAGTGATAGTCAGCATTGATAAAAAGGATGGATTTTACATGTGATTAACAGGAGCGGTCAATAATTGAAGACAGTGGTAAGAGGTTTCCATGAGAATCTAATACCAAATCATCTTTTATGTCTCGCATATGATACCAAATCAGATTATCTTGAAGGGAAGGGAAATAATCCACGAAATAGATAATTGGGACGTTGACATTCATGAATGAGTAAGGTATTTCATCATAGATTTGTATAGGAGTAGAGTAATGTGGTGTATTTTGCGGATACGTATGGATATCACAATATTCGATATCTGCTATTTTTCTTAGCTGTGAGGCATACCATTCAAACTCCCATAAAGATGATAGATTGATGAAATAATACATGGGCTTTAGTTTAAAGATTGATTTTAAATATTTAAAGGATCTCATTATGCTTGAATCGATGGTGGGTGATAGAGTTTTGTAATTTTTAGCCCAAAACATGCTAGTGGAATCACTGCGTAAATGAGAGAAACTGGCACTTTTTCCATTTTTGAATGAGCTGCTACCTCTATGATATGCAATAGAATCAGCAATAACCCAATTTTCTAAACCTAAGTTTCCAATCTTGAGTCCTATATCACAATCACTGCAACAATACGGCATATCCAAATCCATGCCTCCTACTTCAAGATATGTTTTTTTTCGCAGCATTAATGTTGCACTTGTTGTGGAGGAGACCTTTCTATCTTCCATCGCTAAAGGATGGTTAAATTTTAGACCTCTTAGCGGATGGACAATACGGTATTTTGAGTATTCTATTCCAAAATCGATAATCCTGTTATTTATAGGGTTCAATAGTTTTGAGCTCACTGATCCAATATTATCATTGGATAATAGCTTTTTTAAAAGAGGAGTATACCAATCATGATAACTGAAAATATCCTGATCACATAAGGTAATTATGTCACCATGTGATGCCGCAACACCTAGATTTGCTGTTTTTGAATACAGCATTGATTCATCATATTTAATATATGTAAATCGCTTTGGTAAATCTACTTTTAATTCATTCAGGTTATTATTATTTCCAACTATAATGATTTCTACTTCATTAGGAATGATTTTATCCAAAAGCTGTGTTGTGTAATATAGCATTTCTTTGTTTCTATGATAAGGCATAATAATACTTTGCTTTGGCTCCATGATTGTTATTCTCCTCTCTTCCCTGTATTTAAATAGTTTTCTGCTGCTTTTGCATCTTCCAGTGTGTTAATATTAAAGTTGGCATCGCCAGATTGTTCGATTCGACATTTAAGACCAGTATCTATAGCTAACTGAATCCAATTGCCCATTTCATATTCCCCACGCTGTTGATTCGGTTTCAGTTCTGTCAATATACTTAACATACTCTGTCTCATCAAACATAAGCCGGTGCCTTTCCATTTGTTAAAAACCTCAATCGGCTTTTCAATTAAGCAAGTAACCAGGTTATTAGAATTCAGCGACAGTGTGTAAGCCTTTTGTATATTTTCGATTGTATCTTCTGTTACGCCACATAAACAGTCTGTATCTGAATGTATGAATTTTTCCATCATAGACATGATTCTGGGATGCACTGTAATTTCATCACTTAAACACATCATGAAATCACTATTTATGTAAGGTGCTGCTAATAATATGGCGTGTGCTATTCCTAATTGAGGTTCTTGATAAACATATGTTATTTTTATACCATGATAAGATTCACCCATATATTTCATAATATACTCAGCGTTATGACCAACAATGATTATTAGTTCGTCAAAATACTGTGGTAATACTAATTCAAGGCTATAGTTTATTAAGGGTATATTATTTATGGGCGCAAAGCATTTATTTGTTATCTTCATATCCAATCGGTGACCTTTACCTGCTGCCAGCAAAACGAATTTCATATAATTTTCTCCTTTTTAATTTTCATCAAATGAAGGATAATCCTATATTATCCTTTATTGATAAGAATTTATGAGAGTATGAATGTGAGAGCAGAATAATGTGTGTATTTGATAGATTAAGACAAGAAAATAATTATTTTAAAGACTTTTCTGATTCGAATGAAATTGAAAGAATTGCTGGTGAAGTACGCTATCAGTATGAATTGCTGGATTATCCGACACCAATTGCGAATATTCTTGATAAAGTGGGATTTAAGATATATAAAGAAAATCTATCAGCGAATATTTCTGGCGTTATTGGGGTCAGTGATTCCTTAATAGAGGCACGAGGGTGTAAAAGAATTATGTTAATTAATGCATATGGAAATCGTGAACACCAGCGTTTTACAATGGCTCATGAGTTAGGACATTACATATTTGATTATGATGGAAAGTCAGATTTTGCGGATGAATATAGTTTGGATAAGGAAAGGCTTACTAGTGAAACGGAAATAAGAGTGAATAGATTTGCTGCGACTTTATTAATGCCAAAAGATATTTTTACCGATAAATATAAACTTTTTTCACTTTTAGGATACAAAAAAGAAACGATTGTTAATGAATTATCGGATATTTTTGATGTTTCTGAAACTGCTATATTAAGAAGAATCGGGGAATTGGGGTTAGAGGATGGAATCAAATGAAAAAAACGATTTGGGGTTTACTAAAAAACCTTCGGATTTGCGGAATAATGAAATTGATCCCTATGAATTTGATAGAAGAAAAGAAGATAGCAAGAATATCAAAGAAAGAAATGAAGAGTATACAAAGGTACTTATAGAATACAGGGATTATTTTACAAAATCTCTTTCATTCAAAACTAGGTGTAAGAAAGTTTCTGTATTTATTTTTTTAGGTGTTTTGATAGCTGTGGTACTTGCGCATTGTATTTCAATCGCAGTCATGGTAAATAGAGGATTTGATATGAATACTTTAGTAGCTTTCATCAGTGCTTCAGTGTCCTTGATTACTGCATTGTTGGTTATTCCAACCAAAATCTTAGAGTTTATCTTTAATCGTGATGAAGAAAAATATTTTGCGGAAATAATACGCAATATCCAAGACTATGACAAAAAAGTAAGGGATGATTTCAAAGCGTTAGCATCATAGAAATTTAGGGTTATTAATGGAGAAGCTTATGAATTGGGTTTCTCTTTTTAGTATATTTGAAGATAATGATAATATAAAAGATCTTTAAAAGTTCTTAGATACATACTTTCGTTCCTATCTGCGATAGACAATGTCATCTTCAAATGAAAATATGATAGATATGTGATGTTGAAATATTATAAATTCTGGTACAAATAACAATTCATTATTGATATATAAGCATAAAATAAGGTATATTTACCCTGATTTTTTAAAATTAGATTTTATTAAATTAAGTTGTATGGTAGAATAGGATAGGTATGAAGGAGTGGCTGGAATGATTGAGAAGATATTTGAAAACAGTCTATATAAGAATCATAGGGAGATGATGCTATGCTTTTTTGATTTATGCATCGTATTTGTATCATTTCTATTGGCTTATTGGATTAAGATAGAGTTTAGAATACCAAATTTTGAAGATATTTATATAGGAAACTTTGCGCTGGCAATGCTTTCTGTTTTATTGGTTTATATGATTTGCTTCATGTTGTTTAAAATTCACAAAAGCTTATGGAAGTATGTCGGACCTATTGAAACTCTGAGAATCGGTTTGGCTGTTGTTATGGCTACTGTAGTATTATTTGCTTTGGCAATCGTATTTGAATTGGACAGAACTTTTCTTAGCGTTATTGTTACTGGTGGATTATTAACAGCGTTGCTGATGTTTAATGTTCGTGTGTGTTACAGATTGTATAGAAGAATGTCATATAAAGCGGCAAATAAATCTGAGAAAGCTATCATTATCGGAGCTGGAGATGCTGGGTATATCCTGGTAAAGGAATTGGCTCAAAATGATAATTTTAATGTCAGCGTTGTAGGTTTTGTTGATGATAAGAAAATTAATAATGAAATCTCAGGATACAGGGTTTTGGGAGATACATATGATATTCCAGAGATTGTGCAAAAGTATGATGTGAAAATCGCATTTATTGCTATGCCGAGTGCTGATAAGGATACAGTGAGAAGGATTTATGACCTTTGTCAGTCTGCAAAGCTGGAAACCAAAATTATGAAAGAAGGAGACGATTTACTTGTCAATGAGCTGAATTCACCTAAAAAGTATCCGGTTCAGGATATTAGTATTGAGGATCTTCTTGGTCGCGGTGAAATTAAGCTTGAGCAAAACGAAATCAAGAGTTATTTGACAGATAAGGTTGTTGTAGTAACAGGAGCCGGTGGATCTATAGGATCTGAATTATGCCGACAAATCGTGAAATTTAAACCGAAGCAGCTGTTGATGATTGATATTAATGAAAATTCCTTGTATATGCTGGAACAGGAATTTAATAGAAATCGAACACATGGGACACTGAATGAAAACATAGAAATTATTTCTTTGATCGCATCAATAAGAGAATACAAAGCAATCAATGCTATATTTAAAGAATATAATCCGGATGTTGTCTTCCATGCGGCAGCGCATAAACATGTTCCATTAATGGAAACACGACCTATGGAAGCTATCAAGAACAATGTGTTTGGAACCAATAATGTGATTAATGCATGTATTAAGAATAACGTTTCCAGATTCATTATGATTAGTACAGATAAGGCAGTTAATCCAACCAATGTCATGGGCGCAACAAAACGAATGACAGAAATGATTTTGCAGGCAAACGGTAGCAATGGTGTGACAAAGATGGCTGCTGTTCGGTTTGGAAATGTTTTAGGATCAAATGGTTCCGTAATCCCAATCTTTAAGCAACAGATTGCGGAAGGCGGCCCTGTCACAATAACAGATAAAAATATCATACGTTACTTTATGACGATTCCAGAGGCAGCACAGTTGGTACTGCAGGCAGGTTTCTATGCAGATAAAGGTGAAATCTTTGTTCTTGATATGGGAGAACCCGTGAAGATTTTGGATTTAGCTGAAAAAATGATTCGTTTGTCAGGATTCAAACCTTATAAGGATATTGATATCGTTGAAATTGGATTGCGTCCCGGAGAGAAGATGTTTGAGGAATTAAAGCTTGATGGGGAAACAACAACAAGAACGAAAAACAATCTAATTTTTAAAAACAATGTCATGGCCATTACAAAGGACGATATCACAGATAGATTGGTCAAGCTTGAAGAGGTATTAAATGATGTCGAACAATGTGGTGATATTAAGAACAGGTTGTTAAGCTTAATCATAACAGATCAGGATCAAAGCGTTAGTATGAAATAAAAAAGCGAAGGTATATCACATTTTGGTGATATATCTTTTTTTCAAATTCTGTCAGTCACCATTACATTATCTAATAAAGTCATAAATATGTTAGATATTCAGACCCGAATAAAGTAAGAGAGGTTGCAATATAGTTACTTTTGTAGTATTATATTTCTAGTTAAAATGGAAAGTGTAAAATTCATTTTAACAAAGGATAATAGACAGTTATCCAAGGTTGAAAAGAATGCTGAGG
>QULU01000054.1 GCA_003481775.1 Clostridiaceae bacterium OM02-2AC
TCCCTTTGTTTCTACATATTATCACATTTAAAGAATGATAGAGATACGAAAAATACCCCTTAAAAAAGGGTTTTGACAAGTTTTAGAATAATTATATGCAATGAAAAAAAAGAACCTGTATTTCAACAGATTCATTTTCATACTACATTATCTATTCTTTCGATGCTGTATATGATAAGAGGCCTCCATCTGCACTGCCAGTGGAAGACATTTGCACAACAAATAGCTTCCCTTCATCATAATGCCGGGAATCATGACTGCCCGCTTCTTAAACATGCCGCGAATCGCATAGTTAGCGACTTCCATGCTCGTCTTTCCCTTCATCATAAATCTGACATTGGCAACACGGTCGAACTCTGTTTGTACCGGCCCCGGGCAAAGAACACTTACGTGAACATGACTGTTTCTTTTCTGTAGCTCCTTATGCATAGCCAGCGTCAGACGCTCTACATATGCTTTTGTCGCATAATAGGTAGCCATCAAAGGTCCCGGCAGAAACGCTGCACTGGATGCCACATTTAAGATATAGCCGCTATCCCTTTTCACAAAATCCCGTAGAAACAGCTTACTCAGAATATGTACTGCCTGCATATTGGTAGCAATCATATCCAGCTCCTTATTCAAATCCGTCTGTGTAAACTCGCCGAAATCACCAAAGCCTGCGTTGTTAATCAAAATATCAACAGAAGCATTACGTAAGCGCTGATACAGTGCAAGGCAATTTTCCTTCACAGAAACATCCAGCACGATAATGTCAACGGAAACAGCAAGCTCCTTCTGCAATTCACGAAGACGCTCTCCTCTTCTGGCAACCAGAATCAAATCAATATCCATAGCTGCTAAAACTCTGGCCATGTCACGACCGATTCCGCTGCTTGCGCCTGTTATCAAAGCTTTCATCCTAAAACTCCTTTCCGTTTATTTACTCAACTTGTGCTTCCTCTGTCATATTATATACGGAAGCACTAATGTGGCCAGTCCCAGAAACATGAAAAAGCCCATAACATCCGTTACAGTTGTCACAAATACTCCACTGGCAAGAGCCGGATCCACATGCACCTTTTCCAGTATGACCGGTATAAAGTATCCTGCGAGATTTGCCAGAATCATATTCAGAAACATTGCAGCCCCGGTTACCAGTCCAAAAATCGGATTGCTTTCCATCAGCATGGCGCCCACGGCCACAACAACACCAATAACAATTCCACTCAATATGCCGACGCCGATTTCCTTCATCAGAATCATAACTGCATTTTCCTTTGTAAGCTCACCGAGAGAAAGACCACGTACGACAATGGTAAGTGTCTGTGTTCCCGCATTGCCACCCATTCCTGTTACAATCGGCATGACCGTCGCAAGTGCAACCGCCTGTGCAATCGTTGCCTCAAACATATTGACAACAGCTGCCGCAAGAACCGCAGTAAACAAATTCACAATCAGCCAGGGAATACGGCTGGAAAAGGATTCCTTTACACTGGAATCCACCCGTTCCTCCTTATTGACACCACCCAGATGGTGAATATCCTCGGTGTTTTCTTCCTGAATGACATCAATGATATCATCGAACTCAATAACTCCCAGCATATGCTGCTGCTCATCTACAACCGGCATTAGGATAAAGCCGTATTTTTCAAAGCGATGTGCAACCTCCTCCTGATCATCACTGTACAATACAGTCTTGACATTGGGATTCACGATATCCATGATTGGCGTATCAAACGATGATGTCACGATATCACGCAGCGAAACGACTCCCTTTAAAACATCCTCTCTGTCAACAACATATAAATAATAGGTTGTTTCTTCGTCGGTATTCTTCTGTAAAAACTGCAGGGTATCCTGCACGGTATTTTTCGCAAAAATCCGAATGAACTCTGTTGTCATGATACCGCCGGCGCTTTCAGCATCGAAGCTCATCAGCTTGCGGACATCCTCCTGATCCTCAGAATCCATCTTTTTCAGTATGTCAGCCTGCTCCTCTTCCTTCAGCTCGCCCATCAAATCGGTGATTTCATCACTGCTCATTTCATCCAGAATGTGGCGCTGCTTGCTGTCTGAGAAGCGTTTCAGCAGCTCATACTTATCTTCATCGTCCTCCTCCTCGACGATATCCGCAAGCATATCATCCGGCAGACGGTTTAAAATGCTTTGTGCATGCTCCTTATGCTTGTGCAGCAGATCGAGAATATCCGCCGGGTGTATGGTATCAATCGTATCCTGCAAATCCTGCGCTGTTCCATGCAGCAGCAGATCAAGCAGGTTTTCCTCTGTTATTGTTCGTTTCATCCTATTCTCCTTTTCTATAATGGGAGAATTATCAACTGCACGATGGCGGCAAGTGATCATCCCCTGTATCTATTATCTGTATACCCTCAGGCTTGGGACTCATTCATAACCACCACGCTTTCTTTTCTTTGCAGCTTCATTATAACAGAAAACAAGGGTCTCTGTATATGCTGTGACGGCTAGCGTATAGCCTTTTGCATTCCTTTATTTGCTTTTCCGCTATACGGCTGATGTGAACACCTATGAAGAAGCAAGCATAGAGGACAAGCAGCCTGCCTGTGCAATCAAAAGCTTTCTTCCTTCCATAGGACAGACATACAGCCTTTCGGAAGGCTGCCCTGTGCGCTTCGCTATAATTAAGCACAAGAAAAAACGCTCTTACTTACAGGAAAGTAAAAGGAAAAAATCGATCACATGCCTGATCTAACACCTGCGTTTTGCTTCGCTTTCTTAGATCGTATACAAAAAAAGAAGACCTCCGGCTCTTGAACACTCAATAGCCATTGATCTTCTCATAATGCATGCTACAAGTCAACACGTGTACCAACCAAAGCCCTACTGCAGGATATGCCAGTGTTTGCATTAGGTCTTATCGCAATACGCTGTATCAGCGCTCCACCGATTTTGTCGCAACAATATTCACGCCAAGACCTGCCGCATCCCTTAAAACAACATCTCCCGCTGATACCGGTGCCTTGACATCAACGTTATCCAACGCTCTCATAACATCCATAATCCTGCCCTTCGGTATGCTTTGCGCAGTTTTCACAGGAACTCGTCTTGCTGTTTCCGCATGAATGCGCACCGTTGATGTGATGATGCGTCTAGGATCGATCAGCTCGGTTTTCCCATACTCAGCACCTCTTGGGCAGCTGTTTCCGGTTACCGTATACCCGTTTTCATCATCGACACTCAGATGACAGCCCTTCGGACAAACGATACATATTAAATTTTTCATATCCTATGCACCTGCCTTTTCCACACTGATAATCAGCTCGTCAGCTGCCTTTTCCAGCAGCATTTTTGGAATGACGATTTTTTCCATTTCCCCGGGAGCCATATGCTCTCGTTTAAATCCAGCCAGCTTCTGATCACCGCTCATTACCCGAATTTCCATATCCTTATATACATTGTTCACACGGAACATCACTTCCACAAGCTTATCTACATTGTTCATACGGATTTTCTGCGGCACTGTATAATTTACCGCATTTCCATTTTTCACCGCAATACATTTTCCGGCTTCCGGATTTCCCTGCATTGCAAATTTGGCTGCACTTCTTCCGGCGCGTTCACTCTCTGCTGTCACGAAGTCCACAAGGTCATGGACATGCACAACATTTCCACTTGCGAATATGCCTTCCGCACTGGTTTCCATATTTTCATAAACGACAGGTCCATTTGTTCTCGGATCCATCTGCAGACCGGCAGCTCTTGATAATTCATTCTCCGGAATCAGACCGACAGATAACAATACGGTATCCACATCGAAGGTGATCTCAGTACCTGGAATCGGCTGCCGTTTATCATCAACCTTTTGAACGATAACACGTTCTACCCGCTTATCTCCCTGAATATCGGTAATTGTATGAGAAAGATACAGTGGAATATCATAATCGTTCAGACACTGCACAATATTTCTGTTTAAGCCGTTGGAATACGGACAAAGCTCTACACAGCCGACAACCTTGGCACCCTCCAGACTCATGCGGCGTGCCATAATCAGACCGATATCACCGGAGCCCAGTATCAGTACACGTTTTCCAACCATATACCCTTCAATATTTACATAGCGCTGTGCGGCACCGGCTGTGAAGACACCGGCAGGACGATCACCTGGAATAGCGATTGCGCCTCTGGTACGCTCACGGCATCCCATATTCAACACGATTGCCTTTCCCTCCAGCTGCATATATCCCTGTTTTTTATTCATTGCATGAATACAGCGGTTTTCCTCATCAATATCCAGTACCATGGTGTCCAGCAGCACCTCGACATTGGTATCCTTCAGCATTTCAATAAACTTTCCTGCATATTCCGGACCGGTCAGCTCCTCCTTGAAGTGATGCAGACCAAACCCGTTGTGAATACACTGATTCAATATACCGCCCAGCTCCTGATCGCGCTCCAAAATCAGAATATGCTTTGCCCCCTGCTTCCAGGCTTCTAGCGCAGATGCCAGACCTGCCGGTCCACCGCCGACAACGATAACATCATATTTCATTTCTGTTCACCTCCAGCTGCCTTTGTTTCTCCTGTAATCAGAATCATACCTTCCCGATCCAGTGGTACATCCTTCAAATCCTTTTTCAGCTCTCTTGCGATGATTTCCTGAACACGAGGCCCACAGAATCCACCCTGACAGCGTCCCATACCGGCATTGCAGCGACGCTTTACCGCATCGATGGATACAGCAGGAATCGGACGGTGTACAGCATCTATGATTTCACCCTCTGTGACAGTTTCACATCGACAGATAATTTTGCCATATTCCGGATGCGCTTCAATCAATGCCTTTCGCTCTTCATTATTCATCTCACGGAACCGTACAACATTTCTTGTATCAACGCATGCTTCCTTTTTAGTAAGAGATAATCCTGATGCCTTCATCATTTCAACAACATCCAGAGCAATGGCCGGGGCAGAGGACAGACCCGGGGATGCCATCCCTGCGATATTGTAGAACAAACGATTTTTCGGATCCTCATATACAAAGAAGTCATCCTCCTTTGTTCTTGCACGAACACCGGCAAAGTTACGAATAGATTCGCGGAAATTGATATCCGGAATGGATTTCAGTGCAGTATTTCGCACATAGCACAAGCCCTCCGCCGTTGTGGAAACATCCTCTCGGGAGGTTGGCTGTGAATCGGGGCCGACAATCAGATTGCCATGCACGGTCGGTGCTACCAGAACTCCCTTTCCGTTTTCATTTGGACACTGGAAGATAACATGGTGGACAAGATTTCCCTGACTCTTATCCAGCAGATAATATTCTCCCTTATTCGGTTCAATTTTAAAGGCGGCATCGTTCACCATTTCATTTACCTGATCAGCAAACACACCTGCCGCATTGCATACACAGGCCGCTTCAATGCTTCCCTGATTCGTTTCTATGGAATATCCTGTTTCTATTTTCTTTATATTTTTTACTTCCGTGTTCAGCTTAACCTCAACACCATTCTCAGCTGCAACCTCTGCCAGTGCCAGTGCCAGCTCCCATGGACTGACGATGCCGACATTCGGTGAGTACAGAGCAGCTCTCGCCGCCTGGGATACATGAGGTTCTTCCCTATGCAAACGCTCCTTATCCCAGATTTCCATGCCCTCTACACCATTTTTGATTCCGCGACTCTTCAATTCTTCGAGCGTGCGTTCATCCGCTTCGGAAAATGCCATAATCAGTGCACCGATCTGCTTGTATGGAATATCCAGCTTTGCACACAGCTGTTTGATATATGCATTTCCTGCGACATTATATTTCGCCATCTTGGAACCCGGCAGGGGATCATAGCCACCGTGAATGATGGCACTGTTTGCCTTCGTCGTCCCTACCGATACATCATTTTCCTTTTCAATCAGCACCGTCTTAATCTGATATTTCCCAAGCTCATATGCAAGAGAACAGCCGGCGATTCCTGCTCCGATAATTGCTACATCATACATTCTACCAACCTCCTGTAAGCCTTTTCAGACTTCCTTAACCACCTTAAATTTACTCCATATAGCACAAACTGTCAAACCCCTCTATCCCTTTAAACAAAGGCTTTCTACCGCTTTTTTATCAATCATAGCGTTTTGATTAACACCCCTTAGACACTGCTTTCCTGCATCCGTGTCCACACCGTCTGAAATCCTATGCATGACTGCTTGCTTTTCCAGTTAATCAAATATATAATATTAGTAATCACAGGGTTATTTGATTACTAATCTGGTGTTAATCAAAATAAATCATAAAATATGCAAGGAGATGTCTTATGGGAAAAAGAAATAAGGTAACAACACGCGATATCGCAGACTATACGGGGGTTTCTCAATCCAGTGTATCCATGATTCTCAGCAACAAGCAGAATGTATCCTTTTCTGCCGAAACCAGAGAGCTTGTCCTTTCCGCTGCCAAAAAGCTTGGCTATCAGAAGCCGGTGAAAAAGCAGGTGGCTGCCGGCAGCAGGATGGATCAAACCATTGTTGTTTTAACACCGCTGTTATCAAATGGCTATTACGCCACGCTGGTTCACTCGATTACGGAGCAGGCAAGAGAATATGGCTACTCTGTATTCACCGTTACAACAATGCGGGATGCGACACAGGAGGAATTTTATTTTGACATGTTGGCAGGACTGCAGCTGGCAGGAGCAATCTGTCTGTATCCGCCAACGCGCATTACCAAAGCCAATGCACTGGCAAAGCAGATCCCCGTTGTATCCATCGGTGACAAGCCGGAGGGGTGCAGCTTCGATTCCGTAGAGCTGGATGGAAGAAAAACCGGATATCTTATGGGAGAATATCTGGTGGGACTGGGACATACGCATATCACCTTTATATCCACCCCAATCAAGGCAAAGGAAATATCCAGACTGCATCGGTTGGAGGGATTGAAGGCAGCCTTTGAGGAGCATGGACAGAGTCAGAATAATATCCTGGTAAAGACCCCTTCGATCGCTGTCTACAAGCAGTATCCATCGGAATCCTCCGAGTACATGACCGGCTATGACCTGGCCTTGGAAGCATTACAGGAACACACACCGTCAACGGCCTTTGTCGGAAACAATGATATGACTGCGTTCGGCATCATGGCAGCACTCATCCAGCAGGGCTGTCGCATACCACAGGATTACTCTGTTGCAGGCTTTGACAATATTCATCTTTCCTCCATGCCAAATATTTCTCTTACCAGCATTGAACATGCCTCTATCCTGAAAGGGAAGGAAGCTGTGGATATGATTTATAAGAAAAATAATAAGGATACCCGCAGCAAAGGACATAAATATATTCTGCGCCTGGAATATGAACCGGAGCTGATTATTCGCAAATCAACCGGAAAATGCCGCAGTCAAAGCAAATGAAACATGTGAAATCAGACATATACAAAATCAAGGTGCATAGCACTATGGAGTAACACTGCAGCATCTGTTAAAGACGACCCATACGCTCATAACAGCAGGAATCTATGAGACTGCTGTAAAAGTAAATATAATAAACATACTTCGCATGAAAGCAATGGTTATATGAAAAAACCAGAGAGCAACAGCTTGTTTTTCTCTGATTTCATGTGGACGCGGTGATAAAAAGCAGACGATTTTTTTCATTTGAATCGTCTGCTTTTCTGAAGCTTCGTTATCTACCCGTTTTTTTAGGAATCAGCTTCATATCATCAATCCTGTTTTTATCATGAATTATAATATCTTAAACGATATGCCTTACCATTCAAATAAACTGAAGCAATATTTTTCTCGAAGATAATCTGCTTGATCTTTGGTAATCTCATAGGAATATAAAGCTGAATTGATAGATCCGTATACTTCATCAATATATTTATCATAATAAATATCTTCTCTGTTTTTGGCTTCAACCAGCTGCTTTATATCTTTTTCAAGATAACCTGGAAGATTCACTTCGAAATATTTCTTATCATATGTATCTGTCCGCTCAGGTTCTGACATAAGTGCCTCCTTTTCCATATTCGTCTATTCCATTTCCTTTAACGACTGAAGCTGGCTGTATGCAGGCGTAAGAATAAGCTCATATCGTCTTGTGATACAGGTCTTATAGAAACGTTTCTGAAGTTCACTTATAAATGGAGTAGCTTCAATGATATCATAAATCTGATTCATATCTATTTTTGGATATATTCTCAGCAATGCTGCATTACATGCTTTATCCCCACACGAATTGATAAATGTGTAATAATTTATTTTATTCCCATTCAGCTTTAAAGCTGAATTAGGAAATACATATATACGGTTTAATAGTTCATTTTCATCCTGCAAAACAGTCTTCATAAGCTCATCATCCATTTGTGGATATAAGCAGCTGCCACAGTCATAAATCGGAGCTAATTTCACTTGCAAGGTATAATCATTGATTAAAAATCCCCAATTTCCATTATGACGATCAAAATTTCCAATCAATGCATCCGCAATAAACATATCCCAAAAAAATTTGCTCAGTTCCTGAGGAGAATATATTTCCTGCTCATTGATTGCCTCTAACACACCTTCCAACTCCGTTTCATACCCGCTATTAGAGCTATTAAGGCATCCATTTTTTATTTCAGCAAATTCCTGAAGTCTGACACCGATAGAAGTAAAGTCTTTACAGGCAACTACGATTTTTTCTTTTCCTCTATAGTTTACTGTACCGAGACTTGTTTCCTGCGTATCAAACCCGAGCGACGCGAAGATATGACAAGCAATATATTCTGATATACAGCTATTTGTATATCTCTGTTTCTTTTTTTCAAATGGAGGGAATTTCAACATATAAATTTGAGAGTTTATTCTGATTGCTTTTTTATTACCATTTCCTCCACCATAAAACTTAGGTATATGACATCCAGATAGTTCGTAAAATCCATACTGTCACTCCTCTCTCTTCGCTAAAGATATTATAACAAATAAACATAAAAGAGCATAACTTTTTTCTATTATGCTCTTTTGGCTTTGAAATTCATAAGAATAGCTTATGACTGTTGCACAATTATTCTATCCTCTATCAGCTTTCTGAATATGAACGGCTGGCTATCAATGGAGGCTTTGGAAACATGATGGTCTATTAAAATATCTCGTACCATCAGATACTACCGGCCATAACCCCATTGAGTTCGGCCCTATTCAAATGCATATCGTGTTATACCTTCACGATTTTTTTCTTCAGCTTCTTTGCAGCTTCATCCAATGTGCTGCTGGATTCGATTGCCTCCAGAATTGCAGTTTCCTCCATCGTCTTTTCCCACTTCTTCAGCATATTTTTCATGACAGTAACCTTATCCTTCTGTTCCAGATCATGGAATACAAATACCTCATCAAACAGAGCTGTAAAGGAAGCTCCCAGACTATGCTTTACCTGCAGAAGCGGATCGCTGGTTTCCTGAAACTTCAACGCACTCACACTGGAGCACGGGAAATCTCCGCTCATAATCATAATACTGTGGCGAAGATCGATTTTCTGTACATCGCGTTCCAGATAGCCGCGTTCAATTCCCTGTTTTAAAAACTGCAGCATTGCTTCATTTGCCATATGCAGATTGGTCACATTTACAATGGTATAAGGATTTCTGCGCAGCTTGGAAAGGTTGTGATCCAGATTGCGATCCAATGCCGCCATATCCAGCTCCACCATATCCTCCTGATTAAAATACAGGCGGTTAAACTGATGAATCAATGTCTTCTTACCTACGCCCTGATTTCCCAGAAACAGCCATACACCTAGCGGACGCTCACTGATAATTCCCTGTTCGATCCACTCCAGCTGTCCCATCAGCTTACGAATGACCTCCTTCTGCGCAACCATGGTCGTTTCCAGATGCTTTTTCAGCTCCTGCAGCCGGTTGCGGGAAGCCAGCGGAATATCCGTCAGCTTTTCTATGACATCACGTACCATATCCTCACTGACACTGCGCTCACTCTGCCGCTTTGCCCCCACGCAGGCAAGATCCAGCACATCGATCGCCTTATCCGGAAACTTTCTCTGCGGCATGTAATACGCACAGTATTTCACGATTTGTTCCAGAACCTCCTCCTGAATCTTTACAGCATGAAAATCTTCATACTCCTTTTTCTTCGCCTTCAGCATTTTAATGGTATCCTCAACATCCGGCTCCCGTATGGTAATGATCTGAAAGCGACGCTCCAGCGCACGATCCTTTTCAATATACATTTCATATTCTTCAATGGTGGTTGCCCCGATACATTTGATAACACCTCTTGCCAGATATGGCTTCAGCACACTGGAAACATCTATTGAGCCCTCGGATTTGCCGGCTCCGATCATCAGATGGATTTCATCAATAAATAAAATAACATTAGGATATTTCTCCAGCAGACGGATGATATTCTGGAGCTTTTCCTCAAAATCACCACGGTATTTGGTACCGGCCACAAGCGAATTCAAATGCAGCTCATAAATACAGGCATCCTTCAGCGAAGGCACCAGATTCTGCTGAATCATACCGGCCAGCTTTTCCACCAGAGCGGTCTTACCGACACCGGGCTCACCAATCAGCAACGGATTTGCCTTATCCTTGCGCGACAATACGGAAATCATAAAATTGAGCTCCGCATCTCTTCCCACAATATCCTGATTTGCTCCGCACATATTCAAATTGCGCAGCTCACTGATTTTATCAAGCTCACTCATACTGCCATGCTCCATCTGCAGCAAAAGCACCTCTTCATCCACATCATAGCGATGCAGTATCTCCGTTGCCACACAGCTGTTTGTCTGCAGCAGTGCCAGTGTCAGAGAATCCACATCCATCATCGTATTTTGTTTTCTGGAGGACAGTGACATCCCCCGCTCCAGTATATCATCCACAACCTGTGTGATCTGCAGCTCCTCCACATCCTGATCCTTCAATCCAAAAAGAACCATTAAATCCTCCTTGAGCTGAAAATAATATACACCCTGTGCACATAACAGCCGTGACAGCGGCGTTGCGGTATCCTTCAATATCGCAAGCAGCAGATGCTCGCTTCCGACATAATTGTTGCCCATCTCCCTGGCTTCCTCTCTTGCTGTATCCAGAATTGCGGAAACCTGTGTATTTAAACGATACTTCATATCTTCACCATCCTCGTCATTCTATAGCATATGAACTTCATACGCTGCTTTTGTTAGTATAACCACTTTATTTCACAATATTTCACGTTGTGAAGCAGAAGCTCTACAAAACGTTCGACGAATACAGACAGGAAAACAAAGAAAAACATATAGTAAAGGGAAAGGAGGTGTCAAAGCATGGCAAAGCGTGTCCGTTCCAGTCCGCGAACATCCTCAATAATTCTGTCTGTCAGCATTATCAGCGTTTCAATTATCGGCGGTATCGTACTGTTTCCTGTTCTGGAAATCGGCAGTATTCTATTGGTAGCAATCGTCATATTCCTGCTGAGCAGAAATCAGAATCCGCGGTGCTGACTGCTTTTTTAGAATGCAGCGATATCATAGACTTGTAGAATAAGTCGTCGTAATCCAACCGCTTAAAAAGGGCAGGCTGACTGCCTGTCCTTTACGCTTCTCTTAACAGATACACCTGGTGATCCTGATCATAAAAGCTGAACATCCTCCCGTAAGGAAACTTCTGAATGTCATCCACAATCACACCATTCTTTAAAAGACGATGATGCTCCTCTTCAATATCCTCACAGGTAAACATAACAGACGGATGTGCTGTAGATACCTGCGGATTGGCTTGCTCCATACGGGAGCGTTCAAACAGGACAATCGTTGTCTGCGCATGATAATCCGGTGCAGTTTCCAACCAGATCATACCCGGCCCCAACGCCTGCTCTTCACGAATCACAAAGCCCATATTCTCTGTCCAAAACTTTTTTGCCTCTATACTGCTTTTTACATATACAGTTATTTTTGCTATATTGGAAATCATATGTATCCCTCCGTCCTTAGTATGCGCGCACTTCTTTTTCTTCATACCGCCTATGGCTTTGTACTCTCCAGAAACCAGCGTGTGCGTTCAAAATACAGATCGCGCTTCTGTCCGTGAATCATGCATTCATAGCACAGGCCACAGCCACCGACCGAGGAGGCCTTATTGCGAATTTGCAGCACTCTGTCGATTTCATACTTTACCCCGTTATCCCACAGCACAGCAACCGGCTTCAATACTTCGTTCTTTCCCATGACAGTCAGCACATCCACATATTTCTTATACAGGCGCTGTCTTGGCTCATGCAGCTTCTGCATAGGCTACCTCAAAAGAAACCGACCGGATGCACCACATGATCCTCTTTGGGATTGAAATCCGTCAGATGTCTGTCCTTCAGCAGAGAACAGCGCTGTATTTTTGAAAAACCGAAGCGATTCCGTATAGCATCTATTGTCTCCTCCAACATCCGCTGCCGATGCCGCTCCTCCTCACTGACAAACAGGTTTAGCTGTGTCATTCCACAATCCTTTTCGATTCCGCTAAGCGTCACCCCAATCGTACGAAGCGGTGTGGAAAAGTCATAGTTTTCCTTTAATAAAGACAGAACCACCGGCATAATCTCAGCAGCGATATTGGTGGCCTGCGCCAGCTTTCTCTGCCTGCTGAACCAGATCAGCTCGGTACTTCGCAGCGTAACGGAAATCACACTGCCGCGAAGTCCCTGATCCCGAAGACGGGAAGCAACGGATTCCACAAGTACATAATATACGATTTTCGCATCCTCGAAGCTTTTGATATCCTTAGGAGCAGTAATAGCGTTTCCCACCGATTTCACCGGCTCCTGATGCGAGGTCAGCGCAACCTCGGATACATCCTCTCCATTCGCAAACCACCAAATCAGCTCTCCCACCTTTCCAAAGCGGTCCTTCATCCAGCCCTGAGGAAGCTGTGCAAGCTGCCCGATCGTTTCAATGGAGTAATGTGCCAGCTTATGCTTCGTCGCTCTCCCGACATAAAACAAATCCTCTACCGGCAAGGGCCATATCCTATCGCGATAATTTTCTCTTGTAATCTCCACCAGGCCGCGATGCTTATCCATATCAGAGCCGATCTTCGCAAAAATTTTATTATAGCTGACACCCATGGATACCGTCATTCCCAGCTCATGCGCAACACGATTCTGAATGCTTCGTGCAATGCTCATTCCGTTGCCGAACAGAGCTGTTGATTCGCTTACATCTATCCATGCCTCATCCAGACCGAAGGACTCCACCTTATCCGTATATTCGCGATAGATATCCTTAACCTTTTCTGTATAATACATGTACTCCTCATAATCCGGCTTCAGAATACGCAGCTGCGGACACTTCGCCAGTGCTTCCCGCAGAGATTCTCCGGTTTTAATATGAAACGCCTTAGCTTTATCATTCTTTGCCAGAATAATCCCATGACGCTCTTCTTCGTTTCCGCCTACTGCCATCGGCACATCCCGCAGCTCGGGATACTTCATTTCTTCAATCTGCGCATAGCAGTGATTGATATCACTGTGTACAATAATACGGTCTTTTCTCTGCATAGGAACTCACCTCACACAACTATTATATGCATTTTGTTCCGTTTTTCAACCAATACTGGAACGATACCAGAAATTGGCAGTTTGGAAATACCGTTTTTATATACAGATTGAATTTCTATGCTATACTATATACAGGAGGACATCTTCATGAAATTAAGTGAGCTATTAACCTATTATCGGCACCGGGACGGTCTCAGTCTGGAAAGCGTTGGAGATTTCGTCGGTGTATCAAAATCAACCGTAAAGCGCTGGGAATCCGGGGAATCCAGCAATGTTCCGCAGGCTCGTTTAGACAGACTGTCCGAGCTGTTTGGAATTGATGTGCAGGCATGTCTGCAGGGACATGTAAAGCCGATCCTGGGCTATGTGAAGGCCGGTTATGATTTGTTTGCGAATGAGAATCTGCTGGGCTATGAAGAGGTGAGCGCGAGAGAAGCCGCTCAGGGTGATTATTACCTTCGTGTTCAGGGAGATTCCATGACAGGTTCCCGTATTTATGACGGAGATCTGGTATATGTTAAAAGCTGCAGTGATGTGGAAAACGGAGATATCGCGGTTGTTTTACTAAATCAAAATGAAGTAACCATAAAGAAAATATTGAAAAAGGAGCATACGGTTATTTTAATGGCAACAAACCCGATAGTGGAACCAAGGGTTTTCACACAGCAGGAAATCGAAGAAGGCCAGATGAAAATCATCGGCAGAGTTTTGCATTCTAAAATACGATTTTAAAAAACATTGTAAAAATAAGGAAATTATGTCATACTAATGGGGTAGGTTTGTATATAATATCATACTTTTATGTATATATGCATTTGTTACTTATTAAGGGAGTATTTTCCTTAAAAGATGAAAAAAATGGATGTTTTCGGGGGAGAAAGCATCCATCTCATATAGTATAGATTTTAACACAGAGGGAGGAATTGGATTGAAAACAGATGAACTGCTGGAATATATACAAACACATTGTAATTTGAATTATATATCCGATATACGAAATCCAATCTATCTGAAAGAATGTCTTGCTTTTCTTTATGATATTGATAAAGCTGCGTTCACCATTCAGCAATGGCGGTATCTTTGCGAATATATCACCGGACAGGAATGCAGGGCCTGTGATATTGATGCTATCCGAAAAATAATCAATTCCTTCTGTTATCGTGTATAAACATACAGAATATGGCAATCCTCTAGCTACAGGAGGTCATCGTCATGTACGCTATTCGCAGTAAAAAAACAAACCGATGGTTTCACGGTATCAATGCACAGGCAGGTGCAGGAAGCTCCCTGCGCATTCAAATGGATGATGTGCTGCCAGCACTCTTTCGCACTAAGGAAATGGCCAGAGTAGAGCTGCTGCTCAATCATCTGTCAACCCAGTCCTATGAAATTCTGGAAGTGAATCTGCAGGTTCTGGAGCATGTGTCCTGACAGGAAATTCGCGATAAGCGGATTTCTTTTTTCTTTCGCTTATGGTAAGCTATAAGAAGAATACAGAAGAGGTGAACAATCATGTATCGTATTATGATTATTGAAGATAACGAAAAAATTAGAAATGAGCTGTGTGATTTTCTTGGTAAAAACGGCTATGAAGCTCTGGGACCGGATGATTTTGAGCATACCCTGGAAAGTATTCGCCGGGAACAGCCGGATCTGCTTTTACTGGATTTGAATCTTCCCGTTGTGGATGGTCATTTCATCTGCCGTGAGGTGCGCAAAAGCAGTGATATGCCAATTATTATTGTGACAAGCAGAGATTCTGACATGGATGAGCTGATCAGTATGAACCTGGGGGCTGATGACTTTGTGACCAAGCCCTACAATCTACAGATTCTGCTTGCCCGCATCGCCCGGGTACTGCAGCGGACCTATGAGCATGCCAGCAGCAACATATTAACAATCCATGATATAGCACTGGATATATCCAAAAGCACATTGACCTGGAAGGGAAACAGCATTGATCTGACCAAGAACGAATTACGGATCATGCATTGTCTGTTTCAAAACAAAAACAATATTGTCTCCCGCAACGAGCTGATGCAGCATATGTGGGACTGCGACCTGTTTGTTGATGACAATACCCTGACAGTCAATATCAACCGGCTGCGCAAAAAGCTGGAGTATTTGCGGCTGGATGATCTGATTCAGACAAAGCGCGGTATGGGATACATCATATATGAGGACTAGTGAATTTATTCGGGAAAAGCTGTACCTGATCATGATTTCCTTTCTGACAAGTATCATCACGATTCTGTTTTTATATGCCATTCAGGTAAACGGACAGGTCATACTGATCATCTCCCTGCTGCAATGGGGCATGGTGCTTGCCAGTCTGATTATTGAATACCTGCGACGATCCACGTATTATCACCGACTGGAACAGACATTGGATGGCCTGGATCAGAAATACCTGTTGACGGAAATCATCGATGAACCGCTGTTTATGGACGGCAAAATTCTATACGAAACCCTGCGCATTGTGGATAAATCCATGGCGGATAATGTGAATCGCTATCGGATATCACAGAATGAATACAAGGATTATATTGAAATGTGGGTTCATGAAATCAAAACACCGCTCGCTGCCAGCAAGCTGATTATCTCCAACAATCCCAGTGAAGTGACACTGAGTCTGCAGGAGGAAATTGAAAAGGTTGAGGGCTTTGTGGAACAGGCACTCTTTTATGCGCGCAGTACGAATCCTGAAAAGGATTATATTATCAAGGAGCTTTCCCTGCAGGAATGTGTATCAAAGGTCATTCGCAAGCATTCCAAGAGCTTTATTTATCAGAAAATAAAAATTCAGCTGGATGATCTGGAGTTGTCCGTTTACAGTGACAGCAAATGGCTGGAATTCATCCTCGACCAGATTATTTCCAATGCCCTGAAATATACGCCGAAGGAAGTTGGAACCATTCATATATGGACCACATCCACTGATAATATGATTTCTCTTCATATTCAGGACAACGGAAGCGGTATATCCTCCAGCGAGCTGGGCAGAATCTTTGAAAAGGGATTCACGGGAACCAATGGCAGATTGAATGAAAAAGCGACTGGCATGGGCCTGTATTTATGCAAAACACTTTGTAATAAGCTGTATCTGGGAATTCGTGCGGAAAGTGTACAGGGACAGGGAACGACAATTATCCTTGATTTCCCGATTTCCAAGCTTATGCTTCTGAAATAAAAAGACTGTATGCATTGCTCTTATTGTTGTTGATGCTGTTGAGCAGGGAATCCTCCCTGCTTTTCTTACGAAGAAGCTTACAAGTTTGTAAGTATAATGTAATCGTTATCCATGGCGCATATACCACAGCTCCTGTACAATACAGGTATACAGGAGGTGATCCCATGAAACGGATATGGGCCTATGCATTTGAAATCGGAATTGTGATGATGGGGATTCTGCTTGTCATCAATCTACTCTTTCCAACCTTTCTCAGTGAAGGAATATACAGCTGTATGCTGATTCTGTTTCTGGTAAGCGTCCTGCTGCTGAAGCTGTCCAATATCAGTGAACGTATGAAAGATAAAACAAACAGAGGAGGAATTTTATGAAAACCATATTAACTGTAGAAAATATTGAAAAGTATTACGGAAACCGAAGCAATATCACAAAGGCTGTTGACAATATCAGCTTTTCTGTAGATGAAGGTGAATTCATCGGTGTTATGGGACCCAGCGGTTCCGGTAAGACAACCCTGCTGAATTGCATTTCCACCATTGATACTGTCACAAGCGGTCATATTTATATCAATGGCAAGGATATCACACAGCTGAAGAAAAATGATTTAAGCAGCTTCCGTCGGAAGGAGCTGGGTTTTATTTTCCAGGATTTTAACCTGCTCGATACTTTGACTGCCTATGAAAACATTGCACTTGCCCTTACGATTCAAAAGGTAAAGCCGGCACAGATCGGAAAACGCATCGAAAGTGTAGCAAAGAAGCTGGACATAACGGATGTATTGCAGAAATATCCTTATCAGATGTCCGGTGGTCAGAAGCAGCGTGTAGCGTCAGCGAGGGCATTGATTACAAACCCGAGCCTGATACTGGCGGATGAGCCGACCGGAGCACTGGATTCCAAATCCAGCCGCATGCTGCTGGACTCCATGGAACGTTTGAATATTGAATACAATGCAACGATTATGATGGTTACACATGATGCCTTCACTGCATCCTATGCACACCGTATCCTGTTTATAAAGGATGGTAAAATATTTAATGAGATTATCCGTGGTGAAAGCTCCCGTAAGGATTTCTTCAACCAGATCATGGAGGTTGTGACCCTGCTGGGAGGTGACACGAGCAATGTACTTTAAGCTGGCCTTGCGCAATGTCAAGAAGAGCTTCAAGGACTTCCTTGTTTACTTCCTGACATTGACCTTCTCCGTATGCCTATTTTATACGTTTAACTCCTTTCAGTCTCAACAGGCTGTCATGAAGCTGAATGAGTCGCAGCTTATGATTGTAGACCAGCTGACGCTGCTCATGCGCCTGGTTTCAATCTTTGTAGCAGTAGTTCTTGCATTTTTAATTTTATATGCAAATAACTTTCTGATTCGGAGACGAAAAAAAGAGCTTGGACTTTATACAATGCTGGGAATGCCAAGAGGGAAAATTTCCAGAGTTCTGGTATATGAGACTCTGACCATCGGTATCATCTCTCTCCTATCCGGAATGGTTCTTGGATTGATCGTCTCACAGGTGCTGACTGCCGTGACGGCAAATTTGTTTGCTGTACCACTAGATTATCACTTCGTCTTCTCCCCTTCAGCAACGATCATGACCGTATTCTCCTTCTCTATGATCTTCTTTATCACGATGATATTCAACACTATGGTCTTGAACCGCTATAAGCTGATTGACCTGCTGAATGCAGACCGAAGAAATGATGAATTGAAAATCAAGAAGGTCTGGATGTCATTGCTGCTATTTCTAATATCCATTGCATGTCTGGGCTGGGCTTACCATCAGGCACTTGATAATGGCATCATGGCATTTAATTCCCTTGGAATCATTATACTCGTTGGAAGCATCGGTACTGTACTATTCTTTCTATCTCTGGCTGGCTTCCTGCTTACCGTTGTAAAATCAAGCAAGGGTATTTATTTTAAAAATCTGAATTGCTTCATTCTGCGGCAGATTAATTCCAACATCAATACCAACTTCATCTCAATGAGCATTGTGTGTATTATGCTGCTATTAAGTATTGGTGCATTATCCACCGGGTTAAGCTTGAATAACACAATGAATAAATCTATTAAAAATAATACTCCGTATGATTATACAATCGTTGCGGAATATGGTTACTATCAGAATGGTACAAAAAAGAACGATGGAGACCTTCTTCTTCAGGATGCAATACCACGCTTACAGATTGATCCTTCCTATATTAAATCACAAAGCATCCTGACTACCTACACATCAGAATTAAAGGTTAATGATAAAAACCTCATGGACCATATATCGGACAAGACAAGCCGTCTGTTGCTAGAGGATAATGGTAAGGAATCCGTAATTGCAGTACCGCTGTCTTCATATAACACTGTTAGAAAGCGCCTTGGCTACGAACCTGTTAAGCTAAAGAATAACGAGTTATATCTCTATACTTCTGTTGAAACGTTATCTCCGGCGGTAAATGATATTCTGGATGCAAAGCCCGAAGTAACCGTCTTCCATAAAAAGGCTCGTGTTGTCAATGATTCCTATGAAACAATCTCCTTAGGAACAAACAGCAGTATGAATGGCTATATGCTTGCCGTGGTTGTACCAGATGCTTTCATACCAAAGAATGCGGAAATCAATGAGATATACTGGAATATTGATCTTTCAAGCAAAACCAGCTGTGAAAAGTTTGATAAATACTTTGATCAGCAACGATCTAAATTATATGAAGAATCATCTGGTGAAGATGTATTCCCTGCATTTATGCGCTCTTCCAAACAGGATGTTTATGATATGAATAAGGGAATGGCTGTAACCTTTACGTACATTGGAATTTATCTGGGAACTGTCTTTATGATTGCGAGTGCAGTAATTCTTGCCTTGCAGCAGTTATCTCAGGCCAATGATAATAAAAAACGCTATCTGATTTTGAGCAAGATCGGTACAGAACAGCGAATGATCAATCGCTCTATACTACTGCAAATCGCCATTTACTTTATGATGCCGCTGGCACTTGCCATAGTGCATAGTGTTGTAGGAATCAAAATGGTGAACACTCTAGTAACAATGTTTGGCCGTGGAGATATTATGATGTCCTCCTTCTTCACTGCTGCCATCATCCTGGTCATCTACGGCTCGTATTTTCTGGTCACGTACGCCGGCTATAAAAATATATTAAAGTCTTAGCAAAAAGCTCTGCCACAATAAGCAGAGCTTTTCTATACTCACATACTCCATCACAAATAGGAAGCACTCTATAAATTTCATTATAACCTAAGAATGATCTAACTCTCTTCATCATCATGTCCTGCATGTTACGTAAATCAAGCAATATCAAATGATTCAGATTTTATTAGGCGTAGAATCGTCTATAAGATACAGAATATGCTTTTTCAGATTTATTCGGATGTTGATATGCGAATGGCATTAACATATAGAGTATAGAGGGTTAGCGTAACCTCTCACTTTCATATCCAAAGGGCGATGCGAAAATACAAGAGCGACTAGCTGGTACAGTTCATCCCTAGCATTCTATGACACAGATATAAAGAATACTCACAGGCATCCTTTCAAGCTCTGCTATCTTCATCTTATAGTTACATTTCCTGAAAGAGTCCATTGTATACTGCAGCTGTAAATAAAGTATCCATAAATATGAATCCTACAGGAATTCTACAGCTTTTCACAGTGCAATCATACCTCTCATATGCAGCTTTGTATAGGAAACTGCTTAAAACGTTTGTTGCTATAGTAGCAAGTTGCATAGAAATTATGTAGAGCAATGAAGGAAAGGAGTCAAGTGGATCTGCCCTCTTCTTTTGGCAATGTGCTTATTTTAAATCGTTTACTACGCTATATCATATATTTACTTGAGTCTTCTAATAAGCCCGAAGCATAAATCAAGCATGACTCAGGACAGCTGTGCTACATTCTATGTAGGTTTTGTCAGTAAAAACTGCCGTATTGTAAAGGCATGCTCCTCCTATTTGGGCAGCTCAATTACTCTTTCGATGGAATTGTTAATAAGAAAAAGGAATCATCAGAA
>QULU01000055.1 GCA_003481775.1 Clostridiaceae bacterium OM02-2AC
AAAAACGCTTCTAGCAAGCGGTTGAGCTACGGAAAGGCCGGGGCTTTTGCGGATGAATTCGATGTGAATGGATTGTATTATGTATATAGTTTCTCATAGACCGACCTCTCCTTTTTTGTATCTACAGTGTAGCATAAATCTTGTCGAAATTACAGAATAAAAACTAAATTCTATCTGGCTAAAAAGAAGAAAACAGATTCCATTCGGAAACAGTCACATACGTCATGCAATACTTCACTTCAAATCAAGAAAACATTTCGTAGATAACGCTTAAGAAAATAGTAGCAGTATAAAAATAGAATAAGCGCACAAGATAGCGATAGAAATTATTTCGATTTAATAATTGTATCCGAGCCTGACTACTCCATAAGGAAGCTGCACATGTGTCTCAACCTGTAGTATAATGCTCAATTCTCTGTTTTTTAGCCGGAAACATATGAAACTTATCGCACAGCAGGTCCTTTTGGTATGATATAATGGAGCAGCGAGGTGATTTTATGGCATTAGATGGATTACTGCTTCACCAGGTACAGAAAGAGCTACAGAGCTTTCTGCCTGCCAAGCTTACAAAGCTGCAGCAGATCAGCGATACCGAGCTGCTGTTTACGATACGGACACCGAAAGGAACACGCCGTTTGATGATATCCTTACACAGTGTATACAACCGCATCAATCTGACACAGGAATCGTATACGACGATGGAGACGCCCGGCAATTTTCTCATGCTGTTGCGAAAACAGATCGATGGAGGAATCCTTCGTTCTCTGAATCAGATTGGACTTGACCGCATCCTGCATATGGTGGTTGAAGCCAGAGACGAGCTGGGCGATATTCATGACCGGCATCTCTATATTGAACTGATGGGCAAATATGCGAATATGATTCTGGTGGATGAGCAGGGCCGTATACTGGATGCCTTAAAACGCATTCCCCCCTTTGAAAACAACCGCCGCACCATTCATCCGGGAGCGCTATATCAGCTGCCTGCACCACACACCGGAAAACAGGACCCCTATCATTATGACCACATTGATCCAAATGAGTCCTTCACCAAACAGTTTCACGGGTTTTCTCCCCTGCTCTCGAAGGAAGTACAATATCGTATGGCACAGGGGGAACGTTTCGATGACATTCTGGAACAGATTCAAACCTCTGATGCATTGTATCTGAGTGACGTGCAGGACAAGACCCAGTTTCACTGCATACCACTGACTCACCTGGAGGTGGAAGCACGACAGTATCCGCTCATGAAAGGAATGGATCTGCTCTTTTTCCAGAAGGAGGAGAAGGTGCGCATCAAGCAGCAAAGCGGCGATCTGTTTCGTGCTGTTCGCAAGGAGCTGCATAAGAATACATCAAAATATCCAAAGCTGCAGCAGACGCTGGAGGAGGCTATGGATTGCGATAAATATAGGGAATATGGCGATTTGCTGTTCGCTTATATGGGCAGTATCGAACGCAGCGAAACAGTGACACTGCCCTCCTTTGAAACAGGGGAGGATATTCGTATTCCGCTGGATATGCGTTTTGATATCAAGGGAAATGCCAACCGCTATTACCAGAAATACCACAAGAGCAAACGGGCACAGTCCATTCTTCAGGAACAGCTGACCCTGTGCGAAAAGGAAATCCGCTATTTTGAATCCATGGAGGTACAGCTGGAGCAGGCTACCGTACAGGATGCTATGGAAATACGGGAGGAGCTGGCAAGACAGGGATATGTCAAGGCAGTCAAGACCTGCATACGCAAGAAAAAGAAGCAGGAGCTTCCGCATTATGAAACCTTTGCGTTTGACGATGTACAAATCTACGTTGGGAAAAACAATCTGCAAAACGATCACGTTACCTGGCGTCTGGGAAGAAAAAGCGATACGTGGCTGCACGCCAAGGACCTGCATGGTGCCCATGTTGTCATTACCTGTGAACAGCCGGATGAGGAACTGCTGCGCAACGCTGCCATGCTTGCCGCATGGTACAGCAACGGCCGCTATTCCTCCAGTGTTCCCGTGAACTACTGTACGATCCGACAGCTGAAAAAAATCCCTGGAAACAAGGGCAGCTTTGTTTCCCTTTCAAACTACAAGACCATTTACATCGATCCGGAGCCGGCGCAGATTCAAAGGCTGATCGACGAGCATCTGATCACGCAGAAAAAGCATTAAGCAGACAAACGCATGCCTGCTGCCCTACAGAATATGGCACAGTGCTTTTACAAGCTATGCCTGCACACCTATCACTGCATAAGCGGTGATAGTTTTTTTTATCTCATAGCAGAAAAAGCTTTTGTTTACATAAAAAGGATGTATCTATCAGGTGTTTCCAATACATCTCCATCCTAAATACATCCTATTACGATTTAAAGCACCCTGCTTTTCCTTCCGCTATCGGAAAGGACATGCATCTTCTCTCCTCTCGATGAAACATCCGCAGTCATCGGTTCTGAAAATACAGGCGCAGCCTGTAAACACCTGCAAACAATGCCACTTCCACCGGAACGATACCCAACGTGATACCCAGCAAATCCCATGGCAATATATACTGCGTATCTTTTGCTGTAAGTCCGATATCGGAAAGCGTAGCACGCATCGTTGCACTGAAGACACCGATGTTAAGCAAATAAAGACCAGCCAGTACCAGCAGCACGACCTGTACCACGTCCGGCAGAAATTCCTGCATAATCAGAAATGCAGTCTGAATAACTGCTCCCAAACCAAGGCACATCATGCAGCCCATTAACACTCCGTCAAAAAGGAAATAGCCGCGAAGCAGCTCTGCCGCAGCAATACACACGGCAGTCATCACAATGCTGAACATCCATGCTGCGATCATGAATTTTATACGACTGAAAACCGGCAGCTTTCGCTTACTGAAAAGATACATGAGAATACAGGCATACAGAATAAAGACCAGTGCCGTATAGACAGGATCCGAAAAAAACAGTCCATAGGCGATACAGCCAATCAGTACTATCGATGCGGTAAGCTTTTGTGATTTCTGCATACAGCTTCATCTCCTCAACTACTATAAAAGCATATACATACTATACCACATTGCCAAGACTCCCACAAGCATCCTGCGTACAGCATGCATTTTTTTCATCCATCAGGGAAGCAGCATCGCTTCAGCAATTCACCCATGCCTAACCACTCTGTATCGGCTTTTTTCGCACATAAAAAAAGGAGCATCGCCCCTTTTATTCTACCTCCATATCAAATATATAATGCTTGCGAATTTTCTCCAGCACCTTCCAGACACATGCCATATCAGGTCGGAAGGTGACAAGATCACCTCTTGTGAACGCATAGGATTGTCCATCACTACAGGTCACAACTGCTGTACCCTCGATGACTAGACACGTTTCACAGCGTTTATCGTACATCGCATCCCACACTGCCGGATCGTGCTCCCAAATCGGACAGTCTTCCAACAGTCTGCGTTCCTTATCATTCGGCTTTCTTACATACACATCCTTCATCATATTCTCCTTTACAGCTTCGGGTAATGCTTAGCCTTTACATCGCTCCAGGATACCTTTTGATTATCCGGCACCGGCTGAAAATAAGCCTCCAGTCCATCTTGGACCATTTCATCCAGCATTTTCGCATCGTCATCATCAAACGAAATCGGTCCGACAATATTTTTACGTCCAACGCCTCCGCCGATTCCGCCTATCTGTAAGGTTTCATAGCGAAAGCCTGCTTTATAAGCCTTATAGGCCATCGGCATATTTTTAAACAACACAAAGATTGGCTCCAACTCCCCTAACTGATCCTGCTGCCATCTATTTCCGGCTTCCTGTGTCGATATCGTTTCCAGTTCAACACCTACCGGGCATGCCATCTTATAAATACTGGACAAAAAGGAATTGCTCGCTCCCTCATCATCAACAATATATACCTTTTTACTATTCATCCTATACAACCACTGCGTACATACCTGTCCATGTATCAAACGACTGTCTATTCTGACTAAACCTATGCGTGCCATTTTTCATCATCGCTCCTTATTTTTCAATTTTGATCCAATTTTTTCCCACAGATCCTGTCACCCTCATATAATCCATCACACGTTCCTTATAGCCTGCCCACATGATATCTCCTGCCATTCTCGCTCCGATATTCTCCCCCTGCTGATAACGTCCATCCTGAAACAAACAATCCAGTCCATAATTATAAGCGTCCGTTCCCATGTTGATCTTCTGCGTACCAATTCGGCAGCATTCCGCAATATTTTCAAATCCAGAGAATGAGCCGCCATGGAATACCAGTGGTACATCCACCAGGTTCTTTATTTCCTTTAATCGCTCAAAATCAATATCCGGTCCCTTTCCGGTATACTCTCCATGGGCTTCGCCAATGGATACCGCAAGACAATCACAGCCGGATTTCTCAACAAACTCCTTTGCTTTCACAGGATCTGTCAGATATTCATCCCGTTTTTCTTCGTAATCGCAGCCATCTGCTATCTGTCCAAATTCTGCTTCCACCGTGATTTTAAGAGGCTCGCAGATTTTCTTAAACTCCGCAACCTGCTGTGCATTTTCTTCAAAGCTCAATGCACTGCGGTCAACCATAATCCCTGTGAATCCGCCATAAATCGCCTTTACACAGGCCTCAAAGCTGTCTCCGTGATCCAGGTTCAGTGCGATTGGAATCCGTACTTCATGCGCCATGGAACAAATCAGCTTTCCAAAGGATACAATATCCTTATGATTATCCGGTAAAACATCAATAATAAGGGGGGAATCCAATTCAACAGCAGCTTCTATACAGACTCTGACTGAATCTTCATTGAAAACATTCGGTGCCAGAACACCATATCCTCCTTCCTTCGCTTTCTCTAAAATCTCTAACATTGATACCAACATAATTTCATTCCTTCCTTTCTTTGCTATGCTCTTCCAGACGCCGAATCAGCTTAAGCATGTCCTGCATGACATCTCCTGCGGCATCCTCAAACAGCAATTCATGCTTCTTATGTTCATAATATTTGTAAAAGATGTTCTCTGCACCGGCATACTTTAATTTCCGTATGACAGCATCCAGCTCCCGTGTATAATTGGAAAACACATCCTCATACCCGCTCAAAAATAAGATCGGAAGATATTCGGGAAGCTGTGAAATCCAGTCTTCCGCCGTATACAGAGAACACAGTGAAATTCTGTTTAACATATACTGCATGGAGTAAGCAAGCTTGCAGCAGGCGTCTTTTTTCAGCCTTTTCTGTTCACGATGCTGAAAGACTCTCTGTTCAACAAGGGTATCCAGATTATCAATACCATAATGAGAGAGAATATATGCTTCGGTTTTTTCAGCCGGCTCCGTATTCGCTTTGCTGCGACATTCTCTTCCATATATTTTTATGGCTTTTTTATACAGAGAAGGAAAGCCGTAATCACCGCATAGGATCAATGCATTGCAATTATTTGTCGTAATTGCATACTGCTTTGCCAGCATACTGCCAAAGCCAAAGCCGATCAGCGCATGAATATAGGACTTCTTCCATTCCCTCTTGGGCAGGGCATCCTTTGCGACCAGATAGAACATCGTTTCCGTATCCTCGATAAAGTGTTTATACGTATGCCTCTCACTGATCTGCCCGGGACCATTCACATACACCGACCTTCCATGACCTATCAGATCATGTCCGAAGGCGGCATAGCCATAGCCGGCAAAGAACTGAAGCAGTGCCGTATAGCGATCGATATGATCATATAGATCATGTAATATCTGGATATAGCCTTTTACAGGACCATCCGGAATCCATGCACAGCCATACAGCTCATCCTCACCATCTCCGCTTACAAAACGGTATTCCCGCAGTTTCATTAGCCTATCTCCTCAATTTTGCATATTTTTTCTGAATATTGCTTTTCGGTTTTCTGACATTTTTCAAATACAGATTGCGCAGAGCAGCAAAGACAAGGTATGCCATAACCAGCCAGATCATCCATGCTGATCCAAAATCAAACAAATCAAATGCTCCGCGTTTTGTCTGCAATCCGAATGAGGTATCGATGGATTGCGTACCGCCTTTACTGATGAACCAGTAGATTGCAAGCGTTAGCCCTGTCAGCTTAACGAACAGCAGCTTCTTATCCTTCATCCTGAAGCCCCTGCTGTATACCCTCCACATACAATACAGCCGCTATGCTTCCTGGATCTACAATACCAATGGAATTTTCCTGACGAAATGCCAGCCTGCCATGCCTCGCCTGCATCATTTTGGCTTTCTCAGCCCCTTCCCTTGCGGCGGTAACGGCGTATTGTAAGGCTTTTGTTTTCCCCTTTGCTACATGCTCAGCATAGGCGCGCTGTGCCGGGCAAAGCGCATCAAGGAACGTCTTCTCCCCCTCCTTTGCACCGCCCAGCGTCATGACACCCTCTGCCATTCCCTGTAACAGCACGCCAAGCTCCACATCCTGCAGCTCTTCTTTTCCCTTCAGCTGCTTTCCGATTTTCATAAAGCCGCTGGAAATGAGCGTCCCCATAGAAGAGGATGCGACGCTATTGAATTTTTTCCCTGCCATATACACCAGCCTGCCAATATCCTGCTCATCACAAGCTGTGACAAATTCATCTGCAATGCGAAATCCATCGCGCATAACGACACCGAGATCGCCATCTCCGCCAACAGAATCCAGTGCTGTTAATTGCTCTACATGCTCCTGAAATATCATCTTCCACGCGTGAAATACACGCTTTATATCTTCTGCTTTCATCTCGCTTCTCCAAACTGTGTAAACATCGGGGTATCCGCCGCAGCATCCATCAATCGCTTCAGCTCCTCATCAACCTTCAGCAAGGAGATGGACAAGCCGGTCATTTCCAGTGACGTCGCATATTCTCCAACATAGGTTCTATGAACCCGTATTCCTTCGGCTTTCAGCATACGATGTACCAGACCATTGATCAGATACTGTTCCTCTAACGGAGTAGCACCCAGACCGTTGATCAATACACACACCTCATCACCACGCTGCAGCTGCAGATCCTGCATGACGGGCGGTAAAATCTCCTTTACGATCTCATCTGCTGCGCAAATCTTTCCTCTGCGAATTCCCGGCTCTCCATGGATTCCCATACCGATTTCCATTTCATCATCCGCCATCGCAAAGCTTGGATACCCAATTCTCGGTACGGTGCACGGGCTCATAGCAACCCCCATGGTTGCCACAAGCTGCTTTGTTTTTTCTGCAATGCGATACACCTCATCCAATGGCAGCATTTCCGCAGCAGCTGCCCCTGCGCATTTGTATACAAAGAAGATACCCGCAACACCTCGACGAATATTTTTTTCCTGTGCTTTTGCACGCGGACCGCTTGCCACATCCTCACCGGCAATCGACAAACACACTTCTATATCCTCCTCCATTTCTGCCATTTCTGCAGCCATCTGAAAATTGAAGATATCCCCGTTATAATTTCCAAAGATATAAAGTACACCTGCACCGGCATCAATGGCTTTTGTTACTTCAAGCATCTGTTCAAAGCTTGGAGATTGAAAGACATCCCCTACGCTGCATCCATCCAGCATCCCTTTCCCAACGTAGCCCAGAAACAGCGGAAGATGACCGCTTCCACCACCTGTTGCGATTCCTACCTTACCGGCAGCTTTCTGTTTGCTGATCAGACAATGCGCATCCTCGTTCACACACGAGTAATAGGATGGATGTGCCGCATACAGCCCGTACAGCATCTCATCAATAAAGCGCTCCGGCTGATTGATAAATTTTTTCATTGTCATACCTGCTTCCTCCTTTTTGAATTACACGCCCAGAATGCCCAGACCTCCAAGTGCGATGGCAATCACGAGCAGCACCAGTGTAACCTTTAATACGGTGCCCCCCTTTTTCAGATAAGCGTAAACACCAAAGACTGCAAGAAGTGAGAGAATACCCGGCGCAATCGGATTAAACAGCAGCTCCTGAATACTAATCATATCCTTTGCTCCATATGGAATTTCATAGATCACAGCAACATTGACGTTTTGTGCTGCCATCGTCCCCATCACAAACAATCCGACGATGGAAAAGAAGGTCACAATTTTCTGTACTGCATTGTTTTGTAATATGTTCATAGCAGAATCGGTGCCCAGCTTATAGCCCATGTTGAACATGAATTTCCCCTCCGATACCAGAATGACATAGAGGAGAATATCATCAACGATCGGTGCCCACAGCATTCCCTGCTGCGCAAAGCCCATAAAGAAGGTGGAAATAAGTGGTTTCAGCGTCGCGTAATTCAAGGTGTCACCGACACCGGCAAAGGGTCCCATCATACCGTTTTTAACACTGTTGATCAAATCTTCGGAAATCAGCTGATCATCAGGCACCTGCTCACGCTTCTGTATCGCTCTTTGCTCTTCCAGCGATGTAATAATACCGGGAATGATACCGCCAATCATATTTTCCGTGATAAAGAACTGCATGTGTCGCTTCAATCCTTTGATTTGTTCTTCCTTATCATCCGGATACAGCTCCTCCAATGCCGGCGCCATGGTCAAACACATTCCCATCGCCTGCAAACGCTCAACATTATCCACATGGCAGACATGCAAACGCCAGTTGAACCAAACTCTTTTCAATGTTTTTTTACTTAGGATATGGGTTGCCTTGGATTCGGCATTTTTGAGATTGAGTAAATCCGCAAACAAGCTTCCATTGTCTGTCTCCTTTTTTGTAAAAATCGTATAGAGCCAGGCGATAAATATACCAAGCAGACATCCCGGCACAGCTCCCAGACCGGAATATTGGGCAAAGAAGAAGCCGGCGATAAAGAACGGTATCAGCTGTCCTTTTCCGATTACCAGAATGACCATGGCAAATCCCAATGCAGGAAGCAGTCCGCCGGCTAGAGAGAACATGTTGTTCGCCCAATCCGGAAGTCCGTTCATGAGGATTCCCAGACTGTTCACTCCATATTTCAATACGATGGTCATCGGCACCAGGAAAATCACCGCACGAATCAGTGGTCCGTAAATCAGGGATGTGCGGGTAAGCTCCTTTACATTACCGGTTTCCACCGCTTTATCTGCATGATGTACCGTCCAAACCATTGCCAAACGTTTAACCGTGTGTAGCTGCGCCATAATCAGGGCAGCTGCAGAAGAAATTACCAGACCCTGATCCAGCGATATTCCCGCCGTTATGACCATGGCCGTCGTCACGATTCCGGCTGCTTCTTTATCCACCGGCATGGCCCCTCCAACGGCAGTAAGTGCCAGATACAGCGGCTGAATAGTTCCACCAACGATACAGCCCTTTACCGGATCCCCCAAAATAACACCGGTAAGCAGTGAGATAAGCATTAAATCACAGAAGCAGTAGGTGAATGGTACAAAGATTTCACCTGCTGCCAGCCAATACAGCATTGCAAGTAAGATTGCTTGTAATAATGTCATTTTTTCCTCTCCTTTTTTCTAATTTATGCATACGTCTTACATCCCTTCTGCAGGCAGCACCACGTTCTGAATACCTCCCTTCCCTGTTTCTACCATGTGCTCTGCCGCTTCCTTTAAAGACATATCATCGAATTGAAATAAAACCTCCAATACCATTCCCAGATTCAAGCCGGTTACCAGACGGTAGCGGCAATGCTGAAATGCCATGAGCAGACTATTGCACGGACTGGCTCCGAATAAATCCGCCAACAGCAAATATTCGCCCTCAGGATCAAGAGTAATCAGCTCCTCTGCCTTTTTGATAAATGCCTGCGGGTCCATATCCTCCTTCATACCGATGGCATACATACAAGCCGTCTGCGCTTCTCCGGCTATCATGCGACTTGTTTCTAAAAAAGCCTCTGCCAGATTCCCATGTGCTCCGATAACAATGTGCTTCATACGTCCTCCTTCTCTTTTTGTTTCAAAAGTTTTAATTCCATATCTAAATATGAAATCGTTTCCATTTACAATTACATTGTATTAATTACAAAATATTAGTCAATAACATTCCGTTTAAATTAGAAAGCAGAGCTTTCCACTATTGATTCAAAAGTTTTTTAGCTTCCGAATCATTCTGCTTCAAAAATTTTAAGAGGCTACAGAAAAAGACCTGCTCTTGACAGGCTGCTGAAAAAGACTTATATGTCCCCTTGCTTCATAAGAGCAGTGAAAAGGAATACCCTGTTTCCTATAAACTCATGGACATGTAATGATAGAAAAACAGACGATGCAAGTAACACATCGTCCGTTTTCTCAGCAGTCTCGCTTCTGTCAAGTTCTTATGTAGGTTGAAATAAAAATCATGCTCATGTTTTTTTGGCAAGTATAGTTTGCATTTCTCTGTTCAGTCTTCAAGGAAACGACGATGTTTCCTGTTTTTCTATTCACGAAGATTCAAAGCGATTGACCTCAAGCAGTTTGCCTACCTTTATTTGCTTGCGAAGCTCACTTTCTACACAATCCGTAACCAGTGCATCGAAATTTTGAAATACACCGTACTGATAGCGGGAGGTTCTATCGAATTTCTCCGCCAGTGTAATCAGCAGCTTGCACTTGCTTCTGCGCAATATGATCTCATTCAGAAACATCGCATCCTCGGTCTGTGTTCCGGGACCATCAAAGCCTAAACAGCCATCCGTTCCAAACACCGCAACATCATAGGAAAAGCGACTCGCCATATCGGAAACAAACTGCCCCTCCGTACGATTCCCGCTGCGGGAATACTTCCCCCCCAGAAAGACGATCTCATGTCTGCTTTCCTTTAGCTCATTCATCATTTCAAAGCAGTTTGTAATAATCAGCAGATTCTTCCGAAAGCTAAACAGTTTACCGAGCGGAAGTGCAGTGGAGCTTGGATCAACAAAAACCACATCGTCATCGTGAATGAAGTTGATGACCTCCATACAGATTGCCTTTTTCACTTCGATTTTCTCCTGTGTTCGCACATCAATCGGTACATCGGTAAAGGAATTACGCAGAACAGCACCGCCATGCGTACGAAACAAAATCCCCTTTCTCTGTAAAAATTCCAAATCTTTACGAATGGTTTCCATGGTTACTCCAAAGCAGTCCGAGAGTTCCTTAACACTTGCTTTCCCATGCGATAGTAAATAGTTCGATATTTCATCAAGCCTTTTTTCCAATCTCTTTTCCATACCCCATATACGACAGACACCTGCACGTCCGTCATGCTCCTTTCCCAAGCTATGCAATGTACCCTATCAAAGAAATCCCCCAATTTATATCTATATTCATTATACTATGTTTTTTTCATGTAGAGAAGACAGCAGCTTACATAAAAAATAGGACACCTTCATGTCCTACAATAATACAATATTATGCTTTTCACATTCCTCACGCATGGCATCGCTCCACTGTGACACCTGCACCTCTCCGATATGTGCTTTGTTTAATAAAATCAAACAAATTCTGGACTGCCCGATGCCTCCGCCAATGGTCAGCGGCAGCTCATCCTGCAACAGCATTTTATGAAAAGGCAAATCCTTACGCTCCTCACAGCCTGCTTTTTTCAACTGCTCCATCAATGCTTTAGCATCCACACGGATGCCCATGCTGCTAATTTCCAGTACGGTATCCAGCACCGGATAATATAGCAGAATATCGCCGTTTAATGCCCAGTCATCATAATCCGGAGCACGTCCGTCATGCTTTTCTCCGCTGTGCAAAGTATCACCGATTTTCATTAAAAATACAGTTTTATGCTGCTTCACGATTTCATACTCACGCTCTTTCGGCGTCAGATCAGGAAAGCGGTCCTCCAGCTCCTGCGTGGTAAGGAAATATACGTCCTCCTGAATAAACGGCATGAGGTTTTCATAAACGATATCCAGCTCCTTCTCCGTTTCCTTCAAAGCCTTCATAATATTGCGCACGGTCATTTTCAGAAAATCCATCGTCCGGTTTTCCCTGCTGATTATCTTCTCCCAGTCCCACTGATCGACATAACAGGAATGCAGATTATCCAGCACCTCATCCCGGCGTATTGCATTCATGTCGGTATAGATTCCCTTGCCGACATTCAGATTGTAGCGCTTTAAAGCCATACGCTTCCACTTCGCAAGAGAATGAACTATCTGATAGTCCTCACCCTCAATTTCCATGATATCAAACGCAACCGGACGCTCCGTACCATTCAAATCATCATTTAAGCCGCTGCTTTTGGAAACATACAGAGGTGCCGATATACGCATCAGATTCAAATGATGCGCCAGACGACGCTCAAACAGGTCCTTGACATATTTGATGGCGATTTCCGTGGATATGATATCCAGCTTATTTTCATAATATTTTGGTATGATCAGATCTTCAACTGCCATAGCTTCACTCCTCTTTCATATACCTTCTTATTATACATGATTTCATTTACAAAATATATCTTTTTTTGAAATGTTTTTCAATAATTTTCGTTTCATTTACAATCACTTTCATTAAGACAGCTGCAGATGCGTGCAGGCAGCTCTTTGTGCCTGTATACAGAAGATTGCTCCAATACAGCCATATGCACATTCGCAAGTATGCTCGTTTATACCAAGCAACGAATGATTTGTATTTTTCTACTGTCTTCCTTCCGATCAGAAAAGAGGATGCCATACACCTGTAAATCAATCGTGTTGCATCCTCATAATTGGAAAAGAAGCCTTCATTTGCAGCCTTACCTGCTGCCAAAGCCCTCACTTATACTTTTTAAACATATACAGCTTTCCAAATTCCTCTCTTTGAAATCCATTTGCCTCCAGCACATGTATGGAGGCTGTGTTACGTTTTTCAACGAGTGCATAAATGGAAAGCAGCTGCAGCGTATCAAAGGCCTCCTCACACAGAGCACGAACCGCCTGCTGCATGATACCTCTATGCCAGTAATTCACGCCCAGCCAATAGGATAGCTCCGCACTGCTGCTCGTCTTTTTTTCGCATTCCAGAAAGCCGCAAACGCTGCCATCCAGCTCCACCGCACGAAACAGATACCGCTGCGGATCCGCATGCTGATAAAAATGAATCGTAGATACGGCATTGAGAAAGGTATCCGGATACAGGAATTTCCAGACTCTCTTTTTCAGATAATACGGATGCATCGACAAGCTGTGCAGCTCCATCGCATCCTCCACATCCCAGGGACGTACCATAACTGTCATATTGATCACCATGCTATAGTATGCACATTCCCGCATCCTGTAAACCGGGCTTTCTGCTAATCTATGCTTTTTTTCAATGCTCAGCTGTCTTTATGATAAAGAATATTGATATCGCCGTCCACAAAGCCAATACCCACACCCGCATATGCCTTCAGTTTTTCCGCATATCTACCGTTTTCCAGGTATATCTGCAGTCTTTCACTCATTTCTGTGAGAATCTGTTCCCAGTCTGCTTCCTCTTCCCAGCTGAATGGTGCCTCACGTGTTACAAAAACCTCTTCACAGGCCCAATCCGCATCCTGTGGATCAAAGCCCTCTGTGCCTGCAAATTCGATTGACCAGATATTTCCTTCCTGCTCATATAAATTAAAATTCACTGCAGCGATATCGTCTGGCAATGGCATTCCCAGTACAAAATCCAGCCATTCCTCAAAGCTTTCCATACCGTCATCTCCTCTTTGTCATCTGTATTTTACCATATCTGTCTTCGTTATGGCTAGATGCAAGAAAAAAAGGATATGCTTCCATACCCTGTTAAAACGGCTTCGTATCCTTATTCTTCCATCGGCTGAACTCCAGAGAAAGCTCATAAATTTTACGAGTGATGATATAGGTACAGGTAACCATCACGGAACATAAAATTGCAAGACAGATTTGAAGCCGATACACATCAAAACCCTCTCCTGTCAATCCAAGCATAAGCAGTAATAAATCGGCAAATATACCTGCAAAGACGGCAAAAGCGAGAAAGGATAGAATTGCAGTTCGCAATACTTTTTTAAAGGATAACATCGTTCACACTCCTCCCGTATGACGCATCATGCGACATTATTTTTTGCATCATGTTCTTTCTACACCATGTATAACAATTCGATGACAGCCTGTGCAGTAACATGCAGATACAGCAGCGGGATACATGCTCTGCTCTGCCAGCAGCACCTCCTGATCATTTGCAGGCTGCATCCTCATAAGGTGCTTTTTTTCAGAGAATATAATATTGGAAGCAGCCTGTACAAAGCCTGCTTTCATTTCCTTACCGCAATATGGACAAAGCATGTTCATTCCTCCTTTTTTGAAGATGGGCAATCCCAGAGCCGATTGCATATACCTTTGAAATACCGTTTATTTCCGGTGTCTATGGTGCATCTCACCGCCATGGTTTGAATATCACCCAGTCCTCCCCCATAGAAAGCTCAACTTCCTGATCACCGATCTGATAGTTGATGCCTGTACCAAAATTTGATTGATTATCCTTTTTCGGTATTTCTGTCCGCTCTACCATGCTGTCAATTTCCCCATCCGTCATGCCGCAGCGTAGCCTATCGTTGTTGGTCTTCTTTGTATTGTAATACAGCTGCCCATGTACCATAATCAGCTGCTTTGTGCACTCTGCTTTCGCTATGTTTCCTTGAACGATTTCAGCCCTTGTGTTCTTGCAGCCGCCAAGTATGCTAATGCAAAGCAGCATAGCCATATACAGCCTTGTTTTCATATTCCATCACCTTTTCCACGTTTTCATGTTCACTGACAGCGCAGAGAAAGAAGCTTCTGAATATCTGCCATATGAGCCTCCTCACAAACCCGATACTGTATCCATCCGCCGTTACCACACGGATATCTGTTATCGATGTATTCCTTTGCATAGGTCTGCAGCTGATCGTAAAGGGAAGCATACTGCGCATCAGAGAGCCGTATCATAACAGTAAAGGCTCCCGCCTCCGGAAACACATTGCACATCAGCTTCTTTTTCTTACGATGTGCAATCCCCCAGCCATAGTGGTTGCCATAGGGAAAGGTAACCTCCTGCTGCGTTGCGAATGTTTCAAATAGCCATGTATTCAGTCTGATAAACAGCTCCCCGCATTCCTCACAATGCGCACACATTTCGTTGTACCGGGGCTGCTCCTGCTTATTTAACATTCTTTCATACATAAACATATCCTCCTGCCCTTCCCCTAGTTTTTTCCATTATAGCATATTCGTTCCGTTTTTTCTTTACAGCTCTTCAATTTTATCTCAAGAATATGAAAAGGCATTCCTCTGTATATGGAGGAACGCCTGTATTTCTTATTAAGCCTTTACCTTAACACAGGTACCATCCGGTCCCGGTGTGGTGTTCAGATATTCAGCGATGGCTGCCTTCTGATCCGGTTTACAAGGCTTGCAGGTACCGACAACAGTGACCTCACCCTCTACCAGTGCCTCGGCAAGTCCGCTGCAGCCTGCATACCCGCAGCTACCGCAGTTGTAGTTTGGCAGCATGCTGCTGACCTTTTCAATACGCTCATCGACTTCAACGCTTAAAAATCTGTCCGCAATTCCCAGCCCTAGACCAAGAATCGCCCCCAGAACAAGCATCATAATGATTGCAGTTACCATGTGACTACCCCTTTCTATTCCTCATGTGCAGGGTTGTTGCAGCAGGAATGATCATGACAGCCCTTGCACTGTGCTTTCAAATCCTCACATCCCTTAGGAAGCGGTGTTTTGTGATTGAAGTAAAACACCAGTGCATAGACTGCACCGAGTGCTCCCAGATACAGGACGGGAAGTAATGCCTTCATATTAAACCAGACCCATCAGTCCGCTGAAGGCAAGTGCCATGATTGCTGCAACGATCAGGGCAATCGGATTTCCTTTCCAGGAAAGCGGAGTATCACAGGCATCCAGACGCTCACGAATCGTTGAGAAGATGTACAGTACCATCGTGAATCCAACAGGAATTGCGATGGAATATGTCAGCATCTCCGCAAAATTGTAGCCGCTGGTGATGTTGTTCAGTGTAACATTCAATACGACACAGTTCGTCGTAATCAGCGGCAGGTAGACACCCAGCGCCTTATATAGAGAAGGACTCAGCTTCTTGATGATCATTTCCACCAGCTGTACCAAAGCGGCAATGACCAGAATGAAGGTAATCAGGTCCATATACTGCAGATTCAGAGGATCCAGTACCATGTAATACAGACCATAGGTTACCAGAGAGGCTGCCACAATAACAAAGGTAACGGCAGCACCCATACCGATGGCAGAGCTGCTCTTCTTGGATACACCCATGAATGGACACATACCAAGGAACTGATTCAGGACGACGTTATTGATGAAGACAAACGTAATCAGCATAACAAATAAATTACTCCAGTTCATCGTTTATTTCGCCTCCTTTTCCAGCTTTTTCGCCTTATTCTGCTGGTGAGACTTATAGGCAGCCAGTCCTGCAGCCAGACATGCAAACGTACAGAATGCACCAAACGGCTGAGAGAACATGGAGATTGCAAAGTCCTCCGGAATAATACGAATTGAGAAGATATTCTGCGCCGCATCGAACGGATTGTCAAAGGACAGGATTCCCGTTGCGATAATCTGACGGATTGCGGACATCAGGATGATGGATACGGTATATCCAAGCCCCATGCCGAGTCCGTCCAGAGCGGAATCAAAGACGCTGTTTTTGCTGGCAAAGGCTTCCGCACGTCCCAGAATAATACAGTTTACAACAATCAATGGGATAAAGACACCCAGCGCGGAATCCAGACTCGGTGCATATGCCTTAATCAGCATCTGGATAATTTTTACAAGTGTTGCAATGATTACAATATAAACCGGAATACGAATTTCCGATGGTGTAATATTACGAATCAGGGAAATGATCACATTTGACATGATCAATACGACAATAACAGCAACTCCCATACCGATGGCATTGTTCAGCGTGGTCGTTATGGCCAGGGTGGAACAAAGTCCCAGATACAGGGAGAATACAGGATTTTCACGGATGAATCCTGCTGTAAAATTCTCTTTACGGTTCATTCTTCATCCACCTCCTATTTCAGATTCTCAGCCTGATATTTGGCTGCTTCACGGATTCCTTCGATAACCGGCTTACTGGAAACCGTTGCTCCGGTAATCGTATCATCCAGAATCTCTTCACCGGTTGCATCCTTTCCCTTTAAAGATTCACGGAACGGCTTCTCCGTTACCTTGGAACCAAGTCCCTGTGTATCTCCATTGGAAATTGCAACATAGTCATATACGCTTCCATCTTTGTTCAGGGCTACCAGGAAGCTGGTACCGTCCTTATATCCGGTTACCTTCATTTTGAAGATATAGCCCTTTCCTTCCACCTCGAATATTTTCTCGATGGTTTTGGAAGCATTGTCTTTTACCTTTACAAAGGCATCATCACTCACATCCGGATAAATTTCCTTCAGTGTCTCCTTTTCCGCAGCCAGCTCATTGGCAGCGATGACAGGAGCCGTCATATTATTGGCAAACGCCAGCGCTCCTCCGGCCAGGGCAGCAATCAGAGCTAAGAAAACAGTCAGATGTAATATCTTTTTCATATTCTTACCTCCTAATATCCCAGAGCCTTACGCACTTCTGCAACGGCACGCACCGTTGATTTGGAAGAGAACGTAGCTTCTGTTACCGCATCATTTTTTTCTACCTCTACCTCTTGCTTCAAATCCTGTCCGATAAACTGATCCAGGAATGCAGGGTTGTCGATCTTATCTCCCTGATGCGGTGTATCGTTGATTTCCGTCGGTACAACCGTGACGATCTTATCATCCTTCACGGTGATATCAAACTTGTTATAGATGTTGGGATCCTCTGTGGATGCATAGCCCTGTGATTCCACATGATAGGTCACAGAGCCATCGCTGTTTTCGGTTTTCCCGCTCAGCTTGGCTTCAAATTTATTAACATCCTTGTCCGCTGTATTCAGCATAACAGCAGGTGCAGGCTCCTTTGCTTCAATAACGCTTCCGGCAAGCAGTACGCTTCCCATACCGACAACTGCTACAACGCTGAAAATGATTGTCGCTTTCTTGCGCAGAGCCAGCTGTTTTCCCTCCAGCCCTTTTTCAATCATCGGCGTCAGCATGTTCATCATCAGAATGGAATACAGACAGCCCTCCGGCAGATTTGCTTTTACACGAATCAGCACGGTGATGATTGCAGCACCGAGCGCAAAGATGCAGCGCCCCTGTGCACTCGTTGGAGAGGTCACCGGATCGGTTAACATAAACACCGCACCGAAGACGACACCACCTGTTAGTACATGGACGAGTGGATACCAGAGAAAGCCCGGTATGCCCTCATAGCTGCCAACACCGCGCAGCAAAGCGATCCCGGCTGCCAGAACGAAGATGCTTCCCAGATACACAGCAGGAACTCTCCAGTCAATGACACGGCGAATGGATAATACGACACCGACCAGTAAGATAATGATCGCACTCGTTTCACCGATTGCACCCGGATACCAGCCGGTCAACAGCTTTCCGATACCGCCGATTTCACTCATCATGTCCTTAATCATTTCCGGATTCGTCACCAGCCAGTTAAAATCGGAAGCGATGATGGTTGTCGGTGTAGCCGAGGTGATAACATCCGTCGTTGCCCCCATGAAGGTCGCAAAAACGATGGCCCTTCCCACAGCCGCAGGATTGAAGATATTGTTTCCAAACCCGCCAAACAACAGCTTTGCAAAGAAAATAGCGAAGAAGGTGGAAACCCCCAGCGCATAGGGACGGATACTGATTGGACACATCAGCGTTAAGATGATCGCTGTGATCCAGCCAAAGGAACCTCCCATAAACTTCTTAATATACGGCAGATCAAATTTCTGATCCTTCTTCATAAAGAACGCCCAGGCCAGCTCTGTTACAAATGCAGTGATCAAAGATACGGCAAGCAGCTTGATTGCCTGCAGCATATGATCAAATGTATATGCCTTATTATAATAAATAAGTGAAAACGCAAACACCACGAGTAACCCAATCATCAGCTCCAGCATAATCTGCTGTGTGCTCTGCTTCTGACGTAAGTTCGGTGATGCATGGAATGTAAATTTCATAAAATACCCTCCCTTACTTCTTAGCCAGCATCAGCTGACGCTTTGCACGGCGAACATTCTCCGTCACATCCAGACGGGACGGACAGATGTATGTACAAAGACCGCACTCGATACAATCCATGGCACATAGCTTTTCCATGGCTTTCTTATCATTTGTTTTTACTGCCTGTGCGATGCGTACCGGCTGTAGTCCTGCCGGACAGTGATCGGAGCATTTCCCGCAGCGCAGACAGGCAATACTGTCAAACGGCTTGTTTTCCAGAATGGTCAATGCATTCATATTGCGGTCGATAACGAATTTGTCATTGACAATCGTTTTCCCCATCATCGGACCTCCGGCAATCAGCCTTACATCCTCACACGTATAGCCGCCGCACGCCGCAACGACCTCCGCTACCGGCACACCGACAGGAACCTGTACATTGACAGGCTTCTTTACCGCATTTCCGGATACGGTCAGCGTCTTGGAAACAATTGGCGTTCCTGTCAACAGCGCCTCACCGAATGCAATCGCCGTTGTCGCATTATTGACAATGGCACCAACCTCACCTGGCAGCTTTTCATATTCCGCATGCATGATTTCACGCACTAACACACGCTCCCAGCCCATCGGATACACATCAGGCACAGCGACTACGCTGAAGCCCTCCATGCCCTTGATTGCTTCTTCCACAAACTGAATCAGATCCGGGTGCGTCTTCTTGATCGCGATTACCGCCTCTGGTGCCATCGCCATTTTCTTCATGGCAGCCACACCGGTGACAAATTCTTCCTTGTGCGCCTGAATCATCTTGTAGTCCGCAGTGATGAACGGTTCACATTCCACCGCATTGATGATCAGCTTTTTTACATCCTTTGCGAATTTGTACTTGATGTATGCAGGAAATCCTGCACCACCCAGACCGATGATTCCCGCATTCATCATGAAATCGATCAGCGCTGTACGATCAGCACTCTTATAATCAAGCGGCTCAAACGAACGCACACGCTCATACAATCCATCGTTTTCAATGACGAGATGCTCCACCGGCTTCAGGGAAGAATGCATAAGCTTCTGCGTACCTGTTACAGTACCGGAAACACTTGCAAAAATAGGAACAACATTACGTTCATTGCACTGAGCAACTTTTGTACCAATGGAAACATGATCACCTTCCTTGACCAGTATTTCCAGATTCACAGAAGGCCCGCAGATCAAAGGGATAAATACCTTGCTGCCGGCTTTCACTTCCATGATGTCTACATGGTCGCTAAGTTCCTTATGGCCCGGAATGTGCTGACGCATGGGTCCTTTAAACAATGACATCACAGTCACCTTACCTTTCTCTTACTTCTTCCATACCATATGTGAATGTGTTAACACATTTTACATACCGGTTTTATTATAGCATTTTCATACCATGATAAAAAGCGGAAATTTAACATTTTCTTAAGGAGCTGAAGTGAAAAGTTAAATTCCACTTTCAAAGTAGCTAAGTA
>QULU01000056.1 GCA_003481775.1 Clostridiaceae bacterium OM02-2AC
AAAAACCGCCATACATGCGGCGGTTATTCTTACAAGCTTCAAGAACAGCAGCTGTGTCTGTTTCTTCCGCTGTTCTTTGCCTGATACAGTGCGGTATCTGCCATGGTGATCGAGGTTTCCAAATCAAAGTCTTCATCATTATCGAACAGAGAATATCCGATGGATATCGTAGCCAGGGAAGAAACAGGAGAGGTGGCATGCTCGATGTGAGCCAGCTTTAAATCCTCATAGACCTTTGTCAGATAACCTTCGATTTCATCCTTTCCTGTATTGACACACAGACAGATGAATTCATCACCGCCATAGCGTGCCGCAAAGAAGCGGGAATCACCGTTTTCATCCAGACACAGGGCAACCCTGCGCAAAAGCTCATCTCCCTTGTAATGCCCATACAGGTCATTGAATTCCTTGAAATAATCCACATCGACCAGGATGATTCCGATTGCATTGACATCGGGATTTTTCTGCATGATATCGCACAGCGTGTTGAAGTAGCTGCGATTAAACAAACCGGTAAGGCCATCGATTTTCACACGTGCCTCCAGAACATTCTTCTCCTGAACGATGCGCTCCTGTTCCTCCAGCATATGCTCCATCAGGATCTTTTCCTTCATGCTTTCCGCCTTTGTTTTATTGGTGACATCCACCACCATTTTCTGCAGCAGGTAATACTGTTTATAGGAATTGATGAGCGTATCCTCCATATGGAACACCTCAGCGAAATTGATCCAGCTAAGATGCAGCTGAAGCTGCTGCTCAATATCATCCTCCAGACAGATTTCTCCCATATATTGCAGAAACTGCTCACAGCGCTTCTTATCCTTTATTTTCAGCAGGATGTCGAAGATATCATTATAGAAAGAAAAATACATGCTGCGGTTTAGATGATGGTGCAGATTGGCAGCTGCGAAGTAATCCGCAATTTTCTGTATCTCGTCACCTCGGTGAAAGGCATCCGCAAGATACAGCTCACAAAGCAGTATCACATGCAGCCGTAGTCCCTCTGCATGCTCCTCATGCAGCTGCGAAGCATAGGTGTCGAAGATGTTTACAGCCTCATTTAACTGATCGTTTTGAATGTAGAGCTCCACCAGATTGAGAATGACAATCAGCTGTGCATGATCGATCAGAGGCGTCTGCTGTTTCAGGAATACCTCATAGGCATTGCGGATATAGCGCAGTGCTTCCGCTGTATCGTTTTTCTGCATAAACAGGACGCAGAGATTATTGAGAATCACCATCTGCTCGTGCAGATTATTCTGCTCCAATGCAATATGATAGGCATTCATATAATATTGAACAGCGCTGATTTCATCGAAGTGAGAGTTGTAATACAATCCTGCAATCGTATAGCACATGAGCAAAAGCTCATCATAATGGTGCTCTTGAGAACAGGAAATCGCCTCATGCAGGTGCTGCAGACAGATATCCTGCTGTCTGGTAAGAATATAGTAATCCGCAAGATAGGCGTGCGCGAACGCCTGGGCATAGCGGTCCTGCTGCTGGTTTCCCAGATTCAAAAGCTTTACGGAGCACTGATACTCCTGTTCCATATCAAAGTTTTTGGACCTTTTTATGATATCCATGAGATCCTGCATGGTTTCTTTTATCGTATTCATGTCATACTCCCTTGCTGTTGTAGCCTGTATTCTCATTATACTATAAATGCTGTATGAAAAACACGGAAAACAACAGGTTCTATCAGTTTCTCATCGAATCCTTTAGAATTGTGATTTTTTTCGCAAAAAGTGAAATTTCGTTTACGAAAAAGGCTCTTGGTGGTATAATAAAGCCGATACATAAGGAGGAATTTTACTATGGCCAAAAGAACTGTAAAAGATTTAGATGTTGCTGGAAAACGTGTCATCGTACGCTGCGATTTCAACGTTCCTAGAAAAGATGGCAAGATTACAAACGACAACCGTATTATTCAGGCTCTGCCAACCATCAAATATTTAGTGGAAAACAACGCGAAGATTATCCTGATGTCCCACCTTGGAAAGGTTAAGACTGAGGAAGATAAGGCAAAGAACGATCTGCACTGTGTTGCTGAGCGTCTGAATGAGCTGGTTGATACGAAGGTTACATTCGTTCCGGTTACACGTGGTGAAGAACTGGAAAACGCAGTTGCTGCACTGCATGACGGAGAAATCGTCGTAATGCAGAATACTCGTTATGAAAAAGGCGAAAGCAAAAATGATCCGGAGCTGGCTGCTTACTGGGCTAAGCTGGGTGATTTGTTCGTAGAGGATGCATTCGGTAGTGTACACCGTGCACACGCTTCTACTGCAGGTATCGCATCTATTCTGCCAAATGCGTTAGGCTTCCTGGTAGAAAAAGAAGTGAAGATGCTGGGTGCTGCTGTGGATACTCCAGAGCGTCCATTTGTTGCAATCATCGGTGGTGCAAAGGTATCCGATAAGATTGCTGTTGTAGACAACCTGCTGAAAAAGGCTGACAAGGTCCTGATCGGTGGCGGTATGGCCTACACCTTCCTGAAGGCTATGGGCTGCAATGTTGGTAAGTCACTTGTAGAAGAAGACAAGGTAGAGCTTGCTAAGGAATACATCGAAAAAGCAGAGGGCAAGCTGATTCTGCCTGTTGATCACGTATGTGCTGATAAATTTGCAGAGGATGCAAACACGGTAATTGCTGACAATGACAGCATTCCAGCAGACTACATGGGTCTGGATATCGGTCCGAAATCTATCGAGCTGTACAAGGAAGCACTTGCGGGTGCAAAAACCGTTGTATGGAACGGCCCAATGGGTGTATTTGAAATGGCACCGTTTGCAAAGGGTACGCTGGAAGTATGTACTGCTATTTCTGAGCTGCCAGGAGCTACGACTGTTATCGGTGGCGGAGATAGTGCTGCTGCTGCAATCCAGCTTGGATTCGCAGAAAAATTCTCTCACATTTCCACTGGTGGCGGAGCTTCCCTGGAATACATGGAAGGCAAGGTACTGCCTGGAATCGCTGTAATCGCAGATAAATAATAAAAAACGAAAATAGGAGAACGAGACATGAGAAAACCAATTATTGTTGGAAACTGGAAAATGAACAAAACCATGAAGGAAACAAAGGGATTCATGGAAGCTGTAGATGCTGCAGCAGCAAGTGAAAATGCTGTATTCGGTATTGGTGCTCCTTACACTGCACTGTCTGCTGCTGTTGCAGGTGCGAAAAATCTGGTAATCGCTGCAGAAAACTGCCACTGGGAAGACAGTGGTGCCTTCACTGGTGAAATTTCTGTACCTATGCTGCAGGAGGTTGGTGTTACACACTGTATCATCGGACACTCTGAGCGTCGTGAAATGTTCAATGACACAGATGAGACAGTAAACAAAAAGGCAAAACGTCTGATCGATGCCGGAATTACACCAATTCTGTGTATTGGTGAAACAGAAGCTCAGTATGATGCTGGAGATTCTGAGAAAGTTATTCGTGATCAGTTAACTGGTTCTCTTGCGGATATGTGTCCAAAATGTGTTGGAAACATGGTAATCGCTTATGAGCCAATCTGGGCAATCGGAACAGGAAAGAGCGCTTCAGTGGAAATTGCAGAAAACTGCTGCCGTATCGTTCGTGATCAGGTACGTGTTATGTATGGTGACGAGGCTGCTGAAAATGTTCGTGTTCAGTATGGTGGATCTGTAAAGCCTAACAACATCGTTGAATACATGGCTCAGCCGGATATCGATGGTGCTCTGATTGGCGGGGCTAGTCTGAAAGCAGACAGCTTCATCGAAATCATTGAGAAAACAAAGTAATTTACAGGTAGACTCTATTTGTAAATACATATACTAAAAAAATACGTCCGATATCATAATGGACGTATTTTTTACTGTGCTCTACGTTTTTTCTTATGGTATATGCAGGCGGCTAGGAATCAGATATTAGCATTCCAACCGATTCTTGCTGTTATTATGCTGCTTAAATGAGTATAGTGGGATGAATATGCAATGCAATGTTATTCATGAATCGGAATGATGGGATTCACTTTCTTAATTTTGCGTGCTTCGATATAGGTAAACAGCCAGAACGATAGCATTACAACGATTCCCGGCATCACCAGCTGTATAAGGGAGGGCATCTTAAAAGCAGCATACTTCCATATGAAGGAAGTGTTCGTGGTTAAATGCCAAATGCAGCTGTCTCATTCTGAAATGATAGAAAAGCGCACATCTTTTCGATATCGTATGCGTAGGATATCTTAAATTTTTGTTATATTTAACTACATGTCTTGCGTATGCACCTATTTTGTTTTACAATAAGGCAACAAGGTGGTGAGCGTATGAAGAAGAAAAAGAATATGGGAATCCGCATTCTCTGTGCATTGATTTTTATGGGTGTCTGCGGGTCCGTCATGTTTGCAATCTACTCGTTATCGGCAGAGGATGGACAGCTGTCCAATGCACGAAGTGAAGTGGTAACGGAAAAAATCAAGGAACAGGTGAATACAAAGCTGGAAACCACAGAAGAGGGGATTGCATTAAGCGAACGCATCAAGTACTTCGTCATTCTGCATTCTCCCTATGGCAGTGACTGGAATGCCAATGTCAGAAAGCTGGCTCACTTCTCCATATACTTTACGTTGGCAGCCGGCGTCTATATCACCTTGGCAATTCTGGGAGTAAACAAATTCTGGCGGTTTCTGTTTACCGTCGGTATCTGCTTCTGTTTTGCATTCGGTGATGAATATCATCAGAAATTCACCGGACGAACGTCTTCCATGAGTGATGTATATCTGGATACGTTTGGGGCATTGGTATCCACCTGTATCTGGACGATGATTTCCGTCATATACAGTGGGATTCACCTATTGGTGAACAAGGCCTATGGGGATGCTTAGTTCTTACAGTATTGAAAGATGACGACGGTCATCTTTTCTTTTCCCTTCCGGCTATTGTATAATGAAGCAGAAAAGAGAGGGCTTTGGATATGTATACGATTTTAATTATAGAGGATGATGAGGCGATCTGCAAGGAGCTGCAGATGCTGCTGGAGAAACAGGGATATGAAGCGGTATGCTGGAATCTGCAGGAGGATATCAAAGAGCTTGTGAAAACACTCGATCCCCACATTATTCTGCTGGATATCAATCTGCCGCAGATGGATGGCTTTACCATTTGTTCACAGCTGCGAAGCTTTTCCAAGGTTCCCATCATATTTGTGACAAGCCGGAATACCGATATGGATGAGCTGTGCAGTATGCAGATGGGCGGGGATGATTTTATTACCAAGCCATACAATACCAGTATTCTTCTTGCCCGTATTGCGGCACTGCTGAAGCGTTCCTACGAATGGAAGGATCAGAATCTGACACACAATGGTGTTACATTGGATGTTGCTATGAGTCGGGTAGGCTATCAAAATAACGCAAGAGAGCTGACAAAGAATGAGGTGAAAATTCTGCATTATATGTTTCAGCATAAAGGGGAAATCATTCCGCGAGAGGATTTGATTGACTACCTATGGGATAATAAGCTGTTTATTGATGACAATGCACTCAGTGTCAACGTCACCAGAATCCGCAATAAACTGCGTGAGCTGGGAGTGGAGGATTTCATTGTGACCCGCCATCGGCAGGGGTATCAGATATGAAGCTACATGAATATCTGGAGGATCATGGAATTCTCATGGCTGCGATTCTTCTGATTTCACTGCTGCAGTGTGTACTGCTGGTTTCTCTGGGGCTGTCCGCAGGGCTGGCTGCCTTGCTGAGCGGTATGTGGCTGTTGTTTTTCTCTGCTTATTTCTCACAGGACTATCTTCGCAAAAACAGACGCAGAAAAGAGCTGTGTGCAAGCATTGAATCAATGGAGAAGCGCTATCTCATGCATGAGGTGCTGCCAAAGAAAGCAAGTCATGAGGAGGGCTTTTACCGCTGGCTGCTCTATCTGGGAAACAAGGCAATGCTGGAGGAAATCAGCACAGTACAGCGCTCGCGAAGGGAATATCAGGAATATGTCGAGCAGTGGGTTCATGAGATTAAAACACCGATTGCAGCGATGAAGCTGTCCATTGAGAATCAGCAGGGGGATCGAAAGCGGCAGCTGTTTCAGCAGCTGGAGCGGGTGGAGCATTATGTGGAGCAGGCATTGTTTTATGCAAGAAGTGAATCCGTGGAAAAGGATTTTCGGATCCAGCAGATATCGCTGTCTTCCTGCATTCAGGAAGCCCTGCTGCAATGCAAGTATCTTTGTACACAGGCAGCAATATCCATTCGTTTTCCAGAGGAGGATGCAATGGTGTATGCAGATGAAAAATGGCTGATTTTCCTATTGAATCAGCTGATTGAAAATGCGGTGAAATATAAGCGAAAGGATGGTGCGCTTCTGTGTCTTGAAATACAAAGGGAACCGCAGTGTGTACGTCTGATTGTACGGGATAACGGTATCGGTATCCCTCCGCATGATTTACCTAGGATTTTTGATAAGGGCTTTACTGGAGATAACGGAAGACTGGTTCATTCGCATTCCACAGGCATTGGTCTGTATTTATGCAAAAAGCTCTGTACATCCCTGCAAATCGGTCTGCATGCGGATTCTGATGGCGAGGGAACCGCCATGTGCCTGGAGTTTCATCATGTGTAAAGTTACAGAACTGTCATCTTCTCGTAAGGAAATCTCCTACACTTATCCGGCCTTCTTCTGTATACTTCAGGTAGAGAGGACGTGAAGTATATGCGTGTTGTTACAGTTTCCCACGTGGAAAAATATTATGGAAATCAGGGGAATATCACAAAAGCCTTGAATGATATATCCTTTGCAGTTGAAAAACAGGAGTTTACAGCGGTTATGGGGGCGAGCGGCAGTGGGAAAACCACCCTGCTGAATGTCATTTCCACCATCGATACTGTAAGTGCAGGAGATATAGAGATCAACGGAAGCAGTATTTGTGAGCTGCGGGAAAACGAGCTGGCAGAATTTCGGAAACGGGAGCTGGGGTTTATTTTTCAGGATTTTAATCTTCTGGATACTTTGACCCTGCAGGAAAATATCGCATTGCCATTGACACTTTTAAAGAAAAGGGCGGGCCAGATTGACGAACAGATAAACGCATTGGCAGAAATTCTCCAGATTCAGGATATTCTGGAAAAATATCCGTATCAGGTAAGCGGCGGTCAGCGTCAGCGGTGCGCCTGTGCAAGGGCGATGATTCATGATCCGAGTCTGATTCTGGCAGATGAGCCAACGGGAGCGCTGGATTCCCATTCCTCCTACCTGCTTATGGAACAGTTTCAAAGAATGAATACAGAGCTTCAGGCAACGATTCTGATGGTTACGCATGACGCATTTTCAGCATCCTATGCAAAGCGTGTTCTGTTTTTGAAGGATGGAACTATCTTTAATGAGATCTATCGCGGCTCCCTGACAAGAAAGGCATTCTTTCAGAAAATACTGGATGTAATGCAGCTGCTGGGTGGTGATGTGCATGCTGTACGCTAAACTTGCACTTCGCAATCTGAAACGCAGTCTCAAGGAATACAGTATTTATGTATTTACAGTGACGATTACGATGACACTGCTCTATGCGTTTTTTGCGATTGCCTTTTCCGGTGAAATGCAGGATCTGGTAACGACCTATGACAATATCAAAAGTGTTATGATTATGGTCAGTGTTCTGGTAACGCTGATTATTGCCTGGCTGATTTATTATATATCGAATTTTATTTTGCAGAAGCGAAGCCGAGAATTCGGAATGTATCTGCTGCTGGGAATGAAACGCTCACAGGTCAGCCGCATGTTTCTGTTTGAACAGCTGGCTCTTGGGGCTGTCGGATTTTTGATCGGCTGTGTGCTCGGTATCTTCGTCTATGAATTACTGCACGCTATGCTGCTGAATATTTTTGATTATGAATATGCATTTCAGCTCTCCTTCTCCTGGAACGCATGTGGTGCTGCATTTCTCTGCTTTCTGAGTATCTACCTGCTGGAGCTGATCAGGGAAGGAATCGCTTTAAAAAAGCAGAGCATTCATACCATGCTGTATAATGCGAGCAGGAATGAGAAAACAGCGAAGGGCTCTCGTTTATCCGTATTCTACTTCCTGGCAGCTATCCTTCTGGCAGTAGCCGGATTGTATATGACACAGCAGTATCTGAGAAGTATGATAAACGGCCAGAGCTTAGATTCTATGCTGCTCATGCTGGGAGTATTTGCTATTGTCGTATCCATCTATCTGTTCTTTTATGGCATATCGGCAGTGCTTGGGATTTTTCTGGACCGGCATAGAAAAATGAAATATAAGGGAAACTGCATGTATCTGTACGGACAGATTGCAGGCCGCTTGCGCTCCAATCGAACCGTGCTTGCTACACTGTCTTTACTGACTCTGCTGACCTTGCTCTTTCTGTGCATTGCATTGAAATTCAATGAGGTGAAGGAGCTGAGTAATGCACGCTTTGTACCATTTGATATCATGGCAAGCAGCAGCACGAAGCTCAATATGAAATCAATTGAAGGCTATTTGCAGGAACATAAGATTTCGTATCAGTCAGCGGATATCCGCTACTATCAGCGTGAGGAACGTGATGACTTCTATTCTGTAGTAAAGGGGAAAAGCTATTTTACCGAGGATGAAAAGCATTCGGTTTATATGAAGCAAAGCGATTTTAATAAGCTTCGCTCCTTGAAAGGATTACCAGCCGTAACGCTGGGGGCTGATGAGTATATGATAGTCTGCGCAGCAGATATCAAGGATATCCTGCAGGAATATGGTGCACAGCATACTCTGAATCTGCAGGGGAAGCGTCTGCAGCTACGTGATGTGGATGATACGGAATATGGGCAGACACAGAACAGCGGCTATTATCTTGTCGTTGCAGATGCGTATGTCAAGCAAGCCAAGCCGTATTTTCGAGAATGGGTGGCGAATACCAATCCTGAGACTGAGGTGTCCTGGTATCAGGATACGGTCAATCAGTTTTTTGACGATAACAAGGAGCAGGTGGGGGACAGCTATTACAGCTATGCCTCTTATCGTGTGAAGGCGAAATGGTTTGAGGAAAATGCTGTGGGTTTTGTCAGTATCTGCTTCTCTTTGTTTTATCTGTCGTTTATCTTCATCTGTATCAGTGCAACCATACTCGCAGTGCAGCAGCTTTCCGATGCTCACCGGCAGCGGTATTCCTATGCAATGCTGCATAAAATGGGGGTGAATCAAAGACAGCTGCATGCATTGCTGGCTAAGCAGATTGCGGTTTATTTCATCATTCCGCTGGTGCTTCCAATCGTGTATCTGCTACCGATTATCCGCATGCTGGATGAGCTATTCGAGATGACATATGCCAGTGCGGATATGTATATTTATCTGGGTGGAAGTATGCTGTTCTTCCTTGTCGTTTACGGCTGTTATTATGTGATGGCATATCTTGGCTGCAAGAGGAATATCGATCAGATGTAAACAGAAACAGGGATTCCTATGACAGGAATCCCATTTCAGGTAAAAAATGTGGGACAAGACGGTTTATGCAGCTGATAAAACTCCCTGCTGACCTGCTTGGGTGACATTTATGAAACTTGTAATTCCTTCAAAATATGATATACTAACACTATTCTATTGGAGGAATGTTTATGGATATTCGTGGTTTTTTTGCTGATCTAATCTATATACTGCCTGCTGTTGCGATTGCACTTTCCGTGCATGAATTCGCACATGCATTTGTTTCCTATAAGCTGGGTGATATCTCCCAGAAGGAACGCGGCAGACTTACCTTAAATCCCCTCAAGCATCTGGATCCGTTTGGTACCCTGTCTCTGATTTTCTTTGGCTTTGGATGGGCGAAGCCGGTACAGGTTGATCCCTATTTCTACCGTAACAAAAAGGATGGTATGATCTGGACGGCAATGGCAGGTCCGCTGATGAATTTCATTGTCGGCTTTCTGATGGTCATACTGTATATGCTGTTCATTCGCTTTGGTTTGCTGTATAAAAACGGGTTTACCTATTATCTGTTTCAGGTAATCGGTACTACCGCTTCCATCAATGTCGGCCTTGGTATTTTCAATCTAATACCGATACCGCCGCTGGATGGCTCCAAAATACTGATGGGTATCCTAAAGGAAGAAACTTATTTCAAGCTGATGCAATATGAAATGTATCTATCCTTCATCATGATTTTCCTGTTAATGACTGGGGTACTGGATGGACCGCTGATTCATGCCAGAGAGGCTATTTTGGATGTATTCGTCAAAGTGGCAAGCATGATCACCGGCCTTGGCTAAAGGAAGCTACAGCTTGAAAAGGCATCACCAGAGCATGCAACGGACATAACAGCCTTGCTGAAAGGATGCCTTACCTGCAAAGGGATTCCGGCAATGGACCTATAGGAATGTGACATCCGCCGGGAGCTTTTATGTACTTATGTGCTTTTGGCAGATTATACAGTGGTTGCTTCCTTCTGTATAAAACCGTATAAAACAAATGCAGCGTATGCTTACCGTATTGCTATGCATCCCGATTATCAGGGAAGGGTATAGGAAAGGCAAGCAATCTGTACCTGGCTGAAAAGCTATGAACAGCCAGTTTATCTGGATTGCTGGAACGGAAATGAGTATTACAGAGCTTATATAAGGAAAATGGCGGTCATAGGATTGGCGTATTTCCGGAAGCTGATTATGAAATATGCGTATTTTGTTTCTAAAAAAGGGATCGTAGCGGAAATCAGCGTTATGGTCCCTTTTCGTTGTAAGCGGAGACGGAAGTCTAAACAGGTTTCATAATCCGACGAATAATTGAAATATCAATTTCCTATCCTTTGGGAATATGGAAAAAAGAGAAGCCTTCTCATACTTTGCATATGGGAATATAAAAAAAAGGAAGCTTCGTCATACCTTGCACACAAAAAGGGCATTTTCCATGCCCTCTTTTCTATATTTAACCGCAGATGTGCGAAAGTGTGTGTAGTATCAGGAAATTGAATGTAAACGCACATCACACGTTAAATACCTTATTCTACCGTGACAGACTTAGCCAGATTACGCGGCTGATCGATTTCACATCCACGCAGACTGGCAATTTCATAGGCCATCAGCTGTAATGGAATCACCGTCAGGATTCCCTGAATCAACTTATCCACCTTCGGTACCACCAGCACATCATCATAATAATCCGAAGCGATATCAAGGTCATCGCTGATCAACAGCACGACATAAGCCCCCCGTGCTTTAACCTCCTTGATATTGCTGATTGTTTTCTCATATAAATCCTCATCCGTTGCAAGTGCAATGACCGGAGTTCCCTTTTCAATTAAGGAGATGGTACCATGCTTCAATTCACCGGCAGCATAGGCCTCGGAATGGATATAGGAAATTTCCTTCAGCTTCAGACTACCCTCCATGGATAGCGAGTAATCCAATCCGCGACCGATGAAGAAGACATCGTTGTGCTCGTATATTTTTTTTGCGAATGCCTTGTATTGATCAGAATCTATCAGCTTCTGCATATGCTGCGGCAAATCCTTTAATTCCTTCGTAATGCGTGCGGCCTCCTCTTCATCAATATTACCGTGAACATAGGCCAGATTGCAGGCAATCAGAGAAAGAACCGCGACCTGTGTACAATATGCCTTTGTTGTGGCGACACAGATTTCCGGACCTGCCTTTGTATAGATGACGAAGCTGGCGTCTCTTGCGATTGTGGAGCCGATAACATTGACGATTGCCAGAGTATCCACACCATGCTCTTTCGCAAGATTCAATGCTGCAATCGTATCGGCGGTTTCCCCGGATTGTGATACCAGAATAACAAGCGTTTTATCCGTGAAAATCGGATTTGCATAGCGATATTCACTGGCACATACACAGTCCACATGAATCCGTGCTTTTGTTTCAATCAGAGATTTTGCAATCATCCCCGCATACATGGCACTTCCGCAGGCAACGATGTGAATATCGTTGTACTTTGCCAGATTCGGCATGGTATTCAGCAGATCCTTCATATCCACCTGCATGAGAGAATCTATCGTTTTCTTAACGACCTCCGGCTCCTCATGAATTTCCTTCAGCATGAAATGCTCATAGCCATCCTTCTGAATATCTCTGATATCCAGATTTGTCACAAGAATATCGCGTTTTACAAAATCTCCCTGTAAGGTCTTGATGACAATGCCTTCACTGCTGCAGCGTGCAATTTCTTCATGCTCCAGAAGCAGATATTTGTTTGTGTACTTCAGAAATGCGGAAATATCACTTGCGAGGAATGCCTTGTCACTTGCAACCCCCAGCACTAGCGGTGAGTTCTTGCGCATGGCATAAATGGCATCTGTTTCATCCGCAAAGATAATGGCAAAGGCAAAGGAGCCGCGGAAGTGACGATACGCACATGCCAGAGCCTGCTGCTTATCCTTCTTCAAAAAATAACAGTAATCAATATAGGCACAGGCAATTTCACTGTCAGTGTCACTCTGGAATGTATAGCCTGCATTTTCCAGTTCTTTTTTCAGCTCATTATAGTTCTCAATAATACCGTTGTGAACAAGGGTGGTACTGCCGCTTTGATGCGGGTGAGAATTGCGTTCACTCGGCTCTCCATGCGTTGCCCAGCGTGTATGCGCAATTCCTAGCGAACCGCTGGCTATATGAACAGCCTCCATTTTTTCCTTCAGAAAGCTGACCTTCCCCTTTGCCTTAACGACCTGAACCTCACCATCCTGTACAACAGCGACTCCCGCAGAGTCATAGCCTCGATACTCCAGAGCCTCTAGGCCCTCAATTAAAACACTATTTGAGATATTGCATAATCCCGCATAGCCAATGATTCCACACATAAATTGTCCTCCATTTTCGTTATTGTTCTAATTCTATGATAAAAAAGCATACGAAAAAAATATGTTTGTGCATGTATGCATTACAATAAGCATACTGAAAATTGATAAAGCATGATAAAAAGAGTGATAAGTCTTGTTGCTATGATATATAAATGTGTGATGAAATCAGTTTTGTAGCAGTATGATCTTGCCTTTGTCTGAAATCTTTCGATCCACACGCAACCGTAACAGTACCCGCCGAATCTTTCGATAACTGTTATCCTCGTCAACCACGTAGGTCCTGGCGCTCATTACTATATTCCTCATGTCCCTCCCTGAAACATAATAACTGTTATTAGTATACTATACTTTCATGAGAATGCAACTTAATTTTTTCTTTCCTCTATCTCCTATTTTGCATGTAGTAGGGTGCAGTAACCAAATGCTTTTTCTCTGTTTTCACTATGCTATCCTTATATGGTATAGCGAAATCCTCCGCATTTTTTTCAGCGAGGATACGGCATAGCTGCTGTAATGTTTATAAACGATTTTTCAGATTTGTTAAGGATGTATGAATAAATAACAGGAATTTGTACACGAATTCTGTATAAAATTTCAACCTTTAAATGAAATGAAAATTTTTCCAAAAAAGGGAAAGAAAACGCTTGCAAATAATTCAAATGCCTAGTATCATATGGTATAGACCAAATGGTATATACCATTGGCAGAGCCATAACAGGGGAAACCTTGTGATGCATGCGGCAGTGAGTCATCACAGCACTGTTGCAGATTAGGTAAAGAGAGGAAAGAGACAAATGAAAAAAACGTTATTTATGGGTGCTTTAGCACTGACAATCGCTACGTCTATGGTTGCGGGAACCATGGCCGTTTACACACATGCAGATACACTGGCCGGAAAAACGGATGATATGGTCAGCGCGAAAAAGTTTTATATAAACTCTACAGCAACAAATGATATAAACATACAGCTGGCTCCGGGAAACGAAGAATTCTGGGATTTCCAGGTGACGAATCATAAGGATAATATCGTTACTGAGGTTCCGATGGATTTGAAGCTGAAGGTGGATTTGAAAAATGCAGCGGCACTGCCGGATCTTGTCTGCACGTTATATCGCGTGGATGGTGATAAGAATGTCGCATTGGCAAGTGGAACAAGAGCAGATGGCAGCACAACGATTGAATTAGAGAAGCTCGGTGAATTTGCCGCTAATGATAAAAAAGACAGCACCTATAAGCTTGGCTTCTATTGGAAGGATACAGCTGGAAGCAATGATGCACTGGATACGGCAATCGGCAGTGGTGGCGCTATTAAAGATGACGGACAGACGAATCCAGGTGACACGCTATCCGGTATTTCTGTAACGGTAACCGGTACGCAGACCACGGATGCGCAAACCTTAAAGGATATGAATCAGCCGGAATATAAGCCTGCCAATAAATAAATAAGGAATATATAGGAATATGAAGCAGGATGTGTATACCAGCGAAGCACAGCTGCAGGCAATGCTGGACGAACTGGAGCATGCACATGATCTTGACAGCAAGGCACATACACACATTGCCAGAAGAAAGCTGTTCAAGCTGATTGGTAATCTGGCGGGCGTGCTTATCATTGCCTTTCTGTTTATCACATGGCTGCAGGTGGAGGATGCAAGAAGCAGGGGAGAGGTACCGACCGTATGCGGTTATCAGATATATGAAGTGAAAACCGGCAGTATGGTGCCGACCATCCCGGTGAAATCACTCATCCTCTCCCGCATTCCAAAGGACGCGGCAAAGCTTGCGGTCGGTGATATAGTTACCTTTCAGGATAACGGAGTAACCATAACACACCGTATTGTTGAGGTGATACAGGAGAATGAATCGGTCGGCTATCGTACCAAGGGGGATAATCCCGCGAATTCTGTAGACCCCAATATTCTTACATCGGATCGCATACAGGCCGTTTATGTGATGAAGCTGCCCTTCCGGTTCACATCGGAAAGTGATTAGGTGATTGCTATGGAACAAACGAAGAAACGCGCTCAGTGCGTACTGATGGAGCATGTCGGCTCCATGGAATATTATCAGAGTCCGCAGCAGGAACCGAAGCAGGTGTTTTCGGATATTAACTTTGAGGCGCTGGAGGGCGAAGTGTGGGCAATCCTTGGCACCAGTGCGTTTGAGGTGCGACTGCTGCTGGAAATTATAGCGAATGCAAGACCCTATAAGGATGGCCGCTGTGTACTTGCGCAAAAGGGCATGATGCGCAAAAAACGGACCATCCTTCCACATGTATATTATATAGGAAGTACAAATATGCTGTTTACCAATATGAATGTGCTGGAATATCTGATGTATATCACCGCGCGTGAACAGGAGGATGCGGCCGTCCGACAGAAACGTATATTGGAAAAAATCATATCGCTGAACATGGGCTATGTCGCGTTATCCGTGATAGGAAATCTTACTCCGTCTGAGCGCTCTGTGGTCACGCTTCTTGTATCGCTGTTCACGGAAAGTAAACTGATTATCTGGAATCTGGCACGGCTGGAATACGATGAACGCAGTCTTCTGGCGATTGCCGCGATCTGTGAAGAAATCCGGAAACAGAAGCGAACACTGCTGTTCTCCACATTCGACGACCAGCTGATTGAACGCTGTGCAACGCATATCGCTCCCTTATATGATGGCAGACTGCTCTATACAGGAACGGTAGAAACCTTTGTACAGACCTGGGATCATCTGAGTACGATTATACAGGATGCCCATATTACAGCAATACGAAATGCGATAGAAACGGCGTACAGCGAGTATACGGTTCTGGAACGGAATCAAACGTTATATGTTTGGGATCAGGAACAGAAAACGGATACCTATCACAGCATCTGGAAGGTACTTACTGAGCATCAGCTGCATCCGGATCATATCTGCCGCCATTCGCTGTGTGTGGAAAATGCCTGGAAGGAAATAAGAAACCATCATGATTTACAACCATAATATAATTACAAAGGAACAGAAGCAGGCGTTTGTGGAACGAAAGGAAAGCCGCAACAAGATTTTCTTTTACGGAATCATTGTAGCGCTTTTAACCTTTTCCCTGCATTTCATGCTGCAGACTCTGACGCGCAGCGTATTATCCACCGCCCTGCCGCAGCTGATGATGCCAAGCTACTTTTCCACACTCTCTCTGTATATCATCATGGCCTTTATCCTCTATACGGCCTATATGATTCGTTATTATGATTTTCTGACCTATGCGGAAATCTCACAGAACAAATGGTATACGCTGGCAAAAAACGGTTATGCGCCTCATCGCATGATTCTCGTCAAGCTGCTGATGCGGCTGTCCGAGGTGATTGCCTACTATACCATCGGCTTTGCGGCTACGCTGTTTCTGACTATGTTTCTGAAATATCCGTTTGTCGTATCGTATATGCTTCCTTTATATATATGCGGGCTGATCGATTTGATCTTTTTGTCCCTGATTACCATGAGTGCCTCTTTGTTTATCACACGGCAGAAGAATGCACGCTATGTGATCATCATCGGCGCAGTATGCATCTGGATGCTGCGTCTTCTATGCGGCTATTATCACCTGGTGAGTGACCGTATATGGATGAGCACATCCGGAAATTTATTTGATTTGTCGCAATGCTCCTACCTGTTGTACTTTATCGTTATGATTATCATCTGTGTCCTTGTGGTTGTCATTCGGGCGAAGCGAATTGCCCAGTATACCAATTTTCCGTTTTATGAACGGGATATGGATATGGGAGAGGATGTGAATATCGTTGTTCTTCAGGAGGACGGATATCGTGAGGTCGAGGAGCAGTATGTCCGCAGACAGCGCAGAAAGGGAATGGATACATTGGTGAATCTGGCCATGGTTTTACTCATCACGGCGGGTGTTCTGATTAATGTGTTCGTGCTGTTTGTGTCCTTATCCTCACCAGAGCGGGAAACCAACTTCTTCGGTGTGATACCGTTTGTCTTCCATACGGAATCCATGGAGCCGCAGATTATGTATAATGACCTGGCGTTCTTCGATGCGATCGACAAACAGGAGCCATTGCAGGTGGGACAGAGTATTCTGTATCATGAGGATGACGGTCCGCAGGTCGCAAGCATCAAGGCGGTAAAGGGAGAAAAGCTTTCGGTCGATATTTTAAAGTATACGGATGATGTAAAAAAAGGAGCTTATGAAAAAGTCATAGCACGCGATGCGGTCTATGGACGCTACAGCGGACGAAGCCGATGGCTGGGGGCGATCATCCTGTTTGCCAATACCGTTTTGGGAAGACTGATTTTACTGCTGATACCGGCGTTTATGCTGTATTACTACAAACCGATTCTCGCCTATCTGAAAAAGAAAGGGTTTATTACAGAGTAAGGAGGAATGCAGGAATGAAAAACTATGCAATGCTTGCTGTTGTTCTGCTGTGTGCGATTGTGTTATCTTCCATTTCGGATACCTCTGCGGTCTATACGCATTCGCAATCCTACAGCGGTGAGCTTACCTTTCATAGAGAAATTACGATTGATGATTTTTTTCATTATGAGATGGTGGATACCGTGGCAGACAGCACTGCCGTCTATGACAAGGAACAGAAGAGCATTATCCTGCAAAATGAGTCCGGTGCTTTTATACAGCATACCAAGCTACCCGCAAAGGGGGATTACATGGCCTCAGTGGAGTTGACATCCCTTACGCCGGATGCCTTGCAGTCCCTAGCCTTTCAATTCGGCGGCTCTGCGAATGTGACCAGTGAAGGTGAGGAAGGCAGAACGAATTATACCGCAATGGGGAATATTCTGAAGTTTGAAGAAAATGGGGATCTTGTGATAATCAATCAGGGGTTTCAGAAGAATATAAATCAGCATGATCAGTATGTGGAATATTCCAATAATCAGGTATATCATCGGATTCCGAAAGCCGAACTGCCTGCTTTGAATGGTCGTCCGGTTACGCTTCGTGTGTTCGTGAAATATAATAGAGATAATGAAAACTGTTCCATTTACATTGTAATCAATGATAATCTGCTAAATAAGGATGCTTTGATACCGGCAGGCAGGGCAATGAATACCCAGTTTGCGGATCAGGTGGGCGCTAATCAGATTATCACCGGTGTATCCTCCTATGGTGCGGGAAAGCAGGTCACCTTTACAAAACTGAAAATCGAACCTTGGGATGGTCAACTCAGCTCTGTTTATTAGAACAGGGCTTTTTCTTTGCTAAATCTCAAAACGCGTTACGGCGTCACATAACTGCATCCCTACTTAGTTTATCCTTATGATGCTTGCCAAGGGAAATACCTCGGTTAGCTTACGAGATTGTTTCACACGCAGTTCATTCACATGATCTTTTTGTCTAAATGCTCTGAATTCCCCCTTTTTAGGGGTATTTTTCGTATCTCTATCATTCTTTAAATGTGGTAATATGTAGAAACAAAGGGAAGAACAGTGACGAAACAGGTACAAAA
>QULU01000057.1 GCA_003481775.1 Clostridiaceae bacterium OM02-2AC
GTATGTGTGTAAGAAGATATGAGGACAACTGGGGAGAGCTGAAGGGGGAGCTGATGGAGAAGGATGTGCTGGAGGTGCTGTCACTGAGTGCGTTCTGCAGGGATGAGCAGGATCTGGAGGAAAAGCTGCGCTACTGTGGGGAAAAGGATATCCGTCTACAGGTGAAGGATGCGCGGATATCCCCGGATGTGTATCTGGACATCCTGTATCTGATGAAGCGAGAGGAGCGAAAGAAGCGGGAGGAGCTGAAGAAGGCGCAGTATCAGGGGATCGTGAAGGCACTGGAGAAGAAGAAAGAGGGAGCGGGGAGCTATGGAAGACCACGTGCGAGTCTGCCGGAGGATTTCAAGGAACAGGTGGAATACTGTCAGAAGAACCATATCCCGCTGGAGACCTACCGCAGAAGGACCTCACTGAAAAAGGCGACCTTCTATAAATATGTGAAGACAGTTTTATCGGAATAGTATCTGAAATAGATAGGAAAAGATCAGCCATATACCATGTATATTTCTACATAGCCCTGACTCTTAAAACAATCAAAATCAGGATTAGGAAAAAACGCATCCCGATACTGTTTCAGGATACGGCATATGCGATTCCTTTCATGAATCGACATGGAAAAGCTGGAAGCCTGTAAGAAATCCATCTAGAAGGGGATTGCTTTAGAGAAACGAAGGAAAGGAGCACGTCTATTCTGCTTATGTATGGGAATAGAAGCACTCCTTCTTTTGCCATCCGTGCTCCAAGCTAGGGATGATTTTGCAGGGTATCTATATTAAAACAGGAAATAAGGAGATTTTAAAATTCCATCATTTGAATCAGCTTCTTCATACCCTACTTTTCATAATGTACATGAGTTTTAATGATAATGAAGTGGAGAGCAATTTAAATATCGATTTTTTTTGTAGCTGCACAAAAATATACTGTGATATCCGCGTGAAGTACAGGCATTGCTGTAGTGCGATTATCCCCAGCCAGCATACTGTACATAGGAACAGGCGTTAACTGCATGAAATCTCATGTCTTATGAGCTCTCCTTCGTTCCTATAAAGGCTGCTTTGTCCTGCGAAATTGTAAAAACGGTCTGATGGATTCGCTTGTATGTGCATGAAGTCGGTAAGGGGATGAATATCGGTATTTTTTTTCAGCGCATCCATACATAAAAATCAGAACAGTTTTTCCTACGATGACATTTCTTGATTATGGAGAATATTGTTGATGGGAATTACCTTTATAGAGCTGTACGTTTTTTATGATAGCCATTGCCTTTTTTTGACTACCTTACAGGAACCTTGATGTAACACGCTCTTTCCACCATAAGGGGCGATGCATGTATTTGCATTCCACCATAAGGCTACATTTCACTTACAACCTTTCCTCCTGCTCATGGTATCATTTCTTTGGTGCTGATTATGTAATGTAACCTGCCTACCTTAACGTAAAAAAAATCCGGCAGGAATCCACCGGATTTCAATATTACAGCTTACCAACCAGATTCAGACCGGGCGTTAACGTTTTTTCTCCCGGCTTCCATCTTGCAGGACAAACCTGATCGCCATGCTCGGCAACAAACTGTGCAGCCTGTACCTTGCGTAGCAGTTCCTCTGCGTTTCGTCCGATACTACCGGAATTCACCTCATATACAACAATCCTTCCTTCCGGATTGACAATGAAGGTGCCACGCTCCGCCATCCCGTCTTCCTCGATCATGACCTCAAAATCACGGGCAAGCTTACCGGTAGGATCCGCAAGCATCGGATACTGTATTTTTTGAATGGTTTCAGATGCATCCTTCCAAGCCTTGTGTACGAAATGACTGTCACAGGAAACGCTGTATACTTCACAGTTGTTCGCTTTGAACGCCTCATATGTATTGGCGAGATCCTCCAGCTCACTCGGACATACAAATGTAAAATCCGCAGGATAGAAGAAGAATACACTCCACTTTCCTAAAATATCCTTTTTACTTATCTCCTTAAAAGCATCCTCATGAAATGCCTGTACTGTAAAATCACTTACTTCTTTATTGATCAATGACATCTATATTACCTCCTGCAATTCCGGCTTCTGCCGGTTATTTTATGTATACAAGCCGATAGCTATCAGCTGTACCTATACAATAGCACAAGAAAGTTATCTAAAGCAAACAATATGACTTATCCTTTATTATCCATACCCTGCAGGGGGATTTACAGCCTGTGTTCACTTCTTGCTCTGCGAATTACCAGCAAGCGCTTATCACGCGAAGAGAAAGCATGTATTCCTGCATTTTATTCTTTGCAATTCAGCCGTTCAATGATATAGTATATAAGGATATTTATGCGCTTTTCAGGCATAATGAGTAGAAAGAACTCGTAGGAGGTATAGTATGAGTGTAATGATAGAACGACTCGAAGGAATGGTAAACCGTTATCATGAGATCAATGAAATGATGATGTCACCGGAAATCGTAACCGACAGCAAAATGCTGGCCAAGCTTGGAAGAGAGCAGGCGGATCTGACGCAGGTAGTGGAAACCTATACAGAATATAAAAACAGTGTGAGTGCACTGGAGGATGCCAAGGCGCTGCTGCTGGAGGATGACAAGGAAATCAAGGAAATGGCGAAGATGGAAATCGAAGAGCTGGAGCCAAAGATTGAGGAATATCTGGGAAAGCTGGAAATTCTCTTGATTCCGAAGGATCCCAACGATTCACATAATGCCATTGTAGAAATCCGTGGTGCAGCGGGTGGTGATGAAGGCAACATCTTTGCAGGAGACCTGTACCGGATGTACAGCAAATTTGCAGAGAGCCAGGGCTGGAAAATCGAAATCGTTGAAATGGATGACTGTGAAGCAGGCGGCTTCTCTTTGGTATCCTTTATGGTCAAGGGGGACGGGGTCTATGGAAAGTTGAAATTTGAATCCGGAAGTCATCGGGTACAGCGTGTTCCGAAAACGGAAAGTCAGGGTCGTATTCATACCTCCACGGCAACCGTTCTGGTAACGCCGGAAATTGAGGCAGAGGATTTTGATATCGATATGAACGATCTGGAAGTGGAAACCATGCGTGCCAGTGGAGCCGGTGGTCAGCATATCAACAAGACCGATTCCGCAGTACGTATTGTGCACAAGCCTACCGGTATCGTCGTTAAATGTCAGGATGGACGTTCTCAGCATGAAAACCGTGCAACGGCCTTGATGACCATCCGTTCCCGTGTGTATGAGGAGCATCAGCGCAAGCTGGAAGAAGAGCAGGGCGTGGAGCGCCGCAGTAAGATTGGTACCGGAGATCGTGCAGAAAAAATCCGTACCTATAACTATCCGCAGAACCGTGTAACGGATCATCGCATCGGCTATACCGTGAATCAGCTGGATCGTATTATGGAAGGCAGAATGCAGGATCTGCTGGATGCCCTGCTGAGTGCGGATCAGCAGGCGAAGCTGGCAGGGGAGAAATAATGAGCAGCTATCATTCCGTGCTGAAACATGCACAGGCACGCATGGAGGAAGCCGGCTATGGCGAGCAATCTGCCCTGTTGTATATGCTGGAGCTGACGAATAAAGAAGCACACAATCTGTATATGGAATTTGAAGAGGAAATGCAGCCGGAGCTGGAAGAAGTTTATGAAGCAGGTATTCAGCGGCTTCTTACCGGTGTTCCCCTCGGACATGTACTTGGCTTTGAATGGTTTTACGGCTATCGCTTTACCGTGAATGAGGATGTTTTGATACCACGTCCTGAAACAGAGGAGCTGGTCGCAAATATTCTGGCAGCTTATGATGAGCATTTTTCCAGTCAGAATAATGTGACAGCGGTAGATATTGGAACCGGTAGCGGGGCTATTGCAATTTCTTTGAAGAAGGAAGAGCCGAATCTGCATATGATGGCAACAGATATCAGTGAACAGGCAGTTGCTGTTGCGAAAAAGAATGCAGATGATCATGCGGCAATCGTCAATTTTATGGTGGGCGATATGCTGCAGCCGTTGATTGAACGTGATTTGAAGGTGGATATTCTGATCAGTAATCCACCCTACATACCGCGGGAGGAGGAAATGGAGCACAGTGTTGTGGACTATGAACCGCATGTGGCTCTGTTTGGCGGAGAGGATGGTTTAAAATTCTACCGTATCATCTTTGAGAATGCTTCCAAGGTGTTGAAGGAACGCGCGATGATGGCGTTTGAAATGGGCTATAATCAGAAGGAAGCGTTAAGCGCAGAGGCGAGAAAATATTTTCCGGATGCCAGGATTGAGGTCCTGAAGGATATGTCCGGTAAAAATCGCATGCTGTTTGTATATTTGAATATGGAGCGCTAAGGGTACTCAAAAGGGTACCTTTTTTTGCTCGTATGTGAAACGCTATTTTTTGAATGTCTTGCAGTGTAGATTCTCTGTTGTCGGTGGAATTCACCGGGACAGTTCGCAGCAGTTAAGCGTGTTGATAAAACCCTGCAGACAGTTGATAGCGGTCAGTGAACCAGAATAAGGTACATGTAGAAAGCACGCTGGTCAATGGAATCATCTGAGCATCTGGGATGCATTTCCTATCCCTGGGATGTATCATACAGCTACTGCAGTGCATGGGATTGTTCTGCCATGCGCATACTGCTTATGGAGGTATGTTAAATGATAAAAAAGCTAGATCACCGAAATATGGGAAGAAGCTGTCTTAGCTGGCTGGACAGCTGGTTTCATTTTTCCTTTGCGGAATATTATAACCCGGAGAATATGCATTACGGTGCGCTGCGGGTAGTCAATGATGATACGATACAGCCGCATACCGGCTTTGATACCCATCCTCATCGGGATATGGAAATTGTGACCTATGTCATTGATGGTGCGCTGACACATGGAGACAGCATGCAAAATGTATCTACACTGAAGCGCGGAGAAATTCAATACATGAGTGCTGGAACCGGAGTTTTCCACAGTGAGAAAAATAATGGGGATGAGATTCTGCGCCTGCTTCAAATCTGGATACTACCTGATTGCAGCGGATATGCTCCGCAGTATGGTGAGGTTCGTATTCCCTGGGAGGCACGTGAAAACATGTTGCTGCATATCATCAGCGGTCAAAAGGAGGCAGCCTATGTGCAAATCCATCAGGATATGGACATCTATGTCAGTGCTTTATCTTCGGGAAAGGAGCTGGACATTCCGGTAGAGCCTTCCCGTCAGGTGTATCTTATCGTTATGGAAGGGGAGGCTGAATGCAATGGGATTTGCTTACAGCAGCGGGATGCTGCAAAGATAGATGAAAGCTTTTGTATCAAGACATCAAAGGGAGCACATATCATGCTGTTTGATATGGCGAAGGAGGATTTCCTTTGAGTATCTGGATGATAAAGGGCATACGATTCCGATAGGGGATAATTACAAGGTGATATGCTGCAGCTATGGGAGCATTGTGGTATGCGATTTTTAAAAATCATTGACTTTTCAGAAAAAACAGTAAAAAATTAGGGGTGTTAAAAAAGAACCATACGTAATCGTGGAGGTAGCGGCAGAGACATAAGGATATGTGTGCGGAAATGAAGGGGACATAGGAATTAAATTACAGCGTCCCTGATAGGTTCTGCTGCGGACCTATACAATGAAGCAATTAACAGCCGATAGCGCTGAGAGCTACATAATTTATCACCATGGCAGTCCTTCTCCTGCATGTGGAAATCTTGTACACCGCTTCTGTATAACCCTCTAAACAAAAGGTACTCCTTTGCAGGGTTTGGCTATGCATGATCAAGAAACTGAATACGATAAGCATAGAGAAATAGGTAAGACAAAGGAATATTTTGTTTCTTGATGACAAGGATTACCTTGTGCAGAAGGGAGTGCTGAAGCAGAGCGCTTTCAGTGCTGTATAGAAAGGATACAAATGCAAATTATAAAAAAATTCCTGTTCATACGTCTGAAAATATTCTATAATATAACCCGAATGAGGACATATTCGGGATTGGGTTTCTCATGAAATTATAGGCTATGGGATGCATTGGAAATGAAGGAAGGAATCATCATGAAATATAACAATTCACGTCTCAGCTTGAAACAGCGCTGGCTTTCATTTGCGCTCTGTGTTCTTCTGGTACTGCTATCCGGCATATTTGCATTCTACTCGTATATGGAAGCATATCCGCTCTGGATGTATGCAGGCAGTCTGCTTGTCTGCGTTCTTCTGTTATTCGCTGCTGTTTTCCTGCTCCGTATGAATTTGAGAAGGAAGCGGATTCAGCGGGAATTTGTAAGTGAATTTGATAAGGAAATTCGTAAAAAGGAGCACATGTGTCCGCATTGCGGGGCCTTGATGGGATCGGGCAATACCTGTGCAAAATGTGGTTATAAGGGACATTAGGAAAGGAAATCGTATGGTTGATGTTATCGTAATTGGCGGGGGTCATGCAGGGGTTGAGGCTGCGCTGGCCTGTGCCCGCTTAAAGAAAACGACAATTCTCTACTCCATGCATATTGACATGATTGCGTCTATGCCATGCAATCCAAGTGTTGGAGGTCCGGCAAAGGGAATCGTCGTAAGAGAGATCGACGCACTCGGCGGTGAAATGGGAAGGGCTGCTGATGCGACTGCGTTACAGTTTAAAATGCTGAACACAACAAAGGGACCGGGTGTTCAGTGTCTTCGTGTGCAATCGGATAAGCTGGCATACAAGCGCTATATGCAAAACAAGCTCCTGCAGCAGGAGCATTTGGAACTACGCGAGATGTGTGTGGAAGAGGTGCTGGCAAAGGATGGCAGAATCAGTGGTGTACGCCAAAAGGATGGAACCGTTGTAAATTGCCGTGCTTTGATTATGACAACAGGTACGTTTATGAGCAGTGCAGTTCTGGTGGGACATACCTCTACGCTAAGCGGTCCGGAGGATGAGCCGACAACGGAGAATCTGTCACAGAGTCTTCGGAATCTGGGCATTGAAACCTTCCGATTAAAAACCGGAACACCTGCCCGTGTGCGAACAGCATCCATCGATTTTTCAAAAACCGCCATACAGCCGGGAACGGAAGAATTCATCTGTTTCTCTGAGGATACAAAGAAAATTCGTCCGTTTGATCAACAGGCTGTCTGTTATCTTACCTATACAACCGCAAAGACGCATGATATCATCAATAGCAATCTGGAGCGCTCTGCCATGTATTCCGGGCTGGTAAAGGGGGTAGGTCCCCGATATTGTCCAAGTATTGAGGATAAGCTGGTGCGATTCGCAGATAAGGAGCGTCATCAGATTTTTCTGGAGCCGGAAAGTGAGGAGCTGGATACCACCTACGTACAGGGCTTCTCCACCTCTATGCCGCACGATGTGCAGGAGGCTATGCTGCATTCGCTGCCGGGATTGGAAAACTGCAGTATTGAAAAATATGCCTATGCGATTGAATATGATGCCATAGACCCGCTGCAATGCAAGCCGACGCTGGAAAATAAAATCATAGAAAATCTATATACAGCCGGGCAGATCAACGGTACCAGCGGATATGAGGAGGCTGCGGCACAGGGGCTGATGGCCGGAATCAATGCAGCTCGCAAGCTGGATCACAGGGAGCCTTTGATCCTGCATCGTGACGAAGCCTATATCGGTGTCATGATTGACGATCTGGTAACGAAGGGTACAAAAGAGCCATACCGCCTGCTTACTTCCCGTGCGGAATACCGGCTGCTGCTGCGTCATGATAATGCAGATGCAAGACTGAGCGAATACGGACATGAAATAGGTCTGCTGAGTGATGAGCGCTATGCGCGTTTTCAAAAGAAAATGCAGGATATCGAGGACATGATTTCTTATCTTTCAGGTGTCCGGTTTACGCCAAAATCAACAGTCAACGCCTTGCTGGAACGGCTTGGGCTGGATGTATTGAAGGAGGGAATCAGCGCTGCCGAGCTTCTGAAGCGTCCGGGAATCACCATCGCTCTTTTGCAGCCATATCTGGAATACGCATGCGATCCTGCGATCGCAAAGCTTGCGGAAATTGAGATTCGCTATGAGGGGTACATAAAAAAAGCCAAGCGGGATGCGGAGCATCTGCGGGCGATGGACAAGGTAAGGCTGCCCGAGCAGTTTGACTATGCCCAGGTGGTGAATCTGTCATTGGAGGCAAGACAGAAGCTGAATAAGGTTCAGCCTTTGACGATGGGGCAGGCATCCCGTATTTCCGGAGTAAATCCTGCGGATATTGCTGTCCTTGCCGTATTTATGGAGCAGCTGAAGAGAACCTCATAAACAGCATAAAACAATAAATAGCTTATACATATTGAAAAACGATTTTCCAGTGAACGGTGCTGTTGGTACCTGTTTGCAGGAGGATCGTTTTTTTTGTAAGTTGAGCATAATCGGTAAGCTGGCTTTTTTATCATATACTACAGGTGTTTTGTCCTGCTTTCTCAACAGTCCTTCTGTGCGGTATTCCTTTCTTTTCCAGACCGTAGAAAAAGAAGAATCCACGTTGTCGAAAAGACAGACCGTTTGAATTCTTCCAGTTTATGTATGGATTCCATAGGTTAAGTAATGTCTTTTTGCGTTTCACGGCGAGTGAACAACACACGGTAAATCCAGCTTTTTATTCTAATAAATAACACGATGGATATAGCACAGCTTCTTTATCGTATATACAAGCCTTTAAGAAGCTAAGGAATTCTGGTTGTGTTGACAATTCTTCGGATCCGGTTGAAATACTCCGGATCATTATCCTCCTTGATTGCATACAGCGTAAATAGGGTATCCATCAGCATCAGCTGGGAAACACTGGAGGAAATTGCCTCCGGCCGAAATTTTGTTTCCTCTGAAATAGAGAATAGAAAAACATCACTTTTTCTGGCAAGGGGAGATGCTGCGTTGCTGGTAATGGATATGATGGGAACACCGCGCTCCTTCAGTATATCCACTATACGCAAAATATCCTTATTTCTTCCGGTATGCGATACAATCAGCGCACAATCCTTCTCACTGAGCCTTCCCGCATACATCAGCTGCATATGAAAATCCAGTGAAAACTGGCAGTTTAAGGAGGTACGCAGAAACCGCTGATAGGCACTGTGTACAATGACAGAGGATGCTCCCATTCCAAACAGCCCGCAGGCTTCCGCTCTTCCAAGCAGGTGAACTGCCTGATCAAGGGAATCCTGATTCAATACTGCCATTGTTGAGGAAAGCGAAGTAATACCGCTTTGAAAGGTAGCCTTTGCGATATTCATCGTTGTATCGTTCTCATCAATGGAAGCGAAAAACGATTCGCTCTGATGATCAAATGGTTCACTCAGCTGCAACCGCATTTCCTGATAATTGCTGTAGCCGACCTTTTTGGTAAATCGGGAGATAGCGGACATGGATACGTCGATATCCTCGGCCAGCTCCTGAATCGATAAATGCCGGGCAGTCGCCGCATGCTCCAGCAGATAATCTGCTATTTTTTTCTCCGTTTTGCTCAGACCGTAATAATGCCCCTTCACCCGTCCTGCAAATTCCATACTCATAGATACACCCCGTTTCTGTTACCTATATTATAACAGAAATCGCAAAAGAGATGAGTGAATTTGGAAATTTTTTTCAGCTATTGAAAATTTATTTTAATTTTAAATTATATATATGAAAATATTACCTAGCTGATATCCTCCCGTGTATTCCGAAATTCAATCGATTTGTGAAAATAAACGGCGTGATTTTTTTTCAACATAAATTAAAATAAGCGGAATATAATGGGATATATGAAGCATTGATTCCGAATGCTATCCTGCTTTTTTTTCATTCCCTTACGCAAATATAAACTTTTCATAAATTGGAAATAATTTGCAAAAATACATTGACATTATGGAAATTATTTTTATAATAGATGGTGTAAGCGCTATCGCAAGGTGGAAAGTGAGCGCAAGGAAAGGAGATGAAGGTATGGAAACAGGCTTGATTGGTCTAGGAAGAATGGGGCTTCATATCGCTATGAACATGCAAAGCAGCGGGCTTCGTGTATATGGGTATGACATACAGCAGGAGGCTAAGGGGCAGGCGGAAGAAAAAGGTATACCGGTGGCGCAATCTCTGCGGGAGCTGGTTGCAGCCTTGCAGCCTCCGCGAATCATCTGGCTGATGCTTCCGGCTGGAGACATAACCAAAAGCATGGTGCATCGGCTGTATGAGCTGCTGAAGGAAGGGGATTACGTTATCGACGGAGGGAATTCATTTTACAGGGATTCAATACGGAATTATGAATTTCTAAAAAAGAAAAACATACATTTCTATGATGCTGGAACCTCCGGTGGTATCCGTGGTGCACTTGAGGGGGCCAATTTTATGATTGGGGGTGAACGTGAGCACTTTTCAGTAATTGAAGAGCTGTTTAAAAGCATTGCCGCAGACCATGGCTATCTGTATGCCGGTGAGGTGGGAAGCGGTCATTATCTGAAAATGGTGCACAATGGAATTGAATACGGCATGATGCAGGCGATTGGGGAAGGGTTTGAGCTTTTGCAGCACAGCCCGTTTACCTATGATAATGCACAGGTCGCAGGGTTGTGGAATCACGGCTCCGTCATTCGCAGCTGGCTCATGGAGCTGGCAGAGGAGGCATTCAAGGAGGACGAACAGTTGGAAGCTGTAAAGGGAATCATGTATGCGTCCGGAGAAGGGCAATGGACAGTGGAGGAAGCAATGCGCTGCAACGTCAGCGTTCCGGTAATATCCACAGCCCTGATGATGCGCTATCGCTCGTTGTATGAGGATACCTTCACAGGGAAAGTAGTCGCATCACTGAGAAAGGGATTTGGCGGTCACAAAACCGCAGAATGATGTACACGTTCAAGGAGGCAGAAATATGCAAATCACGATTGTACAGGCAGTAGTTATTTCCATCTGGATCGGTCTGGTCATGTCACGCTCATTTTTGGGCGGCGCCACAACGACACTGCGCTTTACCCCGATGATGACCGGGTTGATTGTCGGTCTTGTATTCGGCCGTGTAGCTGAAGCGATGATTATCACCGCAGCAATTCAGCTGATCTATATGGGCGTTTTTTCTCCGGGCGGTCAGATGCCCTCCGAGCCGGCCATCGCCGCAGCCATTGCTGTACCGGTGGCATTGCTTGGCGATATGAAACCGGAAGCGGCCATCGCCGTTGCTGTACCGGTTGGGCTGCTCGGTTCCTATCTGTACCAGTTCCGCTTCTTCGTCAACACCTTCGTCATGCAGAAATTCACGGATAAGTACGCAAAGAGTGCCAATGATAAAATGCTGACGATTTCGATCATATTCATTCCGATTCTGGTAGCCTTTCTGATTTTTGTTCCCTTTATGTTCATATCTCTTTATTATGGAGCACCGGTCATTGCGGATATCGTACAATCCACATCCGGCAGCATCATCTTCCATATTTTGGAGGTGATCGGAGGTGGTCTTGCTTCCATCGGTATCGCTGTTACGATTTATGTTATCGGAAAGAAGAACTATATCGCCTTCTTCCTGCTCGCCTATTTTGTGGCCGTCATACTGAAGAGTCTGAATATCACAATGATTACGTATGCAATCATCGGTACCATCATCGCCTTTATCTTCGTTCTGTCCAAAACAGAGGCTGTGAGCATGTTCTCCATTTCCGGAAGCGCTCAGGCAGATAACGAGGAAGAGGATGACTATTAGGATGAACTTATGGAAAGGTGGATACAATTATGAGTGAAATGCTGCAGAAAAGCGTGAATCTGGAACCGGAAACAATAACGAAACGAGATGTCGGTCTTGCATGGCTGCGTTTCTATTTCGCCAATGAGATTCCGCATTCCTTTGATAAATATATTGCACCCTCTCTGATGTGGGCGCTGATGCCGATTCTGAAAAAGCTGTACAAGGACAAAAAGGATTTATCTGAGGCCTACCAGCGTCATCTGCTGTTCTTTAATACACAGATTTCATGGGGCGGAGGTACCATAACGGGAATCATGGCTTCCCTGGAGGCAGCCCGTGCGCAGGAGGTGTATATGGATACACCAGTCACAATCGACGATGATCTGATCTATAATACGAAGGCCGGTCTGATGGGAGCACTGGCAGGTATCGGAGATTCCATTGACTCCGGTACGATTCAATATATCTTTATTGCCATCGCATTGCCGTGGGCACAGCAGGGAAACGCAATCGGAGCCTTGTTTCCGTTCATCATGTTCTCTTTGTATCAGCTGGTTATCGGCTATTACTTCGCACAGCTGGGCTTCAAGCTGGGGCGTACAGCTGCCACGGAAGTCGTTGGTACGAAGATGCAGATCATCATTGAAGCACTCTCAATTCTGGGACTGTTTATGATGGGAATTCTGGCTGCCAATTATGTCAAGGTATCCTCTACGCTGGCCTTCACCCTATCCGGGAAGAAATTCGTAATTCAGGAAATTCTTGACGGTGTTATGCCGGGCATTTTGCCACTGCTGACTGTGGGACTGGTTTATTTCTATTTCACAAAAAAGGGCTTAAATGTCACAAAGGCGCTGCTTGGTCTGACCATCATTCTTGGCGTTCTGGCCGGCTTTGGCATTCTGTAACAGATAAGGAGGAACCGCTATGGGTAAGGTAGTATTAGCACGCGTAGATGCACGACTGATTCACGGACAGGTTATGACGAGCCTGTCGAAATCCGCAGGGGCAACTGCGATATTTGTCGCAGATGATCCATCGGCACACGATCCGTTTACAAAGAATATCATTCTCGGGGCAGGCTCACGCACCGGCTTGAAGGTACGGGTGTTAAAGGAGGATGGCGCTGTACGGTATTGGAATGACCGGCAGTACGATGACTATCATGTCATTCTTCTGACCAAGAGCATTGAGGTAATGGCGGATATCATTCGAGGCGGTGTACTGATGAAAGAGCTGAATCTTGGCGGTATTCCACAGAAGCCAGGGTTGACCTCAATCATTAAGGAGGTCGCAATTAACAAGGAGCAGCTAAAGATATTGCAGGAGCTGGAAAAAGACTATGGTATCGACGTGTACTTTCAGGCAATTCCATCCTCACGCCGGATATCCCTGAAGGAGGCTGCACGTCTGTTTGAGGAGCATTCCGCATGATTGGGATGCTGCTGATCAGCCATGGAGGAATGGCGGAAGGAATGCTAGACAGCATGGAGCTGATTATGGGAAGCTGTGAACAGATGCACACGGTTTCGCTTTGCGCAGGTGAGGATTTTGAGAGCTTTCGTACAAAGGTAATGGATGCCATACGATTGCTGGACAGTGGTGATGGTGTACTGGTATTTGTCGATCTTTACGGGGCTTCTCCGTTTAATGCAGCTGTATATGCGGCTGCCCGTATGGCGCAGGAGGGAAGAAATGTTCGTGTGCTTGCCGGTATGAATCTGGCCATGCTGCTGGAAACAGCGGCAATGCGGATATCCTCCTCCTTGCAGGAGCTTGTTGCGATTGCGGGTGCCGCAGGCCGGGATGGCATCAGTGAGCCAGTGGTGGTGAAGGAAGAAGAAAACGAGGAGGACTACTGATGAAAAAGGTTTTGATTACTCCGCGTTCCTTTGGAAAATATAATCGCGAGGAGCTGATAGAGAAGCTTCGACAGCATGGAATCGAACCCGTCTTCAATCCTTACGGTACGATAATGAATGAACAGCAGCTGCGCCATGCACTGCAGGATATGGATGGACTGATTGTCGGTGTCGATCCGGTGAGTGAAGAGGCTTTGAAACAGGCACCGAAGCTAAAGGCGATCGCAAAGTACGGGGTTGGTATTGATAATATTGCCTGTGCATATGCGCAAGAAAACGGCATAGCAGTAAGCCGCACTGTAAATGCGAATGCCAATGCCGTTGCGGATTATGCCATGACGCTGTTGATGAGTGTAGCACGTCGTGTTGTGGAAATCGATGAGGGCTGTCATCACAATGACTGGTCCAAAAAGGAAGCATTGGATATCTATGGAAAAACAATCGGTGTACTCGGACTCGGGGCTATAGGGAAGGGGGTCGTGCAGCGTGCCAGCGGCTTTGATATGCGTATTTATGGATATGACATCATGAGGGATGATGCCTTCTTAAATAAATATAACGTATGCTTTACAGACGTGGATACGATCATACGGGAATGTGACTTCATTTCTCTACACCTTCCGCTGACACAGGAAACACGCCATATTCTGAATAAGGAGAATCTGAAGCATGCGAAAAGCAATCTGATCATCGTCAATACAGCCAGGGGAGGTCTGCTGGATGAGGATGATTTGTATGAGCTGTTGAAGGAAAAGAAGCTGTACGGTCTGGGGCTGGATGTTTTTGAACAGGAGCCGCCGCAGAATTCCAAACTTCTGACACTTCCCAATGTGATTGTCAGCTCGCATACGGCTGCTTCCTCACAAGAGGCGATCAATGCGATGAGTCGCATGGCGGTGGAGAATCTGATTCGATCACTGGAAGCATAGGGGATACGGTATAGAAAACAGGATAAGGAGGAGCTTATGGATAAGACAACATTGCTGGCAGAGCTTAAAAAACAGAGGCTGGTAGCGGTAATTCGCGGTAAGGATGAAGAGGAAGTCACAAAAATTGTGGATGCTGTATACCGCGGTGGAATACATTTCATGGAAATCACATATACAATACCACAGGCAGAACAGGTGATCGCGCATTTATGCAAGGCGTATGAGGACTGTGATGATATCATCATCGGAGCAGGAACCTGTCTGGATATCGTATCTGCACGTATGGCGATTTCTGCAGGCGCACAGTTTATCGTCTGCCCGCATCTGGATACAGAGATCATGAAGCTGTGCAACAGCTATCGTGTGCCCTGCTTTCCGGGCGCTGCCAATGTAAAGGATATGCTGGAATGTCTGCGCTATGGGGCAGAGGTAATCAAGCTGTTTCCGGGAGATACCTTTGGACCGAAGGCTGTCAAAGCCTTTAAAGGACCTCTTCCACAGGCGGATTTCATGCCGACCGGTGGGGTCAATGCTGCCAATCTGACAGAATGGCTGGACAATGGCGCAGTTGCGGTGGGAACCGGTGGAAGTCTTACAAAGGGGGCGGCAGCAGGTGATTTTGACGCTGTGCGCTTAGAGGCAGAAAAGCTGGTGAATATTGTACGTGCATATGATCAGCGATAAAACGAAGCTTCTTATATTTGATATGGACGGTCTGCTTGTGGATACGGAACGCGTTTATCTGGAGGGCTGGCTGTATGCATTAAAAAAGCAGAAGGTTGCTATTCCGGAAGCCGTGGTAAAAAGCTGGGTCGGGAAAAGCTTCCATGATACAGGCGCGTATCTGATGCAGGTGTGCCATGAGGAAGCATTGTGTACAAGGATTCGTGAGGATCGGGAACAGTATATCTATCAGTGTCTGGAAAACAATACGCTGCTTGCTATGCCCTATGCACGGGATGCTTTACAGGCGGCACGGGACTATGGCTTTCGGACGGGACTTGCGACCTCTTCTTTGAAAAAGCGTGCGACCGCCATACTTGCACATCTGGGCCTGCTGCCCTATCTGGATTTTCCCGTATTTGCGGATGATGTCCAAAAGCTAAAGCCCTATCCGAATCTATATCTGGAGGTTTTAAGGCGGGCACAGGTTTGCTGTGAACATGCAGTAGCCTTTGAGGATTCCCTAACCGGTGTACAGGCAGCAATAGCGGCTGGAATTCAAACGGTGCGGATACCGGATCACCATTTCATTGATGTGGAGGAAGTGGAAGCGAATGTTGTCTGCGAAAAGAATCTGTCGTGTGTGCGAGCAATGCTGGAACAGCTGAATATGTGAGGTGACGATATGGAGAAGGAAGTGATCCAGGATCTGATTCTGCGTTATGGAGTGCTTCTTGGAAAAAGAAATACAGAAAGACAGAAAACAGCATTTTTACGGGCTGCACAAAAACAGCTGGAGCAGGCAGGCTTATCTGTGGATATCACCTGTGTATCTGCATCTGTCATGAGACGTGAGACCATGAATATGTATAATCTGTATGCAGGAGATTTCAAAAAGGCGGATGTGGTATTCATTACGTATTATGATACACCGCTATGGCAGCTCTTGCCCAAAGAACAAAAGGCCTTTGATGCAAACTGGTCAAAAGGGAATTTCCTTCTCCACACCTTGCTGTTTCTATCCTGTGTGGCTGTGATTGCTGCTCTTTTGTACCTGCTGGTAATACCAAGCCTGCAGGAGCACGGGTTTGTGAGTTTCTGGGGAGTGGTGCTTGTGCTCCTCTGTCTGTGCGGATTTTATGGGATTCGGCAGATGCGCGGAGGGATTGCGACAGGAAATACGATGGTGCGCAATTCGTCAAGTCTGATTGCTCTGTTTGCCTTGGCTTGTGAATTATCCGAGCAGGAAAAGCAGCATGCTGCCTTCGCTTTGATCGATGAGGGCACGCGTTCAGAGTATGGTCTGCGCATGCTGCAGGAGTATATAGGAAAGCGGCATCTTCAGCGGGTTTATCTGGATTCCATCGGAAATGCGGGGATTTTGCAGGGATTTGCTGAACGGCATATACAGGAGGAACTTCCTGAGGAGCTTGCAGAGCATGTGGAGTGGCACGATTTGGCAGAGGGAAAGCATGCATATGGAGATATTTTGATAACAAGTGGAGCTTATGATAAGCATGAAGTTACTCTGCAGGTGAATGAATCCAGTGCAGCACAGGAGCATGTGCTTACAGCGGTAACCTTCCTGCATCGGCTGTATCATTATTTACAAACTTGAATTTCGATAGCGCAGCTGCACTGCGAGAACATGGTTTTCAGAAAATGACCGTCATTTCATTGATGTTGTGAAAGTAACATAGTATAATAAAAGTAACAACAAGGAGGTCGATTTTTATGGAAAATAAGACCATTATCACCATCAGCAGACAGTTTGGAAGTGGAGGACGTGAAATCGGCAAGAAAATAGCCGACCAGCTGGGAATACCGTTCTATGACAAGGAGCTCATTGAGATTGCTGCCAAGGAAAGCGGTATGGATAAAGAGCTTTTTGAAGAAGACGATGCCCGCACGAGTAAGGGTTTCCGGCTCCTGGGTGCCTTGGGATATTCTCTGGGAGGACCATTGTCCACGATTACAGAATTATCATTAAATGACCGTTTGTATCTGGTACAGGAAGAAGTGATCAAGGGGGTTGCCAATGACGGCCCGTGTGTGATTGTCGGACGCTGTGCAGATTACGTGCTGCGCGAACGCAGCGATGTGCTGAATGTGTATATTCATGCAGATATGGAGGATCGCAAGGAACGTGCGGTTCATTCCTATGAGGTGGATGAGCGTGATATCGAAGGCAGCATCAAGAAAATTGATAAGCGCCGTGCCAATTATTATGAATACTATACGGATCGTAAATGGGGACGTGCAGAGAATTATGATATTAGCATCAACTCAACGACCTTCGGCATAGACGGCACTGTGGAAATTATCAAGATGCTTGCACAGAAAAAAGCATTATAAGGAATCATAGGAAAAGAAGGGTAATGTAAACTAGAGAGTGGTTTTGTAAAATAGCGCTTTAAA
>QULU01000058.1 GCA_003481775.1 Clostridiaceae bacterium OM02-2AC
GGTCTTATATCAGTTTCTTGAGTTTACACAAACTTTGAAACGCTCTCGACATGTGCTGATTTTAGACCGCTTACATGCATAGTTTTTAATTAGAAACTGGTTTTAAATATTTATTTATTTTTCTACCTAAAAATAAAGTTGCTTTTTCTGCTCCATTTTGACTCAAATGTTGATAATCATAAAAATCTTTTTCAACATCAAATTTGATTTCTTTCTCTAAATCGTAATATTCAATATTTTTTTCTTCAAATAATCTGCAAGCCAGTTTGCCTTCATGATTTCCTCCTTATTTGAAATATAAGGAGCTCTATAAAAAATAAGTTTTACATCATTTTGCTCACATAACTCTATAATTCTATTTATATATTTTATCATTATTTTTTCAGGATTCATTGCATTGGTCATATGAGTATATTTCTGTTGTTCTAAGTAATCATTTAGTTTATTAGAAGAATTCGATAAATAACCATTGTTTTTAAATCTATTTTCCATTTCATCATAAACCCATTTTTCTTCCTTAATGTGTTTGTTATTCTTGATCTTAGCAAATGAATAATTAAAATCATAGTCATGCAACTCTAAATTCACAATTCTATCTTTATACCGAGCAAATGCTAAATTATCATTTAACATGTTGAACTCATCAAAATCATTAATAACTTCTATTTTTTCCTTGCTAATTGGTATTAATTCTAAGTTCAAGGGTGAATAATTTTCAAAAATCGTTGAGCATTCTATATATGTATTATATGCATTGATTCCCCATATTTCTACTAATACAACCTTTGGTTTATTTTCTTTAAACTGATTTAGCATTCTCAAATAACTTATCGGTATTATTTCTGATGGATTTGCCATATTATACGCACTGTATCCATAATTTTTCTTATAACTTATAGGATTAAATGAAGTATAAGCATGACAAGAGCCAAATATTTCGACATCATAATTCTGCTCTTTGTTTTCTAGTTCTTTATCGAGCATATAATACCTATTTAATGTCTTATCAATTACTATATTATTAAGTTGTCTTACTGATAGATATAGCATAGTAAGAAATAAAATACTTAATAGCGCTTTCTTCATATTAGAAACCTCCATATAAAAAAGCAGTAGAGCTAATGCCAACACCATATGCTCCAAAGAGAAGAATATCGTAAATTAATAAAAAATAAATACTCCATCTAAGTAGAATATGTAATGATTGGATATTATTTCTCATTCCAAATGTATTTCTATAGTGTTTATAATCTACATAAAAAACTAATAAAATATTAAGTAATACAATTAATAAGGTGTTTTGATTTAAACCATATGAAAATAGACTCCCATCAAATAAAATATAAAGATTAGTTAATTCAAACATATTTTTAAAATAAAGTAGTGCAATTTCTAGACTTGGCGCTCTAAAGAAAATCCAAGCAAAGGTAACTAAGTTAAAAGTTATAATGGTACTATATATATTGCTACTATAATTATCAGTAATATGTAATACTTTCTTAAGACTAATGCGCATTGATAAAGTAATATCACCTATTATTTGAAATAAAGCATGAAGTAATCCCCATATAATAAAGCAAATCCCTGCTCCGTGCCAGATGCCGCTAACTATAAAAACTATTAAAATATTTAAATACTTTCTATATTTCCCCTTACGATTGCCACCAAGAGGAATATAAATATAATCTTTAAGCCAAGTGCTTAAAGAAATATGCCATCTTGACCAAAATTCCTTAATAGATTTAGAAAAATAAGGCGATTTAAAATTTTGAATTAATTTAATTCTAAAAAGGCCACTTACACCTCTACATATATCAACGCATCCTGCAAAGTCCATATATAATTGTATAGAATAAGCTATTGCACCTAAATACAATATGAAGCCTTCTAAGCTATCTACATTTTGATAACAATAATTTACTATTACTGCAATATTATCAGCAATTACCATTTTTTTTATAACTCCAAAAATAATTAGAAGCATATTATGGCTAAAATTATCATAATCGAATTTTTTATTGTTAAATAATTGTTTTGATAATTGCTCATATCTAGAAATAGGACCTTGAACAATAGCAGGAAACCATGTTAAAAACAAAGAATATTTAAATACATTATGCTCAGCTTTATATCCATGATATACATCGATAAGATATCCTATAGATTGTAAAACGAAATACGAAATTCCTATTGGAACAATAATATTATTAATGACCGGCATAGAAAATAAATCAATATTTAATACATTAAGCAACCGATTAAAAGTTAGTGCATACCAATTATAATTTTTTGTTAAAAACCATATAAAAGCATTTATCACAATACAAAGGATTAAAACCAATTTTTTATGTTTACTTTTTTCAAGTAAAACACCACAGAAAAAAGTAGTTAGAATGGTGGTCAATAGAAATAAAATGTATATTTTATCAAAACTCAAGTAAAAAGAAAAACTAAAAACCAAAAGTATAATCCATCTGTTTTTTATAGGAATAATATAATATATTAATAAACTTAACATAACAAAAAAGAAAAATTCAATAGAAATATAGTTCATACGCTCCTCCGGATTGATAAAATTATTCTCTTTTCATATAATTATCATATAGCTTTTTAAATTCTTTTTTTAATATGATATATATATACGATTTATATATTGACGAATTGTATTTAGATTTACTTTGTTGTAATGGATCAGTTATTAGATTATAATAATCAGTTATTTGAATATCATCAAAATTATTTTGCTTTGATGCTTCACCTATGATTAGTTCTTCTCTTGTCAGAATTCCTATAGATACATTTCGATAATCAATATCTGGGCACCCTCCCATAATGTTTTGTAAGACAACATAGTCATTATTCTCATTGAACAAAGATTTACCTACTATTGTATCATCTAATGCCTTGAAATTAAAAATATCAAGAATTGTTGGTAAAATATCTCTACTACTGCATAACTTATTATCTATTCGTTCTGCTTTAAAGTTTTTAGAATATATAATAAATGGAACATTGTAATTTTCTAAATAATGGTTATTTACATTTGAATTCCTTATAATTCTATAATCAAATGAAAACCCATGATCTCCAGTTATAAATATTTTTGTGTTGTCCAGTAAACCTTCTTGTTCAAGTGATTCAAAAAAACATCTTAATTTTTCATCTATATATACTAGTGATAGATAATAAGAAATAGAACCTTTCATATCTTCAGGGATTTCATTTAGAGCTTCTTTTAATATTGAAAACTCTTTTTTTAACATTTCTCTATCATTAGTATCATAAGTAAAAAAAATCTCAGGATTATGTATATCATCTATATGAATACAAGAAAAAAAGGGTTTATTATTATCTTTATGTTCTTTGATTTGATTAATGAAATGTGAACAATGCATATTTATGCTCGGAGCACTCTTGAAAGAATCATATGTATCTGATATTCTGTCGAAAAGATCTTTATCACTATATCCATCATGATAGTTTTTTAAATATCTTATTGGAGCTTTTAACTTATCTTTATTCCTAAACTTTAAAAATTTTAATATATCAAAAATAATATTCTGAATCTTGATTTTCCGTAATGTCCTATTTTTTTTTCTATTTACTTGATTTAAATAAATAAAAAAATCTAAATATTTTTCTTTTAGCCAGTTTTTTGTTGATTCATCTACTTTATTATCTTGTTTAAGAGTAATTATAGAAAAAAGTATGTGTTCTTTCTTTTTACTCAATAAATCATTAATATATTTGATTTTGTCATTTTCATATTTTTCTATTTCGAGAGACAGTTTTTTTAATTCCCTATTCACTAAATCTTTACTATATAACTTATTCAAATTTTCTTGAATTAATGATAAAGACTCATCTTCTTCAAGAAATGATTTCATGAAGTGTATCCACTCCTTAAAATTATCATCAAGAAGTCCAATGATTTTCATATAATCACGTTCAAACAATTTATGATTTAATAAAAGATCAGAATAAAAATATAATCTATACTCCCATACAACATTAAAATCATAACAAACATTATAAAAATAATGATCATTACTTCTTAAAATAGAACTTGGATATACATGGGGTTGAATATAATTATACACTTCATACCCATTATTATGAAAATAATCAAACATAGTCTTTGAGTTTTTAAAACGGTAAAAATATCCACCTTCTGATAAAGTATCTTTTCCACATAACATTGACATAACTGCAGCTTCTGTATAAGGTGCTTCTGAAAACATATTTGGAAAATATATAGCATTTTTTTCCAATTCATTGAAGAATGGCATTAATCTCTCTGATACAGATCTTCTATTGTAATTCGACAAACTATCTATTACTATAAAGATAGCATTTTCTTTATTTATTTCTTTACTCATTTTATTTCCTTTCTTTTAGAAAATTGGTTAAGAACTAAATTTAAAATCCCATGTATAAAATCTTTCATATAGCGATAATAAATAATAAGCGAAAAGAAAAACCAAATAATATTCAATAAATTATTTCTATAATAATAAAAACAAGTAGCTATTATAAACATAATGATAAAAAAGAAGATATTATTTATTTTCAAAGTAATTTCAATGAATTTATTTGCCATTTTCAATTGAACAATTATACCAATTACATTAGCTGTTATCAATGCAATAGGTGATGCATACAACCCTATAAAATTAATTGATGATAGAATAACAATCAAATTAGTCATAGACATGATAATTTTTGAATAAAAAGAATATTTTGTTTGTTTTTCTGCAGCAAATAGAGGCGATATTACGCTACATAAAGCATTTGCAAAAATGGATAATAAGAGAAGTGGAATTAATCCATAAACTACTCTGTAATCTTGACGTATTAAATATGGAAATACAACACTTATTAAAGGTAATAAAATAACAAGACATCCACCTATTGCTTTAAGAAAGTTATTTATTCCTAAATTATAAATTATTTTTTTTTCATTACGATCAGTAAGTCTAAATATTGATTCTTGCCAAGATAATAAAAATACAGACACCAAAAGATTTAAGATAGTAGATAATCTATTACCAATTGCATAAATGCCATTAGCAACACTGCCTAGCATTTTAACTATAATCAATTTATTGCAGCCTTCCAGTAACCAATTAATAACTGAATTGAAGCTTAGTGGAAGACTAAATTTAATTAATTCAATACACAAAGTTTTGTCAAAATCATCTAACTTAAAATTTCTGAGCACAGGTAATTTTATTTCAATTATTATTACTTGAAATATAAAGGAAGCAATCATTCCTATATATAATGCTGATATGCTACCATTTAACATAAAGACCGCGATTATTGAAATGAATGTATTCACTGCAACACTAATAACTCCGGATGAGGCATATAAAGTATTCTTACCATAAGTCCTTGTTACACTTAAATATATCAACTGCAAAACCCAAGTTATGCTATACAGGAAAATCCATATAGATTGACTAAAATTAAGAGCAATTGAAGTTAAACTGTATAAAGCAAAATATATTAAAAAAAAGAATGAAGCTATTATAAGTGAATTATTTACAACAATCCTTTTACCTTGATCATTTTCTCTCTCAAGTGAAAACCTAAGTGTAGCAGTCCATATTTCCATAAAAACCACAGGAACAACCACAGATAATAAAGAAATAGATAAATCATAATAACCATAATCCGATACCTTTACATAGTTCGTATACAAAGGCAACAGTATAAAAGAGATTAACTTAGTAAAAACTTGTCCAATAAAATAAATAACCGAGGTTTTAAAAAGCCTATTCGCTATATTCATAAGTTTTATCCTCTTGTAACTCAATTTCATAATAAATATGATGTTGATTATTGCTTCTTTCTTCTAAACTTGGTAATTTTAAATAGTCTCCATATCGTACTTCTAAATAACTCTCTACTTTATTAAAAACAAAACATTCTATGTTTTCATATTTGATTTTTCTAAGAGGATATAACATATCACCTTTTAACCCATAAATGCTACCACACATAAAATAGGAATAATAATTATTTGTATTTTTCCCAAAGTTTTGCATTATATATTTAAATAAATTTAATGCTTTTTCTTTAATGTTAACCTTAAAAATAAACCAGATAATAAACCGTTTTATAAAATTTTTAGGCTTGTTTTTTCTTATAATTGCTTCTATTAATTGACAAGCAAGATATTGCAACTGTCTAATAATACTTTTATCAGATAAATAATCAAGAACAAAAATATCTATATATATACCTTGATGTATATCTAAATTTTGGGTTCCCTTCTCAATGTATAATGAATCATTCTTGCGCAATTTTGGAAATGGTATAGAATAATTAGAGTCTGTTTCACAATCTTGATAAAAATACTTCTTCTGAAACTCCTTATCCTCAAAAAATCTACTTTTAAATTTATTATAATTTTCTCTTGTCATTCCGATGTCAAGATCATCATCCCATGGAATAAAACCCTCATGACGAATAGCTCCCAAAGCATTACCTTCAACAAGGAAAAATTCTATATCTTCTTTCTCACAAAGATCTTTTAAATCTTCTAACATATGCAATAAGCATTTTTGTAGATCATTCATTTTATCACCCTAACTTTAATTTATTGGCTTTTTCTTCTTTCTATGGAGTAAAAAAGTGCATGTCCATGTCTATCTTTTTCCTTAGGTAAATGCATATAATCTCCATAAGTTACTTTTAAAATTTTGTCATAATTATTGGGAATCAAAAATTCATAACCAGCAAATTTATGTCTTTGTAATGGAAATATATCTTCTTTCTGATACTTATACTCAATGCCCATAGGAGTTGAAAAATTATATGAAAACATATCACCTTCTTGATTATGAGTTTGATTCGCTTTATCAGCTTTTTCTATAAATTTTCGATTGTTGAATCTAATAAAAATAATTCTTAATAATCTTTTTATTATCCTCTTAAATCTTGTATCGAATTCGGAAATCGGTACTAGTGATAGTGCGATTAAACGATAAAACTCTTTTTTTATTTTGTACTTAATGCTATTGCTATGAAATTGATTCATAATAAATATATCAATAAAAGCACCTTGAAAGTAATTCTTATCCCATTCTTCAATAAAAATTGAATTTTTATCTCTTATCTTTGTATGCACACCTACAATATCATATTCTTCATCTGTGTTATAATTCTGAATGAAATATTTATTACTAAGTTCTTTTTCAGCAACTTTAATAAATTTTAAGTATGAATCATAAGTCATACAAATATCCATATCATCATCCCAAGGTATGAACCCATTATGACGGATTGCACCAAGTAAACTCCCATCACTTAACCAATAATCAATACCATATTTTTTGCATAATATATCGATATCAATCATGATTTTTAGCATTACATTTTGAATTTCTTCTAAAGAACATGGTTTATACAATTCCATTTCACTCTTTTTCATAAAATCCATGCCTCCTTTCTTTATCATTTAGCAAAAAACTTGAATAAATAATAAATAGATAAAATCATTTTCCTTTTATATAGAAATTTAAGTACACAACTCTTTTTTTCTAAATCAGATATTTTGGTTTTACATGCTTCCTGAAATATTGGAGTCTTGCATACTTCTAAAATTTTCTTCTTTTTCTCTTTTCTATTTAAAGTGCATGTTTTACTAAATAAACTAAATACAAGACTGTTCATTCTTTTAATATAAAATCTATTTAGATTATTTCGATTTACATCTAGCATATTTTCATGTAAAAGATATTTCTCTATGCTAGTTAGCACTAAGACACTAATATAGATTTCATTGTCCAAGTACTTTGTTGACCCTGTATTTTTACGATCGTGGAAGTGATTATATATATATATATAATCACTTTTAAAATTAAATTTCTCACAATTAGAAAAATATGATAGATTAAACAAAATATCCTCACCAAGTGTCAAATTGCAATTAAAAAAAATGTCATTTTTAATGATTTTATCTCTTTTGTATATTTTATTGCATGGAGAATAGATGATAGATTGATTTAAATAATCTGCAAAGTGCTTTAAGAATTCTTTTTTATTTATAGTTTGTGTGTATGTTGTCGACATTATATCTGTATTTTTATCTTTCCCTATAAAACGATCAATCAAACCAAAAAAAACAATATCTGCAGTTTCATAATTCAATTCAGATATTAATTTTTTTAACGCATAAATATTTACATCATCATCAGAATCAACAAAGAAAATAAAATTTCCCTTAGCTTTTCTAATACCTGCATTTCTAGCGGCTGAAACTCCTTGATTAGACTGACTTATAATTATCAAATTATTCATTTTAGCCTGCATATCATATAAAATTTGACTGCTATCATCAATCGAACCATCGTCTATTGCGATAATTTCAACAACTTTCTTGTCCAAAAAGGCTAATTGCTCAAGCAATTTTTTTATAAAATTCTCACTATTATATACTGGAATTATGATACTTAACTTCTTTTTTGTCATTTACTAAATATCCTCCACAAAACCAAAATACTGTTGCAACAATAGATCCAGATAGTATTAAATTAGATTCAAATAAACCATAGAAAATAAGAGAAAAAAACAGAGAATAAATGCCTAAATAAATAATTTCATCTTTGGTCTCATAATCATCAGTAATCAGCAATATTTTTATATGCAAGAAACCTTTATATAAAACAACTAAGATAATTAATAAAAACACCAATAATCCTATAATTCCATTTGAAACAAATAAATCAACATAACTATTATGCGATCCTCCAACAACCATAGCACTATATTCTGTATTGGCATTTTCTAGTAATGCGCGACTTAAATTAGCACTGCTAACACCTAATATAGGGTGTTTTAGTCCAGTCCTTAATCCATTCAAGATAAACTCAATTCTTCCCATTGTTGATTCTTCACTATTGTCTCGACCTAAATTAGCAATACGTGAATCTACTTCTTCAGCATCAACATTATTATCCTCTGCTACAGTGTCTGTATTTTCTTTTTCAATATTTATTACTGAATTTTTAGGTATAGCTTCCTCATCTCTTATTGAATATAAGTATATTTCATTCTTAACATATACAATGCTTTTTTCTATAACTATATAAGTGCTGATTGAAGCTAGCATAATAACAAAGCTAAAAATTATAGCTTTAACTTTATTAAACCTTAGAATACGTGAAACAAAATAAGAAAAAACAAGCATAAAAATAAGAAGTGTCACATATGACGCTCTCGATCCACACAGAATAATTTCTATTGATTGTACAATAATATTAAATATTAAAAAAATTTTAAATATTTGAAACCTTTTTAATATAATAATTGAAAATATCAAAGAGATTACCGCTAGAATCCCCCCTATATTAGGATTAGAATATATTCCACAATGTCTCCCTGTATATAAAGTAATATTAATACCATTAAAATATAAAGTAATACCAATAATGCTTGTTATAAATGTACAAACTATAAAATTAGTTAAAATGATGCCGGTAATTTTCCACCTTTTATCAGTATAGTTAAAAAGGATAATTAACTGTAGACATGAAAATGTAAAAATTTTAAAACTGTTTACTATATTATCATTTATAATAATAGTCAAAAAATTAAATACTAAAAATAACATAGCTAGTATCTTACTTTTATTCCACATTTTCCATTCTTTATTCATAAACATTAAAACAAAGTCTATTAACAATAATAGCAGTAAAATATAATTAAATAGTGATGTTACTCTTTGATTAACATTATAAAAAGCATATGCAATAAAAGTTAATATAAAAACCAACCCTATAGTCAAAGAATAGATAAAATTTTGTTTTTTAATCATAGTACTCTCCTTTAATACTCATATGATGGAACTTAAAATTTTAAAATACAGTCGGGGCGGCAAATACATTATTTTTAAAATCATTTGATTACTAATATGTTTTCTTTTGATTACAAAATAATTAAGCCATTTACAATATTTAATCATTATTATAGCCAATTTATTGATTTTACTAATATTTTTTTCAAAAGGATTGAAATTCTTCAGTGATTCAAATACAGTGGATCTAGACGATATCTGCCCAACTATATTAGCTGCTGCATTGCCACCTCTCCATCTTACACTTACAAGAGGTTCATTTATACAACCTAGTGGTGAAACTAAAGAGAGCTTAATCCATAAACAGGAGTCTTCACCAAATTTTAGACTTTCTTCAAATCGAAACTCTTCATTTTTTAATATGGATTTTTTTACAATCACACTTGGTGTAGCTATTGGGGAACTATACATTATTTTCGGAAAAACATCACCTGCATAATTACTGCATTCAACATTTTTTATTACTTTTTTAGTAAGATCTTCAAAAATTTCATAAGAACAAATACACCATGAGACTTCTTTATTATCTTTTAAAAACTGTATTTGTTTTGTGATTTTTGTTGGTCTCCATAAGTCGTCACTATCTAAAAATGCTATATATTTACCATTAGATTCTCTTATCCCCTTATTTCGAGCGGATGCTGCACCCTTATTTTCTGTATAAAAATACCTAATTTTATCTTTATATTTATAAACTATATCATCAATTTCTTCTATTGAACCATCATTGATTAATATGATTTCTAAATTTGAATAGGTCTGGTTTATAGCACTTTCTATTGCCTCTGAAAGCCATGACTTACCTGAATAAAAAGGTATTATTACACTAACTAAATCGTTCATTTCATCCATACTGTTTTATTGACAATATCGTAATAGCTTTGTATTATCTTTATTACTTTTACAGATACATTTGTATCCGCATAATCTTCAGCCATTACAATTTCCTCTTGATTTTCATACATAGATACTGCTAATTCTAGAGATTGTTCCATTGTTCTTGAAGATATTCCACCAATTACAATTGTTCCTTTATCCAATACCTCTGGGCGCTCTGTACTTGTTCTTATCAGTACTCCAGGAAAACCTAACATAGCACTTTCTTCACTTAAAGTTCCACTATCACTTAATACACAATATGCGTTTTTTTGTAACTGATTGTAATCCATAAAACCAAATGGTTCCATGTTCTTTACTAATGGATGAAATTTAAAATTTCTTTTCTCTATGAATTTTTTACTTCTTGGGTGCGTACTATAGATTACCGGGATTTGATATTTTTCCGCAATGGAATTTATAGAGTTCATTAGAGATATAAAGTTACTTTCATTATCAATATTTTCTTCTCTATGTGCTGATACGAGAATATATTTTTTCGATTCTAAATTAAGCTTTGTCAATACTTCGCTAGATTCAATACCATCTTTATGCTGCTTTAAAACTTCTCTCATTGGAGATCCGGTCACAAAAATTGTCTTACCATCAATACCTTCATTTAATAAGTATCTTCTTGAATGTTCTGTATATGGAAGATTAATGTCTGAAATATGATCTACAATTTTACGATTTATCATTTCTGATACATTCCAATCCCAGCATCGATTACCAGCTTCCATATGAAAAATAGGTACTTTTAACCGTTTTGCGCTTATTGCTGCCAAAGCACTATTTGTATCTCCTAAGCAAAGAATAGCATCTGGCATTTCTTTTGATATCACATCATAGCTTTTTGCAATGATATTCCCAATTGTTTCTCCTAGATTCTTTCCTACACAATTAAGGTAATAATCTGGTTCTCGCAAATCTAGATCATCAAAAAAAACCTGATTCAGTTTGTAATCATAATTTTGACCAGTATGAACTAAAATATGATCAAAATATTTATCAGCACACTTTATTACTGCTGATAAACGTATTATTTCAGGTCTAGTTCCAATTATTGTCATTAATTTTATTTTCTTCATTTTTATACCTCTTCAAAATATGTATCCGGATTTTCAGGATCGAATGGTTCATTTGCCCACATAACAGTAACCATATCCGTATCTCCAAAATTTTCTATATTATGTGTATAGCCTGTTGGAATATCGATCACTTCTAACTTATCTCCTGATACAGGATATTCAATTATCTCATTATCATTTATCTTTCTAAAACGTATCATTCCGACTCCACTCACTACTAAGAATTTTTCATTTTTCGTATGATGCCAATGATTCCCTTTTGTAATTCCTGGTTTCGATATATTGATTGATACTTGACCATGTTCCTTCGTTCTTATAAATTCAGTAAATGAACCTCTATTATCTTTATTCATCTTCAATGGATAACTAAATTTATCTTTCGGTAAATAAGATAAGTAAGTAGCGTATAGTTTTTTTGTAAATTCATCTGATTGATCGATAATAGATAAATCATTTCTACTTTCTTTTATTCTGTACAATATCTTTTCGATTTGATCCAGAGTTATATGATATTCTGGTTCAACCTTATTGTTGTCTTTTGAACTACGTTTTCCTTTTATACATTCCAAAATTTCATTTACTACATCATCGATATAACACAAAGACAAAACGACATTTCTATCATTAACTTGAATATCCAAACCATGAGCAATGTTATGACACCAAGTTGCTATAACACTATTGTAGTTAGGTCTGCACCATTTCCCAAATAAATTAGCAAAGCGATAAATGAATATTGGATTACCTTTTTCTTTTCCAAATTTTAGTAAGAGTTCCTCACCCTCTTTTTTACTTTTTCCATAATCATTATCTTTTTCTGCTTGAATCGAAGAACTTACGAAAATAGGAGATTTGTTATTTGATTCTTTAAGATAATTGCATAATGTTTCAGTAAAACCTGCATTCCCTTCATAAAAATCTTTAGGATCAGTAGGACGATTAACTCCTGCAAGATGTACTACAAAATCACAATCTGATGTATATTTTTTTAGATCTTCTTTTGTCGAAGTCAAATCATATTCATATACCTCATCAATTATAACTGCATGTGTCTTATCTTTATCTGTCTGGATATTCTTCAATGTAGATACTAGATTTTTACCAACGAATCCTTTGGCACCTGTAACTAAGATTTTCATTATTCATTTACCCAATTTTCTAATTCTGCTCTAACTAATGGAACTTCCATCAATTTATTCTTAACTGCTTCTACTTCCATTAATTCTGTATTATTGGAGTTAAATTGTGTAAGTTTTGCTTCTTTAATTCCTTCAGAAAAGTATTTATCATAATTCAAATCTCTCTTATCTGCTGGTACTCTATAAAAACTACCTAAATCAATTGCATTTGCACATTCTTCATCAGTAAGTAATGTCTCATACATCTTTTCACCATGTCTAATACCAATTACTTTTATTTCATTCTTTGCATGGAATAATTCTTTAACTGCTTCTGCTAAAACTTCAATGGTACAAGCAGGAGCTTTTTGTACAAAAATATCTCCACTTTGCCCATTGTCAAATGCAAATAGTACCAAATCTACTGCTTCTTCCAATGTCATGACAAATCTTGTCATCATTGGTTCAGTTAAAGTAAGATTGTTTCCTTCTTTAATTTGGTTAATAAAAAGAGGTACAACAGAACCTCTCGAAGCTAATACATTTCCATATCTTGTACACATGATGCTTGTCTTTTCTGGATCAACAGTCCTAGATTTAGCAACGATAACTTTCTCCATCATAGCTTTACTTGTTCCCATTGCATTTACTGGATAAGCTGCTTTATCAGTTGATAAACATACCACTTTTTTTACACCACATTCAATTGCTGCTGTTAATACATTTTCTGTTCCTAAAACATTTGTCTTTACTGCTTCAATCGGAAAAAATTCACAACTAGGTACTTGTTTGAGTGCTGCTGCATGATAAACATAATCTACACCATACATAGCATTTTTAATAGATGCTAAATCTCTTACATCTCCAATATGGAATTTTAATTTACGAAATGATTTGGGATATTTAGCTTGATATTCATGACGCATGTTATCTTGTTTTAATTCATCTCTACTAAATATGCGAATTTCTTTAATATCTGTATTTAAAAATCGATTTAAAACTGCATTACCAAAAGATCCAGTCCCTCCAGTAATTAATAATGTTTTATCTTTAAATTGTGTCATATAAGCTATCCTCCATAAACTTTTCTATTTGTTTAACATTTTTTTCTACATTAAAAAATTTTTTTCCATATAAATAAGCGTTATTTGCTTTTTTCGCTTGTATTTCTTTTGATTCACATATTTTCTTTATCGTATGAATGATGTCGTTATAATCTAATGCACTACACCACCATCCACAGTCAGCATCGTATATCATATCTTTTACATCAGTGTAAGTATCCGTTATTGCTAATATGGGTTTGCCAAGTTTGCAATAAGTAGATAACTTCGATGGTATATTTGCAATTGTAAATCTAGGATCAAGACTTATTATTCCAACATCTATTTGCTCTAATAATTTCTCATATTCTTTTGATGCCATATATGGATAAAATTTAAAATGATTATTATGTTTTCTAGCATATTCTTCACACAAAAAGCTTTCAGCACCTTTTCCGACGATTATGAAATTTGCTTTAGAATAGTCTCTTAAGTTGTCAATAATTTTTATTAACGTGCTAATATTTTGAGGTTTTCCAATATTACCTCCAAACAAAAAAGTTGTAGTTGCTTTATTATTTGAAATATTTTGAGGTTTCTGTTTAAACTTTACAGAATTATAAAAAATATCGCTCTTTTTATAAATATGTGAGCCGAAAGGCTTTAAATATTCCTTATTTTTTTCAGACATGCAACCAATATAATCTGAAATTTCATAAAGTTTATGCTCTTTTCTTCTAAAGAATTTATAGATTAAACCATTTTTTTTCATCATATCTAAATCTACAGCATTCTGTGGAAATATGTCTTTAAGCATTAAAAACGCTTTGGCTTTATATTTTCTTTTACAGTATGCCACTACACCATTTAAGCTAATAGGGGGTGTGGCATATAAAATTAAATCAAATTCATGATTATTTAAATTTTCTTTGATACCAGCAATAAATTGATTTTCCAAAAGAAGCATATTTAACCCTTTTTTAAATATTTTTTTTTCGAATTGATTACCAGTTTTTATTTCTAATACGGAAAATTTATTTGATATCACCATTAATCCATTCCTATCTACAGAAGGATTGCTTCGACAAACTACTATATCATGGTTATTCTCTAAAAGACAATTAATCAAATCATTGTATATAGAACCGCCTGATATTTCATAAACAATAGTGGGAAACAGTATCCTCATTTTATCATTCCTTTTTTTATCAATTTTGCTGGCGAACCCACATAAGTCCCCGCATCTAGCAGATTTTTTACCACTACACTTCCAGCCCCAATTGTTACATTTGAGCCAATCAATTTTCCCTGTATAATTTGAGATCCAGTTCCTATTTCACTAAATGATTCTATTTTAACTGAGCCTGAAATATTTACAGAGGGATATATAGTTATAAAATCATTAAAAATTACATCATGACCTATTGTACAACTAAGATTTATATGATTAAAATCTCCAAGTGTAATATTGGTAGTCAGTATTGTACCAGCACATAATATATTCCCTATTCCTATCTTATTAGAGTCATCTACTTGAATATTTTTATCAATAATATTAGGGAAAATTATATTTTTCTTATTCTTTAGTTTATCATATATTTTTTTTCTAATCTTTGGATTTCCAATAGCTATAACTGCATTTATTTCACTTTTTAAAGAAAGCAAATAATCTATATCTCCTTTAACAGGTATACCATTGATATCCGAGTTTATAAGATTTACATTATCATCAATAAAACCAGCAGTTTCCCAATCAGATAAATTTCCAATCAGCCATGCTATTTCTCTCCCAAAGCCAGAAGCCCCAATAATATATATTTTTTCCATTTTATAGTTCCGCCTTATTTCCCACAAACTCCTCCATGGTAACAGAGTTATCACTGGTTATACCATCCTTATATATCACTGCTTTTACTGTTAAAAATAAAATTTTCAAGTCTAATAATAATGATACCTTTTCCACATAATCCACATCTAATCTGAATCGCTCTTTCCAGGAAACCCTATTCCTACCAGATACCTGCGCAAATCCAGTTAATCCCGGTCTTACATCATGTCGGTGCTTTTGCCACTCA
>QULU01000059.1:0-12064 GCA_003481775.1 Clostridiaceae bacterium OM02-2AC
TGCGGGTGTAGTTCAATGGTAGAACTTCAGCCTTCCAAGCTGACTACGTGAGTTCGATTCTCATCACCCGCTCCATTATGAGCAAGATTTATGCTCAGAGCCTATGGCTCTGGGCATTTTTGTTAAATCTTACGAAAAATCGGAAGCGAGTTCGTACGATATGTACACGGGATGTGTAAGGAATATTTCTCCTTATACATCCCTTTTTCTTTTTCCTCCACCATGGTCCATGATCCATGATCTTTGAAAATAAAATAGCGAGCGCTAAAACAAGAAGTGAGCGACATCTGATGATACGCCAAGACGGTATTATTGAATGCAAAAAGAAACCAATAATACAAGAGCGATTCATATCAGGCAGAAAAAGCGGTCTCGAAAGCCGATTCGCCATGACCTTCGTATAATGATACTTATAAATAAAATGCTCCGTGGAGGAGCTGGTGTGAATCCAATGAATGCTGCGATAGCTGTTTAGTGCTGCCCCTACCGAGGGATACGAAAGATATCGGTGTTTTGATTTTATAGTTTTATAAACGGGTCTTTGACTCGTTGTTACATAGAACTGCTGAGACTTTTTGTTTTCGGCAGTTTTCTTGTGCCAATAAGTCTTTTTGACTTTGTGGATATGATAATGGAAGGAGGTGTGTTCATGCAATCTAATGAGGAAGATCGTTGCGTCCATGGTACCTGTATTTGGTTCAGTGATGAGAAAGGTTATGGTTTCCTATTATCTGATGATGGTGTTTCCAGTATGGTTCATTACACAGATATAAAAGAACCGGGATTCAAGAGACTTTACAGAGGTCAAAGAGTCACCTATGAAGAATTGGAAACAGAGAGAGGAAGATCGGCCCGTCGAGTAAAATATATGAAGGATTTTACTTATATCGCAGATCATTCATCACTGTGATCCATTGCTTATTTTTGAAGATCTATCGTGTATAGCGGAAGAAACCGCATGGAGGAAAAACTATTATGAAAACGATCGCAATCTATAACATCAAAGGTGGAGATGGAAAAACGACCACCGCAAAACATCTGGCTGTCGGATTGGCCAAAAAAGGCATCCGTATATTACTTGCTGATGCTGACGGTCAAGCCAACTGTTCAAAGTCTTTCATCGACAAAAAATTAAAACGAGACCCTGCATATTATGAAAGCAGTCCCGATGGAGATAAAGAAGCAGCTTTCATCCGTCGTTATATGAATCAGGATCATGGCGCAACGATCTCTACGATCTTCGAAAGTCCGAAAGCAGTGAGCTCTTGTATCCACCGAACACCTTATGAAAATCTGGATATCATCCCCAGTGATCTAACGCTCTATCTGGCTGATACGAAGCTCCGTCTCAGTGATGGCACCAGAGAGAATAAGCTGAAGAGAGCTACGAATTTCATCAAGAACGAATATGACTATATGATCTTCGACTGCTCCCCTGTCAAATCCCTCGTATCGGTCAATGTCCTATATACGGAGCCTTTGGTCATCATTCCGGTCAGCCCTGCAGATGACTCCATGCAAGGATTGGCATTGACGCTCAATGAGATCAACGCTTTGAAAGATCTGTATGAAGACTTGGATATCGATTACAGGATCTTGATTGTCAAACGGAAAGATAATATCGAATATCGTGAGAATATCGCAGAGATACGCTCTGCCTTCGGAGGTAAGGTGTTCCAGACGATGATCCGTGATCAAAGCAAGCCGGTAGAAAAAGCAGTCAGAGAAAGAAAGACCGTACTGGATCTCCCATCGTCCTCCATCGCAGATGACTACCGAAACTTTCTTGATGAACTGGAGGTGATGTTACATGACTGATGTCATCGGAGAAATGCTGAATGATACCTCGAAGGATATGCGTTATAAGCGGATCTTTATCTACGACATCGACCCCTGTGAGTATAATATGTATCCGATGCAGGAGATCGAACAGCTCGCACAGAACATAAGCGAATGCGGACTGCTCCACCCTATCACCCTATACCGCAAAGCAGATGGGCGCTATATGATACTGAGCGGAGAACGACGGTATCGCGCGATGCTGCTAAATTATGAAAAAGGCGATGAACGTTGGGAAGAGATTCCGGCCATCGTCAAAATGCAGGAGCTTACAATGCGTGAGATCCGCAGATTCGTCCGCAGAGGGAATGCAAACCGGGAAACCTTACCAAAAGAGCTGAAATTGCAGATCGTAAAAGAATCGCTGCTGGACTACCAACAAACGAAAGAGGAAGGGCTCATACCTACCGGAACACTCAAAAGAGAGTGGATCGCAATGGATACCGGATTCAGTGCACGTTCCGTTCAGGACTATCTCAATCTATTGGAGGAGCATCCAAATAAGGAGAAAAAAGAATCGCGATCTTTAAAATACGAAGATATACAGAATTCGATGCATGATGTGCTCAGACTTCCAGTGAAGATCACGGACAAGCAGATCAGTATCAAGATAAAGGATGATCTCGATCTTGCGCGCGTCCTCGAGCTGCTGGGGATCGAAACCTTATAACGAAAACAGATATCTTATACTTATAGAAGGAGGGAGAGAATGACATCCAAAAAGAAAAGAAAGAAGAGAAAAGGACCAAGCCCACAAAAAGGGATAACGAATGAGAGATTAGCCGATCATCTGAAACACATACTGTGGAAGAAGAAGATATCGAAAGAAGAATTTGCCAGAAAGCTGGATGAACCATTACCTTATATCCTAGAGGTATTGAAAGGTAGGAGGAGTATCCAGCTTCCTACTCTGATACGGATGTGTAAGGTATTGGATGTACCTATCTTACATTTTGAAGATTGTATCCGAAAGGATGACGCTGCATGATCTCCGGATCAGCGAAGAAGGTGATGCTCATAGGAGTAGCCTTCTTTCTCGTGATCATGATGTTTGCGGCGGTCGGTATCGGAGGTGGCAGTACCGAAGATGATATCGATCTTTCGACTTCCCTATTGAGTGAAGCAGTCGAAAGATATCGTTCCTATGTGACGAAAAGAGCAGAGGTCTATGACATGGCGGATCATGTCGAATTGATCCTCTGTGTGATGGAAGTGGAATCTCATGGTGAAGGTATGGATCCGATGCAGGCTGCAGAGGGTCCTTTCAACAAGAAATATCCAAAGGTACCCAATGGCATCCGTGATCCTGAATATTCCATAGATTGCGGGATACAGGAACTGCGCTCCGTATTGAAGAAAGCAGGAGTGAAATCTGGAGAAGATAAGGAAAGGATAAAGGTGGCTTTGGCTGGATATAATTTTGGAAGTGGCTATATCGAATGGGTCGATGCGAACAAAGGTGGAAAATGGACATTAGAGAACGCGAAAGAATTCTCTGCAATGATGGCAGCCAAAATGGGATGGTCTGTTTATGGCGATCCGAACTATGTCAATAAGGTCATGGAATATTACGAAACAGCTGCTATCGGGATCGAAGGAAAAGATGCTTTTTTAGTGCCGATGAAGAGTTATACACTGACGAGCAGTGTAGGACAACGAAGTCTCGGAGATTATCACTATGGAACGGATATCGATGCAGGCTATGGTGCAAATATCTATGCACCTGCCGCAGGGATCGTCTATGAGGTATCTAACGATTGTCCGCCAAGTGATGGTTATTTGGGGAATTCCTGTCCCTATAGCGGAGGCTATATCGGTGGTGGAAATTATGTCATGCTGAAGGTCACCTACAAGAAAGAAGATTACTATATCTTCTTATGCCATATGAAAAGGACCCTAGTCAGCAAAGGACAGAAAGTAAAGAAAGGCCAAAAGATTGGCGAACAGGGACATAGCGGCAACAGCACCGCTTCACATCTGCATATCGAGATTCATAAAGGTACAGCCCGCATCGCTACGAAGGATGGGCTTGTGGATCCTGAGAAGATTATGAGTTTTAAAAAATGAAGAGGAGAAAGAAATTTTGAATAGATCATTATTGTTTTAGAAAGTAAAAGGAAGGTGATCCGAATTGATAAAGAAGAAGGATGTCATCCTATCAACCGTATGTATCTGTCTGGGTGCAGGAATAGGGTTTGGTACGAAAAGTATGCTTATGGAAGAAAAAGAACAGGAGCCTGCAGCTTCAGAGGTTCAAAAGCAGGAAGTCTCTGAGAAGGATGACAGTGAAGAAAAAACAAAGCTAGTAGATGCAGAGCAGAAGGAAGCTCCTGAGCGTTATACAGAACCGGCAGTACGATATATCAAGGTGATGAAGAGCGGAAGCTCAACAGATATCTATTACGAGCGTCTGGATAAAGTAAAGGATATACTGAGTGACAGCATGTATGAGACATTGTCCCCTGAAATGAGCAAGGAGGAAATACAAGCCGAAAAAGAACAGGCTGCAAAGGCAGACAAGGATTCTATCACGAAAACAAAGATCACAGATACACGATACAGTTACCGATGGAAGAAAGAAGGAAGCTACGAAGTCTCTGTGATCTACACACAGCGCATCACACGAGGAGATTTCAGCGATCAAGAACGATATCTGTGCCGTATGGAGGTTACGAAAAAAGATAAACGATATATCATCACGAACATATATGAGGACAGCGCCCTTTCTGATGGTCTATATTGAATATGACATTTTGATGAATATCAATATATAGAGTGACAGGAGGTGGTTCAGTTGCTTATTGATATCTATGAGAATATCGTAATGATATTTATCATAAATAACGGTATATGGCTTTGTCTTTTTGTACTCTCTGATCTTACGATCGAGTGGGATCTCGGCCTCGGTCCCCGTATAAACAATCTATCTTTTAAAATAGAATACGAAACGAGACATCCGATCATATATATCTATTCATTCATACGTTTTTTCTATATTTTGATTGTTGTAGTTTGGTTTTTGTATATCGTGTTTAGTATTCTAATCTATGTCATAGGAGGAATCATTATAAGTATTTTGTTTTGTCCGGGAGTTTGATTTTCTTTTTTCAAGTAATGATGTAAAACGACTATACTTTATCTTAGAACTGAGAATAAAGTTTTTTAGTATATTCATCACTTTATAAATTCCGCCCTCGAAGAAAAAGATTTTTGTATAGAACAGCACAGATACAGTTATAGAAGAAGGAAAAATCTTAAGCAACATATCCGTAAAGTAAGCAACTGCTGTGTTCTCTGTAACATCCCCTCCGGTTATGAGGAGTGCCCACGATAAAAAACATACATATCCCACAACAAAGCATATAAAAGCATATTTACGTGTTTTGGATATGTATCCGGCACGTTTCTTGATTCTATCATAGTTTCTTTCAACGACATTAGCAATAGCATAGAATAAAGAGCTTTCTTTCTTGAAATCGAACTCCTCATCGGACAAACAATAGTTCTCTAATACTTCAAAATGATCATCGATTTCTGCAATACCAAGTAATGTTTTGTATTTCTCATTTATCAGTTTATCTTTTAAATACCAATATAAATCGAAAGCCCTCATATTCCGTTTCTTTTCGCAGGATTTTATAAATGAAACTAACGGAAAGTAGACGTACTCAAGTCTCTCATGATTTATATGCTATGATTTTTGCTTATTGAAAGAACTGAGCGTCATAATAATACTCATCACGATACTGATTACTGAAATAGCCGGCATGATCCATTCATTACTTTTAACAATATAGCTTGAATCCATACGGACACCCTCCTTATACTATCGGATTATATGCCGAATAATTTTAACATGGAAAGGATGATATCGTAAATGCAAATAAAAGAAAATTTAAAAAAATGTAGAGAAAAAAAGGTCTCTCGACATTAAAGCTTGCCAAAGAAATCGACATCGATGAAAGCGTACTCCGTCGGATAGAGAAAGGGCAAACAAGAGATCCTCAGATCAGTAATATCATGAAGCTCTGTGCCTATTTTGATGTTTCGATCGATGATTTCGTCCATAAAGATTTAGAATAGCTGTGTTTTATCCGGGTCTCATATTTACTATCGTGATTCTAACTTTCAAAAAAAGCTAGTTAATAAAACAGATCGAAAAACTAAAAACGCCGAATCATAGGTGGTTTGGTAAGATCAGAACGATCCGTTCTCTATAAAATGGAATTTCTATATGAGACTCTTGTTATCCCCACACCTTATCACCGCAGAAAAGCCTCTTATAGAGGTTTTTCTCATTTTTAGATAACGATTATATATATCATGACAAAACGATGCTCTGAAGCTTTGAAATAAAGTTTGAAGTCAAAATTAAACTATAAATAAAGGTCTATATAAACAAGTCGCGTACGAGCTTGTGTATAGATAAGAGAGCGCTGCTCCGATAGCACATAGCGATTTGTCAGTGCTATTTTCAGACATAAAAAAATAAAGAAAGGAATCATAAAATGGAACTCGACCAGATGATATTCGATGATCTCATCAAGTGTTATAAGACGAAGAACTATCGCTTCGATTTCGTATCTGATGAACTCTTCGTAGATGGATATTCCAAAGGATTGTATATCCACTTTGAACCTTTGAACAGGGATGCTTTTCTGAAGTATATAGAGGATACTCCTTTTTTCTTCGACATGAAACTTCCCATGCAAAAGGACGCCTTTTGTGAAGCCTATATGGATTTCATGGATTCCTATTGCTCAAAAAAACGCAATACCCGCTATGCGGTCTCCATCACCATCCTGTATCCGAAGAAGCTTCAGACCATTGAGGAACGGAAACGTTTCATACGCCAGTATGTCCTGCAACTGTGTGGTCTGAAACAGCCGATTCCCTATTTCGTTGAAAACATCACCATGGGATGCGGCGCCTATGCTAGAATAACCATGATAGACAGGATCTATATCGCCAGGACACAATGGATGGTCTACAAGAAGGATGGATGGTTCGACAGCAGGACCGGAAGATTTGCAAGTGCGGATTGTCCGGAAAGATACAAGGTGCTGAAATATAGAGCCGGGGACTATCGATTGGATAAGGATGGTAATCGTATCCCATCGAAGGCCGTCTTCAGCAATTCCCTGCAAAACTTCGTTTACGGAAAAGACATGCAGAGCGGCCGTAATCTGTGGGATGAATTCATTTGGAAGCTGCGTCAAAAGTTCCTGGACGCAGTATTGCGAGTGTGCGGTAAGACGGATCATGTCAAAAAAGGAAAACGGCTCCATAAAACGGCATGCAAGCCGGAGTATCATCACTATGTACGCAGACGCATCGCTGCATTGAATTTTGCAAAACAGACCATCGAATATACGACGAATTATCTATTGAAGAAGTTCTGCGCAGAGGATATCGTATTCACACACTACAATGAAGCGAAAGGCGGACGGACAGAGCATAGCCGGGCTTATAAACAGGTCTTGTCTATCTTTCACAAATACAGGACCAGGTTCCGTAACGGAGTCTTTCATGATGAGACAGGGAATGAACATCAGCTGGACTATTATCACCAGAACGTCTATGAATTAGACCGCAGTATCCGATGCCTACTGGATCTATTCTTTTCCGATATAAAGGCATTGTAGGATGAGGAGGAAAGAATACATGAAACAAGCGAAACTATTATTTTTATTACGGAATGATCAGACATCCACTTCACAAAGGATCGTCATCGAAATCAGCGAGGAAGATCATGAATACTGCATCGGACATGGAGATGATGACAGAGAATATGTACTAAAACAAAACGAGCGATACAGGATCCTTGAAGATTCGCGTGGTATACAGGTATTTGGAACGGATGAAGATATCTGCCACTATCTGCTATTCAAATACTGCAGAGACGTCGTACCGGATGTGGCATATCCCACAGGATGGCTGAAGGAGCTGGAAAAACGATTCGAACAGATCTGCTGTGACGATCTTTCCGTATTCTACAATAAAACAAACGAATAGATATCCCGCAACACTGCTTCTTATGCGGTGTTTATTTTCTTTCTCAGCCTGACCTCTGCTGGTAAAAGGACAAAAAAGTCCTTCAACTGGTCCAATAAATTCAAAAGACTGGATCAAAATACTCTATCGGCCATCCCTTGACGGTGTATGTAGAAGTATTACAAATCAGAAAAAGATAAAAAGGAGATACGATAAATGAATATCTTGGGTTATATAGCAGAATGTTTGTAGGCGATCACATTCTTCTCTGCAGTTGCATACAAGTAGTTGATACCCGGCAATCTGCCAGGTATCTTTTAGAATTCGCTCGAAAAGCTGCCGGCATGGGAGCCGGCGGCTACATGGCAAGTTGCCATGTAGCTATGGAATACCGCATGCGCCTACACCGTCAATGACCGGGTCGTATTTTCCTATCGGAAAATCTCCACCCTACGTTCCGTTCCTTGACTGCTCCGGTTCATCGCGGTTCGTAGAAAGTGTAAGGTACGTAGCTTCACGATAGAAGGAAAATATAAGGAGGACAGAAACTATGTTGACGTTTCATTTCAAAAACAAGGAAGAGTTTTATGAGCAGATCGCAGATGGTTCTCTGCAGAAGATCATGATGGAATATTTTAATAGATCGGCAGACATGGGGCTTCCGGTCGAGGAGGATACCCTGTTCTATAACTTTGAGGTAGAATTTGAATGTGTATTAGAAAATGGAAAGCGTTGTATCACGGATGAGGAAGTAGCACATCGACATGGGGAGATTGCCGTAAGACTCTATCATGTGATCCGCAGTGTCTGGAGGAGATATCAGAAAAGTGTCCCTATATCGGGAAAAGATTTCACTCTTACAGAGCTCAGCACGGATATGTGGCGGTTGGTCTGGATAGATTCGGAGATCCCGGAAAAGAAAGCAGAATACCTCTTTTGGAGGCATCAGATCTTCGTATGCAGTGCATTGGGGAATGCCGTCTTCACCTTCCCTCAGAGAGTGAGCTGGAAGGATGTTTGGACCAAGATGGAGACTTCTCAGTTTGCTGATGCCCTATCTATTGGGGATTTCAAAAGTCATATATGGCTTGGAAGTGCTGCATATGATGACATCATAGAGCGTTACCAACAGCGATACCAGAAGGTAGATAAGGAGGGAGCGATTTCTTTGATAGAATACGAACGATATCTGCAGTATGCACAAGAGTCCTCGTGCCATGAAGAATTTCTCCTGAGGATCGAGCTGGATGAGGACCTGCCCTACCGTCATGACCGGGAGGAGCGATGGCTGCGGACAGAATGCGGGATACGCCTGAACCCAATCGTTGCGTTTTACTTACATGGGCTTCAAGTCTTCTACAAACGTCAGATCGAGGGCAGATATCCGCTAAACGAAGAGAACCTTTTAAGTAATATGTAATCTATAGGAGGAAAAGAGTGAAAAGATTAAAATGCCGTAAATGTGGAAATGATAAAGAATTTTACGTGAAAGAAAGATTTAAAGGAAGATGCTTATTCTTTTTCCGAACAGATGGCGGTGAATCTGAAAATGGTGAAATATATCAAAATGCAGACCATTCGTTGGTCAGTAAATTCATCTATTGTGCAGAGTGTGATGCAAAGGTGACGAAACTTGCTGTTGGTGAGGAGATCAGTGACTATGAAAGCGGTGACTGTAATGAATGACAATGAGGTCCTACTGGAAAGAATCAAAGGGCAGATCCGGATATGGGAAGCGTATTATAACGAGACCGGTCATTATCGGGAGGATACGATCTTTCTGGATACCGGTGACACGGCTGTATATGATCCCTATGTCAGTGAATGTATGCGATTCAAAGTCGCTCCAAAATCTTATTACGGAGAAGAAGCATACCAAGCATGGCTGGAGGACATGAGAGCCTATCTAGGCGGTGATGAATGTGGCAAAAAGAATACTTGATGTTTGTTGTGGATCAAAATTATTTTGGTTTCAAAAACACCATCCTGATGTCGTTTATATGGATATTAGGCATGAAAATGGAGAAATCCATGGAAAGCATATCCATGTCGATCCTGATGTAATTGGAGACTTTCGAAACATCCCATATGGTGATGGACAATTCGATATGGTCGTATTCGATCCTCCACATCTGCGATGGGTTGGGCCGAACTCTATCATGAAGGCCCAGTACGGTCAGCTCAGTGATACTTGGCAGCAGGATATCGCTCAAGGATTTAAAGAATGTATGAGGGTGTTGAAATCAGGAGGCTTCTTAGTATTCAAATGGAACGAATGTCAGATCAAGGTCAATGAGATTTTGAATCTCATTGATACAACGCCTTTATTTGGAAACAGACGCGGGGATACACATTGGATGTTATTTACAAAAGAGGAATGTCAAAATGAAAAGATATCATAAATGGAATATATACAGAAACGTCTTCATGCTGAGATACCTGTTCCGTGGATGCGATGGTGTCCGGCAGCACGTCCAAATGATGAGATGGATATATAACAAAGGACTTACCGAGGTCTTCGATTTCACAGAAGAACACTTCGAAGAGACCTGGACGATGCCGATCCAAGAGCTTATTACGGAAAAGAAGCATACCAAGCATGATCGAAGAAGATAAAAGCATAGAGGATATATACCATATGAATATGTAAATGGGAGGAACTATCATGATCAATAGAGTCGTATTAGTGGGAAGATTGACGAAAGATCCTGTATTACGGAAGACAACGAATGGCGCATCGGTCGTGTCTTTTACGGTCGCATGCAACCGGCTTTTCAAACAGGAGGGACAGCCAGAAGCTGACTTCATCAACACTGTCGTCTGGAACAAGACCGCGGATAGTGTAGCGAAGTATATGCACAAGGGCTCTCTGGTAGGTGTAGAGGGCCGTATCCAGACGCGCAGCTATGATGACAAGGGTGGCAAGCGTGTATATGTAACAGAGGTGGTCGCGGATAATGTGCGCTTTCTGGACAGCCGGAATGCAGGAGATATGAACAGTGCCTACGTACCCGGACAGGAAAACACGCAGAGTAGCACTGCTGCGAGCAACAGCGCTCCATCCTCCTCCAGTGAGTTCACGAGCATTGCAGCGCTGGATATCTCCGATGACGATCTGCCATTTTGATGAAGGAGACGATACGGATGATAACGCAAAAAGAGATCGATGTGGAGGTGTGGAAGCTGGTCGATACGACGAAGAATCTTCATATCTCCAATATGGGAAGAGTCAAACGTATCTATGCAAACGGAAGAAAGCCTTTCGTGGGAATTATGATACGAGAAGCTATAGTCTGATCCACACAGGACTGAGGACAGATGACAGGCTGGTGAACCTGACTCTCTTGTCGAAACAAGAGGCAGGAAACATGTCCGCGAGTCGCAGCAGACGAAGAGGGATCTATAAGGTGAATCCGGGAAACAGGAACGTTCTTGCCTTCTACAAAAGCTCCAGAGAAGCAGCGGCCAAGGAATACTGCAGCTATCAGACGATCCTGGACAGCTGTAATGGCAAGACGAGAAGAAATGCGACCGGCTATAGCTTCGTATGGTCTGAGGTCGTAGATGATTCTTCAGGGTGAATATAAGAAAAAATCAATACAAAGGGAAATGATGAGGAGGATATAGAAATGAAAGAATACAGCATAAAACTAAGACTTACGGCAACAGAGGCAGAACAGCTCGTAAAAGCTGCAGCACAGCACGATCAGAAGGTTTCCGAACTCCTGGAATCCTTCGTATACGACTTGGTCTCTTCCGATGAGCATCGTGGAGGAGATGAGGAGACGGAAGCAGCACAACAGTGGTATCAGCGATGCAATGAGGCGTTATACCTACATCATACAACCTCATTAACAGAAACGGAAGCACTGCAACAGGCGGAAACGGATGCACAGAAGCGCTGCATACAGGAAGCTTTTCAGCACGTTCCTCTTTACTTTGAAGCATGGATCAAAGCTACGATGGCAGAGGATGGCGTGATCATGGAAGATCAGGATCATGAGCGTGTACACTTTTTTATCAATACATATAATACTGTCGAATTTGACGGTGGATACGGAAACAGCTGTAATGATTTGGAGCGTGTCTGTACATATGAAAAGATCACATGGGATGAGGTAGAAGCTCGTCTGCGCAGCTATACGAAAGAGCATCAACAGGAATTACAGTATCACCTGCGAGAATGTTTCAAACAACTGCCAAAGCAAGACGACAGTATCGACTATGTGCA
>QULU01000059.1:12074-15745 GCA_003481775.1 Clostridiaceae bacterium OM02-2AC
ATCGACTATGTGCAGATAAAGATGACGAGGGATATATATCGTCTGGAGGCGATGCTGCGTGAGATCCTGGAAAGCACCTGTCATGTATGAAGCTTGTCGAGCGCTTCAAGGTATCATCGGATGAAGTCATACATATATCCGTTTTTTCAGATAAGACCATCATGAGGAGGAATCATATGAAGAGTGAAACATATACAGGATTATCAGAAGCATTGCAGGCGGTAAAGACGAGATACGTGCAGCTGCCGGAGGAAGGAATCGAACAACAGACGCCGGAACCATTCGCATGCCTGATACGGGCATGTGAAGCTGTCCTTCAAGAGGAACAGATACGCAGAGATCGTCAGTTACGAGAGGTACGGAAAGCACGAAGAGACGGGATCATAGGGCGACCAGTCACCCCCTGCAGGGAAGACTTTCTGAAGCTGACGTATCTGCATGATAAAAAAATGGTGACAGCAATGGAAGCGACGAGAATGGATATAGGAATTGCCATTTCATGCAGAACGAAAAGGAGATATCAGGAGGACGAGGGATGGAAGATATAAGGAAGCTGATCGTATTCCTGATCATCAACATCTCGGCATTCCTCTGTTATCTGCTGGGAAAAGAAAATCGGAGAAAGAGAGAGGATGGACATGAAGAAGAATAAATATTTAAAAGCGAAACTGACTGCAGATACGGAAGAGGACTGTCTGTACAACACTTTCTGGATCTATGTTGCCGGTATATCGGAGCTGTTACTGATCGTCATGCTGCAGGGAAAGCTGAACTACATCAGTATCCCCTGCCTCATCGCAGCCAGCTTCTCTTTAGGCGTCTGCGCATACAAGATGGGACAAAACGCAAGGGAGCGATAAAACATGACCTTAGAAGATTACTTACCACAGATACAATTACTTACTTTACAGAATTACAACAATACCATCATCGCTTATGCGGCATATGTGCGTTTCGGGAAAAAAGCGATTGCAGACTATTGCAGGGAGAAGATCGGAAAAGAGGTCAGGGTCATCGTAAAGGATGATGATCCTATCAATGAAGATGGGTCGATCAGTCAAAATCGCTCGAAGCCTTCCAGATCGAGAACAGTGATCCTGGAGGTCATCAGCGAATGACGTACGTGGTCGTCACGATCACGTACGTCCTCCTCTTCTATATGAATGTGACCATCTTTTCTGACCTCCTCTATCAGGGCGCGGATATCCTACGTTCCCTGCTGTATCTGGTGTTTCTCATACTACATGCACTCTTTTGCGTCTGCGATGAGGGAAGGATGCAGACATACCGCAAAACAGTCGCGATCCTAACAGAGGAAGATATCGATATCATCGCCATCCATGAAGCCGGACATGCCATCATGTCGATGAACGATGGCGTGATACCGATGGAGATCGTCCTCCTGCAGGGGAAGGATGGTCCGGTGGGAGGATATTGCCGCTATGAGAAACAAGAATTGCCTCTGCGCATGATACTGTGCAAGTTACTCGCTGGAGATATCGCAGCGAGAAGATATGGGATGCTTGCACAGAAGATGGTCTATTCCGAGCTATCCTCAGTTGACGACCATAACCGGTGTTTCGAACTCCTGCAGCAGGTGCCGCGACAGGAGCGCTATACGCTGTATGAAGACTGCCGGAAGCACTGTACACAGGTCCTGTATGCGCACTGGGATCTGGTAGCCCTGATCGCACAGAGACTGCTCGAAGAGAAGAAACTTGAACGACAGGAGCTGGAACTGCTCTGGCAGACATACGGGAAGAAAGACGGGATGGACCATGAAGACGATCGGAAAGGAGGTCAGGGTCACAGTGAATCGTAATGCTCTGTTGAGTGTGGAAGAAATGCAAAGCCGGCACTATAAGAACTCTGACGCTCCACTGTGATCTTGGAAATCATCGAATGAAGAAAAAGAAATATCTGGTACTGAGAAACAAGGAGAACGGGAATATCGTAACCGTCGACAAGACTTGGTTCTATGGTCTGCCTAGGCATATCCAAGCGCTGTATCATGCAAAATGGCAGATCGTGATAAAGTAAGACATCACCTGGCAAGTTGCCAGATGATCGATCCAAACCATAAGGAAGAACAGAAGGTGTGAAAAAAACATGGAGTCATTCAAAAAAAAGTATGAAAAAATTCACTTTTGTAAATATACAACTACTGATCATATGGATAATCATTTGTGATATACTTCTTTCAAAAAGAAAAGAGGTATCTTCCATGGAAATTATAACGATCATGGTTTCGGCGCTTTTGGGAGCAGTACTTACATGGATTACATCCACAGTGCTCTACAAAAAACAATCTACGATTGAAATGAGATGGACATTATTTCAATCGATACGTGATGAAATGTATGCATCAAAAAAGCTTATTGCAACCTATTTCAATGAATTAGGCAAAATTGCAGCAGATATGCGCGAGGAAAAAGAGGCCAGCGAACATGTGCATATTGATTTTACAAATCTCTCCTCTATACATCAGGAATATTCTATTCTGACGAATAAATTTCTGGCTTATATGAAAATGTACGAACCTGATACGATCTGCAAAATAATGTCGCATCTGCCCTTTGTATTCAAAAACTCTGCACGAAAAATGAAATTCTATTTTTATCTGGAAACATGGAGAACTGCAATGTACTGTGATTTGAAATATCTGCTCGATGTAGAAAATAAACTACAGGAGATTTTGATTCCCTACCTTGATAAGACTGCTGCTCCAGATATATATGACGAAATATTAACAGTCATAAGCAATGTCCATGCATCCGACATGCAAACGATAGACCTTGATGAAATTGGACTGTATGACTTTATGGCAGAAAGCTTCAGAAAAATCGTCTGATAAATTTAGCTGCATGGCAATCAGATATTCTAAAGTCAACAGAAGAACTGCTGGATGACTATAAGAAAAGTGTTCATCAAAGATTGTCATAAAGTCTCAATAACAATGAATTACTTAGCAAACTGCTATGTAACACAGGAGGGAGAAGCATGATATCGATACTTTTTATAGGGATGATCGTTTCCCTCTTCATCATATTGTCCTATGCTCTTTGCAGAGCGAGTGATGAAGCTGACAGAATGTTCGGATATAAAACCATGAGCAGAGATCATGAGATGACATATGAAGATGACCATAAATCTTTAGAATGACAAAGGATCTTGTATCTACCTGGCAAATTGCCAGGTAGATAGAAAAGGAGGTGTTTGAAAGCAATGAATGACTTAAAAAGCAGAAAAGGATATATCAATACGAACTGTGAACGTAAGTATCCGGGAGTCAAAGACTATTATCTACGCTGCGTCAGTGACGAGGTCATAGACAGACTGCGAAAAGAATCTTTAGATGGTGTTTGCTTTCTATCTTTATCAGATCTCAGAGAAGCATATGATCTCACTAAGAGTGAAGGGCTAAAAGTGATGCTGTTGATCGATGATGAACCGGATATACAGCGTAAGGGCTGGCATAAGAATCTGGTCGAATATAGAATACAGGATCCAAAGGAAATGAAAAGCATAACAGTCCGGCTTCAGGACGAAGCTATGGATCTCTATGACGAAAAGGACGACGCACTTCAACTGCTCGGGCATAAGTTGCTGCCGGGACTTGTCTATTCCCTTGCGCAGGCACGAAAGATCGCAACGGATCTGGTCAACATTCT
>QULU01000006.1 GCA_003481775.1 Clostridiaceae bacterium OM02-2AC
GTACCATCGTCTCTTTTTTCCATATGCTCAGCATCAGTAAATTCACCTCCGCGATCGGTGAGTGTTATATGAGCTTCCTGTTCAAACAGGCTTTTTCCAAGGATGGAATCAAGAACGGCTAGTCCGTCAACCATATCTGCAGCAGTCTTCGTGTCGTGATATACAGCAAACAGGAGCCCATATTTGATGAATTTGAAAGTCTGGATAAACGGCCCATTGGAAATGTCATTGTAGACTGTATCCATTTGTAAAATGTGTGTGATTTCCTCAGACTCAACATAGGATTGGTAATCTGTGTAAAGCCGTCCAACAAGGAATTTACGGTCTTGTCGTTTTTTATAGATCGTCTTCTTCTTAGCGGTCATTTTTCTTTTGACTTTTATACGAAGGTCAATGTTAGCAATGCCAACACATTCGAATACACCTTGTTCAATATAGTTGTAGAGTGTCTTCTCACTGATTCCAAGTTCGGGATGTGCAGCTATGATCTGATAAGGTGAATGACCTTTTAATAGAAGAGGCTTGATGGTATTGCCTAGCTCTACAGCTTCTGATGAGGTCAGATTGATTCCGGTTCGAGACTCAACGAGTTCGCTACGGTATTCCTCATAGGCGATCGTAGGTTTATAGAGGTATTTATCAAAGCGGCAGCTTTTCAGTTTCTCACAGCCATTACAAGCTCCCGGAGTACGATCTCTGCGTTTACAGCGGAACTTAGAATAATCAGGGCAGTTGACAGTACAATTCTTTCTCTTAAACTTACAGTGAGCATAGTTCTCGCATTCTAGAGAAAGTGTAGATTTATGAGAGAGATAACGGTGAGCACGGATTTCCTTACCTATCGTAGATTTATCTTTGCCTAGATTATCAGCAATAGCTTTTTTAGAGGAACCATTAACGATGCCGATCGCGATGACATTGCGATCGTCCTGAGTCAGATGTTTGTTTTTGTTCGTTGCCATATTCATCACCCTTTGTAATGTGTATGATAATAACCAGCGGTTACCTTCATCATAGATATAAAAAAGGATATATGAAAGACTAAATGCAATTGTAAGTGTAAATTCAACTAGATTGTTGTGTAAGAGTCTTTTCTACTTAGCTACTTTGAAAGTGGAATTTAACTTTTCACTTCAGCTTTATCATAAATTATTTGATTTAACTTGAAATTGGAAGGGAAATTGGTTATTATCATAGTGTTCTAGAAGAACGGATAGAAATCAAACTTTGGACGGAGAGATTTCTATCTTTTCTTTTACCTTTCTGATGAAGATATTATACACAAAATACAGCAAACCCCACAAACTATATAGATAAAAACTGGAGTGCCACAAGTTTTTGTGGAGAACTCCAGTTTCCCGAGTTATTCTAGATACTCAAGAACGGATAATCGGTTATTACCGGCTATCCGTTTTTGTGTTGTATATGGCGGTTTGATACCATACTGCAGGAAAGCACATGGCGAACGCTCCATCTTTTCCGAAAGGCTTTTCCTTCATTTTTCTACGGTACATCACGGTATGGGAGGCGGTATGCTTTATATGACCTTATTCCTTCAGACGTACTACATACGTATGATATTTTCGATACAGCGTATCCGATAAAACGACATCCAGGTGAATGCCGTCTTCCTCATCCTTACGGCTGATGACATGTGCGTGCTTCATCAGCAGGGAATAGATGCCGGTCTGCTGGTAGGGGATGTGCATTTCCACATGCTTTTCGTCCGGATACAGGTGTCTGTGAATCAAGTCCAGTAATTCATGTAGTCCGGCTGTTTCTTTGGCACTCATATACATATCATGTGCATGTACCATCGGATACTGATATTCGCTTTGATCACACTTATTATATACGGTAATCATCGGAATGTCGGCAGCCTTGATCTGTTGCAGTGTTTCCTGTGTGATCTCCATCTGTCTCGCGTATTCCTCACTGGATACATCTACGACCTGAATCAGAAGGGATGCATACTGCACCTCCTCCAGTGTGGAATGGAAGGCCTCAACTAAATCATGGGGAAGGTCGGAAACAAAGCCGACAGTGTCGGATAACAGAAAGGATTTTCCATCCGGCAGATCGATGTGACGGATGCTGGTGTCCAGTGTGGCAAACAGCATATCCTTCTCCAGCACCCTCTTCTCCTCCTCATTGGGACTGCTGTGCTCCAGCAGCATATTCATGATGGTACTTTTTCCGGCGTTTGTATAGCCGACCAGCGATACGAGCGGCAGCATGGATTTCTGTCTTGCCCGTCGCTGGTTAAACCGCTGTGCTTCAATTTTTTTCAGCTCTCTTTGCAGCTCCTGAATCCGTGCATTGATTCTTCTTCGATCCAGCTCCAGCTGCTTTTCTCCGGCACCCTTGTTTTTTCCGCTGCCGCTTTGTCTTCCCAGCTGGGTATTGGCACCGATCAGTCGCGGGAGAAGCTTTTTCAGCTGTGCGCATTCAATTTGCAGCCTTGCGGTACGTGTGACTGCCCGGCTTTCAAAAATAGCAAGAATCAGCTCCGTACGGTCCATGACCGGTGTCTGTAGGATTTCCTCCAGATTGCGGATTTGCAAAGGACTCAGGTCGTGATTGAACACAACGCGTTCGATTTCCTGCTCCTGCAGGTAGGTTCGGATTTCCTCACATTTGCCGATACCAATATAGGTTTTCAGCGTGATACTTTTCAGATTCTGTGTAAAGGTTTCTTTTATTTCCATATCGGCTGCCTGTACCAGCTCGATAAATTCCTCGTTTTTTTCTGCCTGTTCTGTGGTATCTGCCAGAACGATGATAACCTGCTGCATAACATCACTCCTCTAATATCTTATTGTAGCATGTTTTCCTGCAGTTTATGAAAAGAAATCGGATTTGTGCAGTATTCTTGTAAAGCGGGATGGATTTGTGTCAGTAGCGGGCTGTATGCCCATGCAGAAAAGAGGATGAGAGTACGATAGCGCTGTGTATTTCATACATCTGGGTATGGTCAGAAACCGGAATATGGCTGAAAAAAACGGATGCATGACATCCGCTCTTTCATTTTGCTTATTTGTGCTTTCGTAGGCTGGGAAAGAAAAGAAGAATGCTAGCGTGGCTGTGCAGCTGTTTTTGCTGTTGCTTCGATTTCCTTAAGCCAGTAATTCAAAATCTCCTGCAGTCTGCGTCCGCGTCGCACCATCTCATAATAATCCAGATTATGACGTATTACAGGCTGCGGCGTCAACAGCAAATCCTCATTTATCCCATCCTGAAACTGCAAACGGAGATAGATGTTTAAGGGCTCATAGCCGTTCCCGCTGAACAGTGTCCCATTGATCACCGTGTTAAGATTGTTGTGACTGAGAGGTCTGAGCAGCAGCTCTGTTTTATTCAACGCAGATAGGGGATACGTATGAGCGTTGGATGTGATGTGCAGAATGTCGTGCTCCTTTGTGAAAAAATCAGATCGTTTCATAAAAAGCTCCTCCTTCCTATCTTTTCTATGAATAGTATATCACATATTTTATAAGATGTATATGAAATATAAGTATAATAAGAAGTGTGTGAAGGAATAAGAAATCCGGGATGTGATACCCGGATGCATATTGCTATGGAAAGAGAAAGCTATACTACTCCTGTTTTGGATCCCATAATAATTTTGAGCGATTTTTTCATGCAACCTCACGTTGATGGAAAACCCAAAATGCTTCAGGAGCGGGAGGCTTTTCATAGAGCAAGGGTTATTCCACAGGCTTGACGTGTATTCTTCCCCGATATTCTGTTTCTGCGAAATAGAGATTTTCTGCAATCCTTGCCTCCGGATTCAGCTTGACATCCTTCAGCATCAGCTCCTTGAACTTTTCATAGCCTGCCATATCGATTAGATGACCGCCATGCAGATAGCGCGGCTGTCCCTTTAATACCTCAGCAGAGAAATCCTGCCAGTTGCGCAGGATTGCCAGAACGGCATCCTCACTCAGAAAATCCGCAAAGGTTTTTCCCATACGCGGGTACTGCTTTCCGGTACGACCGCCAATCAGAATTCGATAGAACGGCTTCGGGCTTCGCTGCATGGCGTTGGTCGGACATACCAGCGTACATTCTCCGCAGCCGACACAGCAGCAGGTGTCCTTTTCAATCTTGCCGTTTTTCAGACTGAGCACTCTGGTCGCATGAGATTCACAGGCCTTGACGCAGGAGCCGCAGCCGATACACAGATCACTGTGATACGTCGGCTTTGTCAGACCGATGATTCCGAAATCATTGAAGTGTCCCTTGGCGCAGTCATTCGGACAGCCTGCAACCGCAGCCTTGATATGATAATGGCTCGGAAATACCTCCTTTTCGATCTTTTTTGCCATATCCTGTGTGTTGATATTCGCCTTGATACAGTGAATACCGCCAATACAGGCCATGACATTGCGGGCACCGATGGTCGGGAAGCCGGCATCCGTTTCCATTTCCACACCGCACTGGTCGATTTCGACATCCTTCAGATAGTCCTTCAGCTCCTGATTAACCGCCTCGATCTTATCATATTTAATACCTGGAATGGCGAAGCACTGCCGGGAACCAAAATGGAAGGTGCCATCTCCATATGCTTCTGCCAGATGCTCTACAAAGCTTAGATACTTCGCCTGTATCAGACCGCCGGGAACACGCATCTGCAGCATGTATTCACCCTTGACCTTGGACTGACGGAAGCAGTTGGTACGAAGGGCGTTGATATTCATATCCTGTGACATATCGTTTACCTCCTAATCCACAAGCCCTTTGGCTTTGGTATACGGAAAGACAGGTCCTTCCAGACAAACATAGGTTTCATTGATTTTACAGTGCCCGCATTTTCCCAGGGCACAGGACATCTTACGCTCAAAGGAAACATAAATATGGTCTTCACCTACGCCGTTTTTCATACATTCCTCGGCTGTGAATTTCATCATGATCGGAGGACCGACAATGATAACGGCATATTCCTCCTCGAAATCCTGAAACGGAATATCCTTTACGTAATTCATCGCAAAGCCCTCCTGAAAGCCTTCGCGTTCTCCGTGATCCAGTGTCAGCGTTGTATGGAAATGCGCAGCCTGCCGCCATTGACGCAGGTCGTTTTCAAATAGAACGTGCTGGGCATCCCGAAAGCCTGCAATAGCATAAACATCCCTGCAGTCCTGCGGATTGTGCAGATAATGATTCAGGGTACTGCGCACCGGAGACACTCCGGTACCTCCGGCGATGACGACGATGTGCTTTCCCTTGAAGTCCTCTAATGGAAAGCCGTTGCCATAGGGACCGCGGATATAGATATCATCCCCTGCGTGAAGGTCAAACAGAACATTGGTCAGATTGCCTACTCTGCGAATTGTAAATTCCACCGTGGAATCGGTAAAGCTGGATACGGAAATCGGTGCTTCTCCGATTTTGGGCAGAGAGAGCTGAAAAAATTGTCCATGCCGTATCTGCGGATCTTTGAATTCAACGATAAAGGTGGATTCCAGATCGGTTTCCTCTATGATATTCAGGATGCGGTGCTTCTGCGGCAGCCATGGATTGTTCATATCATTTTTCCTCCTTCATGTGCTCTATCTCGTCATGAAGACGATTGATGATGTTTGTAAAGGATATATAGGACGGACAGATATCATCGCAGCGGCCGCAGCCAACACACATCTGATAATCCGTAGCGAAGCGTTTCTTGAAATCATATACCTTGTGCATGGTTTTAAACCGCATGCGGTCCTTATAATCATCACGGAAGGCATGCCCGCCGTTTACCGTTGTGAAATCATCGTTCATACAGCCCGTCCATGTCCGACGGCGCTCACCGCTCTTTCCGTTTTCCGTATAGGGCGTATCCACCGTGTTGAAGCAGGAACAGGTGATACAAACAGAATTGCAGGCACCACAGCCGATACAGCGGCTCTGATAGTCCTTCCACATATCCAGTGATCGTATGGTATCCACCAGATCCTCACTGATATCCGGTACCTGAACGACCGTTTTGTTTTCTTTGACGAATTGCGGCTGGAATTCTGCATGTTCAAATGCAGAAAACAGATGTGCGAACTGTTCACTGCGGCACTCCACCAATACGCGTCCTTCCTCCTTTAGCGGACGCATGGCAAGGGCATAGTCGTCTGTGACATTTGTTCCCATGGAACAGCAGGCACAGGATTCCCAGCCGTTTTCCGGACATTCCATTAGGATGAAATGCACCTTGTTCCGCATCCGTTTATAATAGGGATCCGGCTGCGGTCCGTTTTCCAGAAAAATCTTATCCAGCCGTCTGATCCCGTGGATATCGCAGCTTCGTGCAAATATCAGCAGGTCCTTTTCATCCGCCTGACTTTCAAGAAAATAATGCTCTGTGAAATGAAAGAGCGTCTGGTTGATCGGATAGAATACCTCCTTCGGGGAATAGTCACTGCGCTGTTCCCATTCGACTTCCTCCATACTGCGGATTTCCTGATAGCGGATGAGATCGGTATTGCAGTAGCGTCCCGCATTCTTCAGGCGCTTCGGAGCATAGATCCGATAGCTTTGCCGAAGTGTGTCAAAAACCTGATTCACTTCCTCGAGTGTTAGTTGAAATGACATATGTCGTCCTCCTCACGTACTTCCTCTATGTTTACAACCACCATATGCATACACAGGGCGTGTCATGCATACCGGCACTAAAGATATTGTAATCCCTTTCCTTTGCAAAGTGAATATGTTCACAAATGTATAAGCAATCCTAATATTCCTATAAATACAGGTAATGCCGGGCAGATCAGCAAGGCGTTGCTGTTTCTTCGCACGTGTTTAGGTATGCGGCCGTTATGAAACGACAGAGCCATTGATACCGGTTTCTAAATTATGGGAAAATATGTGAAAATTCATATTTGAACTTCAAACTATTTACTTTTGAGATGCAACGTAATATAATTCCATTTGAATTTCAAAGCATTTTGAAAATTTGGAATTCCAATCGTCAAAACTACCGAACTATATCGTCCTAGTAATCAATACTAGGGTTATTATTTACTTTTAAATCTAGTATTTAAAACTAAAATAGTTGACATTCTTTACCAGTAGTGTTATTCTGGTAGCAGTCAAAGTGAATTTGAACAGGAGGAACAAGTATGTTTGAAAAAGTAAAAGAAGTATTGATGGAGGCCATCAACGTCGACGAAGATATGATTAAAATGGAAGCAAACCTGAAGGATGACCTGGGCATTGATTCCCTGGCAGCCGTGGAGCTTTCTCTGGAGCTGGAGACAGAATTTGATGTACGCATTGAGGATGAGGAATTAGCAAAGCTGGTTACCGTAGCAGATATCGTAAGCCTGCTGGAAAGCAAAGCGTAAACAAGAGAAAAGCCAAGATACCTTGGCTTTTTTAAAATCCGTAGGAGGTAAGTACATGAATACAGATAAGATCCAAGACATCATCCGCGTTTTCGAGGAAAGCGGACTTCACAAAATGGAGCTGGAAGTGGATGACATGAAAATAAAAATGGAGAAGGGGGCAGCCGCAGACAGCAGGGGCACGTCCATGGAAACGGCTGTGGCAGAGGCAAAGACTTCTGTGGCGGCAGGACCGCAGCCATCCCCGCTTCCTGTACCGGAGGTGAAAAAGGCAGCGGGAACCTGGGTAAAGGCTCCGCTTGTCGGTACCTATTACAATGCCCGCTCCCAAGGGGGAACACCGTTTGTGGAAATCGGCCAGCATGTGAAAAAAGGGGATGTCCTGTGTATCATTGAAGCCATGAAGGTCATGAATGAAATTCCTTCTCCGGTGGATGGCATCGTACAGGAGATTTTGATTACCAATGAAGCGATGGTGGAATTTGATCAGGAGCTGATCCGCATCGGTGAGGCCGCATGATCCGCCGACTTCTCATTGCGAACCGTGGAGAAATCGCGGTTAGAATCATCCGTACCTGTAAGGAAATGAACATCGAAACGGTTGCGGTGTATTCCACAGCCGATAAAGAGGCACTGCATGTTCAGCTTGCGGACTATGCCGTATGCATCGGCGGTCCTAGAGCCAATGACAGTTATCTGAATATGAAGAATATTCTGAGTGCCGCCTGCATGACTGCCTGTGATGCCATTCATCCGGGCTTCGGCTTTCTGAGTGAAAATGCGAAGTTTGCCCGTCTGGTTATGCAGTGCGGTCTGATTTTTGTCGGACCCAATCCGGATGTGATTGAGCAGATGGGGGATAAGAACAATGCCCGTCAGTGCATGATGGAGGCCGCAGTTCCCGTTATTCCCGGAAGCAAGGATCTATTGGAAACCGTAGAGGATGCCGCAGTCATGGCAGAGAGCATCGGCTATCCGGTACTGATCAAGGCCAGCAACGGCGGCGGCGGACGCGGTATGCGTCGTGCGGATTGTGCAGAGGAGCTGGCAGATGCCTTTGATACGGCCAAAGCGGAGGCCCGTGCAAATTTCGGGGATGATGCCGTTTATATGGAGAAATTCATTGTGGAGCCGAAGCATGTCGAGGTGCAGCTGATGGCAGACAAGCACGGGAATGTCGTGCATCTGTATGAGCGTGACTGCTCCGCGCAGCGCCGCAACCAGAAGCTGCTGGAGGAGGCACCCTGCCATATTCTGAAGGAGGATATCCGTGAGCGCCTGCTTCAGGATGCCGTGCGAGCCGCCCAAAGCGTCGGCTATGACAGTGTGGGAACCATCGAATTTCTGCTGGATGCCCGTGGAGAATATTACTTCATGGAAATGAATACACGGATACAGGTCGAGCACACCATTTCCGAGGAAATATGCGGGATTGATCTGATCAAACAGCAGATTCGCATTGCGGACGGTCACAAACTTGCCTATAAGCAGGAGGATATCGTCTGCCGTGGGCATGCCATCGAATGCCGTATCAATGCGGAGAACATCAAATATAATTTTGCGCCGAGTCCAGGGCAGGTGAGCTTTATCAACTTTCCGCAGGGACGCCGTGTGCGCATTGAAAGTGCGGTATACAACGATTACACCATACCGCCATATTATGATTCCATGATTGCCAAGATCATCACCTATGCGGATACCCGTCTGGAATGCATCAAGCGGATGCGCTCCGCACTGGAGGAGCTCTTGATCGAGGGCGTGGAAACCAATATTGAATTCCAGTATCTGCTGCTGCATCATCCGACATTTGTCGGCGGCCGCTACGATACCGGCTTTATGGAATCATTTATAAAGGAGCTGAAAGAGGATGGAACAATTATTTAAGGTACGAAAAAATCGTCTGGACCTGTTTAAGAAACGCCGAACTCTGCCAGTAAGAGAACCGCTGGAGGCTCCGGATAATCTATATAAAAGCTGTCCGCAGTGCAAGCAGAGCATCCTCTTTGAGGATCTTATGCACAATCTGTATGTATGTCCTCATTGTGCACATCATCTGAAGCTGACAGCCCATGAGCGGCTGCGGCAGCTGGTGGATGAAAACAGCTTTGTTGAGCTGGATCGCCGTCTTGTCCTGAAGAAGGAGCAGCAAAGCTTCCCGGGATATGAGGAAAAGCTTTCCCGTCTGCAGAAAAAGACCGGGTTGTATGAAGCGGTTGTGTGCGGTGCAGCGAGCATCGGCGGCTATAAATGTGCGATTGCCGTGATGGACAGCAATTTCTTTATGGGCAGCATGGGGCAGATCGTCGGAGAGAAAATCACCCGCTGTATCGAATATGCGACCAGGAAGAAGCTGCCGCTATTGATTTTTACAACAAGCGGAGGTGCGCGTATGCAGGAGGGAATTCTCTCTCTTGTACAGATGGCGAAAACAAGTGCGGCGCTGGCCAAGCACAGTGAAGCAGGCCTGCTGTATATATCCTATCTGACGCATCCGACAACCGGTGGTGTAAGTGCAAGCTTTGCCATGCTGGGGGATATCATTCTGAGTGAACCGGACTGCCTGATTGGCTTTGCCGGAAAGCGTGTCATAGCCTCCACGGTAAAGGAAGAGCTACCGGCCAACTTTCAGAAGGCGGAGTTTCTGCTGGAAAAAGGGTTTGTGGATGCCATTGTGGAGCGAAAGGACAGCCGGGATACCTTGCTGCGTATCCTGAAGCTGCACGAAAGGAGAGCATCATGAGCATAAAGGAAGCCGAAAACAGCATTGCGGCGCTGGAAGCCCAGCTGGCAAAGCTGGATGCCATGGACCCTAACGCTGATGAGCTGCGGGGGAAGATCGATCATTTGCGTGAGGAAGCAATGAAACAGCTGGATGCATGGGACACGGTCTATCTGGCACGTCATCCCAAGCGTCCAAAGGCTGCGGATTATATCCGGGCCTTGTTTCCGGATTTCATGGAGCTGCATGGCGATCGCTGTTATGGGGATGATGCGGCCTGTCAGGGCGGCATAGCGACCTTTCAGGGAAGAAGTGTCACCGTTCTTGCCCAAAGCAAGGGGAAGACGCTGGAGGAAAACATGAAGCGAAGCTTTGGAATGCTGCATCCGGAGGGCTATCGCAAGGCAATTCGTCTGGCAAAGCAGGCGGAGAAGTTTCACCGTCCGATCATAACGCTGGTTGATACCGCAGGTGCATATCCGGGAAGGGGTGCCGAGGAGCGCGGACAGGCGGAAGCCATCGCGCAGTGTCTGGCAGTATTTTCAGAAATCCGCACCCCGGTACTGGCCATCGTGCTGAGCGAGGGCGGCAGCGGCGGTGCGCTGGCCTTTTCCGTTGCAGATCACATCATGATGCTGGAGCATGCCATTTATTCCATCCTTTCTCCGGAGGGCTTTGCGAGCATCCTGTGGAAGGATGAATCCAGAGCAGCGGAGGCAGCCGGTGTCATGGAGCTTACTGCAGCAGATTTAAAACGCAAGGGCATCATTGATACGATTATCAAAGAACCAAAAGGCGGTGCGCATATTTGCTTTGACTATGTAGTGGAGCATCTGCGTGAACAGCTGGAAAGTGTTCTGGATGAGCTGTGCAGAAAAAAAGAAAAGGTACTGCTGACGCAGCGGTATGAGAAATATAGAGCAATGGGAGCAAATTATGAAGAGCTGTAGAATCAAGGGCTTTGGCTATGCGCTGGCGAAACGCCGTGTTACCAATGAGGAGCTGAGCACCTTTGTCGATACAAATGATGAATGGATTTCCAGCAGAACGGGAATCCGTGCCAGATATATTTCAGAAGAGGAAAATACGAGTGATCTGGGGGCACGCGCGGCCCGTATGGCAATCGAAAAGGCAGGAATCGATCCCAGAGAAATCGATCTGATCATCACAGCGACCTTCACACCGGATCAGACAACCCCTTCAACGGCATGTCTGATTCAGGAAAAGCTTGGACTGAATGATCAGCATATGATGGCGTTTGATTTGAATGCGGCATGCAGCGGCTTTCTGTATGCCTTGCAGAGCGCCCATGCCATGCTTGCGGCGGGACAGGTGAAATGCGCCCTCATCATCGGTGCTGAGGTCATTTCCAAGCAGCTGGACTGGAAGGACCGCTCCACCTGTATCATCTTTGCGGATGGAGCCGGTGCTGCGATTGTCCGGCAGGAGGATACACAGCTGCGCATGCTGCATTTTGCAGGAAGTATGGGAGATGCTGCCGGTGTGATTCACAGTGATGCACCCAAGCCTAGACCCTTGTTCTCTGCGCAGTCCTATCAGCCCTCCGTGGTCTGCATGGAAGGAAACGCAACCTTTCGCTTTGCGGTGAAAGCCATGCAGGAGGCCATTGAGGATGTACTGGCACAGGCTGCGGTAAGCATTGCGGATATCGACTGGATCGTACCGCATCAGGCGAATGTGCGAATCATCAACAACGTATGCAAACGCATGCACATCGACAAAGAGCATGTGTATATCAATATTGAGGAATATGGAAACACCTCGGCCGCAAGCATTCCGCTCGCTCTGGGAGAAATGAGTGAAAAGGGCTTGCTGAAGCCGGGTATGAAGATCGTTCTGAGCGGATTTGGCGCAGGTTTTACCTGGGCCGGCTGCTATATCGAACTGTAAGGAGAGCTGTATGTTAATAAATGAATTGTTAGGAATCAAATATCCGATTTTTCAGGGAGCGATGGCGAATATTGCAACCCCGGAATTTGCGGCAGCCGTATCCAACTGCGGCGCACTTGGTATTATCGCAACAGGCGCCATGGACGAGCACCAGACACGGGAAGCAATCCGTACCTGTAAGCAGCTTACGGACCAGCCGTTCGGTGTCAATGTTATGCTGATGAATCCGCATACGCAGGCGATCATGCAGGTAATCTGCGAGGAGCATGTCGCAGTCGTTACCACCGGGGCGGGAAATCCCGGACCGTATATTCCGGCATTAAAGGAAAGCGGCTGTAAGGTGATTCCGGTTGTGGCAAGCGTGGCGCTGGCACGCCGTCTGGAAAAGTCCGGCGTGGATGCCGTGATTGCCGAGGGTGGAGAATCCGGAGGTCATGTGGGGGAAACGACAACGATGTCGCTGGTACCGCAGGTTGTGGATGCTTTATCCATTCCGGTTCTGGCAGCCGGAGGAATCGCAAGCGGGCGACAGCTGAATGCAGCGCTGTGCCTTGGTGCGCTCGGTGTACAGGTCGGTACCTGTCTGCTGCTGGCCGAGGAATGCCCAATCCATGAAAATTATAAAAAGGCCGTCATGAAGGCGAAGGATATGGATTCTGTAGTCACCGGAAGAAGTACCGGAACCCCGGTTCGTATTCTGAAAAATCAGATGGCATTGCAATATCTGAAGCTGGAACAAAGCGGTGCCGATAAGGAAGAAATGGAAAAGCTGACGCTGGGCGGTCTGCGCAGAGCCGTTCTGGAAGGGGATATGCGTCATGGCTCTGTCATGATGGGGCAGGTTGCCGGTATGTGTAAGGAAATCCGCCCGCTACAGGATATTCTGGATTCCCTGATTCACGAAAGTGAAGAAGAGGTGGAAAAACTGCAGCAGGCAGTAAAGGAACTGTGCTATGAATAAGCGCATTCCCATTGGTTCTCATCACCTGGAAAAGCCAATCATTCAGGGGGGCATGGGAGTCGGTGTATCCCTTGGCAATCTGGCCGGTGCCGTCATGAAGGAAGGCGGCATGGGCGTAATTTCCGCAGCGCATCCCGGGTATCGAAAGGAAGGCTTCTGGAAGGACCCCCTTGCCTGCAACATCGAAGCATTGAAAGAGGAAGCGGCCAAAGCCAGAGCACACAGTGAGGGCAGAGGACTGCTTGGGGTCAACGTGATGGTCGCATCGCATCATTATGAGGAATATGTGAAAGCCGCTATTGCTGCCGGAGTGGATGCTATCCTTTCCGGAGCAGGTATGCCGATGAATCTGCCTGCCGTAGAAGGAAGCGAGCAGGTGGCACTGGCACCAATCGTATCCAGCGGCCGTGCAGCACGTCTGATTCTGAAAAGCTGGGATCGCCATTATCATCGCTGCCCGGACTTCATCGTCGTGGAGGGAAGTCTGGCAGGCGGGCATCTGGGCTTTAAGAAGGAAGAACTGCAGGCAGGTAACGTGAAGGAGCTTTCCGAGCTGGTAAGTGAGGTTCTTCAGGAAACAAAGGCATATGAGGAACTATATCAGAGAAGCATTCCGGTATTTGCAGCAGGTGGAGTATACACGCGTGAGGATATTGAAGCCTTGCTGCAGATCGGTGCGAGCGGGGTTCAGATGGCAACGCGCTTTATCGCAACGACAGAATGTGATGCGGATGTGGCATTCAAGCAGAAAATCATAACTGCAGGAAAAGAGGATATCACACTGGTATCGAGTCCGGCAGGACTTCCGGGACGTGCGGTCATGACTTCGTTTATGCGTCGTGCAAAGGAAGGCAGAATCGCCCCAACGCGCTGCATTGGCTGTATGAAGCCGTGTGTTCCTGCATCCACACCCTATTGTATCAGTGATGCATTGGTGCATTCGGTGGCAGGCGATGTGGAAAACGGTCTGGTATTTGCAGGAGCCAATGCATGGCGTATCACGGAAATCGTGAGTGTGCATGATCTCATGGCAGAGCTGTGGGATGCATGAAAAACGGTGAGGAAACGCATTCACCGTATGGATGACAGGATTATATAGTTATACAAACGTTGTATCTGCGCACAGGGCGCGGGGAAATGGAGTCAGGCATGAAAACAGCATTTCTGTTTTCCGGTCAGGGAGCACAGTATCCCGGCATGGGAAAGGATTTATATGAAAACTACGACAGCGCAAGGGCGGTCTTTGACAGCATAGCTACAGATTTCGATGTGAAAACGCTCAGCTTTGAAGGACCGAAGGAGCAGCTGGACGATACACAATATACACAGGTGGCAATTTTTGCCCACTCGATGGCAGCTGCGGCTGTATTAAAAGAAAACGGCGTTCACGCAGATGTGACTGCCGGCTTGAGCCTTGGAGAATACAGTGCCCTGTGCTATGCGGACTGCTTTTCTGTACAGGCAGGCGCTGAAATTTTGCGGGAGCGTGGAAAGCTGATGGCGAATGCACTTCCGGCAGGAACAAGTGCGATGGCAGCCATACTGATGCTTGATAAGGAAGCAATTTTAAACGCATGTAAGGCAGTGCAGGATATCGGTGTATGTCAAATCGCCAATTACAACTGTCCGGGACAGATCGTAATCACAGGGGAAAAAGCAGCGGTTGAGGCCTGTGGTGAAAAATGTCTGGAGGCAGGAGCACGAAGAGTGATTCCCTTACAGGTATCCGGCGCCTTTCATTCCTCATTATTACAGGAGGCTGGAAAACAGCTGTATCAGGTGCTTTCCGGCTATGAGCTGAAAACACCGCGTATTCCGGTATTGCATAATCTTTCTGCGGCTGTTGCGGATCGTCCGCTCATCACACTGTTAAGTGAACAGATCTCACACAGCGTGATGCTGGAGGATACCATAAAGAACATGCTGGCAGACGGTGTCGATACCTTTATCGAGGTAGGTCCCGGCAAGGCAGTCAGCGGCTTTGTAAAGAAATGTGCAAAGGGCATGGATGTCAAGATTCTACACGTGGAAGATACAGCAAGTCTTGCGGAAACGCTGGACTATATGAAAGGATAGGGCTATGGAAAGAAAAACTGCATTTATCAGCGGGGCATCGCGGGGAATCGGGGAAGCCATTGCGATTACGCTGTCTAAGGAATACAATGTGATCATCAATTATGCGCACAGTGAGGAGGGAGCCCGTGCGGTTCTGGCACAGTGTGATCCAAACGGACGTCATAAAATGATTGCGTGTGATATCTCCGATGGGGATCAGGTAAAGACCATGCTGGAGGAAATCGTAAAGGAATACGGGCATCTGGATGTCGTGGTAAACAATGCCGGTATCACAAAGGATAATCTGCTGCTGCGTATGAGTGATGCGGATTTTGATGATGTCATCCGCGTCAATCTGAAGGGAACCTACAACTGTATCCGTCATGTCGCAAGGATCATGATGAAACAGAAATCCGGAGCGATTGTCAATATGGCAAGTGTAGTCGGATTATGCGGAAACATGGGGCAGGCCAATTATGCCGCCAGCAAGGGCGGTGTGATCGCATTGACGAAAAGCTGTGCAAAGGAGCTTGCGACAAGAGGTGTGCGTGTAAATGCCGTTGCGCCGGGCTTTATTGCCACAGCGATGACGGACAAGCTGGCAGACAATGTGAAGGAGGGTGCTCTGGCATCCATACCGATGAAAAAATTCGGCAGTGTTCAGGATGTTGCCAATGTGGTGAGATTTCTGTGCAGTGAGGAGAGTGCCTATATCACAGGGCAAGTTATTGCCGTAGACGGCGGGATGGTGATGTAAATGAAAAGAAGAGTTGTCATAACAGGCATGGGCGTTGTATCTCCGATTGGAAATGATGTGGAGCAGGTGTGGGACAGTGTTCAGCACGCCCGCTGCGGAATCGGTGAGATCACCCATTTTGATGCGTCCGATTTTCGTGCCAAGCTGGCAGGTGAGGTCAAAAATCTGGATATGGAGCAGTATTTCACAAAGCGGGATTTGAAATTCAATGACCGCTTTACACAATTTACACGAATTGCCGCAAAGCAGGCCTATGAAAACAGCGGTTTGCAGGATGCAAGCTTCAACCGGGATCGCTTTGGTGTGATCATCGGCTCGGGAATCGGTGGTATCGCGACAATCGAGGGTGCGTCCCAGACGATTGAAAGCCGCGGGCCAAGCAGAATTTCTCCGTATTTTATCCCGATGTCTCTGATTAATCTGGCGGCGGGAAGCGCTGCAATCGATATGGAGGCCCATGGCAATGTATCCAGTGTTGTGACTGCATGTGCTGCGGCAACCAATGCGATCGGAGAAGCCTTTCACCGCATTCGTGACGGCTATGAGGATGTGATGGCGGCCGGCGGCAGTGAAGCGGCAGTAACACCGGTGGCAATGGCAGGGTTTGCAAGTATGCGGGCATTGCATGAGGGGGAAGACCCCAATCGTGCCTCTATTCCCTTTGATGCTGAGCGCAAGGGCTTCGTCATGGGAGAGGGTGCCGGCGTTTTGATTCTGGAGGAGCTGGAGCATGCCCTTGCCAGACATGCGGAAATCTATGGGGAGGTCATCGGATATGGAAGCACCTGTGATGCCAATCATATTACGGCACCGCTTGCGGATGGAGCACAGGCGGCTCGCGCTATGACCATGGCAATCGAGGATGGAAAACTCACAACTGCGGATATTGATTACATCAATGCGCATGGAACAAGTACGCCGCTTAATGATGCAAGTGAAACGCTGGCAGTGAAGAAAGCATTCGGTGCTGATGCAAGGAAGCCGTATGTGTCCAGTACAAAATCCATGTCCGGTCACCTGCTTGGTGCCAGCGGAGCACTGGAAGCTATCATTTCGACACTGGCTGTGAAAAACAGCTTTGTGCCTGCTACAATCAATTATCAGCATGCGGATCCTGCCTGTGATCTGAATCTTGTGGTCAATGAGGGAAAGCATGCGGATATTCGTACCGCGATGTCCAATTCTCTGGGCTTCGGCGGACATAATGCGAGCATTATCATTCGCAGATGGGAGAGGTAACCATGCTCTACAACAGTGATGAAATTCAGGAAATCATACCGCACCGCTATCCGTTTCTACTGGTGGACCGCATCGAGAGCATCGAAGGAAACAAGGTTGTGGGAATCAAGTGCATCAGTGCCAATGAGATGCAGTTTCTCGGTCATTTTCCGCAGAAAGCGATCATGCCGGGTGTCCTGCAGCTGGAGGCACTGGCACAGACCGTTGCGGTCATGCTGCTGAGCAAGGAAGAAAATAAGGGGAAAATCGGATTGTTTGCCGGTATCAACAAGGCGCGTTTCAAGCGTCAGGTAATTCCGGGGGATGTGCTGAAGCTGGAAGCAGAGGTCATTAGAGAACGCATGGGAATCGCCTTCGTGAATGCACTCGCCAGTGTGGATGGTGAAATTGCATTAACCGCGGAAATGATGTTTGCGGTGGAAGACCCGAAGAAATAAAGAACCCTGTGCGCAGCAGGCATTTCCAGCTCAACAACTGCTGCGCACAACGGGCAAAAACATATAGCTTTCTGCCCGTATATAAGATAAGGAAAAGAGGGAGAGCTATGCTGCTTGGAGTAGGCTGTGATATTGTGGAAATCGCAAGAATAAAGAGTGCTATGGAAAAGGAATCGTTTCTGCGTGTGCTGAGTGAGCGGGAACGAGTGCTGTTTGACAGGATTCCATACATGCGTCGTGCGGAATGGCTGGCAGGTCGCTTTGCGGCCAAGGAGGCAGTTATCAAAGCGGTGCATAAGGAAAAATCCTATGTCCTTTCCGCTGTTGAAATCCTAACGGATGCAACAGGAGCTCCCACTTGCTATCTTGCAGGTCTTCAGGTAGAGGTGTCGATCTCTCATGAAAAAGAATATGCCATTGCCTACGCGGCGGCGATGAAGGAGTAGGTGCTTATGTATATATTGCGAAGTCTGTATCTTCTCTGGCTCATTCCAAGAAGCTGGATCGATGCTTTCCTTGTACGAAATAAACCGTTTGCGTTGCGGTATGCATGTATGAAAAAATGGTCGGAAAAGCTGCTGTCGCATTATCGGGTGATACTGGATGTACAATTTCAGGAACAGCTGCCAAAGGAGCAGCCGATTTTGTTTGTATGCAACCACCAGAGCGAATTCGATATGCTGCTGCAGATGGCGGTCATTGATCAGCCGTTCACCTTCATATCCAAAAAGGAAAATGAAAAGGTTCCCTATGTGGGGAGCTGGTCCAAAACCCTGGAGGTCATTCTCTTTGACCGCGAGGACCGCGGCAGTGCAATTCACATGCTGCGGGAGGCCGCACGACGGCTCAAGGCAAAGGATAATCTGTTGATTTTCCCGGAGGGCACAAGAAGCAAGGGCGGTGTCATGCATCCCATGCAGGCTGGCTCCATTCAGCCGGCGTTTATGGCAAAGGCTTGCATTGTTCCCATCGTACTGCAAAATTCCTATGATTACAGGAATGTGATGAAGCACAAGGGAACATTTCATATTCATATCCTGAAGCCGCTGTATTATGATGACTATAAGCCGTTAAAGACAGACGGTGTAATTGCACTGCTGCAGGAAACCATGCAGCGTGTACTGGATGAAGCATAAAGAAAGATAACGACTGCTGTGTGCGGCCGTTATTTTTCTACTATCCCATGGGGGTGACATGTTCACTGCATAAAATAATTCGGGATGGACATTGTTTAGTTATGCATCAACATCCATTGGCAGAGATAATCCTGATTTTTAGAAAAATATAAGCGGATCTATTAGGAATAATGTGCTAAGTTAGATTTATCAAGTAAAGGACGGTGACCACCTTGAAACGTAATGCAATCGAAGACTTAATGAAATGAAAGGCTAGTGAAGAACGAAAGCCTATGGGACGAAAGGGTGCTCGATAAGTGGAAAAAACATGGCTGATGAAGGAGTTCGGATGTAGGTGTTATAAATATTAAGTTTATTTCAACTTTGATTTTACCTGTTGGCAAATTCAAGCTGTCACATAACTGCGCTGGTGTATTATATAAGAATAACTATAAGAGCATAGGGTAAAATGAAGAAAACGCTTGCAAATGCACGCTCTCAATGCTATAATGCAAACGTAATAGGGATGGTAATAGTTTAGGCTAGCTTAACCCGTTTAAATAAAGGATACTTTTTTAAGTGTTTTGTTATTTGAACGGGTTTTATTTATGTAAAGGAGGAGCTGTTATGCAGATTTTAAGAATTCTTACGAATAACGCCGTTGTTATATTGGGAGAAAATAAGAAGGAACAAATTGTATGTGGTAAAGGAATCGCCTATAAAAAACGACCTGGCGATAACATTGATACTACCTTGATCAATCAGGTGTTCTCTTTACAAAGTGAAGATATGAATATAAAATTTCAGCAGCTTCTTTTAGATATCCCAATCGAAGAAATCAATATAGCAGATGAGATCATCACCAAAGGGAAAATGAGCCTCGGAAAGAAAATAGACGATTCCATTTATGTTTCTTTAAGTGATCATATCCATATGGCAATCCATCGGTATTTGGATGGAGTCATCATAAAGAATGCATTGCTATGGGATATCAAACAATTTTATGCAGACGAATTTGCAATTGGCTTATATTCCCTGCGTTTAATAGAAGAAAAATTAGGAGTAACGCTTCCAGAGGATGAAGCAGGCTTTATAGCCCTGCATTTTGCCAATGCCTCTTTGCATGATGGTATCGGCAATCAGGAAATTTATAAAATTACAAGGATTATGCAGGAGATATTGAATATCGTAAAATATACTTATCGAGTGGATTTCAATACAGATTCAGTATACTACTATCGCTTTATTACGCATTTGAAATTTTTTGCGCAACGTCTGGTAACCGATACGGTGTACCAGGATGATAAAGATAATGAGCTTTATGAAGCAATGGTGCTAAAGCATCCGAATGAAAGCTCTTGTGTAAATAAAATTGCTGGTTTTATCAAGGACAAACATGCTTATATCCTTACGGATGAGGAAAAGCTGTATCTGATGATACATTTAAAGCGTGTTATGGAAAAGAATGTTTCAGTGTAAGAATAGGCACTGTACAGATATAAAGGGAGGTGAATGCTATTTATCGAAACGATGCAGCAAATGGGATGGTAACATTAAGTTGGCTTAACCTTCGATTATCTTAAATTTGATATAAGGAGGGACCTAAAAATGGCAAAGTATTCAAATTTAGTTAAAGAAATTCTTGATGGTATTGGTGGCAAGACGAATATCGCAGAAGTCACCCACTGCATGACGCGTTTACGTTTTGTATTAAAGGATGAACAGAAAGCAAATGATGAAAAGATAAAACAGATTGACGGTATACTACAGCTTGTGAAAGCGCAGGGACAGTATATGATTGTTATCGGGTCTCATGTAGATAAGGTTTATGACGAGCTTTGTGAACAGACAGGAGTCTGTGCTTCTGCTGAAGCTGCTGAAACAAAAAGTGATGAAAAGACTTTGACGCGCTTTATGCGATTCATTTCCGGAATCATTTTTCCTGCTACCTATGTTATGTGTGCCTGTGCTATCATCAATGGAATCAATATTCTGTTGAAATATGTTGGTATTCTGACACCAGAGGACGGAATCTATATCCTGTTGAATGGCATGGGTAATGCTGTGCTTTATTTATTACCAGTATTCTACGGTTATACCACGGCCAAGCAGGTAAAAATTGATCCATTTATCGGTATTGGAATTGGTGCAGCATTATGCAACCCAAATATATCAGGCATACCGTTGGATATTTTCGGTTTTGAAATTACTGCCACCTATACTTCTACTGTACTGCCTGTTATTCTAATTGTATTATTGGCTAGTCCGATTGCAAAATTTCTGAACAGAAAGGTACCGGATATCCTAAGAGGCTTTGGTGTGCCTTTTCTGACCTTTATTATTGTTATCCCTTTGGGCTTCTGTTTAATTGGCCCTGTAGTAAATGCATTTGGTACTCTGGTAGGGGATGCTCTTAATGGTTTGATTGCCATCAATAAAGTCTTAGCAGGATTCTTGATAGCCGGCTTATGGAATGTTTCTGTTGTTTTAGGTATTCAGGGTGTAATTTCTTTACCATCGATCGCGAATGTAATCGGAGGTATTCCAGATTATTTTGGTGCTATGCGTTCCGGTGTATGCTTTGCAATGGCCGCAACAGCCCTTGCTGTGTTTATAAAAACAAAGAATATGAAAATGAAGAATGTGTCACTTCCTGCTTTCGTGTCTGCAATGTTTGGTGTGACCGAGCCAGCTCTATACGGTGTTGCTGTGCCGAATCTCAAAGTTTTCATAGGAACACTTGTGTCCAGCGGTCTTGGCGGTGCTGTTGCCGGTTTGTTTGGCGCAATGGCCTACAGTGTAGGCTCTGGTGGTGTATTTCAGGTAGTCGGATATATCAATCCGGCGGATCCATCTGGTTCTACGATTGCCATTATGGCGAATTATATCGTATCCTTTGTTTCTGCATTCATCATTACATGGTTTCTGTTTAAGGATCAGGAAAAATCTTCTACGTCATTGCAACAATTAGAAAATGTGAAAAAGCATACAAAGGATAAAGATATCCTTGTAGAATCCCCTATGGAAGGGGAAATCATAACACTTCATGATGTTGATGATCCCGCCTTTGCTTCTGGAGCTTTAGGAAAAGGTATTGCGGTGATTCCATCAAGGGGAAGGGTGATAGCACCGTTTGACGGTACTGTCAGTGCTTTATTCAATACGCATCATGCGATTGGACTAACAAGTGTAGACGGAGTAGAAATGCTGATACATATCGGATTGGAAACAGTAAAGCTGGAGGGTAAGTATTTTACACCACATGTAAAGCAGGGGGATACTGTAAAAAAAGGAGATCTCTTGATTGAGTTTGATATTGCTAAAATCAAAGAGGAAGGCTACTCTCTGGAAACTCCTATTGTCATATCAAACACGGATGCCTTTGATGATGTTATGACGGAAAAATCAACAAACATTCATATGTATGAGAATCTTTTTGTCGTAATGAATGGGAGTCGAGGGTGATAGAATGGCAAAATTTCCAAAGGATTTTTTATGGGGTGGAGCAACGGCCGCAAATCAGTTTGAAGGAGGGTGGAATGAAGGGGGAAAAGGAATCAGTATAGCGGATGTAATCACCAGTGGTGCACACGGCGTTCCTAGAAAAATGACATGGCAGCAGCCTGAAACAAAAGAATCCGGTGAAATTGATATGATTATGCTGGAAGGTGTTTCTGAATTGCCAGAGGGTGCAATTCCGGCTGTGGTGGATGGTTACTATTATCCAAGCCATCAGGCAATCGATTTTTATCATCATTATGAAGAAGATATTGCATTACTGGCAGAAATGGGAGTTCAGACCTTTCGACTGTCCATAAATTGGACAAGAATTTATCCAAATGGCGATGATGAGCAGCCGAATGAAGAAGGTCTGCAGTTTTATGAGAATGTTTTTAAGGAATGTAAAAAATATGGTATAGAGCCTTTGGTTACATTATCTCATTATGAAACACCGTTACATCTGGCCTTAAAATACAATGGTTTTGAAAATCGTAAGGTAATTGATTTCTTTGTACGGTATGCGGAAACTGTAATGAAACGCTATCAGGATTTGGTCCGTTATTATCTAACCTTTAATGAAATAAATCTCATGGGACATTGTGGCTTTCAGGCTGGTGGCATTCTACATGAGAATGAGCAGCGAAGAGCGCAGGGTGCACATAATCAGTTTGTTGCAAGTGCTTTATGTGTGAAAAAGGCACATGAAATTAACCCGGATATTAGGGTTGGACAAATGCTGGCGTACCGCCCACCTTATGCATATTGCTGCGATCCAAAGGATCAACTAAAAAGGATGCAGGAAATGCATGATATGCTTTGGTTTGCAGATGTTCAGACTGGAGGGGAATATCCGGCATATAAACTTCAGGAATACAAGCATAAAGGAATCGTCTTAGACGATTGTCAAGAGGATTATGATCTAATCAGGTTTTACAGTGCTGATTTTTTAGCCTTCTCCTGCTATGGCAGCTATGCAGTAAGTACTCATTCTGATGTTAAACCAGGTTTGAGAGGTGTGGATAATCCTTATTTAGAAAAGAATGCATGGGGCTGGCCGACAGATACCTGTGCGCTTAGAATTGCATTAAATGAGCTGTATGACAGATATAAAAAGCCCTTATGGATTGTAGAAAACGGTATTGGATGGATGGATGAGCTTACGCAGGATCATAGAATTCATGACGATTACAGGATTGAATATCTGAAGAAGAATCTACGTTCAATGCGCGATGCAATTACTGTAGATGGAATTCCCTTAATGGGATATACAATGTGGGGATGTATTGACCTTGTATCCGCAGGAACTGGTGAAATGAAAAAACGCTATGGCTTTATTTATGTCGATATGGATGATGAAGGCAATGGTACCTTGAAGCGATATAAAAAAGACTCCTTCTATTTTTATCAGGATGTCATAAAAACAAACGGGGAGGCTTTATAAGTGGAGAATAGAGTATTATATAATGGAGTGTGCATGCCTGAAATCGGTTATGGCACATGGCAGACAGAGGATAAAGAGGCGAAGACCTGTGTATCACAGGCTCTGCAATCAGGGTATCGGCATATAGATACTGCTTCAATTTACGGCAATGAAGCTGCGTTAGGAATAGGGATCAGGGCCAGTAATATGCCGCGTGAAGAACTATTTGTGACCAGTAAGGTTTGGAATACAAACAGAGGTTATGATAAGACAATGGACGCCTTTCAACAATCTCTGCATAATCTTGGACTTGACTATCTTGATCTTTACCTTATTCACTGGCCATGTAATGCAAAGCAGTCTGCTGATTATAACCGTATAAATCTGGAAACATATCAGGCTTTGATAGATCTTTACAAAGCAGGAAAGGTACGTGCTATTGGTGTTTCTAATTTTCTTCCTCATCATTTAGATATGCTGCTTAAAACAGAGGTGCCTCCCATGGTAAATCAAATAGAATTCCATCCAGGTTATTCGCAGCAGGAGGTTATAGCCTATTGTCATAAGCATAATATTGTTGTGGAGGCATGGAGTCCTTTGGGGTGTGGAAGCGTACTGCAGGATGAATTGGTTTTAGAACTTGCAGAAAAATACAACAAATCAGCAGCTCAGATATGCATACGCTTCGCACTACAGCAAAATATCGTGCCTCTTCCTAAAACAATCCGACCAGATAAAATGAAAGAAAATCTTGATGTATATGATTTCAGTCTAACGCAGAAGGATATGCAAAAACTTATAAAAATGCCAATCAAAGGATGGTCAGGTAATCATCCGGATATGGTTGAGAGGTAATGTTATGAAATTTCCGGATAATTTTTTATGGGGAGCAGCTAGTGCCGCAAATCAATATGAGGGCGGGATGCAGGAGCACGGAAAAGGTCTTTCCAATATAGATGTGGTTACACAGGGAAGTAAAGAGCTTCCCCGATACATCACCTATAAGGGGAAAAATGGAAAAAAGCAGCGATGTGAGGTGTGGAAATCCGGAACGATTTCCAGGGATGCAGAGTTTGCTTGTTTTGATGATGAGCAATATCCAAATCATTTTGCTACAGATTTTTTTCACCGATATGAAGAAGATATCGCTGCAATGAAGGAATTGGGGATTAAAACATATCGGATGTCTATTGCATGGACACGTATTTATCCAAACGGAGATGATGAATATCCGAATGAACAAGGTCTTCAGTTTTATGAGCGAATCTTTCAGTTATTGAAGGAAGCCGATATAGAACCATTGGTAACCATTAATCATTATGAGGTTCCTCTACAATTAACGAAAAAGTGGAATTCTTGGGCAGATAGAAGGATGATAGCCTGCTTTTTGAAATTCACACAGACTATTTTTGAACGTTATCAGTCCTATGTAACATATTGGCTGACATTTAATGAAATCAATCATATTACATTACTGCCATTTATTGCAGCAGGTATTGTAGATAGCGACGAACAAATGATTGCAAATGCTTCTCACTATCAGTTTGTTGCAGCTGCACAGTGCATTTTACAGGGCAGAAAGATCAATCCAAATTTCAAATTTGGCTGTATGATTGGTTATCCACAATCTTATCCATATACTTGCTCTCCTAATGACAATTATTTGAATTTGCAGTTTTTGAACAATTGTTTTTTTTACAGTGATGTTCAGGTGCGGGGATATTATCCGCCCTATAAGCTTAAAGAATTTGAAAGGAAACAGCTTCATGTCGATATGCTGGAAGAGGATTTGAAGGTTTTGAAAAAAGGTACTGTTGATTATGTTTCTTTCAGCTACTATACTTCAGGAACAAAAACCTCTGAAATAATAGAAAACAGTGGGAAAGGAAATATGGTAGATTTAGGTCCTGTAAACCCCTATTTAACAGCTTCGCAATGGGGATGGCCGATTGATCCAATGGGACTTCGCATTGCTTGTATCACTTTATATGACCGTTATCAAAAGCCATTATTTTTAGTAGAAAATGGACTTGGCGCAAATGATGTCCTGACAGAGGATAAGAAAATCCATGATGATTACCGTATTTATTATTTACAGAAGCATATTGAAGCAATGCGAGATGCTATCTATGTGGATGGTGTGGAAATCATAGGGTATACACCCTGGTCTTTTGTAGATTTAATAAGTGCTTCTACAGGCGAGATAAAAAAACGCTATGGGTTCATCTATGTGGATTGTGACATTAGTGGTAATGGTAGTTATAATCGTTATAAAAAGGATTCCTTCTATTGGTATAAGAAGGTCATATCTTCAAATGGTGAAAATCTATCATAGTGTATAACACTTCATGTTAGATGTTAGCATTCAGTTTCACAAGCAAATGCATGCAGCACTTACATATAATATATGAAGAAAACCGCCCTCCATGCCTCGTGTAGAGCGGTTTTCTTTATGTATAGGGGTATGCAAGCTTAAAATAGTCATTCTGTCGTATGCTTTTTATATCTTTTCCCTTTGATCAGACCATTATCCTCGATACAGCCGTTTTCACATAGCTCCTTTAATAAGGTTTGAATTCTTCTTTCCTTCACATGCAGTAGTTGTGAAAAGTCAGAGGAGCGATACCATACATCCGGCTGCATCATAGATAACATCATTTCGTATTGCGCAAGCGTTTTTCTTCCCGCAGTTTTCTTCCCGCAGTTTTCTTCCCGCACTTTTGTTCCCGCACTTTTCTTCCCGCAGTTTTCTTTCCGCCGCTTTGCTTCTTCGTTCTTTTTCATAAAGGGCAATGTTAAAATCGTGCGTCCCGGATTATATGTCTCTTTAATATCCGGTTCCATCCATCCTTCCTGTTCCCATACAGAGAAAAGCTCCGGAACACCGCTGCCTGCACGCTCACCAATACCAATCAGATTAAACATCTTCATTAACGCTTTGTTTCTTGGATCGGACTCGCCTCCTACTTTCATTTGATATTTTCCTACACGAATCGTACCCGGATTTTCGATAATCAATATATCGTTTTTCTGCTTAATTACAATACCTCTGGGGACATAAAAATCGGAATTCACCAAACAGTTCGCAAGTACCTCACGCAGTGCGCGATGAACCGGAGTATCATCCACCCGTTCACCGCCACTCATTTTAAATGGCACCTTCACATTCAGGATTATTTTGTTATAGACCCGGAAGTAAAAATCAAAGAGGTTTCCCGTCCATTCGCCTGAAGAGGAGTATAAGCGGTCAGTCCAGCGAATCGCGGGATCCAGCATTTCGCGATAATCCAGAAAATATTCATGATATTGGCGTACGATACGATATTCATTACCGAACATCAGTAAGCCTGCTCCTGTCGGGTGAAACGCTCCATGCTTATCCTTATCAATAGCTCCAATCATAAACAAATAATCCTCGTCATTGAGATCGATCCAGGGATGTGACGGCTTGAAAAAGCGATGTCTGTTGCGATATCTGTGAACGGTTTCCAAATCTAAATCAGAAACCTCCATGTTCCCCATAATGTTCATATCTGAAGTTTGTTCAACCTGATCACGAAGCATAGCTTTCACTTGCTCGTTTGTACAACGATAATCCCCTGTATGCGTTCTTTGATAGGTCCCGCGAAACATATCGTTATTGATATAAACCGGCTTTTGTTCACGCTTTGCCATTGGTACATGCAAAGCAATAACGATATCATTTCCGATCGTATATACACTTACATCCTTTTCAGAGAATAAATTTATGCTCACCTTTTGCGGATTATGCGCCTGATTCCAGAAATCATCCAGGATTTTTTCCTGATCAGAAAGCTTTAGTCCGGTTGTCTTCCAGCTTCTATCGGGTAATTCTTTTATGCCAAGTAAAATTACGCCGCCGTATGTATTCGCCATTGCAGAATAGGTTTCCCATAAAGAAACAGGCAACCCACCTGTGGCTTTCTTTACTTCTCTTCGATTATCTTCTCTGTAAGCATCAAATTTGTTTAAATCAAATCCATATTCCATAAAATCCCTTCTTCCTTTTCATATGTTTTCTTTTGATGAAATTCCTTCTGACCAATATCATTATGTCAAATAATGAAACTGTAATCCTTCGCCATGCCGTCGTAGCGTATAGCGTGCGCTGGTATAAATATTACAGGCTTTGGTCAGACATCCTGCTTTCATATGCCGTAGTACTGACTCACTGCAGATGATATGCACTGTCCGCTGTCCAGATAAATATCTTCCAAATGCGGTGGTTATTCGTTTTTTCATGTGTAATCGAGCTTCTGCTTTCAATATCCTTGCCATTGTTTTTCCTGCCATATAATACCTTTCTGTTATAGAGATATATAAAAACATTATAATGGAAATCACTGCTTTAATCAAACGATATAGGTGATTATACTAACTGCCGTTCATCGATACTCATGAAAAATCAAAGTATCTCTCTTATGATCGAAGGATGGCTTCCTCTTCTAATATAGTATTGGTGAATAGTAACCAGATTATCTTGAAAAATTTGTAAAATCACTTTAGATGTATTGACATCTGAAGTATATATGATAAAATAATGTTGCAAAACAGGAAACGCTTTCATTCGATGACAGAATGAAAGAGTGAGTATGTTACTGATGTTCAGGCAGACTCAAACCACATTTTTTACTTGTGGTTTGAGTTTTCTTTTTGTAGAAAGGAGGCTATTATGAAAATTCGTCAAATTCTCAACAACAATGTAGCGCTTGTTCAACGCGGTAGATTAGAAATAATAGTAGTATCAAAAGGAGTATCCTTCCGTAAAAAAATAGGAGACTCAATAGAGTCAAAAGATATAGATAAGATTTTTGTTCCGGATTCTAATGATGTTTTGGAAAATTTTAGTTATTTATTAAGTAATACGAAGCAAGAAATAATTGATGCTACATTGAAGATTATTGAATACGCAGAAAAGAATATCAATGAAAAAATAAATGATTACTTATATTTAACTTTATTGGATCATATTGACTATGCATTGAAAAGAGCAAAAAATAAGCAGTTCATTAAGAGCCCACTTGTTTGGGAAGTTAGGAAGTTTTATCCAAAACATTATGAAGTAGGTATGAATGCACTTGATATCATACATAAGGAAACTGGAATTGAATTTCCCGAAGGAGAAGCAACTTCCATTGCTTTACATTTTATAAATCTTCAAGAATCTCAAGTTGATGTCAAGGATGTAATAAAAGCGATGGAAACAGTGAATGATATTCTGACAATCATACGCGTACATTTTCAAATTCAATTTGATGAGAATTCAATGAATTATAATCGACTTGTAACACATTTACAATATTTTGCACAGCGCATGAGTAGCGGAGATATTTACGCAAGTGAAGATAACGAATTATATAAGCAGGTACGTTCTATACATCCGCAAGCATTCCTCTGTGTTGAAAAAATCAAAGTTTTTTTAAAGAAGCAATTTAATAGAATGTTAACACAGGATGAAGAAACTTATTTAATGCTGCATATTCATCGTGTTACGCAAAGAAATGAAAGAGAGGATTAATTCAATATGAAATATGAAAATTTATGTAAAAGCATTATCAAACTAGTAGGTGGAAAAGAAAATATTAAATCAGTCTCTCATTGTATGACAAGATTGAGATTTACACTTATTGATAATAATAAAGCTGATGAAAATGGTATAAAAGGGCTTCAACAAGTGATTGATGTTGTGTCAAATAAGGTTTCTTTTCAAATCATAATCGGTACAGAGGTATCGGAAATTCATCCTGAATTAATGCAAATGCTTGGAGATACAAAATCAGAAGCAGGGAAGTCTGATAAAAATTTATTCAATAGGATAATGAATTTGATATCAGAGTCAATGACACCTTTATTTCCTGTCATGATGGTTGCCGGTTTAATGGCAGGTATATTATCTTTACTAACCTTGACTGGAATAATTTCATCAGAGAGCTCAACGTTTCTTATATTTGATACAGTACGTGTATCCATGTTTTATTTCTTCCCTGTTTTTATGGCGATGACAGCTGCAAAACGATTGGGGACAAACCCTTACTTAGGAGTTCTTTTAGCTGTAACATTATTATCATCCACAATTAATAATGCTGAAGGGCTAAATCTATTCGGATATGGATTGCCAACGATTACGTATTCAAATACATTTATTCCTATCTTGCTTGGTTTATGGTTAATGGGGAAAACAGAAAAAATCATTAAAAAAATTATGCCAAAATCACTTGATTATTTCTTTACATATATGCTTGTGATGCTTATTGTATTACCTGTCACTTTAGTAGTATTCGGTCCCATCGGTTCATGGATAAGTGATGGATTAGGATTTATATTTGATTTTATAGGAAATACATTCGGAAATTGGTTGATGTTAGCATTGTATGCGGCATTACAGCCTCTACTGATTATGCTAGGAGCAGCGAATTTCATAATGCCTATCATATTAAATTCATATACAACATTGGGGTATGATCCAATATTTACTCCTGCCTTTATAATTTCAGATATCGCTGTTTGTGGGACTATGCTAGGTTATTTTCTTCGATCAAAAAAGACAGAGCAGAAGCAATTTTTTGCAGGTGTAACATTCTCTGCTTTTATGGGAGTTACAGAGCCTGCTGTATTTGGAGCTTTTGTTAAATATCGCCGACCTTTTATTGCTGTTATGATTGCTGGTGGATTAGGTGGTCTGGTAGCAGGCATTCTTGGTGTAAAAGGATATGCAATGACAACATTGTTTGGAATTTTAACTTTTATAGGACAAAATGATTATAATAATTTATACTTTATGATTGCAGCGATTATTGTTGCTTTCGTTATAGCAGTAATTGCTGGCTATATTTTATGGATTCCGAAGGAGCAAGAAAAGGAAACTGAAGAAAAAGTTGACTCTAAGAAAGGACAATTTTCTTTGAATAAAGAAGAAATTGCAATACCAGTAGCGGGGAAAAAAGTAGCATTATCACAAATTAAAGATAGAGCATTTTCAACAGGCGCACTGGGGAAGGGAATCGGTATCATTCCATCTGATAATATTATTAAAGCACCTGTTACAGGGAAAATAGAAACTCTTTTCCCTACAAATCATGCGATTGGTATGAAAACTGAGAACGGCGTTGAGGTATTGATTCATATAGGAATCGATACTGTGGAACTTCAAGGTGAGTGTTTTCAACCTCTTATAAAACAAGGTGATGTAGTTAAAATCGGTGAACCATTAATTAAAGTGGATTTCAAAGAGATTGAAAAAAGAGGTTTTGATAATACAGTAATCGTTGTAATCACCAATACGCAGGATTACTTGGAAGTTATACCAAATTTATCTGAACCGGATAGTACAAGACCTGAGCTATTAACAGTAGTCATGTAGGAGGTATGTATGAAGCTAGATGGAACATTTTTATGGGGTGGTAGTATAGCTGCCCATCAAACAGAAGGTGCATATAATTTAGATGGGAAGGGCTTATCTGTTATGGATATGGTTACAAGGGGAAGCTACACGATCCCCAGAGAAATAACACGAGAAATCCAAAGTAGCAAATATTATCCATCGCATGAAGGAATTGATTTTTATCATCATTATAAGGAAGATATTGCGATGTTTGCGAATATGGGATTTAAGGCATTTCGATTATCAATAGACTGGTCACGTATTTATCCTAATGGTGACGAAGATGAACCAAATCAGAAGGGGTTAGAATATTATGAGTCAGTTATAAATGAGTTATTGAAGTTTCAAATAGAACCTATTATAACCTTATACCACTTTGAGATGCCATTAGGATTGACAAAGAAATACAATTCCTGGTTTGATAGAAAAACAATACATTTGTATTTGCGCTATGTTAGAACAATAGTTAATAGATTTCAAGGTAAAGTTAAATATTGGATAACATTCAATGAGATGAATCATTTAGACCCGCAAACGGAAGTATCTGAGTTATTCACGTATTTGCTGGCTGGAGTAGAATATACGAAGTTACAAGATAGCAAGCAAGACTTAGCTACAATTGGTTATAACATGACATTAGCATCTGTAAAGGCTGTACAATTGATTCATTCACTAGATAAAGATAGTAAAGTTGGGTGTGTGTTTGGATTATCACCGTCATATTCTAAATCATGCAACCCAGATGAAGCATTTCTGGCATTTCAGGATACATACAGAGATTTTTATCAATTAGATGCAATGACTTGGGGGGAGTTTCCTCGTTATAAACTAAATGAATATAAAAAAATGGGTATATCATTAGATATAACGGAGGAAGATGAAAAGGCATTTCAGAATGGGAGCATCGATTTTATAGGGCTTAATTACTATATGAGTCAGGTAAGTACATTAAAAGAAAATAAAGAGGATGAAAAATCATATTTTGGTGGTTATGTTAATCCATACTTAGAAAAATCATCCTGGGGGTGGACGATTGATCCTGTTGGATTACGCTATATGTTAAATCTATTGGATAGAAAATACAGGAAACCGATCATCATCTGTGAAAATGGATTAGGTGCTGAGGATGTAATTTGTGATGATGGGAAAATCCATGATACTTATCGAATTGAATATTTAGAAAAGCATTTACGTGAAATGAAAAAAGCAATAATTGAAGATGGAGTTGATTGTTTTGGTTATCTAATGTGGGGACCCATAGATTTAATCAGTGCTTCTACAGGAGAAATGAGAAAGCGGTATGGCTTTATATATGTAGATAAATATGATGATGGTTCTGGTGATTTATCCCGAATACCTAAAGACTCATATTATTGGTATAAAAGCCTGATAAAAAACAATGCGGGTAATATTTAGAATGAGCGGTTCATTATATTTGAACAGATTTTATTGATAGAATGATTAGGACCAAGAGTATGAATATGATGTTTCAAAATATATATATGGAGTGTTGGATAGAAAGTAAACGAAATTGGCTATATGTGACTAAATTCCATTTTTTATAGATTGTTGATGTGTAGGCTGACAGTCAAATCTTGCTTATCTATTTCTTGATAAGATAAGGTTTCAGTATGATGTGGTCTTTATCGATTTTGGCTATTTCAAAATCATAGAATTTCTTCATCAGTGATGGATTTAGAAATTCAAGATACTCACTGGGCGATTTTCCATTGATTTTCTTTTTAATTCAGGCCGAAATAATTCTTAATAAGATAATCTTGACAGCAGTTTATCTCTATGTTAGTATGATTTTGTAAGTTTAGGTTTGTTATTGTTATTGACAAGCAAGACCTGTTTACGGAAACTTTTTTAGTTCTGTAAACAGGTCTTTATTGCTATTAGGAGGTATTTATGGAATCTTTATCAAGTCCAGTCAGCGGGACAGTAAAAAATCTGACAGAAGTAAGGGATGAAGTGTTTGCGACAAAAATGATGGGAGACGGTGTAGCGATAGCACCTATTGAAGGAAATGTAATTGCTCCCTGCGATGGTGAAATCACAATGATGTTTCCTACCGGTCATGCCATTGGATTACGAACGTTCAGCGGACAGGATATTCTAATTCATGTGGGTATTGATACTGTTGAACTGAACGGTGATGGATTTACACCATATGTAAAGGCAGGACAGCAGGTATTGAAAAAAGACAGGTTATTAGGCTTTGATTTAGATAAAATCAAAGCAGGTGGTTATGATATCGATACGATGATGATTATTACAAGCAATATTCAAGAAATCAAAATTGGGGTTCTATATGGTTCTATGGTGGAAGCGGGGGATGATTTACTGACAGTACAGGAGTAGACGCTATGAAAATTATAAAACGAGTTTTGAATAATAATGCTGTATGTGTATTGGATGAAAACGGAAATGAAGTAATATTAAAAGGGAAAGGGATTGCATATCGTAAATCAGCTGGAGATTATGTAGAGGATAACAAAATTGAACAGCGCTTTGTATTAGAAAACCAGGAAATACAAAGAAGATATAATGAAATATTGAGGGTGATTCCGACTGACTTTATCGAAACAAGCGAGTGCATTATTGATATGCTGAAAAAAGAACTTTCACACTCTATGAATGATATTATTTATATCACATTAACGGATCATTTATCGAATCTTGCAGAAAGATTAAGTATTGGAATTGGTTTTGACAATTTGGTTTTGTGGGATGTAAAACGTTTATATCCTGAAGAATATCAGGCTGCTTTAAAAGCCGTGGATATTATAAAGAGTAAATTGGATCTGCATATACAGGAGGAAGAAGCAAGTTTTATTACATTACATATTGTAAATGCAGAAATGAATATGGAAATCCATGATATCTATCAAGTGACAGATTTGATTTTTGAAATATATGAGATGCTTGCAAGGCGCTTTCATCTTCCGGAGACCTTACAGGATAATCTGTTATATCACCGTTTCATTCTTCATCTGCGTTATTTTCTAGAACGCTGCTTTCAAAAACAAATGAAAGAGGAGCAACCCGGAAATAATGACATTCTTGAGGTGATGAAACAAAAGTATCAGAAACAATATACATGTGTAGAAGATGTTCTAAGGCTTATCAGAACTCGCTATATTTGCGATGTCAGCAGTGATGAGAAGTTATATCTTCTAATACATATAGTAAAACTGACTTCATAGGAAAGGCAGTATGAAAAGAGGTGAGTTATAAACGTATTGGATGGTGACAGTCCGGCTGGCCAGACCTCTTATGGATAGTGAAAAATTCTGAAGGAGGACTTTTAAATGAATTATGAATTAATGGCAGTAGAAATACTTGCAGCAGTTGGAGGAAGTAAGAATATTTCAAATGTTACACACTGCGCAACCAGACTAAGGCTGAATCTAATTGATCAAAAACTTATTGACCGTAAAAAGGCCGTGGATATCGATGGAGTTATGGGAATTTCTGATAAAGGTGGACAATATCAGTTAATTATTGGAAACAGTGTATCTCATGTTTATGATGAATTTATAAAGCTATTAACTTTGGTTGAAACCGCTTCAGAAGCAATTCCGGAGCAAAAGAAAACAGGAGTAAAAGCCATTGTGAACTGTGTATTTGATGTTTTATCAGGTACATTTGTTATGTTTATCCCCGTTTTGATAGCCGCAGGTATGATATCAGCAATACTTGCTGTATTGACCTCTTTTCATCTGGTATCGGCTGAGGATCCAACCTATATTATATTTTCTGCAATTCAGTCAGCAATATTTTATTTTTTGCCTATATTTGCAGGATATGCTTCTGCATCAAAAATGCATATGAACCCATTTATAGGAATGGGGTTGGGAGCTATACTGTGTTATTCAGAGATTAACGGTGTGGAAGGCTTGTCTGTATTCGGCCTATCTATTACCACAGTTACATATAATTCCACCGTTTTCCCTGTGATTCTTGGCGTAGTATTGATGTCCTTTGTGGAAAAAGGCCTTATTCGCATTATACCGGATATTTTAAAAGGTTTAGTCATTCCAATGGTTACTCTACTAACCGGTGTTCTTGGAACTTTATTATTCTTAGGACCTATTGGCTCTATACTGGGTAATTTCTTGAGTGAAATCATATCCATGATATCAACTACAGCCGGGTGGGTAGCTCCTGCCATTATCGCCATTCTTTATCCTGTAATGGTATTTACCGGGATGCATTACAGCTTGATGCCGCTCGTTATGACTTCCTTTGCTACCGTAGGCTTTGATCCTCTTATGATGGTTGCTGGATTTATAGGAAATCTTGCGGAAGGAGGGGCAGCAACCGCAACTGCTTTCCTAGAAAAAACCAAGGAGAGAAAAGCAGATGCTGCAGCGATTGCAGTAAGTGCAGTTTGCGGTGTAACGGAGCCTGCTTTATTCGGAATTACGCTTCGTAATAAGAAAACATTATTCTCTGTATGTGTTGGAGGCTTCTGCGGTGCGCTGTTTGCAGGTATCATGTCAGTAAAAGCTTATGGGTTTGTGGGAGGTCTTCCTTCGCTGCCCCTCTTTATCGGTTCAGATGGCAACTTCAATAATCTTATTATGATAATCATTGCAGTCATGATTTCTTTCTTTGTTACATTTATACTTACATATATATTAAATGGAGGAAAGCGTCATGTCTAGATTTCCAAATGGATTTTTATGGGGAGGTGCCATCAGTGCAAGTCAGTCTGAAGGAGCATATGATGTTGGTGGTAAGGGGTTGACTATCTTCGATGTGACGGAGGCGGGGAATAAAAATACACCACGAAAACGCCATGATAAAATTGAAAATGATATACATTACCCCAGTCATACAGCAATCGATTTTTATCACACATATGCACAGGATATACAGTTGTTCAGGGAACTGGGGATTCAATGTCTGCGGACATCGATTAATTGGACAAGAATTTATCCTAATGGTATTGAGGAATTGCCCAATGAAGAGGGACTTGCTTATTATGATGCTTTGTTTGATGAATTGCTCAAAAACGATATTACCCCAGTTGTTACAATACATCATTCAGATACACCTTTGTATATTGCTGAACATTATGGAGGATGGATAAATCGAACAACTGTGGATTTGTTTTTGAAATATGCAAAAACTGTTCTTTGCCGCTATAAGGATAAAATCAAGTATTGGATTGTCATAAACGAAATCAATGCAATTAATTATGTGGAGTGGTTTTCAGCAGCGGCGGAGAACATGACACTGCAGGAGAAAGAAACAGCCTCCTACCATTTACTTTTAGCAAATGCGAGTGTTGTATGTGCTGCTAAAAAAATCAATCCGGATTTTATTATGGGAGGTATGGTAACGGATTGTCATACATATCCCTACACTTGTGATCCTCAGGATGTATTTCAATCTATTCAGGATAAACATAGGAATATCTTTTTTGCCGATGTAATGTGCAGAGGAGAGTATCCTTCTTATAAATGGAAGGAGCTTAACCGCTTTGATATTCAATTGCATATAAAGGAAGAGGAAAAAAATATTTTAAAAAAGGGATGTATCGAATTTCTTGCATTTAGTTATTATTCATCACATGTATCCAGTATGGTAAAGGATGAGGATATACAAGGAAATCTGATACAAAATATTAAAGGGAAAAACAATCCTTATCTTAAAAGCTCACAATGGGGCTGGTCAATTGATCCTATGGGACTACGTATTGCATTAAATGAATTCTATGATCGCTATGAATTACCTTTATTTATTGTAGAAAATGGACTCGGTGCAAGAGATGATGCGAAGCAGCTACCTTATATCAACGATGACTACCGAATTGAGTATTTGCGGGAGCATATAGCAGCAGCGCGTGACGCGGTTACAATAGATGGTGTAGACCTGATGGGTTATCTAGTTTGGGGATTTATTGATATCGTGTCAGGAGTGACTGGCGAAATGGATAAACGATATGGGTTGATTTATGTTGATCGTAATAATAAAGGTCAGGGAAGCAATCTTCGCTATAAAAAGAAATCGTTTGAATGGTATCAAAAAGTCATTGCCTCGCAAGGAGAGGAACTTTAGCGGAAACACTATTGTGTTACATGATTCTATAGAATATTTGCTATGGAGATCAGGAGTCGATAGACGGTTATTTCATTTGATTGCTCATGCATTTGCTTTGGAAGTAACAAAAAATGAACAATTGGACATTGTATAAATCTTAATGCTGTGGATGAGCTCTTTTCATCCACAGTTGTTTTGTGGATAGAGAGCTTAATAGAAAAAGAAGCTAATATACTAGCCTTCAAAAATAAGTAAAAACTCATACACTTATCTTGACATGCTTGTATCGTATTGCTTAATATGACTTTTTATATCCGCCGTGTATTATCAGTATGTTTTTTTTATCATATCAACTAATTTATTATGCTGGGTCTTCTGTCATATTTTCAGATTCTAAAGTTTCCGACATGGAAAAATAAACCACTAAAACCATACCAAATTTATTTTTGCTGTTCTTTTTGGAATCAGTTCCTATCAATGTGAAACTCTGCCTCAAGATGTGAAATATGGGTAAGTGTCAAAATCTCCTTAATAGATGAAGATTATGCTTATTAGCTAAACCATCAAAAAAGAATTGGATATTTTTTTTAGGGTATGCCTTCAGTAATTCCTGTGCTTTGAAAAAAGCCTCAAGATATGCAAAAGAATTATGGTACATGGTAAAAGTACTAAGAGTACTATTGGTTTCGATTCATACCGCTTTGAATTATTCATACAAGTCTTCAATATAATACTTAGTATAAATATGAATAAAAGATCACATTTGAATTCTTGATAAACTGACACAGCATAGTCTGTTAAACTAGGGCTTAATAGAATGATTTTGTATTGTTCTTGTGCTTTGTTTAATAGGTGGTTTGCTCTTTTTTTTCTTAGGCTGCGAACATTCTGTCTGGTATATGTTATGATAAATGCAAGGTATGCATGCAGAATTCCCATAAGATATGCAGATTATAACCATCGGATTCTCAGGAGGAACGCATATGATCAAAAACAGATATATCACCAATGTACGTATCGCAACACCGGTTGCTGGGGACTCCTATCTTGCAGACCTGCCGGCGGTTCGCTGTCTGAGCAGGCTGGACCGGTTGTCCTTTGATGCACCCGTTACCTTCTTTGTAGGAGAAAACGGTACCGGTAAATCCACTCTTTTGGAAGCAATCGCTGTTTCCTACGGCTTTAACCCGGAAGGAGGAACCAGAAATTTCACCTTTTCGACGCAGGATTCTCACTCTGCATTCTATGAGCATATACAGCTGGGAAGAGGCGATTATCCAAAAGACGGCTATTTCTTACGTGCTGAGAGCTTTTACAACCTCGCCTCCAACATTGATGAGCTGGACCGGTATCCGGATCGTTCCCGGCATATCATCGACAGCTATGGCGGTGTATCCTTGCACGAGCAATCCCATGGGGAGAGCTTTCTCTCTTTGATTCACAATCGGTTTGGCGGCAACGGACTGTATCTGCTGGATGAGCCGGAAGCGGCCCTGTCTCCCTCCCGCATCCTCACACTGATTGCAGAGGTGCATAGACTGGTACAACAAAACTCTCAATTTATCATAGCCACACATTCCCCGATTCTTATGACCTATCCATATGCAAAGCTTCTGGAATTCTCAGAAGCAGGCATTCAGGAGGTTTCTTATAAGGATACCGAGCATTACCAGCTGACAAGAAGATTTCTTGAACAGCCCGAACGCTATCTTCGCTATCTGCTGGAGGAATGAATCGAAAAAAGCGGTACAAGCTGCCTCACAAAAGCAGCTGCCTGCTCCATCTGTTCTTACAAATCGGCATTTTGATCGATATACCACGGTCAAAATGTTTTTTTTATCCCCTTTTTCATCATTTTCATACACAACATTTACACGCGCTTAACAAACCTCTCTTGGCTACAAGGTAAGCTATATTCGTAACAAGGAGGAGCTTATGATACGAAAAGAACGAACCCGTATTCTGGTACACTGTTCCAAAGAATTTCTCAGACAGTGGGCACAATATTTTGAACAGCAGGAACCGTTTCATGTTATTGAGGAACCGAAAAACGCTTTGACCATGCTTCGTATGCGAGAAAGCGCACAGCATTCCCTCTTTTATCTGGGAGAGGTGCTGGTCAGTGAAACAAGAGTGGAGTGCAGGACGGTGATCGGCATCGGGCTGATTCAGGGAAATGAGCTGGAGAAATCCTATGATCTGGCTGTGATCGATGCAGCATGCAATGCGGCACTTCCGGGGGTGGAGGAGCTGGAGAAGGCTCTTGCACAGGAGAAGCAGCGACAGGATGCTGCCTATGCGCGGCATGTGGCAGGCATATTGAAAACACGTGTGAAGTTTGAAACGATGGACGTGTAAGGAGAACGATATGAACTTTGATATGGTATTTGATATACAGCATGCCTACCGTCAGGTAGTCCATGCCTTCGCCTATCCCGGTGAAATTGTGAGTCTGAAGCAGGAGGCGGACAAGCTGGAGGTTCCGCTGAATTGCAGCCCCGCTACCAGTGTGCTGCTGTACATGCTGCTGGATGCGGATACCAGCTTTCATGCAGTAGGAGAGGAACAGCTGACAGACAGCATCGCAAGGCTGACCTACTGTCGCAGCTGTACGCTGGAAACAGCAGCACATGTCATCGTGACGAAAGCGCACAGGGACCAGCTGTGTGAGACCATGCGAAGGGTAAACATAGGAACACTCGAGGATCCGCATCTGGGGGCAACGCTGCTGGTGGAATGTGATTCTTTGAAAGAGGGAGGCGAGCTTGTCTTACACGGTCCCGGCATACTGTACACACATACGATTGCTTCTTTGTTAGACGGTGACTGGGTGGAAGTCCGCTCCCTTGTGAATGAGGAATTTCCTCTGGGCTTCGATATGCTTTTGATCGATGCGGATGCAAACTGTATGGCGCTGCCAAGAACAACACAGGTGGAAAGGGGATAAGACAATGGCTTATGTTGCAGTAAAGGGCGGTGAGCAGGCAATCGAGGAAAGTCTGCGCCGATTAACATATGAACGGGTCAGGAAGGGGGCCGGTGCCAGTGCTGAGCAGATCGAACAGGGCATGCGGCTTTTGGTGGATCAGGTAATGAGTGAAGGCAGTCTGTACGATCCCGCGCTTGCCGCACTTGCTATCAAGCAGGGAGAGGGCAGTATGGAGGAGGCGGTATTTCTGCTGCGAAGCTATCGCTCCACATTGCCGCGCAAGTATTACTCCCATATCATCGACAGTCAGGATATGGAGGTGGAACGCAGAATCTCCGCAGCCTTTAAGGATATCCCGCAGGGACAGCTTTTGGGAACAAGCTATGATTATGTGCACCGCCTGCTTGGTTTTGATCTTTTGCAGGAACGCGAAGAGGAGCTGAAGCAGTATGTGGAGGAGTTTCTGAGTGAGGAATGCAGTACAGAGAAAACAGACCTGCGCCTTCCCAGAGTCAGCGACTATCTGCGCAGGGAGGGACTTCTGCCAGCAGTGGAAAACGACAACCGCATTCCCAAGGATGCCACCAAGCAAATGCTCAGCTTTCCCACACAGCGAAGCGAGCGTCTGCAGATATTGAGCAGAGGAATGACGCAGGCGGTGACCGCACTGGGCTATGCTTCCCTGCGCGGCTATGGTGTTGTGCATCCGACGGTAGGGGAGCTTCGTGTGGGGATGCTGCCGATCACTGTTCCAGATCCCATGCAGCCGGAGCATTATGAGGATGCCTATTACATCGGAGAAATTAAGGTTACGGAGGTAGAGAGTCTGATTCCGGTTACCATGACCAATGCGAATGGGGAAAAGGAGCTGGAATTTAAGGTCGGCTATGGAATCACCATGGGGCAAAACGAAACCAAGGCAATCGCCATGAGCATTCTGGATACATGTCTGGAAAGCGAGGATAAAAGCTTTGCGGTCAACGACGAGGAATTCGTGCTGTACCATATCGACGCAGTGGAGGCTACCGGCTTTATATCGCACCTAAAGCTTCCCCACTATGTCACATTCCAATCCAAATTGAACAGTATGAGAAAAACAAAGAAGGAACAGGCCGATGAAAAAGAAATATAATTTCGCCTTTTTCGATGAAGGCAGTAAGCGGGAAATCCGCAGAGCATCACTGAAAGCAATTTGTATTCCCGGCTATCAGGTGCCCTTTGCATCCAGAGAGCTGCCGATTGCCAGAGGCTGGGGAACTGGCGGTCTTCAGCTGAGTCTTTCCCTGGTCGGACCATCCGATGTCGTTAAGGTAATCGATCAGGGGAGTGATGAAAGCGTCAATGCCATCAGTATCAAAAACCTGATCAGGGCTACCACAGGAGTAGCGCTGACCACGCATACGGATGAAGCAACCCTCATTCAGTCACGCCACCGCATACCGGAGGTGCCGCTCAAAAAAGATCAGCTTCTGGTTTTGCAGGTCCCGACACCCGAACCGCTGCGGGAATATGAACCAAGTGAGCGTGTGACCAAACGGCTGCACGCCGAAAAGGAATATACCGGGGCATGGCTGCTGCTCTTTGAACAGATTATGAAATACGGACGCGTAACCATGGGGGCGGATCATCCGGTACTCGTAAACAACCGCTATGTGACGGCTCCCTCTCCCATCCCGCGTTTTGACAATCCGAAAATGATGAAAAATGAGGCACTGATTCTTCTGGGTGCCGGACGGGAAAAGAAAATTTACGCGATTCCTCCCTATACGGAGGTCGTATCTCTGGACTTTGCGGATCATCCCTTTGAGACAGAGGATTTTCAGGGGAAATGCTGCCGGCTTTGCAAAGCGACGCATGTGTATCTGGATGAAATCATCGATGAAGCAAACGGCAGTGTCAGCTATCAGTGCAACGATACCAGCCAGTGTCTGGAGCGCCTGAATGCGAAAGGAAGGGAAGCATAATGGACTATAACGATGTGCCGCTGATGCGCGTATCGCATCTCAATAAACGCTTTGGAGAGGGCTGTCCGCATTGCCGCAGCCATTCTGCAAAGCTGCAGGGAAACTATTGTCCGAAATGCGGAACCGTATATGCCTGCCGGGATATCAGCTTTGAGGTATATGACGGGGAAATTCTCGGTGTGGTCGGAGAAAGCGGCAGTGGCAAGTCCACGATGATGCAGTGCCTGTACTTTGATCAGGCGGTGACAGGCGGCAGCTGTACGATACGTACGTACAAAAACGGAGCTGCCAATATCTTTGCACTCACTGCCCAGCAGCAGCGCTATATTCGCAATCACGTGCTTGGTATGGTGTATCAGAACCCCTATCTCGGATTGAAAATGAATTTTTCCAGCATGGGCAACATCGCCGAAAAGCTGCTTGCGGCAGGAAACCGCAATGTAAAGGCGATGAGCGAGCGTGGAACGGAGCTGCTGAACGCCGTGAAAATACCGGTGCACCGCATGAAGGAGGAGCCGAAAAAATTCTCCGGAGGCATGCAGCAGCGTGTTCAGATCGCCAAGGCTCTCAGCAACAATCCGCCTATCCTTCTGCTGGATGAGGTCACAACAGGGCTGGATCTATCCGTACAGGCAAATGTGCTGGACCTGATTAAAAAGATACAGCGGGAGCTGGGCGTATCGATGCTTGTGGTGTCGCACGATCTGGGCGTGATCCGCATGCTGGCGGATCGAACGATCGTTATGCTGGATGGAAAGATTATTGAGCAGGGACTGACCGATCAGGTCATGGAGGACCCACAGCATCCCTATACGCAGCAGCTTGTATATTCACTATTATAAGGAGAACATCATGATTGCAATCATAAATGGAAACATCGTACAGGAGCATGGCGTCTTAAAGGATCACGCCCTGCTGATTGAAAAGGAGCGTATTTCTGATATCGTTCCACAAGCTGAGCTTACCTCTATGCGCATTGAGGAGGTGTACAACGCCTATGGGGGATATATCACACCCGGCTTCATTGATATGCACTCGGATCATATCGAGGCCATGGCGGCACCGCGCCCCAGCAGCATCATGGATATGGAGCTGGCTGTATATGAATTTGAAAAGGAGTGCTGTACCCATGGCATAACCACCATGTTTCATTCCGTCAGTATCTGGGAGGGAGTCGGTGCTTCCCCCATGCGGCGTCCAACGCTTGTCAGACAGCTGGCGGATATCATAGAAAAAAGCCACACCCAGCTGCATCTGATTCATCACCGCTTCCACATGCGCTTTGAAATCGACAATCAGAAGCAGTTTGGACTGATGCTGGACTATCTGCGACAGAAACGTGTTCACCTCCTATCCTTCATGGATCATACACCGGGGCAGGGACAATACCGCAATATCGAGGTATACAAAAACTATATCCGCAATGTCAAAAGCATGAGTGAGGCGGAGGTGGAGGAAGAGGTGGCGCGCCGCATGAGCAGCGACAAGCTGACACTAGAGAATATCCGAAAGGCGGCTGCACTTGCAAAGGCACAGGGAATCTCCATCGCCTCACATGATGATGATACGATTGAAAAGCTGGAGGTGGTACAGGATTTCGGGGCAACCATATCGGAATTTCCGATTACGCTGGAGGTAGCCAGGGAAGCAAAAAAACGCGGTATGTACACCGTTGTTGGGGCACCGAATATTCTGCTGGGCGGCAGTCATTCCGGAAATATGAATGCGGCGGATGCTATCGCACAGGATGCTGCGGATATCTTGTGCAGTGATTATTATCCGGCGAGTCTTCTGCATGCCGTATTCCAGATGACAAAGCAGGGACAGCGTCTGGAGGACATGGTGAACAAGGTGACCATACACCCGGCACGAGCTACCGGCATCGATCAGGACTACGGTTCCATTGAAAAAGGGAAAAAAGCCGACCTGCTGATTATCCGTACCCTGCCCAATGAGCTGCCGGCGATTACCGAGGTCTTTGTGGACGGTATGTGCATCGCACAGAACCATTACCGGGTGTAGCTATGCTAAGCGAAGAAGTAACCATCGAACAGGATGTAGAGCTAAACCAGGTGAGCTTTTCTATATATAATAAAGTCGGTGCACACAGCGTCATTGAAAACAGCTCCTTTGGCAAATATTCCTATTGCGAGCCGTATGCGATGATACAAAACACGATCATTCACAGCTTTGTGGATATCGCAAGAAATGTCCGCATCGGAGCAACGCAGCATCCCATGCAGCGACCAACAACCCATCATATCACCTACCGGCGCAGGATGTACGGGGTAAAGGATACGGATGATGAAGCATTTTTCGAGCAGCGCAGAAGCACACTGACAGAAATCGGACATGATGTATGGATCGGGCATGGCGCACTGCTGGAGGCAGGTGTGAACATCGGACATGGTGCCGTAATAGGCAGCCAAGCGATTGTGACACACGATGTCCCGCCATATGCAATCGTTGCAGGGGTTCCTGCAAGGATTCTGCGCTTTCGCTTTAACCGCGAGCAGATTGCTGCCCTTTTGGATATCGCCTGGTGGAACTGGGACGATGATGTCTTTCGCCGGCGAATCGATGATTTTTCATTAGATATCGACAGCTTTATCCGCAAATACAGGAAAGGGTGAATTTATGTTGAAACAGGACTTACTGGTCATTGAGGATTTGGAGAAAAGCTTTACCATGCACGTCAGCAAGCGTGAAATACATGCCTGCAAGGGAATCAGCCTAAAGCTGGCGAAAGGGGAATTCATCGGCATTACGGGAAAGAGCGGGAGTGGGAAATCAACGATTCTAAAGGGCATCTATCGAACGAATCTGCCGCAGAAGGGAAGAATACTCTACGACAGTGAAAAATTTGGTCTGATAGACCTCTGTCAGTCGAGTGAGCGACAAATGATTTATCTACGCAAGCAGGAAATCGGCTATGTTTCCCAGTTTCTGCGCATTATGCCGCGTACGACAGCACGGCAGATCATTGAACATGCGGTTTTGGAAATGGGAGCGGATGAGGAGACGGCCCGTCACAGGGCGAAGGACATGCTGGAGCATTTCGAGCTGGAGCCGGCACTTTGGGACATGTATCCCAATACCTTTTCCGGAGGGGAAAAGCTGCGCCTGAACATCGCTGCCGCCATGGTAAAGAAGCCGCGTCTGCTGCTTTTGGATGAGCCGACAGCCAGTCTGGATAATTCCAGCAAGCAAAAGGTCCGCGATCTGATTGAACAGCTGAAGCAGGAGGGAACGACCATGCTCGGCATCTTTCATGATCTGGAATTCATGGAGGGATTGTGCGATCGGGAGTACAATATGCAGAAGGGGATGATGGCATGAATCATGTCGATCTGCACATTCACAGCGCTTGCAGTGACTCCTCACTCACTGTGGCGCAGATTCTCAGCCTTGCCGGGGAAAGCCACATGCAGATGATATCCATAACGGATCATGATACCTTTGCGGCATATCAGCACATTCCATACGATACACTGCCTTGTACGCTCATCAAGGGGATAGAAATCAGTGCCTATGATCATGTCGCAAAACGGCAGGTGCATATTCTCGGCTATGGCTTTGGAGAAGCGACACCGCATGTGGATGCCCTTTGTGAAGCCGCTTTGCGCCAGCGAAACAGCATTTCCTTATGGCAGGTGCAGCAGCTGATCGATCATGGCTATCAGCTCACCATGGAGGAGGTAAAGCGCACGGCCCAGCAGGCAACTGCCATCTACAAGCAGCACATCATGGACGTCATGATGCGGCACGGCTACAGTGATGCCATATACTCCGATGTCTACCGAAAGCTGTTCAAGAACAATGGAATCTGTGTATGTCCTGCCGCCTTTGTTTCTGTAGAAGCGGCTATTCGTGCCATTCACAAGGATCAGGGAATCGCTGTTCTGGCGCATCCCTATTCCTCGCGCGTCACAGCATCCATACCCGAATATGTCCAGATCGGACTGGACGGCATCGAAACCTGGCACAGCTCACATGGACAAAAGCAGGTGGATGACTTGCATGCCATCGCAAAAAGGTATAAGCTGATAGAGACAGGGGGCAGTGATACCCATGGGCGCTATGGCGAGGAGCCGGCGCTGGGGCAGGTGAATCCCTTTATGAAGGATGAGGATGTGAGTGTATGCAGCAGGATGTAATTGAATTTGCAATCGAGCTGGTAAGAGCCTGTGGTGAACAGCTGCGCAGGGTATCCACGGTGACACCGGAATATAAAACAGATTTTCAGGATCTGGTAACCGAATATGACCGCAGCATGGAGGAACAGATTCACCATGCATTGAAAGAGCGATTTCCGACACACAGCGTTCTGGGAGAAGAGCGTGTAAGGGAAAGCGGTGACCACCTGTGGATACTGGATCCGATTGACGGAACGACAAATTTTGTAAGCCAGCATCGGGATTTCGCAATCTCTCTTGCTTATTATCATAAGAAGCAGCCGGTCTTCGGCATCGTATACGATGTTATGCGGGATGAGCTGTTTTTGGGTGTTCATGGCAAAGGGGCATGGAAAAACAAAGAACAGATGGCACCGCTGCGCAAAAAAGAGACGAAGGAGTGTATACTGGATGCCGGTATGCATGTTCTGGGTTATATAAAAAGAACCTATGGCTGTGATCCGCTCACCATGCAGGATGAATTCCGCGCCCACCGCTATCTGGGCTGTGCATCCCTGAGCATTGTGCATATCGCGCAGGGATTGAGCGATTTGTATCTGTCTGCCCATGTGAAATGCTGGGACTATGCGGCAGCGGCAATCATACTGGAGGAGGTACAGGGGGCCTACAGCATTCAAAATTCCTTTTTTACTACCACCGGAGCGTTTGCTATATTCGCAAACCGCAGATCGCTGATTACCATGGTGGAAACGAAATACCTCCAGAAAAAGGAACCGACACTGCACAAAAACGGAAAGTAAAGAAGCAAAGCGCGTGCTGCAGGAAAGCAATAGAAGAAAACGCATTGCCAACGCCGGCAGGTGCCCGATCCATCAGGATCCTGCGGCACTTTTTTTCTTTGCTTCCTTATGGGGCTTCTTTGGCAACCGGGATTTTGTTATAATAAGCATAGCGGTATTGCTGCATGCGGACGGTATAAAACCGAAAAGCAAAAAAGCAGGCAGCACCATAGCAGCCAGAAGTGCAGTCTATAGCAGAGAAAGAGGAGCATATGAACTTACGAATGATGGAAATTGATGCATCCAACGCCGCCCTGTTATCAAATTTTCTGTATGAAGCAATATTTGTCCCTTCAGGCATGCAGCCCCCTTCCAGAGATATTCTTGCGGATCCCCAGCTGCAGGTATACGTTCAGGACTTTGGAAAGCAAACAGGAGACTTCGGTCTATTTGCGGAAGTAGAAGGTGTAATTGCAGGCGCTGTATGGGCACGCATCATGGAGGATTACGGGTATATAGATAATGAAACGCCATCCCTTGCTATCGCCCTGTATAAGGAATATCGGGGAAAGGGTGTTGGCACGGCGCTGTTGCAGGCGATGTTAAAGCTGTTGCAGGAGCATGGCTATGAACAGGTTTCTCTTGCTGTTCAGAAGGAGAACTACGCTGTTAAGCTGTACACAGCCTGCGGCTTTCGCGTATATAGGGAAAGCGAGGAGGAATACATCATGGTAAGATCACTGCGGCAAAATACAGCGTGCACGTCACAGGAAGGCGCTCTATGAGAATAAGAAAAGCAGTGCAGCAGGATTTAGCGCAGCTGCAGGAAATGTATGAAGCAATCATTGCGCACATGTATGCACAGCAAATCTGTATATGGGATGACGTGTATCCCTGCATCTGTTTTCCAACGGATATCAGACAGGAGCGCCTGTATGTCCTGCAGGAGGATACACAACTATTGGCTGCCTTCGCCTTATGCGAGCAAAGTGAGGGAGCACAGCAGGTTATATGGCAGCTTGCGGGACAAAAAGCACTGTATCTTGAGCGGCTCGGTGTGCAGGTGAATGCGATGGGAAAGGGAATCGGAAGTGTGGCAGTCAATGCCGCAATGCAGTGTGCAAAAGCCAGACAGGCGGATGCTTTACGGTTGTTTGTGGTGGAGGATAATACCCCGGCAATACGGCTGTATGAAAAAAATGGATTCATCCGGGCAAGAGGCATCTACCATGAAATCATCGACGATGCTTTGACATTGCAGGAAGTGGGCTATGAAAAAGCCCTGTTTCGGTAATGCGATCCGATAACAGCAGCTTAGAACGGAGGGTATGCATGAGTGAGCTATTGCGATTTAAAACACGGCAGGCATTCAGAGACTGGCTCTTAGAAAACTGCACAAGCAGTGAAGGTGTCTGGCTGGAATTTGGCAAAACAAAGGAAGTGGAAACACTGTCCGCAAAGGATGCTTTGCTGGAGGCACTTTGCTTTGGCTGGATTGACGGCGTTATGAAGAAGCTGGACGATACATCCTATAAGAAGTATTTTGCACAGCGAAGAGCCGGTAGTAAATGGTCACAGAAAAACAAGGCACTGGTTCAGGAGCTGGAACGGTGTGGTGCCATGACAGAGTACGGACGCAGAAAAATTGAAGAGGCGAAAAAGAACGGACAATGGGATCGTGCCGCTCATCCCTCTGCAATCAGCGATGAACAGATCGAAGCAGTGGGGGAATTGCTAAAGGAACATCCGCAGGCATACAACAATTTTCAGAATATGTCCGCCTCGGTGAAAAAAACATATACCCGTGCTTATTTTGATGCCAAAACGGAAGCGGGCCGCAGCCGGCGCCTTGCATGGATGATCGAGCGGCTAAAACAAAATCTGAAGCCGATGTAATGAGAGACAAAATAAGGAGGCGTTATGGAGCTAAAGAAACTGGAGGAGAGCTTTTCTGTATGTAAGGTAGAAGACTATTCCATGGTGAATAGGGACAGCACCTACTGCTTTATCGGGAAAACAGATGAGGAAAATTCCCTTGTCTGTTTGCAGGAGGATGTGCCGAAGAATACCGTTGCCCGTGAGGATCACTGGAAGGCATTTCGTATACAGGGAATCCTGGATTTTTCACTGATTGGTATCCTGTCTGAGATTTCAGCGCTGCTTGCGAAAAACAGCATAGGCATCTTTGCCATTTCCACCTATAATACTGATTATATCCTGATGAAGGAGGAGCATTTTACAAATGCTATGAGAATACTTGCTGCTTCGGGATATCGTATCACTTGATATTGCTACTTGAGATTTAGAAACAAAAGGAAATAAATATTTCACTTTCAGGCATATGCTCATCGCGGTCGTGAAAAGCCCTGTCGTTTTCTATTGGCAAGGCTTTTTCTATAGGCAAGGGGACGCATGTAACAGGAATGCAACGCAGCGTTGCGCAAGTGCATGCGAAAAGTTATGGAAGATAACAGATGGATTTGCTATGATGTATCTGACAAATCACAAGGAGGCGGGTTTATGAATTTAGGAGAAAAGCTGTACAAGCTGCGAAAGGAAACGGGACTGTCACAGGAGGCGCTGGCAGAGCAGATGAAAACAAGCCGACAGGCAATCAGCAAATGGGAGAATAATCAGGGCTATCCGGAAACGGAAAAGCTGTTGCAGCTGTCAAATATATTCGGCGTGTCTGTAGATTATCTATTAAAGGATGATAGGCTGAAAACGGATACAGAGGAAAAGGGCTATTATGTGAGCAGGGAGATGGCGCAGGGATATCTGATGAAGGAAAGCAGAGTAAGCAGATGCATCGCTTTGGGCTTTATGTTCTGGGCGCTGGCAGGGATTCCCTATTGTATGTTTCCAGAGCACTCCTCCTGGCGCTTGTTAGGTATGGGGATATTTATCTTCCTTGGAATCTGTGCTGTTGTCGTCGGTATGTTTCATGATCAGGATGTTTATGCCGTGTTGAAGCAGGAGGTATTGCTGTTTGATTATGAATACAGAAAAGAGCTTTGTAGGGAATATCAGGCACAGCGGAAAAAATATGGTATTGTAGCCATTCCCTGCTGTATCCTGTTTGTTGCGGGAATTGTTGCGTTGGCGGCTACCGTGCGCGGTTACCTTCCATGGAGTGAACTACATGCGTTTGTTTTTCTGGGATTGGGTGCAGGACTTCTGGGATTTGTGTATACCGCAGGAATGCTGGACGCCTATGAGCAGCTTGTGGAAAACGAGAAATACACGAGGCGTCTGCTGTTTAAACTCAGGAAGAAAGTACGTACAAAAATTGAGCAGATGTGACGTGTTTACTGCATACATGTTTGCGCTGTATAAAGGGGATGTGCTGTTTTGCGCGCTGTTTCTGTATGCGTGCTTGCGCAATGCAGGATTTTCCTTTAGAAAGTGATCGCTTCAACGTGCCGAAAGCACTTACTATATGGAACCGATTTCCTTGCTAGAGAAATCGGTTCTCTTTTCTGTATGCATTGCATGGGAAAGCGGTTTTTTGTTTGAAAAATATGTTTTCCCTACCTTTTCTGTACAGAATATATTATAATAAAAAGCAGTGTTACGTGTGCTTTTTACATAGGACACATGAAGGAAAGGTGACGATATGGTTGATTTCATCGCAACACCATTTGCGTTTGGTGATATACAAAAACTTCAGACGGCAGGTGCGCAGAGTGTTCTTATCGCAGTACCGTTTTTCTCGGCAAGAGGAGCTGTCTGTTTCCCAATAGAAAAGCTGGCGGATATCAAGGCGGAGTGTATCCGGTGTCAGGTTCATATGTATGTTCTGGTTAACCGCATTTTTGTGGAGGAAGAGCTGGATGCGCTGCGTGATTTTCTGAAGCTTTTGAAGCAGCTGGATGTGGAGGGCATCTATTACGGGGATGAGGGTGTTCTTTATGAGGCACAGCGTCTGGATATGAAGGACCGGCTGATCTATAACCCGGATACCCTGATAACCAATGCCATGGATATGCAGTATTATCTGGAGGAAGGCATTCGCATGGCGACGATTTCCAAGGAAATCACCCTGCAGGAAATGTGCGGGATTGCACGGGATGTGCAGGGAGAGTGTGAGGTGATCCTTCACGGCAGATTGAATATGATGCATTCCAAACGAAAGCTGTTGACTGCCTATATGGATTTTCTGGGAAAAAAGGAGCCGGTTCAGGACAATCATCAGCTGTATTTGATGGAAGAAACACGGGATGATCATATGCCGATTGTTGAGGATGCGCTTGGTACGCATGTGTTTACCGGATTTACACTGGCTTCCTTTGAAGAAATTCAGGAGCTGTATGAAGCAGGGATACGGCATTTTCGCATTGACGGTATCTTTCATGATATCGACTATGTATGCGAAGCACTTCGCCTGTATCAGGAAGTGCTGGAGGGAAAGCGAAATGCCCGTCAGACATATCAGGAATATGAAAAGAAATATGAAGCGGATCATGTAAGTCATGGCTTCTATTATACGAAAACAAGCAAGGTAAAGTAGGTGAGAGCTTGAAGAAGATAGAATTACTCGCTCCGGCAGGTGATCTGGAGCGTCTGAAAATCGCAGTCTTGTATGGTGCGGATGCTGTTTATCTGGGAGGAAAACAGTTTTCTCTGCGCTCCCGTGCCAGCAATTTTGGCTTAGAGGAAATCGCACAGGGTGTTGCTTTTGCGAGGGAGCATGGTGCCCATGTGCATGTGACCGTGAATATGCTTCCCCATGAAGAGGATTTACACGGATTAAAGGAATATCTGATGGAGCTGGAGCGAATCGGTGTAACGGCGATTATCGCAGCGTCTCCGGGTATTATGATGTGTGCCAAAAAATGGGCGCCGAAGCTGGAGGTTCATGTGAGCACCCAGCATTCCTCCACCAATTCCAGTGCAGCAAATTACTGGAAGGAAAAGGGCATGGATCGTGTTGTGCTGGGACGTGAGGTTACGTTAGAGGAAATCAAAGCAAGTGCTGCACAGACGAAGGTTCCACTGGAGGTATTCATCCATGGCGGTATGTGTATTTCCTATTCGGGACGCTGTGTACTCAGTAACAACATGACAGGCCGGGATGCCAACCGCGGAGGCTGTGCACAGAGCTGCCGCTGGAAGTATCGTCTGTATGAGGGGAATCGTCCACTGCATGATGAACAGGACTTATTCTCCATGTCCAGCAAGGATTTGATGGCTGCGAAATATATTCCGGATTTGATAGAAGCCGGGATTGCCAGCTTGAAAATTGAAGGGCGCATGAAGAGTGCGTATTACATCGCTACTCTGATCAAAACCTATCGCATGCTGATTGATGAAATCTATGCGGAAGGCGGAAGACTGAGTGACAAACGTATGGAATGGTATTATAATGAATTGGCAAAGGCGGAAAACCGACCCACCGGGTGCGGCTTTTATGAGGGGATGCCGACATATCACGCACACCTGTACGGTGTCAATGGAGCCGGTGTCACACAGGAATTTATCGCCTATGTTTTGGACTATGAGGAAGCAAGCGGTATGGCTACGCTGGAGGTGCGCAACAACTTCCGCGCCCATATCCCTGCGGAGGTCTTCGGACCGAATCTTTCTACCACGCGTTTTGAATTGCAGGAGCTTTATGATATGGATGGAAATCTTTTGGAGGTTGCCAGAACACCGATGCAGAAAATCAGAACACACGTTCCTCTGCGTCTGGAAAAGGATGCCATGATCCGCAAGGTCGTGACAAGGGATCGCTCCGGCATATATTAAAGGGCGCATGTGTGCAGAGGATTACCGTATAAAGGAAATGCAGGATATCGCAGAGTTTAGGAAGGATACTAAGAGGAGAGAAGATTATGAAACTGAGTAATTCGTATTTTTATACATTGCGTGAAAACGTGAAGGATGAAGACAGTACAAGCGGAAATCTGCTGGTGCGTGCCGGAATGATCAAAAAGAGCAGCAGCGGAATCTATATGATTATGCCGATGGGGAAGCGCGTATTGAAAAAGATTGAGGAAATCGTACGTGAGGAAATGGATGCCGCAGGTGCACAGGAGCTGCTGATGCCTGCCATGATTCCGGAAGAAATCTATGAGAAAAGCGGACGTCGTGAGGCCTTTGGCTCCAATATGTTTGCATTGAAGGACCGCTACCAGAAAAACTATGTGCTGGGACCGACGCATGAAGAGCTGTTCACGATGGCGGCGATGATGAAGGGAAGCTCCTATAAGGATTTTCCTTACAACCTGTATCAGATTCAGACAAAATTCCGTGATGAGACAAGACCGCGCTATGGTCTGATTCGTGTACGGGAATTTATCATGAAGGATGCCTATTCCTTTGATATCGATGAAGCAGGTCTGCAGGAATCGTATATGAAAATGTTTAATGCCTATAAAAATATTATGGATCGCTGCGATTTGAAGTATAAGATTGTGAAAGCAGATACCGGGGCTATGGGTGGTTCTCTGTCTGAGGAATTTCAGGCAATCACCGAAATCGGTGAGGATGTCGTGGTGACCTGTGAGGGCTGTGACTTCTCCAGCAATCTGGAAATCACAGAGGTTATCGATACCAGCAAGCCCTCAGATGCCGCAGAGCTGGCGATGGAAATCGTGGAAACACCGGATGCGAAAACAATCGAGGATGTTGCGGCCTTCTTCCACAAAGCTGTCAGTGATTTTGTGAAAACACTGATTTATTCGGTAGATGGTAAGACGATGGCATTCCTGTTAAAGGGAGATCGTGAGCTGAATGAAACAAAGGTGCTGAAGCTGTTACAGGCAAATGAAATGGAGCTTGCATCCTTCGATGAGGTGGAGCGCGTCACCCATGCAAGGGTTGGCTTTGCCGGTCCGGTTGGTCTGGAATGTCCCATCATCATGGATCGAGAAGTGGCAAATATGAAAAACTTTATCGTCGGTGCAAACAAATCCGATCATCATATCAAGAATGTGAATCTGAAGGATTTCACTGTAGAAATGGTAGCGGATATCGCACAGGTTCATGAAGGAGATATCTGTCCGGTTTGCGGCAAGCCATTGAAATTCTGCAAGGGAATCGAGGTTGGCAACACCTTCAAGCTGGGTACCAAATATGCAAAGGCGCTTGGTCTGGAATATCAGGATGTCAACAATAAGCTTCATCCTGTGGAAATGGGCTGCTATGGCTTTGGTCTGGAACGCTGTATGGCGGCAATCGTGGAACAGCACAACGATGCATCCGGTATTATCTGGCCGGCAAGTGTGGCGCCGTTTACAGTCGCTGTGGTTGTTGTGTCCAGTAAGGATGATGAGCAGATGCGCATCGGTAAGGAGCTGTATGAAGCATTGAAAAACGAAGGCATCGACGTTTTACTGGATGATCGCAAGGAGCGTCCGGGGGTGAAGTTCAAGGATATGGAGCTGATCGGAATCCCATACCGCATCACCGTCGGCAGAGGAATCAAGGACGGCAATGTGGAATTCCGTGCGAGAACAGCTGCTGAAAACAGCGATGTAGCTCTGGATGAAGTCGTTGCACTGGTGAAGAAGGAATTACAGAAATAAAAAGTGCAGGCTTTCAGACAGCTTGAATCTATCATGAGAAAGTTCGAAGGGATTCGGACTTTTTTCTAAAAGGATCTGGCACAGACCTGCGGGGGTGTGCGTAATCAGCTATGCGCGGCGCTTATAGAAAGAGGGATGGAAATCACCTGGCATGAAAAGACAGCCGTCTGTAAAGGGAAAGCAGAGGGAGCAGGCGGCTTTATATTTTGAGGTAAGGCAGGAGATTCGCTTTCTATATCGGATAGGAATCATATAAGCATATACAGAGTATATGTGAATAGCGTTGGAAAAGAGTAGCAGATTGGAATATCGGATAGCGTCTTGTAATGTGAAAGCAGTGCTGGATACCAGTGTGCAAAGCAAAGGACCGTTTGGATGCATATCCTTTGGATGAACAGATATTTTCGCAGTATTTGCAAAAAAGCGGTATCCTTTCTTTGATTGCTGCATATCATGTAATCGTTACCACTTTATGCTGTCGTCTATGCTGTACAGCCGTGAAACAGAAAATGAAATTGAAAATATTTTCATAAAATGAAAATATTACAAAAACTACTTTCTTATTTTTTCTTTTTATTGTATAATATAACCCGATAGGGTTATTTAACTTTATTTTCCAACTTCATTTTTGAATTTGAAAGGAGCAGATTATGAAAGAGACATTGTATTTAACAAAAGAACTTGCAATACTGAACTACAGCGCAGGCTATGCACATTCCGGTGACCAGCTGCTGAATTCTTCCACGTTCAGTAATTATGTTCATAACTACCTGGATTACTTAAAAGCTGATAACGAGGCTTTATACTTCTACGCATTGAACGGCAAAACGACCAGAGAGGCAACGTTTGAAATTCTGAAGCTGTTCCGTATGCTTCGTGTTTTCAAGGCAGAGGAGGTAGATTCTCCATACCTGAATGACAAGGCGAAGCTGCTGGAGTTTGTAGAGGAGATGTACAACTTCTGGAAAAAGCATCAGCGTTTCTCCGTGATGTCCATCGGGCAGGGAAATGCCTTGCAGGATTTGACCTTTGTAGGCGCGGATTCCAGCTTTACCAGTCTGATTCTTGGCCTGTATCGTAACATCGAGGAACAGATCATGGGTAGAAAAAACCGTGTATACCGTCAGCTGCAGGCAGGTACCAATGCCTCCATCGCAGTAAAAAATATTGATAATCCAAAGCTGAGTGCGAAATATGATGCATTGAAGGATATCGAATTCATTCAGTCCGTTATGCTGAGAACACCGATGATCCTCCATCCGAAATCCAATAAACGTACCGGTATGTTCACAGAGCGCGATACCAACCCGATTACGGAATTTACAGGAACACCGGATGAATGGTTCTGTTATCCATGCAAGGTCGGAAGTCTGCTTGCCTTCATTTACTTCCACCGTGACTTTATTTCCTCTGCTGTGTCACTGGCCAACCTGTTTGAGCTGGCAAACGAAGATGAGTGCCGCAAAAAGCCGGATCTGATCTGTCTGTTTGGTAATCAGGATGATAAGGAACAGACAACCTTCCACTATGATGCAGAGGATGATGTATGGATCGGCTGTGTAAGCTATCATGAACGCATCGAATATTTTGGTTATCTGAAGAAGATGACACTGACGCTGCACAACGTAAGAAAGATGCAGAAGGGCTGGCTGCCGATTCACGGTGCTTTCGTCAACATCACGTTAAAGAGTGGAAAGCGCAAGGGAATCATGCTGATGGGAGACTCCGGTGCCGGTAAGTCCGAATCCATTGAAGCATTGAAAATCGCTGGCGCAGATGTTATCAAGGATATTGAGGTTGTCTTTGATGATATGGGTACCATTCATCTGGAGGACGGAGTTCCTTATGGACAGGGTACGGAAATCGGTGCCTTCATTCGTCTGGATGATTTGGATCCGGGTACACCATACCGTGATATGGACCGTTCCATTTTCATGAATCCGGAATCCAGCAACAATGCCCGTGTTATCACACCGGCTGCACCATATGAAATTGTAGCTATGAATCATAGAATTGATTTATTTGCTTATGCGAATAACTACGATGATAAGCTGGGGCTGCATCGTTTTGATGAGCTTGAGGCGGCGAAGGCTACCTGCAAGGAAGGAAAACGTATGGCAAAGGGAACAACGCAGGAGGTTGGTATTTCCACGACCTACTTTGCGAACCCGTTTGGTCCTATGCAGCAGCAGGAGGTGTGTGAGCCTTTGATCGATCAGATGTTTGTCGCACTGCGCGACAGCGGCTGCTTCGTCGGAGAAATCTATACGCACCTGGGGCTTGATAAAGAAAACCGTGACGGTATCAATATCGCAGCCAAGGAGCTGCTGGACTTCATCGAAAAAGACTAAGTAGCAAATTGCTGTCCTCTACAATGGGGACAGCTTTTCTTATGTCTTCAACACGTTGACAGGATGGCTGTGCTGAAGACTCTGTGGGAATAACGAGAAAGATGGTGGGGAATACTAGAACGGATATGGCATACAGGATTCCACGATATGTGTACGATGGAATCAGCGTGTATATAGAATAAGAATATTTGTATCTGAATTGCGAACATTAAATATAATGTGTATGCAATTTGTAGAAAAAGACTCTTTCCGAAACTGTACATTCATAGTACAATACAGATAAGGATACAGGAGGAAAATGTATGGATATTTCAAATATTTATGATGCCAAGGAAGTATTGAAGGATGTCATATCCAAAACACCGCTGGTGCATGCGGATAAGCTGCATGAAAATCTGTGGATCAAGGCGGAGAATTTGCAGGGAACCGGTGCCTTTAAGCTGCGGGGAGCCTATCATAAGCTGCATGCTCTGACACCGCAGGAGCGTGAGAAGGGGGTAATTGCCGCAAGTGCCGGAAACCATGCACAGGGAGTGGCGTATTCCTGCATGAAAATGGGAATCAAGGGAACGATTGTTATGCCGAAAACCGCTCCGCTGTCTAAAATCGAGGCAACGCGAAGCTATGGTGTTGAGGTGGAGTTGCAGGGAGATACCTTCAATGATGCTTATGAGTATGCAAAGAATCTGCAGGAAATCACCGGGGCGGTATTCGTTGAGCCCTTTAATGATGAATATGTCATCGCCGGACAGGGAACGATCGGGTTGGAAATTCTGGATAAGCTGAGCGATGTGGATACCGTAATCGTACCGATTGGCGGTGGTGGTCTGATCAGTGGAATCGCTGTTGCGATTAAGGCGATGCGTCCAAGCTGCCGCATTATCGGTGTACAGTCCGAGCATGCGCCGAGCATGAAGCAGTCTTTGGAAAAGAAGGAGATTATTAAGCTGCAGGATGTGAGTACGATTGCGGATGGAATCGCCGTAAAGACTCCGGGAACACTGACCTATGAGCTATGCCGTCAGTATGTGGATGAGGTCGTGACCGTCAGTGAGGAAGAAATTGCGGCTGCCATATTGACACTGCTTGAGAAAATGAAGATGGTTGCTGAGGGGGCCGGAGCCACCAGTGTTGCGGCAGCGATGTTTGGGAAGGTGGATCTGGAGCATCACAAATGCGTTGCAGTTCTTTCCGGAGGAAATATCGATGTCAATCTGTTGTCTAAAATTATTGATCTTGGTCTGATGAAGACCGGACGCAAGGCGGTCATCAATATGAATGTAATGGATAAGCCGGGGAATCTGTCGCGGATGATTGAGCTGATATCCAGAACCGGAGCCAATATCATTTCTGTAAACCATAACCGTATTCAGAATGCGATGCTGTTCAATCAGTGCAGAGTTGGTGTCATCATTGAAACCAACGATGCAAAGCATATTGCGGATGTGCTTGCGATTTTGAAAAATAACGGCTATGATCCGCATCTGGTTGAGCATGTCTGATATATATGTTGATGCTGACGGCTGTCCGGTCATTGAGGAAACATTGCAGGCAGGGGAGGATTTCGGCTTTCCTGTAACGCTGGTATGCGACACATCTCATACGTTCCATTATGAAAACGTCGTTGTCCTCATGGCCGATCAGGGAAGGGACAGTACGGATTTCCTGTTGCTGTCACATGTGAAAAAGGGAGATATCGTCGTTACACAGGATTACGGTCTGGCTGCACTTGTTCTCAGCAAGGAGGGATATCCGATTTCCTGCAGCGGGATTCCCTATACAACGGAAAACATCAACCGCCTTCTGACAATGCGTCATGTCGGCAGTGTAGAGCGTAAGCATGGCAATTACGGCAGGCATGCGAAAAAGCGGACACAGCAGGACGATGATGCGTTTCTGGATGGTCTGTACGCATTGTGTGAACGGGCGCAAAGCAGATAAGCGCAGGAAAGTAAGGGATTCTCAGCAGTTTTTGGATGCTATTTCATAACAGAATACACAGAATCATTCCATCGTGGAAGCGATTCTGTTTTTTTGTTTCAATAGCTTTGGCAGCTTTCTTTTTTGTGATAGCATGATACCTATCAAAGAGTCTGTACAGTAGTCTATTTAAGGAAGCCATACACTGCATGCATAAAGCATCATCGGTAAACGGAAAAAACCTTTCCAAAAAAATACAATCTGCGCTATTTCAGGCTGTCGAAGGTATCCGTTAATTGAATCAAGGCCTTTCAAGAGCTGGCGGCGAGGACATGGGTTGCAAATTTGTAAAAAAAATGATATCGTTATGACTCGGGATTTGAAAATTTCAGAAGGAATGGGCGTCTGTGCTTCAAGCTGGCGCTGATTCCTGTGAAGCAGCAGGAGCGCGAAACGGAGTGAATCGAATGAAAGAGCTATATCTGCAAAAGGACAAGACGCAGGACATGGTGAACAAAATCAGAGGTATGCGCAGGGAAGAGATTGATATGCATCTTACCAAGCTTGGGTGTACGCTTACCTGTGAGGATATTCGTAAGCGTCTGCAGACTACCTATAACGATCTTGCGGTTGCGGATGCTATCTTTGAAACACAGACGATTGACGATACACATGCACTGTTCCCCAAAACCTTTATTGATGAAGCTGTACTGGAAATTGCAAGGAGAGAGGACTTTGACTTTACACATTACGGTCTGATATCCGATGCGATTCTGGATGTGATGGAGCAGGGGAGTGAGCAGGTTGCGGCAGATTTGCTGGAACAGCTTCGACTGCTGTTTAAAACGGCGAAAAAATTCAAAATCGACAGTCTGGAAGCCATGATGTATCAGGTCAATGACGGTCTGGATATGATTGGTGTGGTGACTCTTCTGCTCGATCTGTTGATGGAACAGGGACGCAGGGATAAGGAACAATACCGGGTGCTCATCGCATTTGTCGATAAGTTTCTGACCGTGTTTTCCAAAACGAGCGATTTCTTCCGTGTCGGAATGCAGTATGAGCAGGCACAGGCATATATTGCATTAAAATCCAAAAAGGGAGAACAGATGTTCCAAAAGCTTTTAGCTACACACAGCGATGTCACTGATGTGGTCTTGCATTATGCACTGGCATATCTGGATGATGATGAGAAACGAGCACGTAGGATTCTGGAGCGTTATGCCTCACGGCTGGATAAGGAAAGTCCGGCATATGAGGAGATTCAGGAGCTGAAAAAGGATTTATATAACTAATATAACTAACATGAGGTGATTTCATGCAAAAGAATTTTGTACAGCGACATGCTTTATTCTTTTCTGTCATTGTATTCTGTTTCGTAATCGTACCCTTTATACGAAATGCTTACGCACAGGAAAAAGAAGATAAAAAGCAACAGGCGGAAACGATGATTATCCGTACACAAAAGCAGGCAGAGGAAAAAAAGGTCACAAAGCGGCGGGTCGTTCTGGATGCCGGTCATGGCGGCTATGACGACGGCAGTGTTGCGGCGGATGGCACAAAGGAGAAGACGATCACTTTGCAGCTGACGAAAAAAATCGGGAAGCTGCTGGAGACGCAGGATGTGGAGGTTGTGTATACGCGTTTACAAGACAAGGTATCCTGGCCGGCAGATAATGAAAAGGATTTGCTGGAGCGTTCCCGGATCGCCAACACATCCAACGCCGATTATTTTGTATCTATTCATATGAACTTTGCGGATACAGCACAGGCCTCGGCAAGAGGTACGGAAATCTGGGTGAGAGAGCGTGATGCGAAAAGCAGAGCGCTGGCAAAGCAGGTAAATCAGCGGCTGGAGAATCTGCAGGGAATCAAAAGCAGAGGGTTAAAGGATGAGGCAGCTGCCCCGCTTTCCCTGATTGAATATACCGATATTCCTACGATCCTTGTGGAAGCCGGCTTTTTATCCAATGACAGTGACCTGTCCTATCTGAAATCAGAGAAGAAGCAGGATGCAATGGCGAAGGCGATTGCGGATGGAATTCTGCAGGCATTTGATAAAGAAACATAAAATCTTGCAAAATCTTTCTATTTTACTGTAAAAATGATACAATATGACTTATACTATAGGAAAAGGAGGAATGTTTATGTTTGAACGCAACGAAGATTATTTTGAGCCGCAATATGCAGCAACCAGCCTGCAGAAGCATGCTGTACGTACATTTGGATGGATGACATTGGGTCTTCTGGTTACTACGGCTACTGCATTTGCTGTATACTCCACAGATTTGATTTACTATATTTATAGAAGCAGCTTTACACCGCTGATTCTGATCGCCGCACAGTTCGGTGTGGTCATCGCTCTGGGAGCACGTCTGATGAAGATGTCCGCAACGAGTGCCAAGCTTTTATTCCTTGTGTACTCCATGCTGACCGGCGTTACCTTCTCAACACTCGCTCTTGTGTATCTGCCGGGCACACTGGTTATGGCGTTCCTGATGACAACGGTGTATTTCGGAAGTCTGGCTGTAATCGGGTATACGACAAAAATGAATCTGCTCCGTTTTGGACCGATTCTGTTTGGCAGTCTGCTTGCTTTGATTATCACTGAGGTTATCATGATGTTCATGGGTGCTGATACAAGCACAATGCTGATCAGTGCGATCGGTCTGTTGATTTTTACCGGATTGACTGCTTATGATGCACAGAAGATGAAGGCACTGTATGCAAGCTATGAAGGGGATGAGGAAATGCTGAAAAAGCTTTCCATCTACTCTGCCTTTGAGCTGTATCTGGACTTTATCAATATCTTCCTGTACATTCTGCGTTTTGTTGGAAACAGAGATTAGCTGTTGATATAAAAACTGTACTACAGAAAAAGTGCTGCTATGCCGTTGCTTGACGGTCACAGAAGCACTTTTTTTATTTGCATTGTGTTACTAGCATACAGCCGCTTTGCTGAGGGCAGGGATTTCAAGCAGACTGAACAAAGACAGCACTGCTTTTTTAGGCTAAGCCCTACGCCTAGAAATACCATACAGCTGTTCTGCTTCATAAACCGATTCCTTATAAACAAGCGCGACTGTATAAAACCAGCTGCCATGCACGAGCTCGGGATGGCAGCTGGTTTCTGTTATTTTATATGCAGATAGTTTGCGATATTTGCTTCAGAGTCCAGAATCGGCTCTATGCTTCCGCATCGGCTGCTCATGATGACAGCCAGTCCGGGACCGTGTCCGCTTGTATAGGAATCGGCATGTACGACGATTCCCACAGACACCGCTCCCTTGCGATAGTGTGGTCCATTGTGATTGTCATGATCCTGAATCAGGACCAGATCACCAAAGCGCAGCTTGTTGATACCGAATTCCTCATTCGCTTGCGCATCCTGCGTCATAATGTCATAATCTCCCAGCATGGTGGTCGCACTTCCCAAACCGCTTCCCATGAGGTAGGCCGGAACACAGGTCACGACCGGTATCCGGATTCTTTGCTCCTCTTCCTCGATGCCCAGCTTCTCAAGCAGTGCAGGATCGATGTTCATCAGCTGTATTTCTTCATGGTCCATCAGTTTAAGACCCTGTCCGCAGGCTTTGATCAGTACCTTATCCTCTGTAGTCATCAGCTCCAGCGTCTCTTCATCGAAATACACCATGACATGATCGATACCGCCATGCTTTCCAGTCACATAGCCCTCTCTCCCTTTTGCATCACCGCTGATGATTTTCGCCTTGTTTCCTATACAGGCAAAGGCCTGCAGGGCATTATTTTCCTTTTCCACAGGATTCTTCAGGCTTACACCCGGCTCGATGTGATCTCCGGCAATCCCCATACAGGAATCTCCAATTTTATAGTTGTAAATAATACCGCCTGTTGCCATTGGAATTCTCCCATAGCCATCATAGCCCACGCGATATCCGTTTCCGCTCATAACAGGATGATCCACCTTTCCCTGCACACTCATCACAGGTAATAAAGCTTTATTTGTCTGCATATCAACCACTCCTTTTCCTTGTTTTCACATGCTTCCATTTTACTATACAAGGGAATACTCTTCAACCTGAAAACATCTATCGACAGCGTTTCTTAAAAAAACTGACGGAAATTTCATAAAGGTGGTGCATTATTGAAGCTGTGTAGGAGAAGCGATGCACTTACGAAGATAAATGCTGACACTGTATAGCGGAAAAGCTTTAGAAAAAAATAAAAATCCATAGCATAAGGAAAGTAACCCATATTCATCACATATGCTTATGATATAATCGAACAGAAAAAGGGGTGATGGCATGCACAGCTGTAAGGTACAAAGTCATACTGCTGTAAGCGTGGAGAAGGCAGCGTACGAGGAACAAAGGAAAAAGGTATCTCTCGGTCTGTTTCCGAATGCATTATCAAAAGCACAGGAGCAGGTGATGGGCAAGGCGCATGCATGGGACATGCGATATTATCAGCGTGAATTTTCCATTCCGCTTTCCCGCAATATCTTCGGACTGTTTACAATTCCGGTGTATATCAACCATGTAAAAGCGGTGTTTGTGGTCGATACGGGAGCACAGATCAGTGGTGTCAAAAGCGATAAAATCGCACAGCTGAAGCTGAAAAAAACAGGGGGTTCTCTGCAGATTGGCAGTATCGGCGGAACACAGCGCGATATGCAGGGACTGGTGGCAGACTCTATGCAGCTGGGTGGTCTGGAGGTTTTAAACATGGCGATGATTGCACTGGATTCCTCAGACTTCTCCCTGCGCTTTGGAAATATTGATGTGTTTGGCTTTGATGGGATTCTGGGCTGGGATATCCTGCATCAGCTTGATTTTGAGCTGGATGATATCGCGAAGCAGTTTATCGTTTTAAAAAACAGATTTCGGATACCATACCCCAATATGCTGCAGGGCAGCTTCCCCTGCTTTCTGGTGAAGCGCCTGGATCAGAAGATTTCACTGTTTGGCTTTGACAGTGGCTCCCGTGTCAGCTGGATTGGAGAACATGCGATTCAAAAGCATGCTCTTACAGTTGTACATGAGGGGAGTGCTATGGGCTTTGGTGTACATGGCTTGGAACGGATGGATTTGAAAATTATCAGGGAGTGGACGCTCTTTCTGGATAAGGCGGAGATAACTTTGAAGGATACGATGACAGGTAGGGTCAGGCTGTTTGATGATTTTGTATTTGACGGTGTATTTGGAAACGAAATTTTCAGGAAGCGCAGAATACGCATGATCAACAGTGCCCAAATGGTACTGCTGGCCTAGCCTGCTTATTCTTCTGTATTGCGGCAGGCGGGTTTTCTTTTTGATGGGGATGTGCAGGTGCTAAGAGCACATTCCCTCATGCAAACCATCGCCGCCAGCTTTACTGGCGGTTGTTTTTTTTGTCGGATTATAGTATATTTATAGAATGAAATAGGAGGAATGAACATGATATACCATGGAACAATAACAATGGAAAACGGGGCTGAGCTCCCCTTTGAGCTGTATCCGGATGATGCTCCGGTAACGGTTGAGAATTTCGTCAAGCTGGTGAAGGAGGGCTATTACGATGGCAAAACCTTTCATCGTGTAATCAAAAACTTTGTATCTCAGGGTGGCTGTCCATATGGAACCGGTGCCGGAGATCTGGGCTATACGATTCCCTGCGAAACGGCAAACAATCCGCATAAGCATGAGGATGGAAGCCTGTCTATGGCGCATCGCGGCAAGGATACCGGCTGCTGTCAGTTCTTTATCTGCCACTGTCCGCAGCCGCATCTGGATGGCGTTCATACCGTATTCGGCAAGGTGACAGACAATCTGGGTGCTGTACGCAATATGCGCAACGGCGATGTTATGAAAAAAGTGGTCATCGAGGAAGAATAGCATGGATGATGTCAAACGACTGGGAACACCGCTGCTGATCATCGTACTTTCGGCATTTCTTACCAAGCTGGTGGAAACATGGCTGAAGGGCGGCTTTGTACATACGCTGCTGATCATCATCATGGTTGCTTCTCTGTTTATGTTCGGTGTTTCACTGAATCGTAAAAAGCGAAGCAATGCTGTATTTCGCAAGGTTGTCGCAATCGTTATCGTTTTACTGCTGCTCTTTATGCAGCTGGGCTATCTGGATCTGGCTATTGTGAATCGCTGGTTCGCATATCTTGGCATGGGATCCTTTTACATCAATATGCTATATATATTCTGCGGCTATCTGTTCGTGGATTAGGAGGCAGCTATGTTTGGATTTTCTTTTGATAAAACGATGGAGGAAGTAAAGCAGGAGCTGGATGCAGGAAAAGACATTCAGCTAATCGATGTGCGGGAGTTGGATGAGTATCAAGAGGGGCATATCCCCGGAGCGGATCATCTGGCACTGAGTGAGCTGGAAGAGAAGGCGGCAGCTGTAGTAGCGGCAGGAAAACCGCATTACCTGTATTGCCGCAGCGGACAGCGTTCAAGAACGGCATTGAAGCGTCTGAAGGCTCTGGGCTACAGCGAGCTGTATAACATCGGTGGTATCCTGCACTGGCCCTATGCACAGAAAGCGGGGAATCAGAAATGAGAAAGACCCGTCGTCTGCAACTGCAGGGAGCCAGTAATGTTCGAGACCTTGGCGGCTATCCGTGCGGGGAAACGATAACGGCATGGCACTGCTGCTATCGCAGTGATATGTTGAACAAGCTTACACAGGAGGACTGGAAAAAGCTGCAGGAAGCCGATATCCAGCTGATTCTGGATCTTCGCAGTAAAACAGAACAAACGCAGGCTCCCTATGACTGTGCACCATATGGAATCACGCGGGTATCGCTCCCCTTTATGAAGGAGGAGGTGTCGCTTGCGGATTCACAGGATGTGCAGGCGCAAAAGCAGTTTCTTGACAGTATGAAGCTGGATTATGTGGATATGATGACATCGGTACCGGAGGCGGTATGTGCGGCGCTTCGTCATATCAAAGCCACACGGCAGACAGGACATGCAGTCTTATTTCACTGTACGGCCGGCAAGGATCGTACCGGCATACTGGCAGCGCTCCTGCTGAAGCTATGTGGCGTATGCAACGAGGATATTCTTGCGGATTATCAGATTTCCGCAACCTATAATGCTGCGGGGGTGAATCGGATGCTGCCGGCGGATGTAATGGCGATTCCGGCAGTGCGTGCATTGTTTGAAAGTACACCGGACATGCTGCAGCCGCTGCTTTCATTGCTCGATCAGACAGGCTGCTTTTCCTATCTGAAATCCATCGGTATGCAACAGGCTGAGCTGGAAGAGCTCGCAGCGCTGCTGCAGGAACCGTAACGAGCCAGTGCGTACACGACGATGAGGCTTTCGTCTCTATATGAAGATGACTGCATATGCAGGATTGGGATGTCATTGTGATATTTCCCTGCACATGCAGTTTTTTTGTGTCAACTTCTGAAAAAGAAAAACCATACAGCAATGCGCTGTATGGCATGAGAGAGCTGGTTATTTTGCTGTTTTCTGACGAACAAGCTCAAAGGCGAATATGGCTGTAGAGGCTGCAGCTGTCATTGCATTGCGGAAATCCTGCCGATAGGGAATGAACAGGTTCTGATCACTGTGACTTTGCACATGCTTACTCAACCCGCGCATTTCACCGCCAATCGCCAGACACAGCTTCTGTGGAAAGGCATAGTCATACAAAGAGATTGCATCCTTGCGCTGTGCGCATATAAGCTGTATGTCTGCCTGCTTCATTTCCTGAAGCAAAGCCTCCATATCCGTTGCGACAATCAGATTCAGATATTCACTGGCACCTGCACTGGCTTTGGTGACGACTCCGGCTGCACTCGTCCAGTTTCGCGGAGGTATGATGACACCGTCACAGCCGGCTGCATACAGCGTACGCAATATATAACCGAAATTAAAGGGATCCTCTACACCCTCGATGAGTGCCAGAAAAACCGGTTCCCCTGAAACGACCTGCTTAAGTGTCTGGAAGCTTCGCTCCTTGCACAATGCCAGCAGCCCGCCATGCGTTTTTCCCTGTGCAAGCTCATCGATGGCTTCCCTGCTGCTGCGCTCCATCGGGATATTGCGCTTTGCTGCTTCACGGAGGATAAATGCAGTATCGCGATCCTTCTTCTTTTCATCAACAATAAGTTTTATGATTTCCCGCTTCTGTGCGAGTAAAACGGCTTTTACAGAGATATTCCCCTCTACGATATATTGTTCCATACAAATTCCTCACTTTTCCTGTTTCTATATTATATAGGAGATGTGTCAACTTTAAAAGGGAATTCTTCAATTCTCGCACGATTCATGATATGATACTCATGTTGAAGATGAGGAGGGATATCATGAAGGTTGCCGTTGTGACCATGCATGTCAAACAAGGGAAATGTGAGGAAAACGTTTCCTATATGAAACAGATGATTCAGAAAGCCAGAGAAAAACAGGCGGATATGATTGTATTTCCACAGAATGCAGTAAGTGGATATCTGCTGGGTGATCAGTGGCTGGATGATGACTGGTGCCGCTATGTGGACAGCTTCAATGAAGTACTGGTTGCAGAAAGTGAGGATATTGCCATCGTATGGGGAAATATCCGCTATCGCAATCGCAGGAGATTCAATGCGGCCTTTTTTGCGTATCGCAAACAGACGCATATGCGCGTAAAGCGAAATACGCCCTATACGGATGATGCACGCTATTTTGAGGAAAATCCGATCAACAGTGCCATTGAATTTAAGGAGCATGTCTTTGCTTTGAATTTTGGACGTGAAGTGCAGCTAACCGATATCAATATCAATCTGGATGCGGCAATGTATGAGCTGAATCAGGAATGCAGCTTGAAGGGCAATGTTATTTATGCCAATGCCCTCGGTATGCAGAACAGTGGCAAGGATGTTGTGGTCATGGCTGGAGGTAGCGGTGTCCGTATGCAGAAGAAAACCATCTATCAGGCAGCGTGGTTTCATGAGGAAATGCAGCTTGTGGATCTTGCGGAAACAAGGGAAGCGGAAGTCACACAGCCGCAGCTGCTGGATGCGCTGCTGCTGGGGATTCGGGATTTCGACGCACAGATATTCAATCGTGCAATTCCCTGGATCGTCGGTATGAGCGGCGGGCTGGACAGCAGTGTGACAGCCGCGCTGCTGGTTGCCGCCCTGGGACCAGAGCGTGTATATGGCTATAACATAGCGACCCGCCACAACAGTACGACCACCATTTCCAATGCAGCTGCGGAAGCGAAGGCTCTGGGCATTGCATATCAGGAAGGAAATATGGAATCACTCGTGCAGGCAAGCGTCGAGCTGTTTCATAAGGAATACGGCTATGCGGTAGAAACAATGCCGACACTGGTAATGGAAAATTTACAGGCGCGCTCCCGCGGATATCTGTTAAGCGGTTTTGCAGGTATTCTTGGCGGTGTTGTTGTGAATAATGGGAATAAGGTGGAAACCGCTCTGGGCTATTGTACCCTGTACGGTGACAGCATCGGAGCATTATCACTCATTGGGGATTTGACCAAGGTACAGCTGTTTGATTTGTCAAAAGCGCTGAATGCGCACTTTGGCAAAGAGGTGGTGCCACTGAATCTGCTGCCATGTGTGCATGAGCACGGGGTGGATTGGACAATGCCGCCGAGTGCAGAATTGAAGGATGCACAGTTTGATCCGATGAAATGGTTCTATCATGATTATCTCATTGAGCATCTGGGAACAGACCTCAGCCTTCGCACCTTTATGGAAAGCTATGCAGATGGCAGTATCTGGAAGCAGGACATTGCCCGCTGGATGAAATATTATCATCTTGACGATGCGAACACCTTTTTACAGGATTTGGATTGGCTGCTTTCCACCATGGCGAAAAACAGCTTCAAGCGTCTTCAGCTGCCGCCGCTGTTAAGCGTGCATAAACGAACATTGGCCAACACGAGGGAAGCACAGATGCGAGAGGATCGATACGTGTTTGAAGAGCTGAAGCAGAAGATTCTGAACGGCTAATACTTTCGAATTTGTAAGAAAAGAAACAGAATTTTCATGATAGAATAGATAGGGATGGAGGCGATTTATATGAAATTTAGGTTAACCGAGGACATGAGAAAGAAAATATGGCTGTATGTGATTGTAATCGCCATAGGAATCAGCATATATTTCGCTTTTGATAAAATTGATTTCATCATACGGGCACTCAGGCGCATCTGTTCCCTGACAACACCGTTTATTCTTGGCTTTGCGATTGCATTTCTGTTAAACAAACCCATGGAGCTGATGGAAACAAAGCTGCTTGGAAAGCTTCGCATGAAGCCGCAGCACAGGCGCAGTATTGCCGCTGTACTGGCAGTTCTGCTTGGTATTATCGTTGTATGCGCATTTCTGGCATTGCTGCTGCCACAGCTGTTTGACAGCATCTTCTCTTTGGTGAAGGCATTTCCGGGCTATGTGGAGGACTTCCAGAAATTTGCATTGGATTTTGTTGAAAAATATGCCATCGATACCCAGCAGGTTACCAATTACATTACGGATACCGATTTCTTTGAAAAGCTTACCGGCTTTGTGACGGATGCTTTGCCGCAGATGGCAAAGGCCACCTATGCATTTGGGAGCACGCTGCTGAACATTCTGCTGAGTATCATGGCAGGCCTGTATATGCTGATTGACAAGGAACGTTTGTCCGGCTATGCAAAAAAGATCAATTACGCACTGTTTCCAAAAGAGGTCAGCGAGTATCTGCACCGGATGGTGCTGGCAAGCGGTGATATTTTTAATAACTTCATCGTGGGAAAGGCGATTGATTCCCTGATTATCGGAATCCTCTGCTACATCGGCTCTCTGATTTTTCAGTTCCCATATGCCCTGCTGTTATCGGTAATCGTCGGGGTTACCAATATGATTCCGGTATTCGGACCGTTTATCGGTGCTGTACCGGGGATTGTAATTCTCTTCATCATACATCCGATTACCGCATTATACTTTGCACTTTTCGTCTTTGCCCTGCAGCAGTTTGATGGAAATATTCTGGGACCGCTGATTCTGGGAGATAAGCTGGGACTGCCGAGTATCGGTATTCTGTTCTCTGTCTGTGTCGGCGGAGGACTGTTTGGTATCATCGGTATGTTTATCGGTGTACCTTGCTTTGCTGTCATCTATATGGCAGTGAAGGAATTTGTAAATTATCGCCTGAAAAAGAAGGCGGTGGATCTGGAAGGCATATCCAGAGAAATGAAGAAGGAAGCGCTGGAGATTGAGGAGCGCATGGAGCATTTAGAGGAATAGCGTTTAGCGGGCCATCTGCATGCAAGCAGGGACCGCTTTTCTTTTTGAAAGGATCGTATGCTGAAAACAGATAGATGCAGTATATATGAAATAAAGGAATCAGATATGGAGGATGTACGAATCCTTTTCACGGATAAGGTAGTCCGTACATATCTGGGTGGTGCTTATGATACGGTCAATGCAGATAAAAAGCTCCGCAATATGATGATGGCAGAGATCGATTATCAGGGCTTTACCGTGCGCAGAACAAGTGATTCTGCCTTACTGGGACTGATAGAAATCGGACCTTATCACAATGGTATCGAGCAGGAGATTTCCTATCAGTTTGTACCAACAATTTGGGGACAGGGCTATGCGAAAGAGGCAATCCAGGCTGTGCTCGTTTTTCTTTCAGAACAGGGCGAACTGCAAAGCATCGTAGCAGAAACGCAAAGGAAAAACATTCGTTCATGCAGACTGCTGGAGGCTCTGGGCTTTAAAATGCGAGAATCTTTGATACGCTTTCACCAGCCGCAGATGGTATATGTGAAGCAGTTATGCAAACATATTAAGGCGTTAAATAAAAAGAATGAATAGAAGCAGGAAGCGAAGGATCGAATCAGATGGTGAATCTGGGAGCCTTCTGAATCGGATAAGAAAAAAGAGACTTCAAAACCATTGCATTACATGTCACAATCGGTTCAGAAGCCTCTTATCATGTGTTACGATGAGACGCTATGTAAAGAGTCTTTTTTGCTAATCCTGATTTAGCGGATACTGTTGGTTACATGTTGCACCTTACTTCTGCGTTGGATATCTCCAGCGTCTTTTCATAAGCGAAAATTCCTTCCAGATGCCGCATATGGAACCGTTCGCAGAAGTAGTCGCATTTGCATAAAAGCAGATAATAGATTGGCAGACCGCAGCCATACAGGGATTCAAAATTTGCCTGTCCCTTGGCGATAATCATATCGCTGGATGCAATAAGTGTACGCGCGTCCTTTCCAATGTGACGCAAATCGCAGCCGGCAAGCGGTACCTGCGTGTGCGTGCACGCACACACCTCATCCAGATGAATCTGCCTGACATCGCGCATCGTTGCATCATTGAGCACCTCACCGCCGCGTACCATCACCGTAATATGCAAATGCGGAAACTGCTTTTGCAGCTGCAGAATGAGCAGCTTGTCCAATACGATTTCACCGCAGTTATCACACAGATAGAGCAGACTGCTGCTGTGTGCTGCCTGTGATAGAAAGCGCTGGTAGACATCGGCATCCAGTGTTTCTTCCTTTACCTGCTTCAACAGGGAATGCAGAATATCCTCATCCACATGGTCCATAGCACCGAAATCGATATAATTCCCGCAGCGGGCAAGGCGCAGGGCATAGGACAGGGGATCGGGCGCCTGCTGTATAGCATGGTGCAGCATTGGCTCCATTTCCATCAGCACGGTGTTGAAATACGTTTTTATTTTCGCATAATCCGGAAGGCTTCTTGGAACAGGTGGCTTTAATAGACGAATTTGATCGGAAATCCATGGCATTGTATCCGCAGGGTCTGCATCCAGCATGATTCGCATAACATCCTTGAGATACTGTGCTTTCTGCTCTTCATCCAAACAGGCGCGTATACTTGCCTCCTCTTTCTTTAAAAGACACAGGATACAGCGGGAACTGATATTCATATCATCACCTCTGTCTTTTAGTATAGCATGGTCCACTCCAAAAAGACACCATGTATGCATTCATCCTGCATAAAGCTGTAAAGCTGCGATGCTGCATGAAATCACTTTCAGATCGATTTACCACAAGCCTTAAAATCACAGAGGTGCTTGTGCTATTCTGTGCTGGTGGTCGCGGCATTTGGCTGTATAGGAAAGAGCGCTGATCCCAACGGATACAACAAAACATAAGAACGTAGATGAAAAAAAGACACCATGTGGTGTCTTAGGCTGCGGATAAGGCAGGGTCGCTTTGCATAGCCTCATCACTCAGTGTAAAGTTACAGCGCTTGGCTTCCTGAATGATGTTCATGATATGGTCGGAAACACGCTCCACATCTGTCAGGATTTCTGAATAGATGACACAATCCAAGGCATTGACCTTTTTCTCCATCAGTCGCTCAATCTGTGCCTGTCGATAGCTTGCGGTCAGCTCGTCAATGCGATCCTCAATCCGTTCGATTTTTTCAAAGCATTCATCCTGAGAATCTAGGCTGTAGGTTGACAGCAGCGAGAAGCTCTTGGAAAGAAGAGAAGCCAGCTGATGCAATTCATCCTCTATGTATTTTGAGCTGGAAAGCTTATTGTCCTCATCGGTGGAATATTGAATGATATTGATGGCGTGATCGCCAATCCGTTCGATGTCAGAGAAGCATTTGTATAAGGCGTTGCAGGTTGTGGAATCGGATTCATTCATTTTCAGTGAGCTGACCAGCGTCATATAATTTGTGATTTCATAATTGATATAATCGATGCGTTTTTCACGCTTTCGGATTTTCTCCAAGTTGAAGGCATTCCCGCATAAGGCATCCATGGATTCCGCAAGATTTGTTTCTGCCAGCTGCAGCATTGCCATTGCTTCCTTACGCAGAGAAGAAATGGCAATCGGTACGGAACCGATATTGTCCTCATCTACAAAGGTAAGCGGTATGTTGTAGCCTGCATCCTCGATCTCCTCCTGCTTTACAGGTAGAATCACCTGCGCAAGCTTGGCAAGACGGGAACCGAACGGGATCAGCAGCAGTGTGGTAGCGATATTGAATATCGTATGTGTATTGGCAATCTGTGCCGCAGGATTGGAGGTAACACTTTCCATCCACGATACAAACGGAACAAGAGCTGCAAATGCCATGAAGACAATCGTACCGATAATGTTAAAGGACAGGTGAATGATGGTTGCCCGCTTGGCATTTCGATTGGCGCCAAGTGATGCCAGCACCGATGTGATGCAGGTACCGATATTCTGCCCGAAAATGATATAGATAGCGCTGCTTAACGGGATCAGACCGCTGACAGCCAGTGCCTGCAAGATACCGACGGAAGCAGAGGAGCTCTGAATCAAAGCAGTGAAGCCTGCGCCCAGCAGAATCGCCAGAACAGGGTTGGAAATTGTTGTCATGGCATGAATGAATGCCTCGCTTTGCTGTAATGGAACCATGGCATCCTTCATCATGTCCATACCGATGAACAGAATACCCAGACCGGCAAAGATTTCACCGAAGGCATTGACCTTCTTGCCTTTGAGAAACGTAACCAGAACAACACCGAAGATAGCCACAAGCGGTGCAATTTTGGATGCATCCAGGGCAATCAGCTGTCCGGTGATCGTCGTACCGATATTGGCACCCATGATGATCCAGACTGCCTGATTCAGTGTCATCAGCTGTGAATTCACAAAGCCGACAACCATAACCGTAGTGGCAGAGGAGCTCTGGATTACTGCTGTGATGGCTGCACCGACGATAATGCCCAGAAAACGGTTGCTGGTCAGTCTTTCCAGAATGGTTTTCATACGATCTCCCGCAGCTCCCTCCAGTCCGGAGCTCATCATATGCATACCATACAGGAACAGGGCAAGGCCCCCAAATAATTTCAGAATACTATCAAATGTCATGAATACATAACCTCCTGTTCGAGTATTGTTACGAACATAGTTTTAGTATATCGGGAAACAGATATTCATACAATATAGGTTTTGTTAAGACTCTGTTAATAATTAACACAAAATATTTATAAACGTCATTTGAAACCGTTTTCCAACAGAAAATGTAAAATCAAGGTTAAGGATTTATGTGAAATGGTATGCCACAGGGCGTAAAAAGGATGCCTCTGCAGCTGTAGGTTCTGATGTTTTCCGGCTGTAATAAGAAATATCAAGGGAAAGTAATAGATTTGCTGGAAATAAAAAACAGGCTGGGCGCTTTTTGGCAAGAGACGCTGCTCCTGTGATTGTGCTGTAGGCACTTGTTCATGAATGATCCATGAAAGATGCAGATCAAAAATCAGGAATGTAGGTAATGAAAGAATGGAAAACTGCATTCTATGGGGTGGTATTTCACATTATGATCACAGCGTATGCATAGCATAATCTTGGAAGGCTTTATTTAAAAAACAAAAAAACTGCACCCATTATCCGAGCATGCAGTTTCTTGGCTTCTGTTTGTTCATGTGACTGGGTGGTGCTGTGCAAAGGGGTAAAGGTATGGCTTTCGCCTATTCATTCATACAGGCAGTTGGTAAAAGCTGCGGATACCTTATGAGGGTGCTGTACAGCCTAACGGGCTATGAAAGAATTCTACACGGCACATTCCTGAATCAGCGGCATATCCTTTAATTCCTCGTCATTCAAGGTGAAGCTGCATCTGCGGCATTCTTCAATAATATTCATGATATGGTCACTGACACGCTCGATATCCGTCATGATTTCCGAATAAATCACACAATCTCTGGCATGAATCTGTTTATGCACCATTCGCTCGATTTGCCGATTTCTGAAATCTGCTGTTAATTCATCAATGCGGGCTTCTATGCGCTCTATTTTCAAAAGACTTTCATCCTGTGATTCTAAACGGTTGGTATACAATAGCTGAAAGCTTTTATCCAGCAGCTCCTCCAGCTGCATCAGCTCCTCACGGATCACACTGACATCCTGCAGACGCTCCTGTTCATTTTTGGTGTATTGCAGAATATTGATAGCATGATCGCCGATGCGTTCGATATCCGCATAGCATTTATACAGGGCATTGATCGTGTTGGAGGCAGTAGGATTCATAGGCAGGGTGGATACGGAGGTCATATAATCGGATATCTGATAATTGATGGAATCAATCCGCTTTTCACGCTTTTCAATATCCTGCACGGAGCATGCTTCTTGACATACACCATGCAATGCTTCAATCAGATTGGTCTGCGCCATCTTCAGCATAGCTAACGCTTCCTTACGCAGGGAGGAGATAGCAATCGGGACACTGCCAATATTATTGACATCGACAAAGGCAAGCGGAAGACTTGCTTCATCCCTTTGATATTCCTCCTTGCGAATCGGCATCAGCAGCTGTGCGAGATGTGCCAGCCGGTTTCCAAACGGCAATAGAATCAGTGTGGTTACGATATTGAAAATCGTGTGGGTATTGGCAATCTGGGCAGCCGGATTCGCTGTGATTTCACACATCCAGTCCACAAACGGGAACATGTGGATAAAGCAGAAGAAGAGCATGGTTCCGATAATATTAAAGGATAAGTGAATAATCGTCGTTCGCTTGGCATTGCGGTTCGCACTCAGGGATGCCAGCACCGCGGTGATGCAGGTACCGATATTCTGTCCGAAGATGATATAAATCGAGCTGGACAGCGGAATCAGACCGCTCAATGCCAGTGCCTGTAATATTCCCACAGATGCAGAGGAGCTTTGAATCAGTGCAGTAAAGCCGGCTCCCAGAGCAATCGCAAGCAGCGGATTGGATATGGAGGTCATCGCATTCAGGAATACGGGGGAATCCTGCAGCGGTGTCATGGAATTGGACATCATATCCATACCGATAAACAATATTCCCAGCCCTGCGAGAATGTCTCCTATGGAATTGATTCGCTTTCCTTTCAGAAAGGTCACCATGACGACGCCGATTATGGCTACCAGCGGGGCAATGCGGGAGGCATCCAGCGCAATCAGCTGTCCGGTAATCGTCGTACCGATATTGGCTCCCATAATAATCCAGACTGCCTGATTCAGGGTCATAAGCCCGCTGTTCACAAAGCCGACTACCATGACGGTCGTGGCAGAGGAGCTTTGGATAACGGCAGTGATACCGGCTCCTACGGCAACGCCGAGCAGGCGGTTGCTGGTCAGTTTTTCCAATATAGCTTTCATGCGGTCTCCAGCCGCCGTTTCCAGACCGACACTCATCATATGCATTCCATATAGGAACAGTGCCAGACCTCCCAACAGAGATAGTACATTTTGAATGGTCATACATCATCGCTTCCTTTCCTTATCAAGTCGGCTTTAGTATAAATAACGAAAGGAAAAGAAACAAGCAGGTTTTGTTAACATTTTGTTAAAACAAAGAAATATGCTTACGGAATCTTAACAATTTCCGTCATTTGTGAATTTGCTGTTTCAAAAGTATAAACAAACTATAAACGCATGCGAAAGGAAATAAAAAAGCCGCCTGTTCTAGGGCAGACGACTCGTTGCTACTGCATAGAGATAAACATATCATCATAGGTTGGAAACGGATAATTATCTGAGGATACCGCTTCTTCAATCTCGTCGATCACTGCACGCAGCTCTTCCATTTTCGGAACGATGACATGATTGAGATACTGTGCCTTTTCCATATTATCCGGATACTTTTGGCGCTCGATCATATGCTCCTTCAAATCATGATAGCGCTCATCAAAGGTATTTAAGAGCTCACACAAATGCTTGATTTTACGCTGGTAATAGCTGTTCTCCATCCCCAGGGAATTTTGTGCATCACTGTAAAACTTAATTTCACGAACAAGGGCAGGAAGGATATCCTTTTTACTGATATCCAGAAGGGTCAGTACCTCCGCTTTGACAGATTTGCGGTATTCCTCTGTCAGTATATCGACACGAGCCTCCAGCTCCAGCCGGTCATATACCTTGTTTCGCTCAAACATTTCCACCGCTTTATCATCAATCATGGAATGGATGCTGTCCACATAATGCTTGATGTTCGGCAATCCGCGTTCCTGTGCCTCCCGAATCCATTCCTCACTGTAGCCATCCTTGGAAAACAGAATACGGGAATGCTTGCGCAGAATATCGCGGCAGATATCCAGTGATTTCTTGCGGATATCATCAATGTATTTATACTGCTGCAGGGTGTCGGCAATACTGCGCAGTGAATCCGCAACAATGGAATTCAATATAATATTCGTCGTTGATGCACTGCGGCTGCTTCCTACCATACGGAATTCAAACTTATTACCGGTAAAGGCGAAAGGAGAGGTACGGTTTCGATCACTGGTATCCTTTGGTACATAGGATAGATTCGCAATCGCATAGGGCTGTGTTTCCACATCCGGCTTAATTTCATGCTCACCGTTACGCAGCTTATCCAAAATGATTTCCAGCTCATCACCCATACAGATGGAAATGACGGCAGGCGGTGCTTCATCGGCTCCCAGACGGTAATCATTACCATAGCAGCTGGCAGCCATACGCAGCAGCTCAGGATATTTATCCACAGCTTCGATGATTGCACAGACAAACAGCAGGAAGCGAATATTTTCATGCGGACGATCCCCCGGCTCCAGAAGATTCTGCCCATCATCGGTAACCAGTGACCAGTTGTTGTGCTTTCCACTTCCGTTCACGCCCTGAAACGGTTTCTCGTGAAGCAGGCATGCCATACCGTGCTTATCCGCCTTTTTCTTCAATACATCCATAATGATCAGGTTTTGATCCACTGCAACATTGGCATCGATAAACAACGGTGCGATTTCAAACTGACAAGGCGCCACCTCGTTGTGCTCGGTCTTTGCATAGATTCCAAGCTTCCACAGCTCCTCATCCACCTCTGTCATAAAGGCCTGTACACGGGATGGAATGCTTCCAAAGTAGTGACCGCGGATATCCATGCTCTTTGGCGGCATGGAGCCAAACAGCGTGCGTCCGGTATGCACCAGATCCTTACGCTCCAAATACATCTTTTTATCAATCAAAAAGTATTCCTGCTCCAGACCGACCATGGCATTGACATGCTTGATATCCTTGTCCTTAAACAGATTTACAATGCGGGTGGCCTGTTTGCTGATCGCTTCCGCTGATTTTAATAGAGGAGCCTTTTTATCCAGGGTTTCCCCGTTGTAAGAAACAAATATGGTAGGGATACAGAGAACGTTATCCCGAAGAAAGGCTGGAGAGGTACAATCCCAATACGTATATCCGCGCGCCTCAAAGGTTGCCCGTAAACCGCCGCTTGGAAAGGAGGAAGCATCCCCCTCGCCCTTGATCAGGGACTTCCCGCTGAACCTGGAAATCGGCTGATCGTGATCCCCTGGCTCTATAAAGCTGTCATGCTTTTCCGCTGTGGAGCCGGTCAGCGGCTGAAACCAGTGAGTAAAGTGCGTCGCTCCCTTGTCCATCGCCCATTTTTTCATCGCATGCGCAATCGCATCCGCCGTCGGCCGGTCCAATGCATCCTCCTTGCGGGTTGCGGTTTTCCATTTTGTATAAATCGGATGAGGAAGACATTCCTTCATCACGCTTTCACTGAAGAGATTGATTCCAAAATCATCAAAAGGGTGTTTTTCTGCCATGATAGATTCCTCCTATAGTGGAATTTTACTGCAAAATGAATTTTTTGTATATAAAAACATGAAAAAAATTGAAGATCTAAATAAAAAATTAAAAAAATATGGAGAAATATGAATAAAAAATCCGTTTCTATCATAAACTGTGAAAATTTTCTGTATTGTGGGAAATGATGGGTTCATAGAAAAAAGAATGAAATAAATGGAAAAGTAGAGTATAATATAAATATCGGTAAAGAGGCTGTCAACGCTTTCTATTTCATGCAGTTCAGCGGTTTAACGCATAAGAACAGCAAGATTTACATACAATGGGGCGAAGGCTGCTTAAAAGGAGGAAAAAAAATGAATTTAAAAGGAACAAAGACAGAAAAGAACCTGAATGAGGCATTTGCCGGAGAATCCATGGCAAGAAACAAGTATACGTATTATGCTTCCAAGGCGAAAAAGGACGGCTATGTTCAGATTTCCAATATTTTTGAACAAACAGCAAACAACGAAAAGGAGCATGCTAAATTATGGTTTAAGCTGCTGCATGACGGTATGCCGGATACGGTTACCAATCTGAAGGATGCTGCTGCCGGTGAAAACTTCGAGTGGACAGACATGTACGCACGTATGGCAAAGGAAGCTCGTGAGGAAGGCTTTGATGACATCGCTGATACGATGGAAGGCGTTCTGGCTATTGAAAAAACACACGAGCAGCGCTATGTTGCTCTGCTGAACAATATCGAGGATGGCACTGTGTTTGAAAAAGCAGAGGAAACCCTGTGGGAATGTCTGAACTGCGGACACCTGCACACTGGAAAAACTGCTCCAGAGGTTTGCCCGGTATGCAATCACCCACGTTCTTACTTTGAGGTACGCAAAGAAAATTACTAATTTATAACAGAAAAAAGGCTTTTTTCGTTAAGAAAGGAGCCTTTTTTTGCATCATTAGAAAAAGTATCGGGAAAGTTTATATGTTTTTTAGAAAAGCATATTGTAAAAAAATATAATATGTGTAGAATATATTTGATACATCTTTCAGCGGCCGCTGTCTGTTCTGTATAAATAAAAGGTGAAGACTGCATAAGGATATGTCAGTTTCCTGCGAACATTTAGAAAGAAAGTCTGGTTAAATTGATATGACAAATTTTATTCATTCCGTGCTGGGGTTCAGAAAACTGTCCCCTGCGCAGAAGATTGCATCGAGCTTCCTGCTTGTGATTCTCAGTGGGACACTGCTGCTGATGCTGCCGATTTCCAATAAGAATTTTCAGTTTCTGAACTGGCTGGATGCTCTGTTCACGGCAACCAGTGCCACCTGTGTAACCGGATTGAGTGTATTTACGGTTGCTGATCAGCTTAACTGGTTTGGTCAGCTGATTCTGCTTCTGCTGATTCAGGTCGGCGGTCTTGGACTGATGACATTTATGGCGGTCTTTATCCTGATTGTGAAAAATCGTCTCTCAATGAATGAGAAAATCGCTATGAAGGAAATGCTGAATCAGGACAGGGTCGTAAATATGCGGAAGTTTCTGCTGGATATCCTGTACTATACCCTGTTTTTTGAGGCTGTGGGTGCGATTCTGATATCGTTTCGCATGATCCCGCGCTTCGGACTTGTGGATGGCAGCTTTAAAGCGGTATTTCTGGCTGTTTCTGCTTTCTGTAACGCCGGCTTCGATACGCTCGGCTCAATAAGCCTTCAGGAATATGTTCACGACCCGCTGATGTGCCTTACCATTATGTCACTGATTGTACTGGGTGGTCTGGGATTTGCAGTCTGGTTTGATATCCGGGATAAGGTGGGGCCGCTGCTACATCGCCAGATTACATTTAAAAAGTTTAGACATTCTCTGTCTCTGCATACCAAAATCGTATTGAGCGTCAGTTTGTTTCTGATTGTTGTACCGGGCTTGCTGATTATGCTGGTGGAGTTCACAAATTCCAGAACACTGGGAGATTTCAATATTTTCGAGAAGCTGATGACTGCGATGTTTGAGTCGATTGCACTGCGTACGGCAGGCTTTACAACAATCAATTATGCAGGTCTGAAGCCTGCGACCGATCTGCTGATGATGGTTGTCATGTTTATCGGTGGTTCTCCGGGTGGTACTGCTGGTGGTATCAAAACAACGACCATCGCCGTGCTTGTTATCTATATTATTTCTTCTTTGAAGGGAAGAGAGCATACCGTTGTTCTTCACAGAAAAATTGGAAGGGGAATCATCATTCGTGCAATGGGAATCTTCTTCATCAATCTGGTTGTGTTGTTTACAGGGATTTTCTTGTTGAATATCGTCGAGCAAAAGCCGTTTTTAAGCCTTTCCTTTGAGGCAGTGAGCGCCATGGCAACGGTAGGTTCCAGCCTTGGAATTACCACCTCTCTGGGTGTGGGAGGCAAGCTGATTATCATCTTCCTCATGTATGTCGGGCGTATCGGTATTTCCACACTGATATTGTCATTGACACGAAATAAGCCAAATAGAAATTCAGCAAATAAGGTTTCATTCCCAAATGGAAATATTATCGTGGGATAAGGAGATAGAAAAAATGAAAAAGATTTCAAACAGACAGTATGTTGTCCTGGGATTAGGGATTTTCGGTTCAACAGTCGCAAAGACATTAAGCAGCTATAACTGCGAGGTGATTGCGTTGGATAATGATGAAAAATGCGTGGACCGCATGGCGGATATCGTCACACAGAGTATGATGTGTGATATTACGGATATCAATCAGCTGCGCGAGGCAGGTGTCCAGGATTGCGATATTGCGATCGTGAGTATGGGGAGCCACCTTGAGGAAAGTGTGATGGGCATTATCAATCTGAAGGAGCTAGGTGTTCCATATATCGTGGCAAAGGCAAAAAATAAGCGTTATATGCAGATTTTTACAGAGCTTGGAGCCAATAAAGTTGTGCGTCCGGAGAAGGAAATGGGAGAGCAGGTTGCTAAGGGCGTATTAGGGAAAAATATTATTGATGTTGTGGATTTGGATAAGGAGTACAGTATCGTGGAAATACCTACACCGCCGCAATGGGTAGGAAAATCTCTGATTGAACTTGATCTGCGCCGAAGATTCGGTATCAACGTTGTGGGCATACGTTCCTATTTGCAGGAGCATTTGAATGTTTGTCCGGATGCAGAATATAAAATACAGAAGGAGGATCATCTGGTTGTGATTGCGGATTGCAAGACACTGGATCGATTTGACGTACTGGATCAGCTGTAAGATGCGAAAACTGCATCTTTTTTTGTGCTTTATGAATACACATGTTTTTGGGTATGCTTTCATATACTGTTTTAATGGAGGATGCTTTTATTTGTAATAGAGGCAGGATGCTCGATGAGAAAAGTCAAAAGCAGGAAATATAAAAAGCAGAAGCTGATTCTTCTGCTGGTCGCGATTGTTCTTGGTTTCGGATGTATTGTCCGTTCGTTTAATATGTATATGGAGCCGCAGCTACAGGCGATTGCCAAACAGCATACAGGGTTTGCAATCAATAATATTGTGAAGGAAGTGCTAGCGGATATTGAATATGATACCGATGCTCTGTTTAAAATAAATCGTACAAAGAGCGGGGATATAAGTAGTATTGAGTATGATTCGTATAAATTGAATCAGCTGCTGTATTCGGCATTGAATACGATTGATAAATCACTGCTGGCTGCACAGGATGGTAAAAAGGACCCTACGACAAAGGATGTTTTCTATGAGGATGGGGTGTTGTACGAGGTTCCGGCAGGTTATCTGAGTCATATTTTCTTTTTATATGATAAGGGGCCGAAAATCAGAGTGCGTATGCGCATGCTGAATGATGTTACAGGGGAGATAAAAACAGAATCGAAGCCATATGGTATCAACAACACCATGATTAAAATATCACTTGTTGTCAAGGTGAATGCACAGGTTATAACTTTTTTGAGTACGTCAGAGCTGGAGACGAAAACGGAGATACCGTTGGTAGTGCAGATTGTGAATGGACAGGTTCCTGATTTTGCTCCGTATAGTAGTTCGTCTGGTAAGTGATGAAAAAGTATTACAGTAGCACTATTTAATTTATAGCCTCAGGAGAGACTAGACTGCAGCCTGTCAATATGAGTGCTGCTAATGCGGTATTCAGATCCACTAGTCTCAGGAGAGACTAGACCAGGCAATGATACATGTCGCTTAATGTTCGCTCGATTTAGATCCACTAGTCTCAGGAGAGACTAGACGAAGGAAATGAAACCGTGACAAATTGTCACAGTTTATTTAGATCCACTAGTCTCAGGAGAGACTAGACGACCCATTCTAAGCTATCTAAAGGCTTTAGACTTAATTTAGATCCACTAGTCTCAGGAGAGACTAGACATCTGGAGATTAGGAAAGAACCGCCTGCATGGGATTTAGATCCACTAGCCTCAGGAGAGACTAGACCTCTCAGGTTACTTCTTTCTCAGTTCCCTGATTAATTTAGATCCACTAGCCTCAGGAGAGACTAGACGGTAACGAGCAGCTTCACACTATATGCAAAGTGGATTTAGATCCACTAGACTCAGGAGAGACTAGACTTTTGTTTACCATTTGTTTTTCCTCCGTGCCCACTTAGGATTTAGATCCACTAGCCTCAGGAGAGACTAGACATAGTACAAACAAATTTTAATAAGGTACTCGGCTAATTTAGATCCACTAGCCTCAGGAGAGACTAGACGGAAACGGCTGAACAGATATCAAAAGCCTATTGATTTAGATCCACTCGCCTCAGGAGAGACTAGACTAATAATCTCAATAACATGGAGATAGGTGGAAGATTTAGATCCACTAGCCTCAGGAGAGACTAGACTTCCTTCAAAACTTCTGTCTGTTTTGATTCTTCAGATTTAGATCCACTAGTCTCAGGAGAGACTAGACAGCATCTTATGCGCCTAAATAAGATAGGCTCAATATTTAGATCCACTAGTCTCAGGAGAGACTAGACTGGGATTTTGGTGGATTAGACAACTTTTATAAGAATTTAGATCCACTAGTCTCAGGAGAGACTAGACCGTGAAAAATCTTATGAGCACCCCTAAATGAAACAAATTTACATAAATATAAAGTCTGAACTAATGAAAATCATATTAAATCTGTTACAAAAAATTTAAACAAAATGATGCGCGAACCTCCCAGGGAATTCATGTGAGCTTATGGTACGCGCTGGATAAATTAGCGGGGCAATCATCTCTTATTATTATAACAGAAAAAAATCCAAATACATAAAAAGGATACATTTCTGCATGAAATATATCCTCTTATTGCTTATGCCTTCTGCATCATATCAATGTACTTACGAATGTTGGATGCATTGCTGTATGTTTCACAGCTTCCATCTCTGCAGACGACCAACGTCGGTGCCTGCATAATTGAGAATTTTTTTGTTAACTCAGCCTGTTCCTCAGCATCCACTTTTTCATAGGAGATACCAGCACTTTTCAGCCAGCTATCAGCTATTTTACAATTCGGACAGGTCTTAGTTGTAAATAGGAAAACACCTTCTTCATTTACAGCCTGAACGGTATCAGCTTCCTTTTCAACATGTGGTAGGGCATCCTTACCTTTTAAGACAGAATGTCCGATATCATAAACTTTACGCTCTTTGAATTCCTGACTCTTCCCTTCATTCCAATTCTGTACAGGTCGATAGTATCCCGTAATTCGACTCCATACCTCAGTTGTACCACCGCATTGCGGGCATGTATAATGCTCCCCGTTGATATATCCATGATTTCGACAGATGGAATAGGTTGGGGAAAGGGTGTAATATGGCAGGCGGTAGTTCTCAGCTATTTTTCTTACCAGAGCTGCTGCTGCTTTCCAATCCGGAAGCTTTTCCCCCAAGAACGCATGGAACACTGTTCCGGAAGTATATAATGTTTGGAGCTCATCCTGTACATCCAGTGCTTCAAAGATGTCCTCTGTATAGCCAACAGGTAAGTGAGAGCTATTTGTGTAATACGGTGTATTTCCTTCTTCTGTTGCAGTAATGATATCCGGGTAACGTTCCTTGTCATGCTTTGCTAGACGATATGTTGTTGACTCTGCAGGGGTAGCCTCCAGATTATATAAATCCCCATATTTCTCCTGATAAATGACCAAACGCTCACGCATATGATTCAGAACCTCTTTTGTGAAAGCTTGCGCTTCCTTTTGTGTCAGATCCATACCAAGCCATTTGGCATTTAAGGCCACTTCATTCATTCCAATCAGCCCCAATGTGGAGAAGTGGTTCGCAAAGGTTCCAAGATACCGTTTGGTATATGGATATAAGCCTTCCTCCAGCAGCTTGGAAATGACTGTGCGCTTTACCTTCAAGGAGCGTGCAGCGATATCCATCAGATGATCGAGTCGCTTATAGAAATCCTCTTTATTTGTAGAAAGATATGCGATACGCGGCATATTGATTGTGACTACACCAACAGAGCCAGTGCTTTCGCCGCTTCCAAAGTATCCACCGCTTTTTTTACGCAGCTCACGAAGATCCAGCCGCAGACGGCAGCACATGCTTCGCACATCGCTTGGCTCCATATCGGAGTTAACATAATTAGAGAAATAAGGTGTTCCGTACTTTGCGGTCATTTCAAATAGCAGCTTGTTGTTTTCTGTTTCCGACCAGTCAAAGTCACGGGTAATGGAATAGGTGGGAATCGGATACTGGAAACCGCGTCCATTGGCATCTCCCTCAATCATAATCTCAATGAATGCCTTGTTTACCATATCCATTTCTTTTTTACAGTCCTTATATTTGAAATCTACTTCTTTTCCTCCAATAATGCAATTTAGCTCAGCAAGGTCGGCAGGAACTGTCCAATCCAAGGTGATGTTGGAGAACGGTGCCTGTGTACCCCAGCGGCTAGGTGTGTTTACACCATAAATAAAGGATTCCACACATTTTTTAACCTGATCATAGTCCAGATTATCTGCTTTAACGAAGGGTGCCAGATACGTATCAAAGGAAGAGAAGGCCTGTGCACCTGCCCACTCATTCTGCATAATACCGAGAAAGTTTACCATCTGATTGCAGAGTGTCGCAAGATGACTGGCCGGTTTGGATGTGATTTTTCCTCCGACACCGCCCAGACCTTCCTGAATCAGCTGCTTCAGACTCCAGCCGGCACAATAACCTGTCAGCATACTCAAATCATGAATATGCATATCACCAGACTTATGTGCATTTCCAATTTCCTCATCATAGATTTCACTCAGCCAGTAATTGGCAGTGATTGCTCCGGAGTTATTCAATATCAGTCCACCTACGGAATAGGTGACGGTTGAATTTTCTTTTACGCGCCAGTCGGTGGCTTTCACATAGCTGTCGACTAGCTCCTTGTAATCCAGAATGGTGGATTTCATATTCCGGATTTTTTCCCTCTGCTTTCGATAGAGAATATAACATTTCGCTACATCGCCGTACCCGGATTGAATCAGAATGGATTCCACACTGTCCTGAATATCCTCCACCTGAATGCGTTCATGCTTTATTTTTGGCTCAAAATCGGATGTGACACGCAAAGCAAGCATGTCGATAATGCTTGGGTGGTACTGGCGTTCTACCGCATCAAATGCCTTCTGAATGGCATTGCTGATTTTGGCAATGTCAAACTCTGAAATCTTTCCATCTCTTTTAATAACCTGATACATATCGTTCTTCCTTTCCTTCTCTCTATATACCACGAAGCTCTGTATTTGGAACCTTCGCTTTCGCCAATTTCTGAAACTGCTGCAGGGTTTCTTTATCCCATGCATGCAATCCCTTCCTAATGACATGGTCACTGTCTTCAAAATTTTGCAGATACCAGGCGGCTGCACCATGAAGCCATTCTGCCATATCCTGAATATCCTGAGCCGTATGCAGCTCCTTTACAACCGTTGTACGAAATTCATATGGAATATGTCCTTCCTTTAGATAGGTGATGCTCTCCTGTATACCGCTGAGATCAAGATTACGGATACCGGCTGTTTCTCCATATTTTTGTGGAGCGTTTTTGATATCCATAGCGACGTAATTCACAAGCCCTTCTTCAACAAGCAGCTTTAGCTGATCCGGACTACTGCCATTTGTGTCCAGCTTGATTGCATAGCCCATAGCCTTGATTTTTCGTAGAAATTCTGCGAGCTCCGGATTCAACAGCGGTTCACCTCCGCTGATACAGACACCATCCAGAATTCCTTTTCGTTTTTCCAGAAAGCTGAGCACATCAGCTTCCTGCAGCTCCGGCATGTTTTCTGGCAGAAAGACGAGATCGCTGTTTTGACAGAAGGGGCAGCGGAAATTGCAGCCACCTGTAAAAATCGTACTTGCCATTTTTTGCGGATAATCCAGCAGAGTCAGCTTTTGAATGCCAAACAGCTTAATGCCTGCTTCTTCCTGCTGTTCATATTTCCGGGCATTCTCGCTTAGCTTACTGAGCGTTGCTTCAAACTGCTGCAGCTCCTGCGTACCGATATCCTTGGATAAAAGCTCCCACCACTGCTGACGGATCATGTAGATATCACGGATGATATCCTTAGTCTTGTCGGTGGTATATAACAGTCGAATGCGTTTATCCTCCGGACTGTTTTGTGTTGTTACATAGCCAAGCTCCTCCAGACGGGAGATGCTCTTGGTAATGGTTCCTTTATCAAAGCAGCCCTTTTGTGCAAGCTGCTGCATGTTCAGACCCTCCTGTTCATAGATGAGAATCAAAAACAGAATCTGTGCTGCATTGATGTCGTGTCCGCATAACTTTTTATCATAATATTTCTGTCCGCAGCGGTACAGAATTGAGGTGTTTAAATATAAATAGTTGCTGTTATCCATGTCTTCCCTCCGATGGTTGGCCTTTCAACTATAAGAATGATAGCACACAAAAGTTGAACATTCAACCTTTGTAAAGAATGTAACAAATGAAAAGCAAAGTCATCACAAAAATTTATAAATGTATAAATTGGAAAGGTAATCCTTTCTGGACAAAGAGAAGATTTTTTCATAAAATATTGAATCGATGTAGAGCGCATTCCTGATTTGTGCTAGGATAATAGGGAAGGTGAAGTACATGAGAATGCTGTTGTTTTTACTCCTATGTCTGCTGATTCTTCTCCTTGTGCAGCTGTTCTTCTGGCATACGGTGAAGAAGCTGTATAAGAAAAAGCAGACCCGTTATGTACTATTGACAGTATCCCTGCTTGGCAGCGGTTTTCTGATTTATCGTTTTACTCCGTTCTTTGTGATGTATAAGGATGCGATGTGGAGGCGCGGCGCCCTGGTTATGATACTGAATAGCATATATCTGCCGCAGATGGCAGGCTTTTGTCTGCTTGCTCTGGTGCAAAAGCTGTACTGTAGAAAGCATCACAGGGAATTTCATACAAAGCTCTTTGCTCTTGCATCTGTGATCATGCTTTTGTTTTCCGTATATGGAATCGGGTGTGCCTCCCGTGTTACGGTGCGTTATGAAAGCGTTGAATTGAAGGGAGTGCAACAGAAACAAAAGCTTTTGTATATCAGTGACCTGCATGCAGGAACAACGCTTTCGTCTCCTTATGGAACCATAGAGCGTCTCGCTAAAGATTGCGATATTGTGCTGCTTGGCGGAGATTTGTTTGATGAAGCGACATCACATAAGGATATGGAGGCTTTGTGCAGGATGCTTTTCGACCTGCATAAGGATATTTACTACGCAGGCGGTAATCATGAGCTGTTGCAGAAACAGCGTGGGGAATATGAGGCGATGCTGCGTTCAGCAGGTGTACATATTCTGCAGGATGAATCGGCAGTGGTCAACGGTATCCGGATCATCGGACGAAAGGATAGAGGGGAGGACAGACGCTCGTGGTCTTCACTTATAAAGGGACAACGTGAAGATGTGCCTGTGATCTTGCTGGAGCATCGTCCGAAGGCTGTGACTGATGCCGGTGATGCAGGTTTGCTGCAGCTATCCGGACATACGCATAACGGTCAGATATTTCCCAATACGGTGCTGACAAGGATACCATATCCGAAAGCATATGGCAGCTATGATGTTGGGTATCGTATGCTGGTTTCATCGGGAACGGGTACATGGGGATTTCCGATGCGGGTCGCATCACATAATGAAATACTGTTCATTACAATACAACCAAAGAATACATGAGAATAGCAAAAAAGGAGAAGTCAATTTCAGGATATGATTACTGAAATCTGGATTCTCCTCTTCCTCATTCATATTGAGCACTGCAGCGTGCATAATCAATTCGTCTGTTTTTCATTTACAAGATTTGCTTCAATCGCGTTTTTTGCGCTGGCCATCAGCTTTAGCGTAATATCAGAGAGCATCCTCTTTGTCTGCTTGTCTGTACGGTTCAATGCCTTTAAGATCAGAGCAGTGCTGCGCATTCGATTTTCATTCATCTCTTTAAAGGAAGCGGCATTGGTATTGCTTAAAATCTGAAACACGGCATCTGTGAAGGCTTCTCTCTGGGAGCGGTCAAGCTCACCAATCCAGTGCTTGATTGTACTGTCCAGGATGATGCTTTGCCGATCCACATTATTCAGACGTACAAAATCAGGACCGAGTACCTCCCAGGAATAGGGATCATGCTGCCACAGAGAAATCTGTGTGCTGGAAATGACAGTATAATGCTCCTCATGCTCCATAAGCATACCGACTATACTGGATTGTGGAACAAAGGTTTCTATGCGCTGTGCGATGGAACGATAGCCTGCTGTTTTTAATGTTTCTGCGGAAAATCCAGGCCCATCGTGATTGTAAACCTGCAGGATTCTTCTTTGTACGGCAGTGGTACAGAAGGCACCAGCATAGACTGCAAGATTGCCGCCCTTTGAATGTCCGCATAGGATAATGCGCCGCTTTGGGTAGGCAGCTGCCATAGCTTCCAAATACTGTACCGCTTCCTTCTGTGAAGGAATGGCATCCAGAAAGGTCATATTGAAATCTTCTTTCCAGCCTACAAGTGTATTATCCGTACCGCGATAGGTAATCAGCATAACATCATCCTCCAGCAGACAGGTGAGGGCAGAGAACTGTTTTTCCATAGAGGGATTCAGATGATCGATGTAGCCGCAGAGGATTACCTTGCCATAACGGTTTCCTTCTGCCATTTTATACAGCAGCTGCAGGTCTTCGTTCACGCGATAATGGATATCCTCCGGCCTTGTTTGCTTGAATATTTCAGAGGCGGTCTGGACACATAGCATATTTTGTGCGGCAAATGCCGGCTGCAGACGCAGATAGGATAGACAGCTGCATATGAGAGTATCCACTGCACAGCAGGGAACTGCAGAAAACGTTAAATCATTTCTCCATGTAAGATAATCAAATACATTGCTCATAATATTATTCTCCTGTCGTTTTTTTGGTAGGCTGTCGCTACTTTCCAAGCATTGCTGAAATCTGATGTGGTCGTTTGCTATCCTGCTTATGTTGAAAGGGAATACCCGTGCACAGAATGGTAGTAAAGTGCAAGGTGCTTATTTTCCACATTTTATGATGGATGAGCGGCAGGGGGAATATGATTCGCATATGACAAGTGCTATAGAAAAGACAGGCATCTTGCTGAATCGTCCCCCGTTCCTTGCAAATAAGGCTCGCAGTGCATTTTCTGATAACTGTATAAAAAAAGTCCTTTTTCAAGGACTGTTTTTCTCAATGGTGGGAACGGTGGGACTTGAACCCACACGGGATTAACTCCCAACGGATTTTAAGTCCGTTGCGTCTGCCTATTTCGCCACGATCCCAACAAAAATGGAGGTTCCGATCGGATTTGAACCGATGATCACAGAGTTGCAGTCTATTGCCTTACCACTTGGCTACGGAACCATTTGAGCTATTCTTTTTGAAACATGTTGCTTTAATATTATACAATAATTTTTAGAAATTGCAATAGGCATTTTGCCTTTTTATAGCTTTTTTTGAGAGATTTTTCAATTATGAATAAAACAGGCATGTTCAGGTGCCATACTTACCGAAATCTATTGCATACTTGTAACCGTTATACTGTGAACAAAAATTTCACAAGCTGTTATGCTTATGCGCATATGAAATGTATACCAATGTTAGCGGAAGAATCAATATCGCATTATACACCATATGCACTGAAATTCTTACCAGCTGTATATTCAGGTGAATTAAAAAACAACGAAAATTAAATTAGGCTACGTCTACGAATTCTCTAATTGTTTCAAAATAGAACGAAGTACCATTTATATGAACAAAAAAGATTGAAAATTAAGTTGTATTTTTCCTATTTGCATACTATAATCTAAAATATGAACAAATAACTGGAGATGATACTATGAAACTGTTCACAGTAGGGCCTGTTGAAATGTACCCTGAAACATTACAGGTTAGCGGTACACAGCTGCCGTATTTTCGCAATGATGAATTCTCATCCATAATGAAGGAAAACGAACAACAGCTCCTGTCTTTATGTGGCTGCGGAAAAGGAAGAGCGCTGTTTCTGAGCGGCAGCGGCAGTGCAGCAATGGAGGCGGTAGTTGCCTGCAGCTTTCGCCGACGGGACAAGGTACTGATACTTCGCGGAGGGAGCTTTGGCGAACGCTTTGCACAGCTGTGCAGAATATACGGGATACCCTATGATGAGCTGTGTCTGCAGGAACTGGAGGCATTGCGAAAGGAACACCTGGACGCTTTTTCTCAAAATGAATATTGTGCACTGCTTGTCAATCTGCATGAAACGAGCACCGGACAGCTTTATGATATGCAGCTGCTTTCTGCGTTTACGAAAGCAAAGAATATGTATCTGATTGTGGATGCCATCAGCAGCTTTCTCGCGGACCCGCTGGATATGGACCAAATGGGAATCGATGCCTTGATTCTTTCCTCTCAGAAAGCACTGGCATTATCTTGCGGATTGTCCATGGTTGTTTTGCAGGAATCCTTCTATCGGAATATGATCGAACCAAAAGATGATATCTGCCTGTATTTGAGCTTAAAGGAGCATGCACGCAATATGGAGCGGGGACAGACTCCCAACACACCGGCAGTCGGTATCCTTATGGAGCTTCATGAGCGACTGCAGCATTTACAGGGGGAGGGCTTTGTCCATGAACAGCAGCGAATTGCAAAGCGTGCTGCCTACTTTCGCCGCAGGGTTCAAAGGCTGGGGATACAGCTCCCAAGCTTCCCTCTCAGCAATGCCCTGACGCCACTGCTGTTTAACGGTGATGCGCAAAAGGTTTATCAGTTTCTGATAAAGAACTATGCCATCACATTAACGCCAAGCGCTGGAGCGTTGAGGGACCGTATGCTGCGTGTGGGGCATTTGGGAAATCTGAAGCTGGATGATTATGATGCCCTGTGTGACGGGCTGAAGGAGTATGAAAAATGAAAGCAATCCTAATGGCAGCCGGGATGGGTACCCGTATCGCCACGAAAACAAATGAGCCAAAGTGCTTACTGAATATCGGCAACGGACCTTTGATTCGCCATACGGTGGAGCTGCTGCTGAACAATCAGATCGAGGTATACATCTGTCTGGGCTTTAAGGGGCATTTGATCAGGGAGGCACTCTGTGGGTATCCGATCACATTTTATGAAAATCCGTTCTATAAGGTAACCAACAGCATCGCATCCCTCTGGTTTTCCAGAGAACAGCTGGATGAAACACAGGATCTTCTGCTTGCGAATGCAGATGTTTTCTGGCAGCAGGATATTCTTGATCTTCTGCTCGCAGATGATCACAAAATCCTTTTACTGGCGGACAGCTCGCGCAGATTGAGCGGAGATTATTTCTTCCATTGTGAAAACGGAATCCTGACAGATTATGGAAAGGATATGCCGGAGGCTGAGCGTACCAGCGAGTACGTCGGCATCGCCCGGATACAGAAGCAGGAGATTGCCTGCTTTCGCAAGCAGATGGAGCAGCTCGTCCATGCGGGTGATTACCAGCTTTGGTGGGAAAATACACTATATTCCATGATTGGACAGAAACAGATTCCGGTACGGGATATTGCAGGGCATTACTGGTCGGAAATCGATGTACTTCAGGATTATGAAAATATTCTGGACTATGTGCGTCGCCATCCACAATGTCGGTAACGCCCTCAGCAAATGCAAAGATAGGCGCATATAAATAAAATAAGACTTATCACAGCCAGGTATGAGGTCTGGTCTTGATAAGTCTTTTTTGTGCTGCATACTGACAGCATAATCTGAATAGCACACGCATGCCGGATCGGCATCCTTCGATTGCATGCTTATTTCTTCCGTATATGAAGCTGATTGTCCATAGGAATCGATGCATCCTCCATATCCATATAGTTCATATATGCGTAGGTGATGTTCAGCTTTTTCCCATGCAGCCTGCGATAGTATCGGATATAATCCATCGCGGAAAGATCACTGGTGATATAATTCTTATAATGAAACAGCATGGATACCTCTAGCCGATCACTTGCCTTATGCATGAAATCCACCAGCTCCCCGCTTGTTTTCAAGCCGGTATCCGGCAGTGTCAGCCCCACATCCCTGCTGAAGGTCTTCATATGCAGATAGATGCTGTGATCATAATCGACATGCAGGAAATTACCGACACTCTCTGTGATACATTCCCGATTTGTCTCCATTTTTACATGGGACAGTGGTGCAGCATAGCCTTGTGCACAGGCAATCGGGACAAGCAGATTCGCAGGCAGAAAGCCGATTTGCAGACTGTCATTCTCTTTGATGCGTACATCAATCAGCCACGCCAGATCATCACTCATCAATAGCAGCCGTTCTTCCTTTTCGGTAGCCTGTACGCCGCTTAGCTGCAGCAGCATGCAGAATACCAGCAGAATCGGCAGTTTATGCTTCATAGAACTCCTCCTTTCCTTTTTCTAGTATACGTCAGGTGAAAAAGGGTTATACAAAACTTGCGATATGTTCAAATAGCATCGGAATTGTTGCAAAATTGTAATGATGAAATGCGAAAATAAGATTGAAATGTTTTCTTAATGTGATAAAATGGGTACTACATGAACAAAGATAGGGTTGAGGTGTATGAAAAAGCTGATTCTTGCCATGGTTGTGATCACCATGGCTTTACTCGTGAGCATATCCAATGAGCAGAATACGATTATCGTCTACTCCTCCATGGAGCAATTTCGTGGAGAGGAGCTGCAGCAGCAGCTGAATGAAAAATTTCCGGATTTGCATGTCATGGTCATGTATGTATCCACCGCCAAGGCTGCGGCAAAAATATCTGTGGAGCAGGAGCAAAGCGACGCGGATATCGTCGTTGGTCTGGAAACCTCCTACATGGAGAAGATTAAGGATCAGCTGGCAGATATCAAGGGAAAGAGCCGTCTGCAGTATTTGGATGGTCTGGCACCTAAGGATCACGGCAATGCGTATGTGACCTGGGAACGACAGGCAGGTGCCTTTATCATCAATACGGATGTATTGAAAAAGCATAAGCTTAGTGAACCGAAAACCTATGAGGATCTGCTGGATCGCAAATATTATAATCTGATTGCCATGCCAGACCCGAAATCGAGCGGCACCGGCTATTTCTTCTACAAGAATCTGGTGAATACCATGGGAGAAGCAAAGGCTCTGGCATATATCGATCAGCTGGAATTCAATGTCAAGCAGTTTACGGAATCTGGCAGCGGTCCGATCAAGCTGCTCATTCAGGGCGAGGTCGGCATCGGCTTGGGACTGACTTTTCAGGCGGTCAATCAGATCAACACCGGCTCTCCCTTTAAAATCATCTATCCCAAGGAAGGCTCGCCCTATTCTCTGACGGGCACCGGTCTGATGAAGCGTCATGCGGATGATCCCGATGTACAAAGGGTGTTTGATTTCATCATCAACGATTTCCTGTTGTATGATAAGGAGCACTTCTCACCGGAGGCTATCCTGAAGGATCAAAAGAATACGATACAAAATTATCCGACACACATTCCGTATGCCGATATGAACGGCATCGAGGACATACATGAAAAAGAAAGGCTGCTGGACTTATGGAAGTATTAGAAAAAGAAAAGCTGATCGTTCGCGATCTGTATAAAAATTTTGATGGCAAGGATGTACTGAAAACGATATCCTTCACTGTGCATGAAGGGGAATTTCTAAGTGTGCTGGGGCCCAGCGGCTGCGGCAAGACAACGCTTCTGCGAATCCTGATCGGACTGGAACAGCAAACCAAAGGGCAAATCCTGATGGATGGGGAGGATATCTCCCACTTGAAGCCGAGTGAGCGAAATATGGGAATCATATTCCAAAACTATGCACTGTTCCCCAATATGACCGTACTGGAAAACGTGGAATATGCATTGAAGCTGCGTTCGGATAAAAAAGCGGAAAGCCGAAAAATCGCCTTACAGACACTGGAAGCGATCGGTATGAGCGATCAGATCAAAAAACGCCCCTCCCAGCTATCCGGCGGACAGCAGCAGCGTGTGGCAATCGCCAGAACACTGGCGCTGAATCCGAAAATCATTTTGCTGGATGAGCCGATCAGTGCACTGGATGTCAGCATGCGCGAGGTCATGAAAAAGGAGCTGAAGGACATTCAGAAGCGCTTTAATTCCACCATGATCTTTATCACCCATGAACAGGAGGAGGCATTTTATCTGTCCGATCGCATCATGGTTATGAGTGAGGGAAACATCGAGCAGATTGATACACCGCAGAATATTTATCACCATCCGGCAAACCAGTATATCATCGACTTCGTCAATGCGCATCTGGATGGCAAGCTGGAAAGTCTGTGTAAATGTACGGGGAAACAGGTCTATGAACAATAAACGCTATCAGGCTTCCCGTGTCCTCGTTGCCCTTTTTCTGTTTTTCTTTGTCATCTGTCCGCTGATTGCCCTGCTGGTAAACATCGATGCCAAGGATATTCAGAAGGTACTCACATCCCCGCAGTTTCAGCCAATGGTGATCAACTCGCTGTGCACCACCATTCTGGCAACCCTGTTATCCGTATCCCTGGCCTTTGCACTTGCCTGGTTTATGAACCGTTCCCATATCCGGCATCGCTCTGTTTACACCATGCTGTTCACACTGCCGATGCTTATCCCCTCCATCTCCCATGGGATGGGGCTGGTACTGCTGTTCGGTGATAACGGCATCATATCCAATCTGCTGCATATGAAATTTTTCCTGTACGGGTATGTCGGTATCATTCTTGGCTCCATTCTGTATTCCTTTCCGGTTGCCTTTTTGATGCTGAACGATACCTTTCAATATGAGGATTACACGACCTATGAGGCTGCCAGTGTGCTTGGCTTATCCAAGCGCCAGCAGTTCTTCACCATCACGCTGCCCAATATCAAGGGGCCTTTGATCAGTGTTGTTTTCTCAGTCTTTACGATGATTTTTACCGATTACGGCGTACCGCTTGTCGTCGGCGGGAAATCCATCACCCTTCCGGTATATATGTATCGTGAGGTCATTGGACTTCTGGATTTTTCAAAGGGAGCCATTATCGGAATCCTGCTATTGATTCCTGCCGTTATCGCTTTTGTCCTTGATTTGAAAAATGAAAATAAGGGCAGCAGCTCCACGGTAACGCGTTCCTATCAGATTGCGCCGAATGCGAAGCGTGATCGTATTGCCCATATCGTTTGTATCGCCACGGTTGTCTTTCTCTCTTTGCCGCTGATCACCTTTGCCGTGCTTTCCTTTGTCAATCACTATCCAACCGATCTTTCTTTGACACTGGACAATATTATACAGGCGATGGATCTCGGCGTTCGTATGTATTTGAAAAATTCGCTGGCGATTGCAATGCTGACATCCATGGTCGGCGTCTGTCTGACCTATTTAACAGCCTTTATGACAGCCCGTAATGCATCGCAGCTATCCAGCCGCGTTTTGCATCTGGTGTCCATGATATCGCTAGCCATACCCGGTGTCGTCCTCGGTCTGAGCTATGTGCTCTTTTACAAGGGAAGCTTTCTGTATGGCGGTATTGCGATTCTGGTGCTTGTCAACATTACGCATTTCTTTGCCAATCCTTATCTGATGGCATACAATTCGCTTCAGCAGTTTCACAGCAATCTGGAGGATATCTCCGCAGCAATGGGGATTTCCCGCTTCCGTATGCTGAAGGATGTCTATATTCCCTGTACGAAGGGAACCATTGTAGAGATGTTCAGCTATCTGTTTGTCAATTCCATGGTGACGATATCCGCAGTATCCTTTCTGGCGAATTTCCGCAATATGCCGCTGTCGCTGCTCATACCGCAGTTTGATTCGCAGTCACTGATTGAGGCGACCGCCTTTATCTCTGTTGTGATTTTGCTTGTCAATCTGATTGTGAAGCTGCTTGTATATGTGGTGAAAAGGAAGCTGATCAAGGATCATGAGGCTTAGCAGGAGGCTTCCTCCTATGTATTTCGATATTTGCAAAACCGCTGTACTCTGCTATAATGATAAAAGCGCTGTAAAGGAGATACGTATATGAACCTTACATTAAATCAGTTTGAAACCCTGGTGTATATCGAACGCCATCAAAACGACAAATGCACCCAGAGAAGACTGGCAAAGCAGCTGGATCTTTCTCTCGGTGTCATCAATAAAACCCTGACGGAGCTGCAGGACAGCGAAGTGATCAAAACCAGAGGAAGCTCTATGTATGATGTTACCCTCAAGGGCTATGAGGTACTGGAGCCCTATCGAGTGAAGAAGGCGATCTTTCTTGCGGCCGGCTTTGGCTCCCGCATGGTACCGATCACCCTGAATACACCCAAGCCCCTTGTTCTGGTACATGGAAAGCGCATCATAGAAACCCTGCTGGATGCTGTCGTGGCTGCGGGTATTGAGGATATTACGATTGTGCGTGGCTATCTGGGGGAACAGTTTGACGTACTGCTGCACAAATATCCGAAAATCAAATTCATTGAGAATCCGCTGTTTAACGAAACCAATAATATTTCCAGTGCCTATCTGATTAAGGATATGATGTGCAATGCCTATGTGCTGGAAAGTGATCTGTTGCTGTACAATCCGGAAATTATTCGCAAATATGAATATACCACCAATTATTGCGGTATCAAAATGGATGTTACCGATGACTGGTGCTTCTATACCCGAAAGGGCTACATCAGCAGACTTGCAGTAGGTGGCAAGGACTGTCATCAGATGGTGGGAATCTCCTTCTGGAATAAGGAAGACGGAGAGAAAATGGCGAAGGATATCGAAGAGGTGTTTAAAATGCCGGGTGGTAAGGAAAAGTATTGGGATGAGGTGGCGTTGCGTGAAAAGCTGTCCAATCACAAGGTAATCGTAAAGCCTGTCCGCCAAGAGGATATCGTGGAAATCGATACGTTCAAGGAATTGAAGCAGATTGATCCCATCTATAATGTTTAACGAAGAGGAATTTCACTAGGAAAAAAGCGTTCATTACGATAAAGGATGCAGGAGGCTATTCCATGCATTGCATGCCTCTGGAATAAGAGGAAGCCAGCACTGTCTCCTGCGTGAAGAATGCCTTACCAAAGGAACTTCCTTTTTCTCTGCTTCGGAAATGAACAAATCATATCCAATGCATAAGCGCTGTATAGCTGAACAGGATATGAACGGAAAGGTTGTGTTGGAAATGAATCCTAAAGTCTATGAATTTGATGCTGTGCTGCAGAAAGTTGATGGTATAGATGGTGCCTATATCGAGTTTCCATGGGATGTAAGGGAAGAATTTCAAAAGGGAAGGGTCTACGTGCATGCGACATTTGACAATGTAGCATATGATGGCTCCCTTGTCCGCATGAAGACAATACGCCATATTTTGGGTGTGCGTAAGGATATCCGTGCACAAATCGGCAAGCAGCCGGGGGATAGCATCCATGTTACCATACAGGAAAGAAGCCGCTGAGGAAGTAGACTCCATAGCGGCTTTTTGTGTACGTAACGCAGGAAGAAAAACAACCCGCTTCATATGCAGTTGAATATCCCATAGGAAATAGAAAGCAGGATTTTCATGGGAAGAGGAATCAAGTATCCATGTGATGTTTATAACAGGAGGCCAGGGGAATGATACTTCCTGGCTTTATCTTTTAAGGATACAATCAGAATGGAGTCGACTAGAAGGAATGACGTGTGCTTCTATACCCCTTTGCGTTACCTGATCTATTTGCTTTCATCTGAGGGCATATATCGTATGCGCTGCTGTGCCGTGGGGATGCCCTCGCATACCGTATGCCATTGTTCGTTTTCAAACACCTCATATTGGATAAAGGCGCAGGGAAGACCATTCGCATGCAGAAAATCAGCACTGTCCATGAGCTGGAAATGAAGATGGGGAAACATGGAATTACCGCTGTGTCCAATGCTGCCGATGCGGTCGTTTGTCTGTATATGTTGTCCCTCAGAGACCGCAATCGAATTTGGCTGCAGGTGACAGAAGGCGGCATAGACCGTATCTGTATACTGAATTATGACTGCATTGCCGGCTATGTCACTTATTTTTTGATTTTGCTTGAGACGGCTATTTTTAAACGCTCGCAAAGCATCTGTGAATAGGCGGGCACGCGGTCTTTCTTTGCAGCCATCCATCACATATACAACCGTTCCATCACACGGAGAATATACAGGCTTTCCATAGCAATAGCACGCAGAGATTGGGACGCCGAACAACAGGTACTGAAGCACATGGGAGCGATAGCAGGGATGAGTGCTTCTATTCCAATCCAGCTGCAGAAAATCATAGGCATATCTGGTAGCAAACGCATTCGTTCCATGACTGGGTATGCGGCTTCCCGGTGTATTGGGCGTATTCCATTCACCTGTTAAAGGAAAATGCATAAGAACTGGCTTATTCATCGTCTGCATGGGGAGCCTCAATTCCATTGTCCTTATACATGAGCCTGCGCAATCCCATGAAAAATATGTCCAAATCTTTTTCAAGGGAGGAAATGCAAAGCTTTGCAGGCTGCATGGTCCTGATTTTATCCAGCATTAAGTCCTGAAATCCCTTGCAGGAGCAATATAGGATTTGTATACATGTTGCATCTTCCTGCGGCAGTAGAAACAGGCTGCGATCGTATTGTTCAAATAGATTAGGGCAGTCCTCCGTCTTCCGCTTTATCAGCTTTTGCTGGATATCTTCATCAAATAGCTGGATATCCATTCCTGCACTCATTTTGAAAAAATCAAATACCCATGGGTATGCATACAGCAGCCGCAGCTGGATCAGATATGCGCCATGAAGCCGTTTGATCAAGTCGGGCTCTGTACGATCCAGCTGTCTGTAATACTCCTTGTTCAGCAGATCTGAAAAATACTCATAGACGAAGAGAAATAGCTGTTGTTTGTTACCGACGTAGTGAAACATAAGCGGCTTGGAAATTCCGGCGTCCCTTGCAATTCTGTTTGTAGAAGCCTGCTCATAGCCAACCTCTGCGAACTCTTTTAATGCAGCGTTTAACAGCGCTTCTTTTCGCTGTTTCTGAAGCTGTGGTGCGTTTGCGGGCATCGATAGTCCTCCTTACATGGATTTATCTAATAGGTCAATACCATCACAGCATCATTTACCTGTAAGGTCAACACTTTGCTGCGTTATCCCGCAAAGCCTATAATAAAAAAGAAAAGGAAGCAGTTTCGACACAGCGCGCTGTGGAAAAGCCTCCTTTGCATACGTAATAAATTGTGGAGGATATCAAGCTTCCTCAAAATAGAACAGGTCTTCAAATTTCCAATCAAGAGCAATACACAGAATGAGGGCAAGCTTGGCGGTCGGATTAAATTGCCCTGTTTCAATCGAGCTGATGGTGTTGCGTGAAACACCGACAAGCTCCGCCAGCTGTGTCTGGGATAAGTGCATGGCACAACGGGCCTGCTTCAGCCGGTTGCGTAGAATCAGCTCTTCCTTCAGCATAACAGTTTCAACAGAAATAGAATCAGGAACAGGAGGAACAGCATTGTGTAAAAAATGGAAAGCAGCAGCTCATGCCGTTTTTTCATGAGGCGATATTTCATAAAAAACAGTGTGCATAATATGCCGAAATAGATCAGCCAGCTTCCCAAACTGAGCTGTCCAGTTACTGCGACCTCCATAACTGCGACAAAACAGCACAGCAGCATACCGACCTTTGCTGCTACTTTGCTTGCTTTTTCAAGACTTTGCAGCTCCATGATATCCATTCCCTTGTTTTCATTTCTGCTCTTTGCGAGTATCTCTTCTTTATTCATCGGGTATTCCACCTTTCCTGCCAAGCATACTTGGTATAACAAGTATATCATACCAAGTTTACTTGTCAATAGAGATGACAAGTTTTCTTTGCATTTATGTAGGGCTACTTTGCTTGGAGTAAGACATGAAATGAAGCAGCAGGACAGCCACTATGCATCGCACGCTCAGAAATACCGCAAGTGCTGTACTTGGACAATGGTGAGCATGTCTTTTTTGCTGACCTTTGATACGTTGCAAGAGGAGAAGGCCGATAGTTCCTTCCTGCATTGTTTTTTCATTGAAATTCTGCTAGAATGCAGATAGCGTTACCTGATGATTCCATGACTGTGGAGTCATCCTATATATGCATAAGGAGGCCCCTATGAAATATTACGATCAGCACGTACATTCCAATTTTTCCTTTGATTCCGGTACAGAGCTTTCGGACTATCTGAAGTATGCCAAAGGACATTTAGTGACAACAGAGCATGTGGATTTGGAAAATTCCGCCAACGGCTTTCAGGACAGCTGGATGGATTATGAACGCTATAGCACCTATCTTAAGACATTGCAGAAACAAACGGATATCCGGCTGTTACGGGGTGTTGAAATTGGCTGGCTTCCCAGACATCATGCGCAGCTGATGGCCTGGCTGCAGAATAAGCAATTTGATATCATCCTGCTCAGCATCCATCAAAACGGTTCCTTTGATTATATGGATGAGGAGGCCAGACAGCATGAAATTTCCTATATACTGCATTCCTATTTCCAACAGATGCTAGCGGCTGTGCAAAGTGATCTTCCTGCGAATGTTCTCAGTCATTTTGACTATGTAAGCCGGATACAGGATGTTGATACGGACACGTTTCTTGCAATCGCTCATCCGTATATGGAGCAAATATTTCCGGAAATGATCAAACGCAGCATCGCTTTGGAGCTGAATACCCGCAGTATGTTTCAGTATGGGCAGCTGCCTTTATATGAAACCGTGGTTGACTGGTATAAGCAGTTGGGAGGGGCAATGTTTACGATGAGCTCAGATGCGCATAAAGCAGAAGCCTATGCCTTTCATTTTCATGAGGGAAGGGAATTTCTGCGACGGCATGATATTTCAAAGCTGACGGTTTTTCAAGAAGGTAAGCCTTATATGATAAACTGGGAATAGACCTTGTGAGGCTAGTGGATCTAAATAAAAATATAATAAGTCTTGTTTACATCCAATAAGGTCTAATCTCTTCTGAGACTAGTGGATCTAAATCTGCATGGGAGATTTTTCCGGGCACACCAGAGCAGTCTAGTCTTAGTGAATCTAAATAAGACTGCCGCAATCTCTACCTCTTTACAGTCATTGCCCATCCTGCTTTCAAGTAGCTTCATCAGCTCATGAAGAAAAGGATAGCTGGACTGCTAACCTGTGCTGTCCTGAGCCAAACAAAACGAGATTTCGCATACTCAGAAATTCTGAGGGTTGAAATCTCGTTTTCTTATTCTAACCGATATGGATATAATGCTAAGCCTCTATGTTTCTCTACTATATAGAAGCAGGCCTTTCGCTTATGGTTTTGATCCAGGCGGAAAGCTCTTTCTCTGAAGCGCCTGCACGAAGCAGCTGTCCGTCCTTCACGTCTGCTCCCTTTGCGAGTGCGGCTATATGACGGGCGGAATCACCGAGTCCGCTGCCGCCAGAGGTGGCAAAAGGAACGATGGTCTTGCCATGGAAATCATAGGTCTCCACAAAGGTATCGATAATCGATGGCTCCCGATACCACCAGATAGGAAAGCCAATCAGGATCAGGTCATACTGCGCCATATGTTCAACCCTCGTCTGGATCGCAGGGCGAGAGCTTTGATCACTCATTTCCACTGAGCTTCTGCTTTGGTTATTCTCCCAATCCAAATCTGCAGCTGTATACGGCAGCTCTGGCTGAATTTCAAACACATCAGCCTTCATAAGCCCTGCGAGCCTTTCTGCCACCTTTTTTGTTGTACCGCTTGCACTGAAGTATGCTACTAAAATTTTCTGCATCATGTTGCCTCCTTTATGAGCTGTGCTGTCATCATCACATCCCTACTATACAACCTGGAGTTCACTATAGGTCAAGTAGAAATAGGAAAAAAGCTGCTTTATTATGGAAAAAGCTATGACCTACAGCCATACGAGCCGATAAAGCTCTTTGATCGAAAGCATAGACGGATACAGAATAGTAGGCTGTTGCCATAACGAGCTGTTGGAGCATTGCTGTTTTTATTCGTGCTTTCATGCTGTATTTCGCAGGGAAAAGAAAAATCGCATGGGAATCTCACATGCGATGAAATTCTAGGCTTCTCCTCGATAGCTGAAGAAAGGATACAGGACGCATATCGTGAATCCTTTGAATCGAAGGGAAGCGGGCGATACAATTCGAGACGACCTATGACAGCTTTGCCCCGCAGATGCCATGCAGGGAGGAATCCACAGGCTGCTCCTTCATCATGACTGCATACAGACGATACCCTCCGGCAAGATGTGTCGCTGAGAAGCCATGCTGGGTCAGCATTCTTGCGGCCAGATAGCTTCGCAGACCGCTTTGGCAAACCAGATAAACCTCCTGCCCCTTATCAAGCTCATGCAGCCGCTCCCGCAGCTCATCTATCGGAATATGGCGGCTTTTGTCAAGGTGTCCGGCCGCATACTCATCCTCCGTGCGTACATCGATGATCTGTGCATGTGCATCCAGTCTGGCAAAATCCTGAACATGCAGCTGCTTAACCAAACCGGCCTGTATATTCTCCGCGAGAAAGCCTGCAATATTGACAGGATCCTTGGCTGAAGAAAACGGGGGAGCATAGCTTAATTCCAGCTGGGCAAGATCTGCAATCTGCATATGTCCGTGAATCGCTGTCGCAAGTACGTCAATGCGCTTATCCACTCCCTCAAAGCCGACAATCTGTGCGCCCAGCACCTCTTTGGTATCCGGCTGAAACAGCAGCTTGATGCATAGATTTTTCGCATCAGGATAATAGGCAGCATGATGGGGAGCATAGGCGAAGACCTTTTCATAGGGGATATTGGCCGCCTGTGCAGCTGCTTCATTCAGACCGGTCATGGCGATGCTCATATCAAACAGCTTAAGAATACTGGAGCCCATTGTTCCATTATAGGCGATGGGCTTTCCGCAGATATGATCAGCAACCAGCCGTCCCTGGCGATTGGCCGGTCCGGCTAATGCGATATAGTCTTCTTTGCGGGAAACATAATGTTGTATGGCGATGGCATCACCGATGGCATAAATATCCTCATCGTTTGTCTGCATCTGTTCATTAACAAGAATTGCCCCGCGCGCATTCACGGAAAGTCCGCATTCCCTTGCCAGTGCGCTATCCGGTGCTACACCAACTGCCAGTATCACCATATCATAGCACTCTTTATGTTTTGTAAACTGCACATCAATTCCATCCTCATGATCGAAGAAGCCCTGTGCTGCGGTATGCAGACACAACCGGATTCCATGATCCTTCAAATACTGATGGACCTCTGCCGCCATATCTGTATCCAGTTGTGCAATCACATGCTCCGCCATGTCCGCAATCGTTACCTGACAGCCGGCATGAACAAAATTTTCTGCCAGCTCCACTCCGATATAGCCGCCCCCGACAATCAGGATGCGTTTCGGGGTATGCATTTGCAGATAGTCCTTTATTGCAAAGGTATCCGGTATATTGCGCAGGGTGAAAATACGCGGACTATCAATTCCCGGCAGCTTTGGTCGTATCGGCTTTGCCCCGGGAGAAAGAATCAGCTTGTCATAGCTTTCCCAATAACAGCTGCCATCCTTTTGTTTGATTTCTATCTGTTTGGTATCACGCAGAATACGGACTGCCTCACTGTTTATTCGTACATCGATGCGAAGTCGTTTATAAAAGCTCTCAGGTGTCTGCAATGTGAGCTTTTCTGCAGCCTGAATCACATCACCGATATAATAGGGAAGCCCGCAATTTGCATAAGAGATATGCGGTCCCTTTTCCAGCAGAATGATCTGTGCATGTTCATCTAATCTGCGCAGGCGTGCTGCAGCACTTGCACCTCCGGCAACGCCGCCTACAATTACAATTTTCATATCTACCTCACCATCTTTCCATTCCAGTGCATGATACCACCCAGGTCTGTAACCTGCTCATAGCCATATTTTTTCAGGGCGATCACTGCACGCCGGCTTCGGGAGCCGCTTTGGCAATATACCAAAATCCGTGTTTGCAAATCCGGTATTATCGCATGAACGGTTTCCATCTGCTGCAGAGGCAGGTTGATGCTTTCCGGCAGATGTTTCGATGCGTATTCCTTCGGCGTTCTGACATCCAACAGACAAATGGACGGCTCTTTCTTTTTCAGCAATAAACCTTCCTCGATCGACATTGCCATAGCCTGCTGCCGTTGCTTGAAAAACAGCATACTATTCTCCGATCCAGGACTTGATCTGTCCCAGACTGTGATAGCCGCTGACACTTCCCTGTATGGACCCATCCCGCATGTATACGAGTGTTGGAATGCTCATAACCTGAAACATGCCTGCCAGCTGCGGCTCCTCATCAATATTGATTTTCACAATCTTCGTATGCTCCGCCTCTTCGCTCATCTGTTCAATGATTGGCTTCAGCATCTGACAGGGACCACACCAGTCCGCATAAAAATCAATGAGCACTGGCTCTCTGCTGTCCAGTACTTCCTCTTCATAATTACTGCTTGTTACATGTATTGTCATTATCATGACCTCCTTGCTTTATCTTACGTACAAAGCATACCGCTGGCGAACAAATACTTCCGTGACTTTATCACACACAAGAAAAAGCGCATATACTTGTTTACGATCTGTGCCAGCAAAGGAAGGAAGCTAGAAAAGGAAACAGCGATGTCTTGTGCAGAACCAGAACGATTTACGCCTTATCTTTTTCCTATAGCAAAAAAGAAAAGCGGCAGGGCGTATTGAATCACACAGTTCATCGTTCTATAATGAAGAAAGAAACAAAAGGGTTCAGGCAGGAATGCTTATATCGGTATGTATAGGCTTGCTTTTGGAATGCATCTGAATACCTGAAAGAGAGGAGATTTATCATGGCATTTTATACGATTCTATTCAGTCCCTGCGGTGGGACAAGGCGTATTGCTGAAATACTGGAACGTGAATGGAGGGAAGCGAAGAGTATTTGTATAGATTTATGCAATCCACAGATAACAGAGCGCCTTCCCCACTTTCAAAAGGAGGATATCTGTATCATTGCTATGCCCTCCTATGGAGGAAGAGCACCACAGGCAGCATTGCAGCGGCTGCGTGCCATGCAGGGCAACAAGGCTTCCGCTATTCTGGTATGCAGCTATGGCAACCGTGCCTATGAGGATACCCTGCTGGAGATGAAGGATTGTGCACAGGAAAGCGGCTTTGTGTGCCGTGCGGCGATTGCGGCGGTTGCCGAGCATTCCATCATGCATCAATATGGAGCCGGACGTCCCGATGCACAGGATACACAGGAGCTTGGCACATTTTCACAGCAGATACGCAGGCATTTGAAAAAGGATGCTGGCTGCGTGCTGCATGTAGCGGGAAACCATCCGTATAAGAGCTATGGCGGTGTACCGCTGAAACCCTCTGCGGATAAGCAGTGTATGCAATGCGGACAGTGTGCAACACAATGCCCGGTACAGGCGATTCCGGTGGAGCATCCGGAAAAAACAGATACAGCGCGCTGCATTTCCTGTATGCGCTGCATCGCGGTTTGCCCTGTCCATGCACGCAGTCTGAATAAGCTCATGCTGGCGGTTTCTGTGAAGAAGCTTCACAAGGCCTGTGTGACAAGAAAGGATAATGAACTGTTTCTGTGACAAAGTCACGGTAAAGCGGCAGCTTCTTCGATATACTGACAGGGTATGTAGAAGGAGGAGCTGTTTTGAAGAAGGCTTTTGTAGAGGAAAAAGCGTGTGTTGCCTGTGGGACGTGCCTTGCCACTTGTCCCCGTCAGGCTATCCACATTGCGCATGGCTGCTATGCAGTCATAGATTTGGTACGCTGTGTAGGCTGCGGCCTTTGCAGTAAGGCTTGTCCTGCAAGCGTTATTGAGGTGCGTTCATGAAAACGAAATGGACGGAATATTTGTGGATCGCATCTATGCTGTATTTGTTTCTCGGCTTGTTTCATATTCTGTTTGCCTGGCTGGGTCTTATTTGTTTTCTGGTGCCGCTGCTGCTGGCTGTTGGAAAAGGTGAAAAGAGCTATTGTAATCATTACTGCGGCAGGGGGCAGCTTTTGCAGCGATTGGGTAGCCGGCTTTCCGCACAGCGAGCCTGTCCGCGATGGCTGAGAAGCAAATGGTTTCGTTATGGCTTCTTGCTGTTCTTTCTATCGATGTTTGCCAGTATGCTGTATATGAGCTATGCGGTACTGCAGGGACAGCCGCTATCGGCCTTTATCACGCTTTTATGGACTGTGCGGATTCCCTGGTTTGTTTCATCTGGTGCAGCAGACTGGGTTTTGCAGTTTGCGTATGGCTTTTACAGTCTGATGCTGACAAGCACGATACTGGGCATTCTCACCATGCTGGTGTATAAACCCCGTACATGGTGTGTATACTGTCCGATGGGTACCATGACGCAGGCGGTATGCAGAGTAAAAAACAGGAAATCCTGATGGAAGTATGCTATGATAACAGTAAAGATAGGAGTGAGATCATGAAAAAGGTATTTCAGGTAGAAGGTATGATGTGTCAGCACTGTGAGCAGCGTGTGAATAAGACGCTGCAGGGCATCGAAGGTGTTATAGCCTGTGCAGCGAGTGCAGAAAAAGGCATTGTCGATGTGGAGTATGATGAGCAGCGAACCAGTGATGCTGCAATTCTACAGGCAATCACAGATACCGGATATGATGTAAAAGGATAAGGGGCGAGGGCTCTTTCCTATGATAAAACAGCGTCTTTTCTAAAAAGACGTTTTTTTACGCAAAATCGCTGCATGATAATACACTGTAGAAAGCATGAGGGTACTGCCGAGGTGGCTGCATTGTTGATATCGATGTGCACATTCGGCAGTGAAAAAGCTTACGCTGTCATAAATTTCTCCGCTTATCTAAATATTTGCGTTTACGTTACATATTTGGTGCTGAAATGTAGCTATATTATGATAAAATAGAGGTAGTAATTATAAAAAGCAGCGTTTATAAGGGAATAAAATAACAGGAGGATGATGTATGGAGGATTTTGGAATACAGGAAATGCAGGAAATGCAGAAGGCCTTGCAGGATACATACCGGGATCAATGGGAACCGATCTGTCCGGATACAGGGAAAAACAAGCTGCTGTGGATGCTTGGCGAAATCGGTGAGGTTATTGATATCGTGAAAAAAAACGGAGGACAAAGGGCTGTTGAAGAGCGCCATATAAGAAAGGAGCTGGTTGAAGAATTAGCGGATGTGCTCATGTATTACAACGATATCCTGTTATGCTATGATATCAGCGCAGAGGAATTAAAACAGGCCTATCGTGAAAAGTTTCATAAAAACATGAAGCGCTGGTAAAGGAGGATGAGGAAGGAGAATCTGAACGATACTCATAAACTTGCATCATCCTACTGATATTACGGAGCTTTCTGGTGCAGGGATTGAACTGTTTGTACCAAATGAAAGGTTTCCGTGTGATTTTTTACAGAATCCGTATAGCAGATGCAGCTTAATTTGAAACAGAACAGAGAAGTGGGAAATGGGTGTTTGCATTTCCAAAACATAAGGACTGTGTACGTCAAGGAGGAAAATTCAAATGGTAACGAAGCAGGAACTGGAACAACAACTGGCAACAGCAGATTTTTACAAAAAGGTATATCCGGGGATGTTTAAATCCGGAAAACGGAAAGAAGCCCTGGAAACATGGAACAATGCCTTACAGAAGGGAATCGCCGACAGTGTATTGTTAAGGGAGGCAGAGCATGGCTCTTTTACATACAAGGTTTATGCATTTTCCGTAAAAGAAACAATTCCTCAGGAGGAAGTGGACGTGCTGAAGGAGGCCGTGGCGCAGTATGATGTAAATCAAATACGCTATGAGGCGTTCAGTGTACCGGGATATTTTGCAGTTTATGATAGGGATGGAAAGTTTTTTCAGGATGATTATCAGATCATGGATTTATGTCAGCGGGATTCCGGAATTTATGTTGTAATCGTTTCAGAAACAGAGAAGGACGAATTGGATTGCCCGTATATCGCATATACCTACAATCCGGATGGCAGCCTGTGGTTTTGGTGTATGGCTCGTAAGTATATCGGATAAGAAAGCGGCAGTGTAAGTCATTTGCAACCTCAAAGGCTTGTGCAGGGGAAGCGTACAGCGAACTGTAAATATGCTTAATAAGGACAGCGATTTTGGATTGTGTTTCAGGATGCGCCATAGGGACGATGATCGTTGCATAAATAAGTCGCTATGCAGTTGAACAGAAAAAAACTGTGCCCGCATTTGATCGATTATCAATTTCACAGATATTCAATCATGTTGCGAAGCACAGTCTTTTTTATCTAATTTTTCTATGGTAAGGTCTATAAATGGGAAGAACCGCAGGAATGGCCGTGTCCCTCATGGCTTCCACAGGTATGTCCCTCACCGTGGTGAGAGCACTGAATATTCGGATTGTATTGCAGGTTGCCGTTCAGAAAAGAGGTAACCTGTGCATCTGCATCTCCGCAGGCACCGCCATACAGCTGTATACCGGCTTCCGCAAGAGCATTCTTCGCACCGCCTCCGATACCGCCGCAGATCAGCGTATCCACCTGATTTGCTTTCAGCAGGGTAACCAGCGCACTGTGTCCGTTTCCATTGGTATCCAGCAGTGTGGTTGCCGTGATTTTTTGATTTGTAACCTCATAAAGCTTAAACATCTGTGTGTGTCCAAAATGCTGGAACACCTGTCCGTTATCATACGTAACTGCTATTTTCATACTATCATCTCCTGTTGGTTGCTGTTCAAGGTCCAGCTGATAATTGCCACCGGATATCACCATGGCACTGCCTTCCATGAGAAAGCGGGAAAGCTTGCGTCTTGCCTCATTATACAGGGATTGTACGCTGCCTCTGCTGGTTTGCATCTGTCTGGCACATTCCTGTTGATTCCATCCGAGATAATCAATCAGACGAATCGTTTCATATTCCTCTACACTCATCTGGATATGGCTTGCGGGAATAGGCTCGTCTGTACGGATGAAAGCAGTATAGGCCGGTATGGAGGATACGCATTTCTTCTTGCAGGGTCGTGGCATATGATCAGCTCCTTCCCTGTTATCATACGCCTATTATTTGCATATGTCAATAATTATGCTGTGAGAATTTGCTTGGCTATTATTTTGTAAAATACAGGAGGCTTGGATATCTTCATGGCCTCTTACTCGCTTATGACTATAACCTGAAATAGAGAATGAAAATGATCGCGTTCATCTATAGAAATGGAATCCTCTTTTTCATAAACACCTTAACGGTAGAAAAACCGCTTCCTGCATCGTGCACCTTTTGTAACCGCTGCCATTCTTATCGGTTCCAGCAAAAAAATCTTGTTGTATGTCTGTAATTGCTGTCGTATCGGGAAACATGCCGTACTTTTGACAGATACGGGATTCTGTATATGGAAGTGGATAAAGGTCAGCGTTAAAATGAAGTAAAGATAGGAGGAATGCCAAATGAAAAAGGGATGGAAATGTTTCTGTACAGTTGCCGGAGGTGCTGCTCTGTATGCCGGAGCCTCCTTTGTGAAGGATTATCGCAATATGAAGAAAATGGAGAAGCGTCTGAATTCTCTGCCGCTGCATCAGCTGAAGGAAAGGCTTTCCGATATACAGCAGGAAAAGGAAAAAACCGTTATCACAATACCGAAGGATATGCCAATGCTTGAGCGTCTGCGTGTGTGCAGACATGTCTTGCGGGGGGATGCCGGGAATCGGGATGCTTGTAAATGCTGAAGCAGTCCAGAGATTTTGTACGCGTGTTCAGTGAAAACTGGAACCGCAAGCTGAAATCGGTAAGGCTGTTGGGCGCCGCCGTAGGTGTGTGCATGCTGGTTTGTGCGGTTTTGTGTATGCAAGCTCCTTCACCGATGCAAAAGGCTTTGAAGATAGCCGCAGCACTTGTGATAATTGCACTGGGAATGTATCAGCTGGTGGATTACTACTACATGCCCATTTTACTGCGGGATGCAGGAACACTGATCAATGCCGTGCTGAATACGGTAATCGGTATGCTGCTGATGTTTTCGCCTGAGGGAATCACGGTATCTGTCTTTGCCTATATGTTTGGATTTGTACTGCTGATTTTCGGTATCAATAAAATCACCTTTGCCAATAAGCTGCATTTTTTCGGTATTCTTGATTACGGCTGGGTAATTGCCGGCGGTGTTTTGAATATCCTTGCCGCTGCCGCCTTTTTGATTCTTCCACTCGTATCCCTTGTGGTGCTGCAAACGGTGCTCGCAGGATACTTAGCAATCGGAGGAATCACCCTGCTTGTGGATGTGATCACCATGAAAAATATGAAGGTGGAAGCCACACAGGAACAATGAATGCGCCGGATCCACATATAAGGGCAGCATGGCATCTTTTGAAACCGTCTGCTTAGCTACATAAACAAATAGCAAAAAACTGATTCCTAATACGCGGCTTGCCGTGCCCGTTATAGGAATCAGTTTTTGTAGTTCGGCTTTTTGCAGACAGGACTTACTTTTTCGCAAGTCTCACCAGAAGATCCACACAGGTATCCAGTCCGATATGTGATGTGCTGAGCGACAGGTCATAATGCTCGGCAGCTCCCCAAATCTGCTCGGTATAATAACGGTAATTCAAAGCACGTCTGTGATCCTTGTCATGCAGGCGTTTTTCAATGTCGATATCAGTTTCGCCATATTTCTCGATAACTCTTTGCGCCTTGAAGTCTGTGTCGGCATGCAGAAAGACATGCAGCGCATCCGCATAATCTTTCAATATATAATCAGCACAGCGTCCGACAAGAACACAGGGGCCCTGCTGTGCCAGCTCCAGAATAATCTGTCGCTGAATTTTCCACACATAATCACTGATGCTTTCTCCTTTTGCATCGCGTCCGAGAAAGGCATAGGAAAACAAGCGCTTGCCAGGGGCATATTCTCCCTCCTGTGCGATGTAGTCCTGCGCCAGCCCGCTCTCTTGGGCTGCCGTTTCAATCAGCTTTCGATCATAGCAGGGAATTTGCAGGCGTCTTGCGACCTCTTTTCCAATGGTTCTTCCCCCACTTCCAAATTCTCTTGAAATGGTGATAATGCTAGCCATGATATGCATCTCCTTTCTGTGGATTTATCGAGATTTCCATACACCACTTAGCCTGCCGCATCTGCACGCTTCGGCAAGCGCTGTTCATATAAGGTCTGATATATCGATAAAATATCTTGTCTTTCCAGCGGTATTGCACTGTTGGTAAGCAGACGCTGCTGGGTTTTGATCACACTGTCTGTAAAGGCCTCGATTTCGCTTTCCTGCATCCCGTATTCGTGCAGCGGCTTTCGTGCAAGAAGCGAGGAAAACAATGCTTCTATACAGGGAAAGGCGTCCTCGATGGGGCAGGAGAGAGCGTTTGAAAACAGTTCTTTTATAGCAGCTACACAGCTTGGATCCAGCTTTTCATATGTCTGGAATACGGCTGTAAAAAACTGATAATTGGCTTCCCCGTGTGTAACATGGTAGATTCCGGATAACGGATAGCTGAGGGCATGCACAGCTCCTGTACCGGTATTGCCAAATGCGATGCCGGCGAAGTTGCTGGCCTGCATGAAATCCTCTAGCAGCTGCATGCGTGCCGCTTCCCCCTTCCTTGCAATCACCTGAAATCCATGAAGCAGAAGGCGAATCGCTTCTTTGCTGAACATGCGGGTATAGGCATTGGCTTTGGGAGATACAAAGGATTCACTTGCATGGATCAAAGCGTCGATACCGCTTGTCACAAAGTAGAAAAACGGCAATTTGGAAAGCAGCTCCGGAATCAGAATGGCCTGATCAGGAAACAGTTCGTCGATGGCCAGTCCCAGCTTGGTATGCAGTGATGTCAGCTCACAGATGGAAATCCGGCTGACCTCCGAGCCCGAGCCGCAGGTTGTCGGTATGGCAATCAGCTCTCTTGTCTTTACCAGCTCACAGGTTTGTAGAAACATCTCCTCTGCACTGGCATTCCCCTCAAAAACAAACAGCTTGGCACAGTCAATCACACTGCCGCCGCCGATAGCGATGATGCGATCGGGCTGTATTTTTCGCATATCCTTCAGCATGGCATCCAACATGCGATCATCCGGTTCTCCTCTGCCGTAATCACTGTGAAAGGCAATTGAGGCCTTCCCGATGGCATCCGTAAAGAAGGCTTCGTAAATACTGCGGCTTGCTAAAATGTAATCATTCTCACGGAAAGAAAATTCCTGCAGAAATTCCTGCACTGCTGCATACTGCAGAATTTTTGTTGTCTGTTGAAATACGTCCATAATCTTCTCCTTTTATTCTTTGCTATCATTGTAACAGGTTCTTTGAAAAAAGCATCTAAAAACTTCACACATTTTTCAAGCTACCATCATTGGAAATCCTTTCAAATCCGGTAAACTATCGCTGAGGTGATACTTATGACACAGGTCATACAGAGAATTGAAAAAAAGTATCTGCTGGAAGCAGATCAGTGTCGAATATTTGTGAATAGCATTCGTCCATATATCACAGAGGACATTTATCCGACAAGCACCATATACAATCTTTATCTGGATACGGAACAGTTTGATCTCATCCACCGTTCCATTGAAAAGCCGCCCTTCAAAGAAAAGCTGCGCATTCGCAGTTATAAACCGGTATGCTGTGAAGAGGATACGATATATCTGGAAATCAAACGCAAATATGCACAGACGGTCTGCAAACGCAGAATGCAGCTGAGCTATGGTGAATGCCGCAGGTTCCTGAACAATCCCAATCTGTGTGCCAGCCAGATTGAAAAGGAACTATCCTATACGCTGTACCATTATCAGGTGCAGCCGAGAATCTTTCTGGCATATGATCGTGTATCCTATGTCGGAAAACAGGAACAGCAGCTGCGCATCACAATGGACAGCCATATCCGCAGCAGGTTTGACCATCTATCCTTAAGCGACCACGACAGCAATGAAGAGTTGTTTCACAGAGATATGATCCTGCTGGAAATCAAGGCTGGAAGAAGTTATCCGCTATGGCTGAGCAGCGTGCTTTCGGATATGCGGCTGTATCCCACATCTTTTTCCAAGGTGGGACAGGTATTTTATAAAAAAGAAAAAGGAGAACTGTTATGTTTACTAGCATCTTAAATCTGGAACAGGGTCTGACAATCCTGGATGGTGTGTTTTGCTGCATAAGTGCACTTGTCCTGGGACTGGGCATTGCATGGTTTTATCGAAGGCTTGGGTATTGTTCCCACAGCTTTACTGTCACACTGGCATTGCTGCCCTCTCTTGTGCAGTTCGTCATCATGATGGTCAATGGTAATCTGGGAACTGGAATTGCCGTTGTTGGGGCTTTCAGTCTTGTTCGGTTTCGCTCGCTTCCTGGCAGCAGTAAGGAGATACTGTTTATCTTTTTCTCCATGGCGATCGGACTGGCAATCGGCATGGGCTATGTCAGCTTTGCGGCATTTATGACGATTGTTGTCAGCGTCAGTGCATGGTTGCTGTTTACACTTTTGCAGCCGAAGAATCTGCAGCTGTATAAGGAACTGAAAATCGTGATTCCCGAGGATTTGGATTATACGGAGGTGTTTGACGATATCCTGCAGTGCTATTGTAAAAGTGCAGAGCTTGTCCGCGTCAAAACAATTCAGCTTGGCGCCATGCTGGAGCTGACCTATCATGCAGAATTGAGAGAAGTGAAACAGGAAAAGAATATGGTGGATGACATTCGTTGCCGCAATGGCAATCTGAATGTAATCGTAGCGAAAAGGCAGGCGATGCAGAATGAATTATAAAAAAGCCGCATGGATGTCTGCTTTTCTGGCTGTTGCACTGATACTGGCAGGCTGTCAGAGTGATCAGGATACAGCAGATACCTCATCCGCAGAAGCTACAAATGCTTCTGTGGTGAAACAAAGCAGCACGCTGTCACTGGAGGCAGCGGATTACATTACGGAAATCTGCGACGCACAAAAAATTTCACTGGATGCGCAAAGCGGTGATGTGAAGATAACGAAGGCCGGTACGTATCAGCTGAGCGGTACCCTGAAGAACGGTTCTGTTATTGTGGATGCCAAGGATGCCGTTGTTCGTATTGTATTGAATAATGCTCATATCGAGAGCAAAAACAGTGCACCGGTATATGTGAAGCATGCGAATAAGGTGATTATTACATTGCCAAAGGGTACCAGCAGCTCCCTGAAGGATACAGCCATCTATACGGTGGATGAGAAGGAAGAGCCGAGTGCGGCATTGTTTTCCAAGGATGATTTAACGATCAACGGCAGCGGTACATTGGACATCACGGCTTCTTATAAAAACGGAATCCAGTGTAAGGATACGCTGAAGCTGGTGAATACAAATCTGAATATCACGGCAGAAAACGATGGAATCAAGGCCAAGGATGCTCTGCTTATTTACAAAGGCAGCTACATGGTAAAGGCACAGGGGGACGGCATTGTGACAACCAATGAGAAGGAACAGGGGAATCTGAGCATTGATCAGGGAACCTTTGCTATTGAAGCACAGCAGGATGGTTTACAGAGTGCCGGCGATCTCACGATTTACGATGGGGTCTTTACGGTTACCAGCGGCGGGGGAAGTGTAAATAAGATTAGCGCCAGCTCCTCCCCGCAGCCATGGGGAGAATTTGACGATCATGATGAAACCGCGGAAAAGAGCCAGAAGGGAATTAAGGCAGCTAAGAATATGGTGCTGTATAAGGGAAGCTATACCATCAGCTCACATGATGATGCCCTGCATACCAATGGAAGTATGGATATCAAAGACGGCACCTATACCCTGTCAAGTGATGATGACGGTATGCATGCGGATGTTACTTTGACGATCCGTAAAGGCTCAGTACAGATAAAACAGTCCTATGAGGGACTGGAGGCAAATACCATCCAAATCAAGGGAGGAAAGATTCAGGTGAAAGCGAGTGATGATGGTATCAATGCAGCCGGTAATCTGGGAAATCCATTGCTTACTATAGATGGAGGAACAATTTATGTTGACGCTGATGGAGATGGTGTGGACAGCAATCAGGATATCGTGATGAATGATGGTACCTTGATTGTCATGGGTCCTGAAAACGGCGGCAATGGAGCACTGGATTATGATGGCAGTTTTGCGATGAATGGGGGAACGCTGGTTGCAGTGGGAAGCAGCGATATGGCGATGGCACCATCTGCTTCCAGTAAGCAGCCCTCTCTTATGATTCGTACAGACAGTACACAGAATGCTGAAACGATCCTTTATGTACAGGATGAAGCCGGCAAAACCATACTGGGCGTGTCTTCTGTAAAAGCATGGCAGAATGTAGTCATCAGTACAGGTACATTGAATACAGGGAGTACCTATGATATCTATGTCGGCGGCAGTGCTTCTTCCGTAAAAAATGGTATCATTACAAATGCAAAGGGCGGTATGAAGCTGACATCAATGACACTTATTGAAGCAGTGACAACTTATGGTAATGCAGGTATACCGCAGGGAGGTGGTATGCATCCGTAAATTTATGAGAGAAAAAAGTATCGTATTAAATATATACAGATAGTCAATCCTTTATATAGCGCAGCCTGTAGATAACAACACGGACCTGTCCTGAAGAGAGCTTGTATAAGTCTGGGTATGGAAATAACAGCCGTTCAAACAGAAATTCTTACAGATTAGGATATAAGTATAACAATACAGGAAGGAATATCGTTTCTATGAATGTTAGAAACGATATTCCTTCTTCTTTTGCTTTACAGACCCTGTTAACGAAGAAGATTCAAAAAGGAATAAGTTACCTTTTCTTCATGCGGTTCTGTCTGTAAAATTCAAGATTTACCAGTTTTGATAAAAATGAGATTTCCTTTCATAAAATTCAGTTGTATATGCCGGAAAATGACTTTATAATAAGGATGTAACAAAAAAAGGGAATTTATCCTTTTCATAAAAGTATAATATACATAAACTTAGTAGAAGAAGGGAGGCAGCTGGAATATGAAAAAGCATGGATCTATCAAACAGGCGATTGTACTTGCGGCAGTCAGTCTTCTATTTTTTGCCTGCATCGCAGGTTTTTATATTGACCGCATACGAGGCAGTCTGATCAAGGATCTGAAGCATAACGTTCAGGAAATTTCCGCTTCTACTACGACTGCTGTTGAAATACGGATTCATGATCATATGTCAACACTGGAGAATATCTCCTATATGCTGCAGAATGAGCATACCACGGATACGGAACAGCTGCTTCATGCCCTGATGAGTGCCAGTGGAAATAGTGAATTCATGCGGTATGGCATTACCGATGAAAAAGGGAACTGCCTGACAACGGATGGAATGCAGTTTTATGTAGGGGATCGGGAATATTTTAAGCAAGCTCTGAAGGGAAGGTCTTCCTTTTCCAATACTCTGCATGATAAAATCGGCGGGTATGATCTCAATGTATTTGCCACTCCGGTTCGCACCGAGGATGGCAGCATTCGCAATGTTTTGTTTGCGGCAAGCCGGACAAAGGACTTGGCAGATAAGCTGCTGATGGAAATCTATGACGGCAAGGGCTTCAGTGCCATCGGGGATGAGGATGGAAATATCGTCCTCAATTCCAACAGCGAAACCGCCAGCAAGGCGGTGCACAATCTCAACCAGCTGAGCTTCTATGATGAATTCGATATGGAAAAACTGAAAAAGCAGGAAAGCGGTATTGTGAAATTCAAGTCGATGAATGGAGAAGACCGCTATCTTGCCTATGAACCGCTGGGCTATAACAACTGGTATGTGTTTTCTGTCGTTCCGGTAAGTGTGGTGACCAGCCAGATCAATAATGTCATTCTCATAGCGGCAGCCACCTGGTTTTTGGTAGCGCTGGTTCTCAGCGGCATCATATGCTATCTGTATATGTCCCGGGTGCGCAATGAGAAAAAGATTGATAAGGTGGTATTCTATGATGAGCTGACATCCCATTACAATTACAATAAGTTTCGCATGGATGTTCAGATGTTGCTGGACAGGGGACAGGCAGACAGCTATGCTCTGATTGAATTTGATGTCAGCGACTTCAAGCTGCTGAATGAATTGTACGGCTATCAGGGCGGCGATCAGCTGCTGATTACCACGATGCGGCTGTGCGAGGAAAACTGCAGTGCGGATGAACGCTGTGCGCGTATTTCCGCAGACCGTTTTATCGTCTTGTGGAAAATGCGGGCTGCGGATAGTATCGCCATACGTTATGATACACTGATGGAGGCTGTTCAGGAGGAGATGCGCAAGCAGCGCGAGCAGTTTAAGGCTGATTTTTATGCCGGTGTCTATCTGCTGCAGAATACGGATCGTGAATTTTCTCCGTGTCATGATCGCTGTATGCATGCAAAGCTGCTGGGCAAGGCAGAAAAGAAGCAGCGCTGTACCTTCTTCAGTGAAAAGATGTACGACACGATGCTGTATCAGAAGCGGCTGGAGGGTCAGATGGAGCAGGCGTTGAAAAACAGGGAATTTAAGGTCTATCTGCAGCCGAAGGTCACGCTGAGCGACGATATTGTCCACAGTGCAGAGGCACTGGTGCGCTGGGATTCTCCGGTATTCGGCATGATACCGCCAAAGGCCTTTATACCGCTGTTTGAAAAAAACGGATTTCTGGAGCAGCTGGATATGTATATGATGGATGCAGTCTGTCAGCTCTTAAAGAAATGGGAGCGAACGTATCCCTCCTTGCGTATTTCCATCAATGTTTCCAGAATGTATATTTTCCGCCCCGGCTTTGCCCGCCGTGTTCTGGATATCGTTGAGCGCAACGGCGTTTCAGCAGAGCAGCTGGAAATCGAAATAACGGAAAGTGTAATCTTTGACCGCAGTATGGAGCTGTTTGCCATCATTCAGGAGCTGCGTTCCTATGGCTTCCGCATTTCCATGGATGATTTTGGCAGCGGCTATTCCTCGTTGAATATGCTGAAGGATATTCCAATTGATACCATCAAGCTGGATCAGGTGTTCTTTCAGACAAATCACGGCAATACACAGCGTGCCAGAGACATTGTCGGCGGTGTTTTGAGCCTTGCAAAGACGCTTGCTATTCACAGTGTAGCGGAGGGAATCGAGGAGGCGGATGAGGTTGTGTTCCTGAAGGAGCACGGCTGTGATGAAATCCAGGGCTATTATTATTCAAAGCCGCTGTGTGTGGAGGATTTTGAAGCATATATCCGCAAACAAAATGCAGGAGCATAATGTCGTTCATAAGAAAAAAAGGTTCAAGGCTATCCGGTTACTGGATGGGGTTGAACCTTTTATGTTACGGGGCGGTTTACCAAGCTTACCTCCACTGGTTCGCTAAGGATAAGTGTCTGACAGCTGCGATCTATTGCAGGGCATCCACCTGCCTGATCCATGCAGCAGCACAGGCATCGCTTGGCATTCTCCAGTCACCGCGCGGGGAAAGACAGATGGAGCCTACCTTAACACCATCCGGCATTGCGTTTCGCTTGAATTGCTGCGTGAAGAAGCGGTGGTAAAATATCCGCATGGTAGCAAGAATCTTCTTTCGTTCCTCCTGTGGAAAGGCGAGCTGTGCAAGCTTGTATATCTTGGCAGGCGCATAATGATTTCTCAGCATATGATAGAGAAAGAAGTCGTGATATGCATAGGAGCCGATGGCATCCTCTGTAATCTGTGCGATTTCATCATTCTCTGTGGGCGGTAGAAGCTCCGGTGATACCGGTGTTGCACAGATATCATCCAGCACATCCGCTATGTCCAATCTTCCTTTTTCCCGCATATCCTGCGCATATGTTTTTACAAGATAGCGAACCAGTGTTTTGGGAATGGAGGCGTTGACACCATACATGGACATATGGTCCCCGTTATAGGTACACCATCCCAGTGCAAGCTCACTCAAATCCCCGGTTCCCAGAACAATGCCGTTGTATGCATTGGCCAAATCCATCAGAATCTGTGTCCTTTCTCTTGCCTGCGTGTTCTCATAGGTGATATCGTGCTGCCTAAAATCATGTCCGATATCCTTGAAATGCTGTTCGCACGCATCGTGTATAAAAATTTCCTTTACACTGGTATGCAGGGCAGCCATCAGCTTATGAGAATTGCCGCGTGTTCGCTTCGTAGTACCAAATCCCGGCATGGTAACCCCAAGAATGCCCTGACTGGGCAGGCTGAGCGTTTCAAATGCCATATGGGCAACAAGCAGAGCCAGTGTGGAATCCAGACCTCCGGATATCCCGATGATCAGCTGGGTACAGTTGATTTTTTTCAATCGCTGTGCAAGGCCGGCTGCCTGCATTTGTAAAATCTGCATACAACGTTTGCTGCGCTGTGCTTCCTCTCTTGGCACAAACGGATACGGGGAGATATTGCGTGTCAGCTGCAGTGGCTGTGTAATCGGGGCCGTTCGTACAACAACCTCTGTATAGGTACAGCTATCCGCTACCTGTAAGGCAGTTTGAAACTTCAGGCGTTCACTGCGGCATTTCTCCAGATCGATTTCCCCATAGAGAATGTGCTCCTCTTCAAGAATCCTTGATTCCGAAATAATGGTACCGTTATCTGCGATGATGTCATGTCCGCTGAATACCAGATCACTCGTGCTTTCACTGATGCCTGCTGAGGTGTAGACATAGCCGCACATGTTTTTTGCGCTGTGTGTGGTTATCAGTGCCTTGCGGTATTCGCTTTTTCCGATTGTTTCATTACTGGCAGATAAATTGACGATTACATTGGCTCCATGCGCAGCGTGTCTGGTAGATGGGGGAATGGGAACCCAGAGGTCCTCGCATAGATCAGCCGCAATCACGGCTTCACTTGTTTCATCGCGGATCAGAAGATTCGCAGTGAAGGGGACAGGCTTTCCAAATAGAAGGATGGTATCTCCCATGCGCTGTTGACTGTCCGCAAACCAGCGCTTCTCATAAAATTCATTGTAATTGGGAACATAGGTTTTCGGGACAATACCGAGAATGTCATGCTTATATAAAAATGCCGCACAGTTAAACAAATGATTTCCCTGTTGAATGGGAAGACCCACCGCAAGTATGGCCTCACTATCATTCTCATCCCGTAGCGTTTTCAAAGCTGCCAGACATTCATCCAGCAGAAGATTTTGATACAGCAGATCCTGACAGGTATAAGCGCACAGCGACAATTCGGGAAACACGGCAAGGCGTACATCGGGGGGCAGGGAGTGCAGCAGTTTCTGCATTGTCTTTCGATTGGCCTTTACATCCGCAATCTGAACAGCAGGCGTAATACACGCTACCTTGAAGTATCCATAGTTTTCCATAATATCTGACCTCACTTTCCTGTTTAGTATAAGCATAATAGTAGCAAATTACAATGATTTCGTGCATGGATGGGAAATCCGCACCTTGTCAATCGACACGAAAAGCGATACAATGGGATTAAGAAAGGATTGTGAAACTATGCTTGTCCACTCGGACAAAAGAAAAAAGCGTACATCCAAACAATACATACAGCCGGGCCCATTTCTGTAGAGAATGGTATTTCTTTATAGAAAAGTGAGGCTGAAGAAACAATGAATAAAGAAAAAATGAATCATGAACAGCGTCTTCTGCATCTAACGGTCGCTGCGGGAATTCTCTTTTCCGTGATCGAGGTTATGATGGCAATCTATACAAATTCACAGGCAGTGCTGATGGATAGTATCTATGACGGTGCGGAGGCAGTGGTCCTTGCATTGATGGTCTTCCTTGTGCCGCTGCTGTATCGCCCGTACTCGGAGCGCAAGCCATACGGCTACGCTCAGCTGGAGTCCTTCTTTCTTTTAGGGAAGGGCGGCTTTCTGGCAGCTGTAACCATTGGCTTGATCGTTGGTAATATACAGATGATTGTCAATGGCGGAAATCATGTAAATCAGGGACTGATCGGCTGGTTTGAGCTGTTTCTGGCAGGACTGTCCGCAGTCATACTCATCGCTTTGCTGATCATGAATCGCCGGGTGGATTCTCCTTTGATACAAGCAGAGCTGCTCGGCTGGAAAATTGATGTTTGCAGCAGTATCGGGGTAGCCGCAGCATTTTTATGCGCCAGTTTTTTGAGTGATACCCCGTTTGCATGGCTGTCCCCCTATGTGGATCAGATCATTGCTATTGTTATAGCGATGATCATGCTGCCACAGCCATGGCGTATGATGAAGGATGCGTTTCGCAGTCTGATTCTGTTTGCGCCCGAGGAGGCGGTCACACAGCGAATCCGTAAGCTTGCAGATCATGAATTTGAACGCTATTCCTATGAACCAACCTTTTACAATATCATACAGACAGGGCGAAAGCTCTGGGTGGAAATTTATATCCGCAACGACACGAATATGATCAATGTGGCACAGCTTGCGGCCATACAGAAGCAGCTCAGCAGTTCCCTGCAGGATATTTACGATGATGTGTATGTGGAAATCACACCAGATATTAAGGAAGCAGCAGGCGGAGTATAAAAATGGAAGTAAACTGGATGTTTTAAGGACATGCTGGCAAAGATATGTGTAGGCTATCGTGGTGATACGCTGAAAATGCCGTAATGCAGGCTTCATCGTATGCATTAAGGAACGATTTAAGATTCCTTGCAGTTGCGATGATATGAAGTAAGCTTGCAGGTAGTTCCCCCTTTCCGACGTATCCTGAAATTATGGATATATAAAGGAAGTCCTTGTATCATAAGCGTCTCTAAATAAACGTAGGGGTTTATGATAATTGATCCAGGCTTACATATGATAGGGGTCCAAAAAGGTAGTGAAAAGGAAGTCCGTGTATATTGATCACACTTGGACTTCCTTTTTCTATAACCGACATCCTGTATTTGAAGCCTTGTATATCGAATGCCGCTTCCTTTTTTCTATTATGTTTATTCTTTTGTCAGTAAATCTAGATTATCCAGATATTCACTTTCAAATGCGAGCTTCTTTTCTGCATCGCTTGTATATTTCTTGACCAGAGCACTGGATTTGATTACCGGCTGCAATGTTCCGGCACCGGCTACACAGCCCCCCGGACATGCCATCCCCTCCAACAGATAGCCGTTTCGTTTTCCTGCCTTTGCCATCATCAGCATGGTACGGCAGTTTTTCAGGCCCTCTGCGGAATCAATCAGAACCTCCTGTTCCGGATGCTCTTTCTGTATACACTGTTTTACCGCATTGGCAACGCCGCCGCTGACAGCGAAACCACGACCATTGGCAGTGCCTTCCTCAAATGGAGCATCTGCTTCGACCTGCGGCAGGTTGATACCCTTTGCTTCAAACATTCCCATTACCTCTTCAAAGGTTAAGACAAAATCCACATCACTTCTTACGCTTTTCCGGCTGGCTTCCAGCTTCTTTGCGGCGCATGGCCCGATGAAGACAACCTTTGCGTCCGGCTTCTGTTTTTTGATCAGACGTCCGGTCAGTACCATAGGAGTCAATGCCATGGAGATATACGGCTTAAAATCTGGGAACAGCTTCTTTGCCATGACAGACCATGCTGGACAGCAGGAGGTTGCCATAAACGGCTGCTCTGCCGGTACCTTGCTCAGGAAATCCTCAGCTTCCTCCACTGTACAGAGGTCTGCGCCGATTGCAACTTCAACGACATCCGCAAAGCCAAGCTCTTTCAATGCACCCTTCACCTTTTCCGGTGTGACGGTAGGTCCGAACTGACCGACGAAGGCAGGGGCAATCGCGGCGATCACCTCTTTACCGGATTTCATCGCATGAATGGTTTGGAATATCTGTCCCTTATCGACAATGGCACCGAATGGACAATTTACCAGGCACATACCGCAGGAAACACACTTGTCATAATCGATTTCCGCACGCCCCAGCTCATCTGAGGTAATGGCATCCATCCCGCAGCTTCTTGCGCATGGACGCTCCAGCTTATTGATGGCGCCATAAGGACACACATCCATACAGCGTCCGCATTTGATGCATTTTTCCTGATCGATGTAGGATTTTCCGTTTACCATGGAGATAGCATCCTTAGGACATACCTCCTTGCACGGGTGTGCCAGACAGCCCTGACACGTATCCGTTACGACAACCGTCTTTTCCGGACATGCATTGCAGGCAAACTTGATGACATTTACCAGTGGATCATCGTAGTATTTCTCGGCAATGGCACTCTCTTCAATGCCATCACTTAAGGATGAATGCTCATCCATTTTTCTTACTGGTAGACCGATACCAAGACGCAGCCGCTCACCTACGATAGCACGCTCCAAAAAGATGGAATCACGGTAAGTAGCACGCTCTCCCGGAATGATTTTGAATGGCAGCTTTTCAATACTGCTTGCATAATCTCCACCTTCGTAGGCTAGGCGGGCGATTTCTGTAAAAACATTTCTTCTTATATCAGTTACTGAATTGTAAATTCCTCTCATAACGTTTCACCTCGACTCCATTATACTGTATTTATTTCTATTTGTAAGTAGGAAATGTAAATTTGTGAAATTTTTCGTTACCTTCATAATCTATAAGCGCAGCATAGCTTTTCGAGTGATTTACAGCGATCGGCAATGAGGGAAAGAAAAAGAGAAAAGGGCACGTGGCAGACAATCTTTTCAACAGCAGGATTGTAAGCATTGTACTCCTGCTAGGGACGTCTGCGGTAAGCATCGCTTATATTGTAAATACTCACAGAGAGAAAGAATTTTAATATGGTACCCGGATAGGATACTGCATGTGTATTCATCACTAATCATGAAAGACAAAGCATCCTTTCATGTCTGAGAGGCTGTTTTCTGTTTCTTCCATTTATAGAAAAATAATAGAACCGTTTTAACGGTATTCGAAAACGGTTCGATGAATCTTATGTATTATTCGGGGGTTACCAGCTGCGTTTTTACTTCCCCCAGCGTATCACAGGTTAAAATCAGATTGAAAATCTGTTCCATCTGTGCTGTTGACAAGGTACACAACCATGCTGAGCAGTCTTCATGATACTTGCTTTCCATCATGCGGTTTAAAAA
>QULU01000060.1 GCA_003481775.1 Clostridiaceae bacterium OM02-2AC
TCTGTATCAGCGAAGTGTACAGTCCGATTCCCTGAAGACATATTCCAAAGCGCTACGACGCAATGAAGATCAGGTGGAAGGTCTGTTGAAGGCGGCAGACACCTATAACGATATGTTGTTTCAAACTCAAGGGAACTATATCCAAGGTATCAGTGACAAGTATCTGACAGAGAAGGCTTATGAAAAACAGCTGCGATTGAAGGACAGCGATGTCATGGCACGCATCGAGATACCGAAGATCAGTGTCGATCTTCCTATCTATCACGGTGTGAGTGAGAGTGTCCTATCAAAAGGTGTGGGACATCTTCGATCCAGCAGTCTTCCTGTCGGTGGTGAGAGTACGCATGCGGCATTGAGCGGACATCGTGGTCTTCCATCATCAAAGCTATTTACCAGATTAGATGAATTGGGAAAAGGCGATCTCTTCTACATCGATATACTCGGCAGGACGCTGGCCTATCGGATCTGCGATATCCAAACGACAGATCCACAGGATACCGGTCTGTTGGAGATACAAGAAGGAAGAGACCTCGTGACGCTTATCACCTGTACGCCATACGGGATCAATACGAAAAGGCTGCTCATAACAGGAGAACGGGCAGCTTATGAGAAACAGGAAAAGGAATCGATCCAGGGATCGATGATGTCGATACGAGAACTTATCTTTACGGCAGCACCCTTTGTGATCGTCACGCTCCTGTTGGGAAAAGAAATCTATCATCATAGAAAAAGAAGGAGGTCAAAAGAACATGAAGAAGCGAAATAAGATAGTCTGCATCATGACATTATCGTTGTTGTCATTATGCTGCATCCGGCCGGTAAGCGCACAGGAAGCACTTCCCCAGCCTATGGATCCTTCTACACAGGAGAAAGGCGGTGTCCATGTGGAACTGGAGGAAACACAAGATAAGTTATCCAGAGAAGGCGTCGGTCTTTCTCTGGCCTATGTCGCAACGATAAAGGAAGGGAGCTATCAGCTTACCGAGGACTATAGCTCTGCGAATGTGGATCTGAATGCCATCGAAACGGCAGAAGGACTGCAGGAAGCCGCAGATACATTGCAGCCACTCGTGAAAGACGCGATACAGACGAAACAGACAAATGCGCAGGGTATCGTAGATTTCACAGATCTGGAGGTAGGTGTCTATCTGCTGTATGTGAGTGATCAGGCGGGCTATGAAACGATACAGCCGACACTGATCAGCGTACCGATGTGGGATGAGACCGCCAAACAGATGAACTACCATATCGAAGTATTCCCAAAACATGCGCCTTTACCGGCATTGCATGTGCGGAAAGTCGATCATTATGATCATAAGAGCATTTTAAAAGAAGCTGAATTTACTCTGTATTCCGATGCGGAGTGCACAGAAGCCATCAAAACAGAAAAGACAGATCCGAAGGATGGGGTCGCGTCATTCGATGGACTATTATATCAGACAGTATACATAAAGGAAACGAAGGCTCCTGCCGGTTATCAGCTATCGGATGAGGTCGTGAAGGTCACGATCGATGATGAATGGGTCAATGGTGACGATAATCTTCGTACGATCGTCTATGCGGACAGACCGCTTGCGACATCCGGCGGTCCTGATACCGGCGATCACACGAGTGTAGCCGGATGGATCTTCCTGCTTGGAGTATCCACATGCACTGCCTTCTTCTTATTGCGTAGAAAGCATGAGGCACAGTGAAAAAAAGCCAGTATATGACATTCATCCTCTGTGTCCTCCTACTCTGCCTGGGATTTTGGTATCTCTTATTTCCGAAACCGGCAGATAAAGATGACCTGTCGATCACATTCAAGGATACGGAAAAGGTGAAACTGAACGAGAAGATCGAACCTGTCGATCTGATCCGTTCGACAAATTCTACGAAGATCCTGTATCCGACGATCGATACCTCATCCCCGGGGGTAAAGAAGCTCTTATATATCGCTGTGGGAGAGGACGGAGAACAAAAAGAATTCATGAAGGAGATCCGGGTGGTGGCACCGAAACCACCTGTCCTTCAACTCAAGAAGGATAAGGTCGAGATCTATGTGAAGGAAGCATTCGATGCAAGAGCATACGTAAAGAAAGCCTATAGTGACTATGACGGTGATCTGGACGTATCGATCCGTGGAAGCTTTGATGTGAAGAAAGCCGGTACTTATACGATCACGTATCAGGTCAAAGATTCCAGCGGCCATACTGCCACGAAGGAGCTGCGGCTCATCGTCAAAGAAAAAGAAGAAGCGCCAAAGGAAAAGAAGCCACAGCATCCACAGAATGCAGAACGGCCATCCACTGCACAGCCGCCGAAAGAACAAGATACGACGACAGGCTCTGCATCGTCTCCGAAAGCAGAGAAGCCACAGGAACCGGCCCCATCGATCGGCGTACAGACATGGCTGTTTGCCAATGGAGAGAGTTTCTCCTCCGCACTGGAAAAATGTAATGCCGCAGGAGCGGTAAGTGGAAGGAGGTATCAGTGTGATGTGTTACAGGATGATGCCGGTATCTATATCGGCTACCGGCTCGATCTACGATGATGTACCAGTGACTGGTACATCTGCCAATAGAAACGATGTAAGGATGATAGAAAGGAGGAAAGAGGATGCTGTTCAAACGGCTGCATAAACACCTGGATCAGGATATACAAGAGCACCCGGAAGGAAGTGAGGGTCCACAGGTAGAACATACAGAGGAGGAACTGGAAGCACATCTACAGAAGCTGATGAAGCGACAACGGCGTATCGTGCGATTGAAGAAAGCAGTTCTGTATCTGATCGTAGGCATCGGTCTGCTGGGAGGATTCCGTTCCCTTGCTCAGGAACGACCGGACATAACGCCTGCAGTAGCGGTGAACGACTATAGCTTCCTGGAGGATTATATAAAAAACTATTATAAATATCCGCAGGATGAAGAGAGTCAACAGTTCCTACAGGAATTCACGACCGGAGGAAGCTGGAACGTATCCTATGATCAAAAGATCAAGAGTGCCGAGGTAGAAACCGTAGATGTATATCAGGTGGAGCCATCCGATACAGAGGAAGGCCGGCTCACATCCTATGCCAGCGTATCTCTCGATCTGAAAGACGACGAAGGCAAGAGGAAACGACAAACGGCATATATCGCGATACGTTCTATTCAAAAAGATGGTCACTATATCGTGGATCGTCCGATCTCGATGATATCAACTTCGCCAGCTGCTATGAATGAGGATATGAAAAAAGGGCTGGAGACAGAAAAAGAAGATATCAAGGGACAGGACTGTACGGAACAGGAGAAGCAGGAGATCACGAATACGATCCAGTTGTTCTTTACGACCTATGCCGCTGATCTGGAACAGGCACGGCTCCTGATGCAGGATCCGGAAACGCTGAAACCATTGGATCCGGATACGAAACCGGTATTCGTCAGTCTGCAGTCCGCCATACAGAATGAGGATGAGATACAGGCAGATGTGATCGTCCGCTATGAAACGAAGGAACTATTCCAACAGGAACGTAGCGTGCGTTTCCTGTTCGATAGAAAAACGAACAAGATCATTTCAAAGGAGGAGTATTAGGTATGGATTTTACAAAATTAGAAGGATTCAAGGTCATTTATTATTTGGTATTGCTCATCGTATTCGTGGCGCTCATGGTGTTCCTGTTGCGTAGTGCAAAGGAATCTCTGCGCCGCACCGGTGGGAAATGGCAGTCCGTCATCGATGAGATCGTCATCGGGTTCATCGTGTTGATCGCATTCACCATCATCGCGCAGATAGAGCCGTCATCGATCATCTCCTTCCTGACGAAGCCTCTCAAGTGGATATGGGACCTCGTCCTGAAGGCATTGCGGTTCGTAGGCGTCAAGATCTAGAGGGCCATCATGAAGAGCGCCTATAATTATACGGCTGTCGAGACACACAAGCAGAAGCTGTATATCCCCTATATCGGGATCGAACTGAATGGCTGGGGGATGGTACTCGTGATGCTGGGGGGTCTGTTGTTTGCACTGATCCCCATCGGTATCCCTGCGTATCATCTGTTCGGATCCTTGGGGATCCTGTTGTCGATCGCGATCGCTGCGGTACTGGAGATCGGCGCTGTGATGTTCCTGACAGAGATCGACCGGGAGAGCCGCAAGAACAAGCTGATCACGTTCTACTATCGGGATGTGAAGAACTATCGCATCCTGTATGATTCCCAAGGACACACACATAGATTATCGAAGGAAAGAGAAGGGAGAGTGCATCGGTGTGTACGTTGAACCTTATTACAGCTATGGAGAAGGAAACATCGTCTACTGTAAGGAATGTATCTGTTATCACTATGAGATCCGTCCGATGAACAGCCTGTATGCATCCGATCATCAGCTGCAGACATTGATCGATAACCTGCATCGGAAGATCCTATCTGTCAATATGCCGGGAGCGATCTATATCCTGCCACAGCGCATCGATGAACAGGGTATCCTAAAGCATTATAAGACGTTATATGAGACGAATGGTGATCCACAGACAGAGAAGCTGTATCGCTCCTTCATGAAGGATATCAAAGCGCAGCTGACAAGTGGTATCAAGTATCGCTATCGGATACATATATGCTTTACAGACAACCGTGATCCATTGAAGAAAAAGTGGTTGAGTGGTTGGCTGAGTAAGAACAACGATCCGTTGGAAAAGCGGATGGTCGATCTGAGTGAGGTCATCGATGAACAGATATACAAGAAATTGAGTATGGATCTGAGTGTGGAACGACCGGACAAGAAAGAGATACAGCATCTATATGATTATCTGGCGATCCCGATCGAGATACCGATATCCGATTATTACACGATCCCACAGGCAACGGAGCTGGAATATCATTATCAGACGCTGAAGAACAAAGGTGGATTCCGGGAGCTGTATTCTCGAGTGCTCATCGCAGATAAACTCATCCAGGATCGATTGGAGGATGGGTATCGTGCGAATGTGGCAGTCAATGAGATCCAGCTCTATACCTTCCCTGTCGACACGATCATCAAGTTCGATCTGGAGCATACGCAGACCTTCAAGAGCAATATGACCGGAAAACGTGAGGAGATCCATAAGAATGCACGCCGTTACTGGCAGAGCAGCGGACGAAAGGACAAGGAAGCACAGAAAGCCTTCGAGCTTGCGAAGATCGGAGAAGATGTGGATCCATCGATCGAAGATTCCAAGATCCGCTGGCAGATGATGCTGCGCATCCGTGCCAATACGCAGGACATGCTGATGAAGCGCAGCGACAAGCTGCAGAAGAGATTCGAAGGGAAACGGATCCAGTTGACTTATGCAATCGGGGAACAGGAACAGCTTGCGGAACACCTGTTTCCATACAAGAACAGCTGTTACCGGTATGTGAATCTAACAGACGTTTTGTACTTTGCGCATTTTAATTTTTTCGGTGGCTTATACATAGGAGAAGCAGACAAAGGAGTCGTGCTCACCTATACGAGACCTGCAGACCTGCCGGTACGGATCGACATCGAGGCTCCGATCAAGGGATTGACGCAGACAGGGTCCTCTACGGTGGCCTTTGTCGGAGAGACCGGTTCCGGGAAATCACAGATAGCCAACTATTTTGCACTCCTCTCCATGATCTTCTATGGGCACCGGCTGCTGTTGGTCGATCCGAAAGGTGACCGTCACAAGCTCGTGAAGCTGTTGGATCGCTTCGGTGATCTGACCTCTCACCTCATCATCGGAGATCCATCTTGTCCAAACGGAATGTTCGATGCCTTCCTATTACATCCGGATTCTCCCTTAGATGCATTGGCAGCGGCCAAGAATGATATCATCGCCCTGGTACGTGCCATCAATCCACAGCAGGAGGTCGATCTGATGCAGGTCGATGAAGCATATATGGAGCTGAGCGAAGCGCTCCATCGTGGAAAGATCACACGGATCACGATGCGAAGGTTGGTCGATGTCATGATGAACAAGGATCCTAAGCTTGCACGCAGCCTGTATTCCCTGCGCAATGATCCGATGGCTCGCCTGTTCTTCGGGGACGATGATACCGATATCTCGAAGGTGTTCCGTCTCGATCGCCCCTTCAATTTGATCACGTTCGCGAAGATGCCGGTGTATTCCAGAGATTCGCTCACCTATAGCTATGATTCCGGGAATCTGGAACATCGGATTTTCTCCCTCATCCTGGGAAAGGTCAATGAGATCACGAACATGTTCCTGCGTATGTACAAAGGACAAGCGAAGACGATGCTGTTCGATGAGGCAAAACTGTATTCGACAGTCCCGGGTGGTATGTCCGTATTAGTGAACAACAATCTGATCGCAAGATCGGAGCTGTGTGATATGCTGATCATCCTGCAGAACTGGAGCGATCTTCCGGATTCCATCATCAATAATACCGGGCAATTTTTCATCGGCAATATGAAGAGCAAGGACGAGATCCAGCGTATCCTGTGCCATTTCGATCTGGATGGCAATTCCACGCTGTCCGCTATCCTGCAGGATCGAACGAAGGAGGAAGGTGTCGACCAGGCAAAGCAGCACAATTTCTTATACTGTGATTACAACAACCGCAAATGCCTGACGAAGATGGCGATCTTGCCGATGTTCTCGGATGCCTTCCGCACCTTCAAGGATATCGATGAACAGGGGGCGAAGTCATGAGATGGCGTAGATGCCTCACCATCCTGAGCTTGCTGTTCCTGCTGCTGGTCCCGACAGGTATCCATGCGGAATCTATGGATGGAGCGATCGGCAACGGTAATTCTCCGGGAGAGACGACAGCACAGAAGAACGATGAAGAAAAGGCAGATACCAATACTTCGGATTTTCTCTCGGATGCGATCCTCAGTTTAGATAAAGATACGAGAAAAAAAGAAATGGACCAGGATTATATCAAGAATCTCTATAATTCCAGTATGACAGCGAAGACCAAAGGGCTCAACCTGCTTGATGGGGATTCCATCGTCACATGTTTCATGAATTTGATCACGCTGCTTCTGGAAATGATCGGGTTCGTGATCTCCTTCTTCGTGTTGACGATCTATAACCTGGTATCCTCCAGCTTTTTGGGGACCGTCATACAGGGGATCTTTGATATGATCGACAAGGTCATTTTCGATTGGAGCGATCCTGATTCCTGGATCAATAAAGTGCTCCTGATCGCTGCATTGTCCTCTATCCTGTATAAGCTCATCAAAGACTTTACCAGGATCGTACGATGGCAACAGATCGTACAGATCGTGCTTACCGCCTTCCTATCGATGACCTTCATCACCTTCATCGGCCAAAATGGACGCAAGATCGCAAATGGGTTTGAGGAAGTGACGACACAGATGTTGACGGAAACGTTCGTATTCGGAGAAAAGAAGGAAGATCCGGAGATCATGAACAAGCAGAACATCTTCGATATCTTGCAGAAACAGCCGTTCATGGTACGACATTTCGGTACGACAGATCTTGCGAAGATCGCCGGTTCGGACGATAAGGATGCTATCGAAAAGGTAGAAAAGCGAGTACAGCGCCTCCTGAACGATCCATCACAAGACAATGCGGAGGATGAATATGACAAGTTCGGAAATCATGCGATCACGCATGATGGTGGTTCCGCAATGCGGGTCTTGGGACTCTCCTTCGTCTTGTTAGTACATCGTGGTGCGATCAGTATCGTCATCGCAGCGATCTGTATCGGCTTAGGGGCTGTAAAGGCCTCAAAATATATCGTTCTGGGATTGAGTGTATATCAACTCATCTGGTGGCTGCTCAAGCATGGACGCAAAGCTCGCCAATGGTTCACAGACAGGCTCATGTGGTGCATGGTCACGATCTTTGCGGATATCCTGTTCAGTATGGCACTGTTCTTCCTGGTAGAATTATGCACGAAGATATCCGCTTACAGTGTCCTGCTCATGCTGGCAGTCGATGTGATCCTCATCGTCCTGCTCAGATTCGTGATCAAGAATCTACCGACGATCATGTCGAAACTGATGGAAGATGGAAAGATCGTGGCAGAAGGAATGCTGTTGGGTACCTCTCCGATGTCGACGTACCGACAGCTGAAAGGCTCTGCTTCACAAAGTGATGCGTTTGATGGGGGCGGTGAAGGAAACGGCAGTGGCACAGGTGGCTATGGAGAAAGTGATGATAGTGATCTTCGTGATCATGATGATCCATATGATAGCAGCTATGATGACGACGCCTTGCGAGATGAAAAAGATCCCGATATGTATGCAGACGATATACAGGATGATGTGGACTCTGCGGATCATGAGGAGGCACTTGCAGAAGGTGACAGCGAACTGGCTGGACAGGCTGGTCCTGCCACAAGTAGTGAGGGTGCGCCTACAGAAGCAGAGAGTGAAACAGAAGGATCTGATGAAATGACTTCTGAGACACAGAGAGACATCGATGGTGGGGCACAGGAAACGGATCCGGAAGATGATGGTGAACCATTCGATGAAGAACATGCAGCTGACATACAGAACATGAGCGCAGAAACGCAGGAAGAGGAAGACCTGAGCGATGAAGCGGATATAGCGGAAGAAGATATGTTGGATATCGATATGGACGATGACGATGATCTTATCGAGGATGCAGGAGCCCCGGATATCTCAGATGTGGGAGGAGTTCCGGAAACAGTGGATCCTGAAACAGAAGATGATCTGAAAGATCGCTTTGATGATGATCCTATTCCTACAGAAGCTTCGAAACATACGGATTCTGAAGAGGCAACGGAAGAAACATCGTCAGCTTCTACAGAAGACAGCCCAGATGTAGAAATGAACACAGAACCTACACAAGCTACGCAGCAGCCGGATGATCCAAACAGTGTGCCGGCAGGAATGGATGTCGATGAAGGAGGACAAGAGAGCGGACCGATAAACGAACAGGATGTGCCGGCAGAACATGAGGCTTCAACAAAACCGGAAGAGGATACACTGCCGCAGGAAGAGGAGAACCTCCTAAATGAAGGCGATTAAGAAGCTCCTTCTCCTTTTCCTTCCCCTTATCATTATCATGATGATGTTTCTGATGTTCCTTGGCGGTGGTGTGAGAGATGGGAATGAGACGCCCAAAAACAATCTCAGTTCCTCTGTCGAATATTATCGTCCCTATGTGTCCAAGATAGCCAAGCTGGAAGGCATGGAAGATTATGTGGATCTGATCCTGGCAGTGATGCAGGTAGAATCCGGTGGGACAGGCAGTGATCCTATGCAGGCATCGGAAGGGCCGTTCAACAAAAAATATCCGCAGATACCCAATGGGATCAAGGATCCGCATTACTCGATCCGCTGCGGTATCAAAGAGCTGCAGGATTGCCTGAAAAGGGCGAAGGTCAAGGATGCATCCGATGAAGGTCGCATCCGGGTGGCATTAGGCGGATATAATTTCGGAAATGGATTCATCGAATGGATCGATCGTGAAAAAGGTGGAAGATGGACACTGGAAGCAGCACAGGAATTTTCCGATATCATGAAGGGAAAGACCGGATGGAGCGTCTACGGAGATCCTCCTTATGCCGATAAGGTGATGTCCTACTATGACGCATTGGATTTTATCAGCGGGGACGGTATCCTGATCCCGCCATTGAAGGGCTACACGCTCACCAGTGGGTATGGGAATCGACCATCGATCGGTGACTTCCATTATGGTGTCGATTTGGATGGCTCCTATGGTGCATCGATCTACGCTCCCGGTGATGCGAAGGTATATCAGGCATCCTCGAGCTGTCCTGCAGATGGCGGATACCTTGGGAATATGTGTCCGGGTGGTGCTTATGCCGGTGCCGGAAACTTTATCCAACTGAAAATGAAGTATAAAGGAAAAGAACTCTATATCCTGCTTTGCCATATGAAGAATGTGGACGTCAAGACAGGACAGAGCATAAAGAAAGGACAGCGGATCGGCAGCCAGGGACATTCTGGAAATTCGACAGCATCCCATGTACATATGGAGATGCATTTCTCAACCCCTGTGATCGCAACGACAGAAGGCAGTGTGGATCCGGAAACATACATCAAATTCAAATAATGGACAGAGGTGAAATATGGAAAAGAAAACGATCGTGTCTATGGGTATCCTCATAGCTGTGACGGCAGCATTCCTATGGATGAATCAGCCATCGGAAACGAAGGTGAACTCGCAGCAGAGCAATACCATGATACAGAAAAAGCCAACAACGGAGCCATCTCCTCAGTCGGCTGTTCCCAATGATGTGGAAGAGGCCTGTAAGAGCGCAGCAGAACGCTTCGTGAGAGTGAAGAGCGAAGGCCGCAGCAGTGATATCTTCCTGGATCGTATCGAACCGGTCAAGGAACTTCTCAGCGATGACTTGTACCAGTCACTGGTACCGGATCTGAGTAAGGAAGAGCTGGCGGCCATGCGAAGAGAGAGCAAACGTATCAAAAAAGAAGAAACGACAGAAACACAGATCACATCGATGGACAGCGCTATCGACAGGATAGCGGATGATGACTTTGAAGTATATGTCATCTACACTGCACAGATGCAGCATGCGGACAGGAACGATGCGAGCCGGTATCTGGTCCGGATGCGTGTGCAGTGGAGCGATGGGAAAGCGAAGATCTATAAGATGATCGAAGAGAGCAGCCTGGGAAACGGCTTCTATGAAAAGTAAGAGGAGGATCCGATATGACAGGAAGAAAAGCGGACATCATCCATCGTTTATATGAAATACAGGAAAAGATGGAAGAGGTAGACGGATATTGGGAAGATGCCCTGGAAAGAGATGCCCTTATGGAAAGTGAGGGATACGAGGAACTACATCAGGCCCTATATCAGGAATATTGGGACATCATGATGAAGGAAGTAGAAGAAAGGTGGCGCAAGTATGTAGAGGGGATCCTTGGTGATGGCCATTTTACAGAAAAGATATATGTGGAAGAATTGGAGATGATCATGGAGGCAGACGGTAAGCTCGTGGATGAATATCAGGGATACATCTTAAGTTCCGGCATGGATCCATTCGGTGCACTGACCTATTGGATCAAATCTCCGGATGGTGAGCCACTGGAAGAAAGTTTCGACTTCGTAAGCGACGCGGATGCGATCTTATCGTTTCGTGACATGGTCGATCGAAACGAGTTTTATTGAGATGAGGTGAAGGTATGGTACTAGAAGAAATATTGAAACATGATGAGACGTTCCGCTATCAGCTCCTCCCCCGGATGGTGGAGGACTGTAACTATTATCTGGGATATGGCAACCGAAATGCCAAGGACCTTTGGGCCAATGATGAATGGGAGCAGATTGAGATCATGCAGGCCTTGTATGAGAGTTTTCCTCCCGAAAAGAAACCGGAATGGCTCACACCGGACGATATCCTGGGATATGGAGAACGGATGCTTACTCCTCTTAAAGAGATATAGGTGTTAGGAGGAAGGCGGAATGTTATATCAGATATTACCAAGATATGATCATCAGTTCCAGGCAGATACGATGCGGATGTTTTTAAAGACATTGTCCGGAACGAAAAGGCGTCGATCGTTGCGAGATCGTCTATCGAAGCTCTTCGATCCAAACTGTATCCTGGATTATCGTTTCATCATCGAGTGCGACGGTAAGGATCAAACGGATGGGATGATCTCATTCTACTTACAGGTGAGTGATGAAAGAGAGAATGGGCTCGTCCTGAACAGTCTGCAGAACATGTTCCAGGATAAGGCGAACGTATTCGAAGCGGTGAGACCGCTCACGCCGTATACGACAGTACATACCCTGTTTACGGATGATGTGCTGGATCATGCGAAAGATACGAAAAAAAGCCTTGCGACCTTCCGGGATGATCAGATCTTCCTGTTCATCCTGGGGACGATGCGCAACAAGACGAGGATCACGATCGATTTCAGTGTCGAAAAGAATTACAGTGCAACGAAGAGCATGTTACGAGGCGTGAGTACGGATGTCGATGTGCAGGTGATGATCAAGGTATCCGGAAAGACGAGATACCAGAGAAACCAGATCCTGGAGATCACGAATACGATCATCAATCTGACAGCAGGAGAAAAGGAGCTTCGGGCGATCTATCGGGATACTTATAAATTTTCCAAACTGACAGGAAACGAACTGATGAACCTGTTTCAGATCCCGACCTTCTACAATAAGAAGGATCTTGAGATCCTGAAACGGGTACACAAACTTGAGATCGGCCAGCGGACATTGAAGGAGGAAGAATTTGCGTCCGGGATCAAATGCGGACATGTCTATCATCCGCTGCAGGATCGTGTGGTCTTTCTAAAGCAGCTCCAGCTGCGGAAACATATGGTCATCTCCGGACAGACCGGTTCCGGAAAATCGAGCTTTGCGGAGGAGATGATGCGCGATATCCTGACATCCATCGTGCAGGGGAAAAAGAACATACCGGGATTCACGTTCTTCGATCCTGCAGAGACCAGTGTGCTGGGGGTCATCGATATGATGCTGAAGCTGCAGGCGGATGGTCATGATATCACGAAGCTGCGTGAAAAGATCCATTATATCGATTTTGGGTATGAGGATTGTATCTTTCCTATCTCCTTATTGAATAAGGATGTCCCTTCTACCGAGATACTGGACTATTTCCGGATGTTATTCGGTTCCGCAGTCACTGTACAGGTAGACCGTATGATCACCAGTGCGATCAATACGATCCTGCTGGATGAAGAGGAGCATACGATCATGGATGTCCCGAAGATGTTTCAGGATGAAACGATGCGTGAGCGACTGTATGAGCGACTGAAGGATAATGTATATGCGGATGATGCATGTGCCTTCCTAAAAGGGCGCTTCGATAAACAGCAGGTAGATCCCATCCTGAACCGTACCGATCCATTCATCAATACGCCCAAGAAGAAGCTCATGTTCGGTATGCATAGTAAGTATGATGGCTTGCGGAAGGTTTCAGAGTGGATCGAAAAAGGTGATATCATCTTATTCAATCTGAAAGGTCTCAATGACAATGACCTGCGGATCATCGTCGGATATATCTCTTTGAAATATTATCTGATCGGTCTGAAGCGTCCGGATAATTCACGGCTGCATCTGACCTTCATCGATGAATGTCACAAGGTGCAGTTCGATATCTACGAGCGCTGGTTGGCGGAGCTGAGGAAAGGCGGTATGGCACTGATCCCGATGACACAATACCTGGAACAGTTCCAGCAAGGCTTCCTGAAGGCCATCCTTGGAAATGCCGGTACGAAGGTGACCTTCCGACAGGGGCGTGATGGAGCCGTGCGTATGTCCGCAAACCTTCCCGGCCATCCGGACATCGATGGTCTGCAGGGACTTCCCGATCGGATCGGATATGTATCTACAGAGGACAACCGTATTGCAAAAACGGTACTCGTAGAAGTGGATCCACCATATCGGTATAATGCCGGAAAAGTAGTACCACACAAGGAAGGAGAGAATGTGCAGGCGGAAATGAATACAGAGAAGAACCGTAACGAAGCACGCAGCTTGATGCGGCGTGACTTCCTGTCGAAAGAAGAGGCAGAAAAGATCGTATTCCGTAAAATAAAAAGACGAAAGAAAGGTGATGGAGAATGGGACGGATAAGATTTCTACTGTATAAGATATCGCAGCTCCTCCCAAAGGGACAACGCCGACCGGTGATCCTGATCTCATCGATTCTTGGGTTGTTCATCTTCTTTCAGTTCATGACAAGGATCAGTGATTCCTACCTGCTGTTGAGCGTGCAGCGGGTATTCCGGGATACATGGAAAGCACTGCAGGATGAGCAAGTCGGAGGACTTACGATCGTCTTCATCTGTGCTATCCTGGGATATGGTGGATATCGATATTACGGTAAGATCCAGACGGCCATCACTATCTGTTATGCGATCATCTTCATCCTCGCTATCTTGCCGTTCATCATGTCGATGTAGGATGAAAAACTATATAATGTGCTGTGCCGGTTACTGTGCCGAGAGATGTGCCGAACACTGTACGATATATGTCACACTTTTTCGCAATGAAACCCTTTGTTTAAAGGCTTATTTGCACATTGAAAGATTTAGAAATTACCTTATTTTACCTTATAAAATAATATAAACTATAACAACCTTATGGGACGCTGCTTTATGCCTTATATCAGAGCCTTAAATCACTCTATCCTCATACATATCTATCTCATGATACAACTATATATACTATTTGATACTACTATATAGATATAGTTACTATTACTCTTATATAACTATTGCAAAGAATAACTAGAGGAGGGATCATAGATGGGACATAAGAACAAACCAAGAATATTGGACGATGATATTGAACTGATGGTCCGGATCGCGAAACATGGATTTGTGGATATGGACTATATACAATTATTTGCTTATAAAGGTAGAAAAAAGGATACGATCGAAAGGCGTATTCTACAGTTGGCTCTACATGACTTCTTGATCATAGAACGGACATTCATACCTGCGAACCATACAGCAAGTTTCCGGACCGGATACAAGATCGTTACTTTAGGGAAACGAGGCCTCCAGTACATGGAAGATATGGGATATGAGGCCAAGGACAATACAAAAGCATTTTTGAGTTACAGTCCTTATTACATGTATCACCAGGTACAAGTGGCCACCGTATGTGATATCATCCAGTCTAAATATGAGGATGGGAATTCAAACTGGTATGTAGATGAGATACTGAATGAAAAGGAGGCATATCTGGAAGATACTTCTAATCGCCCGGACGCCATCTTGATATTCAAACAGAAGGATAAAACAAAAACTTCATCCGTATTGGTATATGTAGAACTAGAAAGATCCTATCCCACACAGACATTAGCTGAAAAAAAGATAAGATCCTATCGTCGTGTCATCCATGAAGAACTGCATGCAAAGGCTCTATCTCTCGATGTCATTGACTATCGTGTATTGTTTGTTTGTACTATGCGAAATGCAAAGCGACTCTTAATACAAAAAATACGGGACAATAAAGACAGGATCGATTTTAACTTATTGGTCACAGGTTATGAGGATGTAACACAGCATCCATTGGATGCCATATATACGCTGCCTTTACATGAAGAGGGACAATATAAACTCATGGGGCAGCTGCCGTAATGAAGAAACTATATGAACGCTGTTGATAAGTATTATAAAACGAAGCAGGAACTGCTTCAGGAAGGTTCTTATGCAGTAAAGATATTCTGTGATGCCAGCTTGAAGGATGGTGTCCTCGTCAGTGCGATCTATATCGATGATCATATCCGGATACATACCAAAACGAAATACCTCAAGGATGTAAAGAATATTCAAAAAGGAGAAGCCTATGCGATCAAGATGGCATTGGATCATATAGCCAAGCATTTTTATAAAGAAGCCGTCATATATACAGAGATTGATTCTATCATACATACACATCTATTCAGCGTCGTATTAGGAAAGACAAAGATTCAAGAGATTCCTAAGCAGCTCCGCCCTACTGCCCGGATGCATCAAAAACTCTGGTCGCAGTTTCGCTATGTGTACCGGATGAATAAAAGGATCGTACTGGAGAAAATAGAAAGCAACAAAAATCCTGCACATGCGATTGCTTGTC
>QULU01000061.1 GCA_003481775.1 Clostridiaceae bacterium OM02-2AC
TCTTCATCTATATTATACACAATATTTAAGGTGATTCAACACAAAAGACTTAAAAATAAAAAAAACTTAGTCACACCTATCCAATGCCAATAGGTTAAGGAAGTTGACAAATAGGAAAAGAGAAAACTAGGAGAAATTTTAAAAATTCTCTAGATACCTTCTTTTTTGCTATTGACAAATGAATCAAAAAGCAGCCGCTATCGCGGCTGTGTTTATAAGTGAAAAGGGCGAGGAGGACACAACTTATGGTATTCATTTATAGACAACAGATTTCTCTATGTTTTTACATTCATTCTCTTATAGTTTTATTCAACCATTATTCAGATTTTTACACTTTGATTGATTTTTTTTGTTTATAATGGTTGTGACGCCTATGTGTGCTAATGTCATTCGTACTTTTTATGATTACATTCAGCAGGCTTCCGTTTTTCATCTAGATCTTATCCGAGGTGATAATCCCCATTCTTTCACCAGAAATCGCCATAACTCTGTTATTGATCTTGTTTATCAAATGCTGAATTGAAAAGGCGGTTCTCAATGGAGTGATATCATGGACTATTATCAAGATTAGGAAAAAAACCGGTTACAGAAACTGCTTTCTATCTCGCCAGGAAGAAGTTCAATCCACAGGCTATATGTGTCATGAGTAATGAGTTCATTGCAAATTATTACGATAATGAAGCAGATAGTTTAAAAAATGGAAAGGAAATCTTGTATTGGCTGTCGATGGATCAAAAATCATTCTTCCCAACACAAAGGAAAATACAGCTGCATTCGGAAGATTCTCTGCATCTGCAAATCCAACAAAAAATCAATCAAAACCTGTAGGTGGACTTTTATCTACCTTACATGACTGTCTAAACAATACGTTTTTAGATATGCAATTCGGTTCATGTACATTAAGTGAAATGGCACTGGCAGCACAGCATATCAAAACTTATTGTGAAAATTATGTTGCAAAAGCAATCTTTACCTTTGATTGCGGGTATCCGTCTATGCGACTCATAGATCAACTGTTACAACAAAAACAATACTTTCTATTTCGTGTATCTTCTGTTTTTTTAAAAGCTTATATGGATCAGGTACAGGATGGTGAAGACAGATTATTTGAAGTAACATTCGATAGAAAAACGACAAATCACTATCGAGAGGATATTCGGTTTCGCCAGCATCTGATGAATACCACATATCAGCTTTGGTTCATTAAAATCATTATAGGAAAAGACATTGTGGAATATCTGATATCTAACCTGCCAATGAATGAATACAGCATAGATGACTTAAAGGAATTGTATCATCTGCGCTGGACGATAGAAACATCCTATAATCGTTTGAAGAACAGGATAAAATTGGAGGAATTCAGAGGATTCAAAGAGATACTCATCTCTTCTATCAGGGTATTTATGCAGATATATGGTTGTATAACTTGATATCATTAAAATGATAGAAATTAATGAAAAAGCAGCGATTGAACAAAAGGAAGATGGAGAATACGTAATCAAGCGAAATTTTAACAAGGCAGTGGGTATCATGAAAAAATGTTTATCAAATCATTGGTAATGATGGAAGAAGATATCTATAATACTGCAATGCAAGTGATTGAGGAAAATATTATGAACAACGTCGTGTGGGTAAAAAAAGATTGATCCTATAGTCGAAAAAGGACAACAACACCATCGGCAATATCCTATAAAAAAGCATATTGATTTATATATAGCATAGTGGCTCTCATATTTTTTTTCATAATGCCTTTTTTACTATGTTTTATGGATTAAATATGTTTATAAAAAGATTAGACATCTACATTTCATCTTGTGCAGACATCTAATCTATTTTTTTATTTTGTCAACTTCCTTAACTGATTGGCATTGGTAGGTAGATACCCTGTTTTTTTAATACAACCATTTTCTAGATGGAGATAATTTTCCTAAACTTTACATTCCTCTATTAATTGTATTAAAAGGGCTGTGCTTTTTGGCTTAATTAGTAAATTAGTGTGATTTAAATATTATTACATAAATACTGTAACGATAGCGTAGGTTTATCCTATAGATGAAGTGAGTACATCTATAGGATAAACCTACGCTATCGTTACAACAGGGATTCGGCTCTTTATTTATCCAAACTTGTGGATTTATGCGCCAATTTGTGATAATTATTCCACATTAGTGTAGTGAACCGATTACTTTTAGCGATATCAATATCCCTATGATGTACTGAATTTCCTAGCATTATCGGTAGTGAATCGCCATCGGATGCGGACATATGTCCATTGCGGTCACTCTCCCATGCTTCTAGTTTCTGCCGGAGCAGGTCTATATTGTTAATCATTCGGGATAGGCACTGACATGTCATTACATAAAGCTCTATTTCGGCAATAAAAAGCCAGCTCACATGCTTGGAAGTGTAATGGATTTACAGCTTTTTAGCAATCATGTGGTCTTCCGCAGCAGGAAATGCTTTGTACAGGGATGAAAGGGCTTGGGTATTCTGATTGTCCATGACAAGTATGATTTTATCACGGCCAGGGTAGCTGACATCCACCAAGTACTTGATCACCTCTGCCCAGTTAACCGCAGTAAGGTGTTCCTGGACACTTACATGCCGCACGCCTCCTAGAGGTTACACGAATACAAATATACTGCATGTACCGTTTCGGATATATTCTGAATCAAATTTCTGGGTATCACCTGGGCGCATAAGCAGCGGCCCCCTGTATTCTCCAAGCAGCTGGGTATGGCTTTTCATCCATACATACCAACGGAACAGTAGGGTCATATGGCTTTTTATAAATGTCCAGAATCTCCTCCATGCGGGCTACGAATTCTGCGTTATCTTTGGGAGGGATGCATTAGTAGGTGTTTTGTGGGGCCGAAGTGTCCGGCGTGAATGCCCCTCCGGGGTAGGACTGCAGACCATCTGGATAATGAGTGCTTCAGCGCTTCCATCCACCTTGAGCAATGCAGCACTGGAATTAGGGATGATTTTGTAGACGACAATATCGGTAATGCCATTCTTAACATAAGACTGAATGATATTTGTTATGGTAGCAGGTCAAACAGCATAGCTGTGAGCAACCAAGGGATGGGTGAGCCCTGTTTCATGCTCTTCATCCGACTCATGCAGTATCAGGCACTGCTTTAAAACGGTTTTGCAGTTTTTTTTTGTTGCGAAATGTTTTTTTGAAGTGTAGCCCTTTCATCATCACTAAGCTTAAAAATGTATATTTTTGATCTTGCCATAGAAAATCACCACCGTTTCTTTGTTTCTTTTATTGTGCCAGAAAACGGCAATAATAGCCAAGACTATTCAACTAAATATCATCATGTCAATACACTAGATGTATGCCATGCACGGCACAATAATAAAAGCAGGAAGAAAAACAACCTGCTTACTAAAGAATTGAATCGTCCTAATGAAATCCCGTCTTTTGACACCTAAAGAACAAAAAAACAGCTATAAGTCCTTTAAATGTCGCAGCACATTATCTACAAGGATATTTAGCTCTGTTCCAATATCGGAGAAAACATCCTATGTATTTAAATAATGAAATAGGACGCAGTCTGTTTTGTCAGTTGAATTGTATTAAAATGCACTTAGAAATAAAGATATCTGTAGTGGCGTCAATATTTATAGGACTTTATTTATAGGACTTTTTAATGCAGCATATAAAACAACTAAAAGAAAAGCGTGAGGAATACGGTGTATCACAATTACGATTTGCTGTTGCCTGTGGTATTAGTCGTGAGTATTACGATCGTATTGAATTGGAAAACAGCCATTGACAGACGAATTAAAGGAAACAATGACAAAACAGATTGAGCATTTCAATCCTCTAGAACCATTGTTCTTATTGGTAGATTACTTTCGTGTTCGCTTTCCAATTACGGACGCACTAGCAGTTATTCTTGATGTCTTACAACTTAAACCTGATTATATGTTTTTTTTCTAGTGTGGAATAATTATCACAAAATAATCAATATAGGCATCAAAGGGTGTATAATGAGAATAATGGAGATGATAAATTATGAAAAGCATCTATACTGTGGAAGCAGAGGAAAAACTCGTATATAAACTAGAAATCACAAGATGTCCAATATGTATATCGTCATTGTGTATCAAACAAATTGTAATGACACTAAGCGGAACATATCAGATTATAAATTTAGGTTATGGATGTCCAGATAAAAACTGTAAAGGAAATGATGTCGTATATTCATCAGAAGAAGCATTTCATCAAAGCTTATGGTATACAAGATATGGTATGGATGTTTTTGCCTTTATTGGAGAGCAACGTTTCTGTAATCATAAAACCAGAATGGAAATAGCGGAAGAATTGAAACAGTATCATGTTCAGATAACTGACCGTGAGGTTGAGAAATGTATGAGAAATACAAGCACCTTCTTAAAACAGATAGCACAGAAAGACAAAACGAGACTTATCAGACTTGCAAAGCAAGATATGGTGGTATCGTACTGTCGTTAGATGGTATACAACCAGCGAAAGGGAATGAACCACTATATGTTTTAAGAGAAGTTTTGTGTGGTAAAGTGATTGCATCAATCAGTATGAAAAATGGGTCTTCGAAAGAGTTGAAGGAAGCCTTAGAGCCATATGTAAATACAGATGTTCCCATACTTGGTTTCGTCAGAGATAGACAAAGATCAATACGGAAAGCTCTAAAAGAATTACGTTCGGATGTTCCTTATCAGTTCTGCCAGTTTCATTACTTAAAAGATATTTCAAAGCCAATGATAGCATCAGATAGAAAGTTAAAAACTACAATCAAGAAAAACCTGCGAGGTTTGCAGGCAATCGAAGTAAGTTTTAAGCAGAATGAGCAATTAGAGGAGAAGGAAAAAGAAATCATAAACGGATATTGTGAGGCTATAAGATCTATTCTGTTAGAAGATGGAAAACCGTCACTAGAACTACCTGGGATGAAAATTTATGAGAGACTGGAAGAGTTAAAAAAATCGTTTGAGCATTCATTGCGAATGGTAGAGCAAAAAAAGAGACTTTCAGTATATCTTAAAACGTTTCCCACAATGATCAATAGGAGAAATCACAAAAGAAGCTATCACAAGGTGCAAGAGATGTATGAAATCATAAGAGATATAGTCAAAAGCCTAGAAAAAACAAGCTTTTCCATCAGTCAATCGCACGAGGAGGCTCTTAAAAGTCTATTGATAAAAGCCTTTCAAGAAAAGGGTCAAAAGCATGGCATGAAAGGGTTTATGGAAAATCTAAAATGATACAGCAAGGGATTTTGGGAAGGATTATTCACGTATTATGATAATCCAGAGATACCAAAAACAAATAATGATCTCGAACGTTCATTCCATTTAGCTAAACAAGATTATCGTAGGATTGCAGGAAATGATGATTGGGGTAGATATATACAATATCAAGGAGAAAAGGTGATGTTTATCTATAATTATACAAATAGGAGAGACGATATGATTAAAAAGTTTACAGAAATAGGAAAACTTACTTACAGATCAATATCACAAGATTACCTAAACAAGAATAGTGATCAAACATCGCGATATCGTTATAATAGGAATTCTGCTCTCTATTTATCTATGCTCGAAGATATGTGCGCTGATATGTGATAATTATTCCACACTAGTTTTTTTAAAATTATGGATAATGTGGATATGATTCAAATATATTCTTGGAAACACAAATTTGCTGGCACATAGTATGACTTTATGCTCTATTGTATGTCGGTTGGTGGTGTAATGAAAAGGCTTTGTTTGGCTATCAATGACAGAGCAGGTATTTTAGATATTCCACATTAAGGAAAAAATAAGGCAGGTGAATGTATTTCTTATTTTCGTAAGCAGAAAGATTAGGACAGTACAGAAAAATGTGGAGATGATATACCTAAAAACACTGTAGAAATCTTATATCTGGGTACTTTATGTAGTGAACCATATATGTGTGTATCAGAAGTATTATGAGCTGTATGTCAAGAATGGCACAGTTGAAGATACAGAAATTAAAAACAAATTTTAATACGTATGAAGAATGAGCTTGCTTATTATGCGGTTGTTGATTTACTGACTTATCGAGACGCTGAACGCATCGCTTTTTCTTTTTTCAATCATTATATCCGCTTTTTTAGACAGAGAGGACGATAAATCGAAAAATCAATGAAAGATAAATGCGGATTGGGCATGGTTTATAGGAGAAGACAGAGAGCAGATACAATAAACAACGAAATCAGAGACTTATACATTACAAAAGGCATTGCATCGGTTAAAAGGCAAGTAGCACCTACGAAAAAATGTTACAGGAATTAGATAAAGAAAACCCCACAACCATACTGAAAGATATGATTGAGCTGGCAGAACTGGAAAATAAGCTTTATTGTAGTTAGAAAATCAAAGATTGTAGAATGAATTGATACAACTGTTCCACAAGAGAATGACGGTATTTTTTAATTTTTTCTATCGATGTTCGCCATTTTATCAAATTCATTTGTATTAATGATGAGGAAGAAAAAAGCAGATTGTATCTAAATGATTGCCGTGCAGATAGTAAATGAAAGAAGAAAAAGATTTCTAAAAGTGTCGGAATCAATCTTTCATGAACAGTGTTATGTGAAAGGAAGAAAATATTTAAAATTGGTAGTGTTATTATCAAAAAAGCAAGAGGCTGAAAATGCTTTACACTGAGAATATATGCCTTAGTAGTAAAGTAATTTATGAAACATCAAAAGTGGTAAAATATTCGAGCAAAAGAGTTGCAATTCCATTATTTTTCATGATATATTTTTTTACGATTGGTAAATATTGGATTTAAATTTTTCTCATGAAAGGAGGGGGTATCAGTAAGAATGGACATTTGCTATTTTGTCAAATGAGAGTGCTTAACAAAGGATCATCCCATGAACAAATAACGATATCCGAAAAGAAACAGAAGCAAATCTTTCAGCGGAAGTATGGGGGTAAGACAAAATACCAAGTGCTGTTTTTAGAATAGTGATTTAAAAGACAAAAGAGTACATCTACAAAGGCACATAAATTGGGAATTAATGGTACACTTACCCATTTGTTTTTTGAATCAAGAATTACAAGATCTATTTGAAAGGAGATGTCTATGAAAGGTAACAAAGTCTTTACACTGGTATGTTTAAGTTCGCTTATTATGGGAAACATCCCATATCAACCTATCCATGCCACAACTTCTACGACGGATGTAAAAGAGGAACAGAGTACTTCTGTTGCAAGAAAAGAAGTGCTTAGCTTATTCAAAGACCAGACATGTACTAGATTAGCTGATGGAATCACACAGGAAAACATCGATCAAGCGCGAGCAAAGGTTGAGACCGTCAATCAGGCTGAAAAAGAAAGATTGACAGCTTTGATAACAAAAGCCAATGCTATGCTTCAACAATTCAATCTGAATGGATTGTATGGCACTTTCACTCAGCTGTATTTCTATAGTGATGGTAGCTATTCTGCTCGATTGGTGACAAAAGGAGGTGTGCCTCATTCTTATATCAAGGATAGTTATGCATCAATCAAGATTGATGATGCAAATAAGGAGAATGTCTATACAAAAGATTATGTTGGTAATGTATCACAACAAGCGACAACAGAAACTCTTGATCTAAAAGAAGGGTATTATCTAACGATAACAATAAAAGAGCCATGGCGTTTTTCAACAAACCACAACGATGAATTGAAGCAGAATGATACCAATCCATATAAATATGTTGTTAGAAATGGAAAATTAGAGCGTATTGATGACAAGAACAGCGTATTACACTTGTTAGGGTTAGGAAACAATGAATATGCCTCTTTAAGAGTCGATTACAATTCCATGAAGATGCGCTTGACAACAAGAAATGTTACGCCACATTCATATTTTTCAGGTTCTTATGAAAAAATCGAAGTTCTTGATACAACAAATGTAGTTGTATACACCAAAGATTTTAATGGTAAACAGAGGCTTGAAGCAGGGATAGAAGACATTCCTTTTGCAGTCGGCTATAAGATTCGCCTCAGCGGTTCTGAGCAGGATTTCAGAGTAAAAGCCTACCAAGATGACAATACCCCTCAGTCTTTACAGCTGTCCAAGAACAAAGCAACTCTGAAAATAGGAGCTAGCGGACTTGAACTGATGAAGTCACAAAATGGATCTGATTTGGAATCCGAAGTCATCAGTCTTTTTACAGATGGCTCTCTTACAAGATTGGTCCCAGATATGACACAGGAAAAAATCAATACAGTAAAGAAAAAAGTTGAAGCATCCAATGAAGCTGATAAAGAGCAGATGTTGTCTACAGTATCTAAAGCAAGTAATCTGTTACAGCAGTTCAATCTGAATGGATTGTATGGCACTTTCTCTCAGCTATATTTTAATTGCGATGGTAGCTATTCAGCTCGTCTGGTTACGGGAGCAGGACAGCCTCACAGTTATATCGCAAAAGACTATGCAACGATCACGGTAAAGGATACGACAGGAAAATCTGTATTCGAAAAGAAATATGTAGGAAATGTTTCTGAAAAAGCTGCAACACAAAGCATTGAATTGAAGGAAGGATACACCTTGACGATTGTTATGCAGGAACCATCTCGTTTTTCAACGAATCATAACGATGAATTGAAACAGAACAACAGCAATCCATATACATATGTCGTTAGAAATGGTAAACTGGAAAGAATCGACAATAAGAACCGTATATTCCACTTTACCGGATTAGGTGATAGAGAATATGCCACACTGAAAGTTGATTACAATTCCATGACCCTGGCTTTGAATGCAAAGAAAGTGATACCACACTCATATTTTAAGGGTTCTTATGAAAAGCTGGAAGTTCTCAATGAAGTAAATGAAGTAGTCTATACGAAAGATTTCGAAGGTAGCAAGACATTGATTCCAGAAACGAAAAAAGTGGCTTTCAAGACAGGATATAAAATTCGTTTAACGGGTGCAGAACAGAATGTAAGAATAAAAGTATATGATGAAGGTAATAAACCAGTCTCTTTGAGCCTTGCCAAGAACAAGACTTCTATTAAACTGGGAGCTAATGGACTAGAAGTGATGAAATCACAGAACGGTTCAGATCTAGAATCCGAAGTTATCGACTTGTTCACAGATACCACATGTACGAAGTTGGCAGAAAACGTAACACAGGAAAAAATCGACGCTCTGGTAAAGAAAGTGAATGAATCTAAGGAAACAAACAATAAATATATGTCATCTCTATTGTCAGAAGCAAGTAACCTGCTTCAGCAATTTACTTTGCAGGGGTTAAGCGATACGACGTTTGCTCAATTATTCTTCTATAATGATGGAAGCAATTCTGCGCGTCTAGTTACAAAAAATAGAATGCCACATTCCTATATCAAGAACGAGTATGCAAAGATTACAGTTCAGGATACAAAAGGAAAGACCACATACGCAAAAAGTTATATTGGAAATGTTTCACAGAAAGCAGAAACTGAAACATTCGATTTAAAAGAAGGCTATCGTCTCATTATTGAAAAGCAGGAACCTTCACGTTTCACGACGAATCACAATGACGAGTTGAAACAAAACAATACCAATCCTTTCACATATATCGTACGTAATAGCAAACTGGAACGAGTGGATGCTAAAAACAGAACAATGCGTTTTTCAGGCTTGGGGAATGGAGAATATGCGTCATTGAAAGTCGATTATAATTCTATGGATATAAAATTGACAACTAAGAATACAGCGCCACACGTGTATTTTAGCGGTTCATACGAGAAAGTGGAAATTCTTGATCTAAAAGGCAATGTCGTATACTCGAAAGATTTTATTGGAAATAAAAAACTGGATGTGAAGACAGATGAGACCCCATTTAAGATTGGATATAAGATTCGATTAACCGGCGCAGAACATTTTAGAGTCAAGACATATGATGATGAGAAAAAGTTGGTAGATTTGAATTTGAGCAACAAAAAGATGGAAGTCCGTATTACTTCAGATGGATTGGATATCGTCTTTGCTACTACAGATTCCATGACCGCTATATTGAAAGCTAACGTTGAAAAACGTCTAACGAATACGGAGCTTGATGTATTTGCAAAAAAAGATGCAGATCACAAGAAGTTCCTAGATTGGCTGTATAAGAATCCGGAAGCTATGAGACTATACCTAGATGGCGGAAATGCAGCATCCTCTAAACAGACAGGAATGTCATCTTATCAATTCAAAGATACTACGTTTAACGTGAAAAATGAGATGGAATCACTGGAAATTTGGTATCAAATCTGGAAGAAGCACGAATCATCACACCAAGGAACAAATCTGAAAATTGCAATTGCTACATCTTTGGAATTCAATAAAGGTGTGTACGCATGGTATAACGTAAAATCCCAAATAGATCCAATGAAGAGATATGAAAATCTTGCGAGGGCTGAAGCAGAAGGAATTCTATTCGAAGACTTTGCCGGATTGACAATCCGTGAGATGAGAAACGTGGTCAATGCGAAAATCTCCGATGAGGATATGATTTGGTTGAGAAATTATATGAAAGAGAATAAGCAAGACATGATCAACAGAAATGATATTACAAAAGGCTATTCTCTGATCAAATATGTCGCTACCAATCCGGATACAGGTGCCAGCGTTCAAGGTCCTAATTTTTATGGTTCTAATCCAACGATAAAAGAGGTTATCAAATACGGTGGTGTGTGTGGAGCTATGTCTAAACTAAGCAGCGTTCTTGCTCAATCATATGGTATTCCAACATTCCCTATTGGGCAGCCAGGGCACTGTGCATATATCTATCTAGATGCAAAGCACAATTATCAGTTAGGATATGATGTCTTTGGATGGAAAGGCTGCGGTAATGCTAACTCAACATTGCCATATATCATGATCAACAACTACTTCAGTGGTCATATCGATGCTTATAATGCTTCAGAATATGATAGGCATCAGGCAAGTGTTACGTCAAGTGATGAGCTCAAGCTAAAATATCTGAATTCTTCTTTAGAAAAGGAACCATTGAATTATAAGTCATGGGAAGATAAGTTGATATTATTATCCAGCATGGATAAAGATGCACATTCTAAAGCAGTAAAAGAGATGCAGGAAGTATTCAAGGATTACCCCGTGATTGTAAAAAATCTAGAAAACAAATAATTATCAAAATATGAGTCAAAAGAAAAAGGATCAAAATCATCCAAAAATCTATATGATGTGAGTACACTGTGGGGGACTTTCACCATAATCGTCAACCACTTCTCTTTATAAAGTGGTTTATTCCAGTCATTCCACTCTGACTGTGAATGTTTTTACTGCAACTTTTCCGCTGAGATTGGTGTTCATCTGGCATTCCGTATAACAGACAACATCAAGATCATTTAGGACTAGATCAACCGATTTATCCTGGAAAAGCAGCAAACTCCTGTCATCACTATAGATGAAGTGAATTTTATCGGGATGCCGTTCTCAATAATCTGGAGATGCTGCTCAACATTGAAATGGATTCCAGAGACTAGGCTGTTGCCCTTCTTTCCGGTCTACCTCTCTCTGCGTCCGAGTATCTATGAACCCTTACATCATATGATTGGTTATGAATCAACATAAAGGAAATGACAAAGGCGGAATCCTATATCAATGTCAAACTGAATGGTGCCGGCTGCCCACAAACCGTATTAGAGGAGTTTGAGGCGATTCTCAATTCTGTCCATGGCACTCTCCGTAAATCAACAAACTCTATAACGAAAGCCATTTGGTTGGAAACAGTTCTAATTTAAACATTATAAACAGCGACGCTGTCATGCAGGCAATCAATGACTAAGAAATCGTATAACTTTTGGACTATCATATAATGGGGCTCTAAATTAACATAGGGTTTTAAAAAGGCAGTAGAAATGTTAGAAAATGAACATTCTGCTGCTTTTTATATTGGTCAAACAACATTATTATTATTTTTTATTTTTACTGCGTTTATGTCTCTTCATTCTTAATGATACATCATAACCTGCCATATTAGGTTTAGCATTTTTATTCATACAGTATATAAAGCGATTTCTAAATCTGGCGAAGTTAACGTAGCCATTACCTGTTATCTTAATGAGCTTAACAATAGAATTTCGAGATTTTATGATACCATTCTATAAATGCTTGCCATCAACTACAATAAACGAATTTATGATTTCAACATGCCAATTATTCAACATATTGATCATCTCAATCATTACAGGGACTTATAATTTTTCACTTCCTTCATAAAATCAGAAAAGTCATGGTCTGCATTTTCATAATCACTTACCATATTAAAACATAAGCATAGATTTTTAAATCTATACGCTGCTTTGAGTTCAGGTGATATGTTTAATAACAAATCAAGGAGTTGTGGATAATTGATAAATCTGCGTAGTTGTCGATCTTTGTATTGAAGCAACTAGTGTAATGACTCAATGATTTTTAATAATAATACCACCTCGTTAAGAGGCAGTAGTAAATGTGGGATACAGTGAACTGAGTTTTATTCTGGCTTCACTGGTTCTAAAATGCCAGTTGACCTTTGCTGCCAGTGTATTCCGTTCTGTTTCCCATGCAGACAGTTCGCTGCGTAACAGTCCTATTTCAGCGATGCGGCGGCTGAGGCATTTCTAGTCATTACATGAAGCTCTATTTCAGCAATATCCAGCAACTCCCATACTTTGGGGTATAATGGATCTCCAGCCTTATCAGGATGCGTCTTGCTTCTTACGGTGGATAGCGCTTATACAATGAGAAAGTTTTGTGGTTATCCATCACAAGGACGATTTTTTCAGCATCCGGATACATGTCGTCTGTAATGTATCTGATTTCTTCTGCCCAGTCAAGCGCTGTGCGGTGTTCTCTTACACTTACATGATGCATCCTTCCAGGCGGTTCTATAAAAGCAAATATGCTGACAGTGCCGTTACGGACATATTCGGAATCTGTTTTTCGGTCACTTCTCGGAATCATCGGCAGTAGTTCCCTTGCCTCACCAAGAAGCTGGTATGGTTTTTCATCCATGCATACCACCGGATGTTTCTTATCATAGGGAAGTTCGTAAACGTCAAGAATATCTTCCATACAGCTATGAATTCCGGATCTTTTTTTGCTGGGATGCACCAGTAGTCGTTTTTGTGAGGTTGAAGTTTGTTTTTTTAGGGCCTTGCGGATTGCCTCCCTGCCCACGGGAGTTTCCAAGATCACTTTGGATTCTTTTTCAAGCAGACAGATTGTCCAACGGGAATGCCCCTCCGGAACGGCTCCGCAGGCAAGTTCGATCAGCCGAGCTTCTGTACGTCCGTCATCCTTGCGCCTTGCATTATCTGAATTTATGTTCCTCTTAATTTCAGTAACGGCGTCAATGCCGCCATTCATATATTTCGTCACAGTATTGGTAACCGTTGCCATGCAGACACCATTCGATCTTGCACTTTGTTCATGGGTTAAATCTTTTCCGTGGGATTCGTCCAGATTGAGAATGATCTGGCATCTGCTGCGGATCGTTTTTGATGTTCCTTTCTTACGGATAGAAGATTTCAACGTTTTCAATTCTTTTTCTGTAAGATGGATATTATATTTTTTTTGGTCTTGCCATAGGGATCACTGCCGTTTCTTTTTATCATACATCAGGGCAGCTGTGATTACCAGAAAATTTAATTAAATATCACAAGGTCATAACACTAGTCTGCATACTTATTTTACACTCCCCAACCAGACCAAAAATCTATATTCACAGCTTACTTTATCTGTGACATCAGAGTAACAAGCATTTACGCTCTTATTTATACTTTCAAACAGCATATCTCATCCAGAAATCGAAAATTGCTCTCTATCATAAAATCAGACAGATCATCACCTGCTCCAGTATATATGCTCTTCTCATTGCTGAACAGATCAGTTATCAGAAACACCGAATCATTTACATGTTTCCAACATTTTATGACAATAATTTTCTTGTTATTCATGATAATCTTTTGATTCATCGCATTCTCATACATCATCAAGGCAACTGAGTTTTCTTAGTAATTCCATTGATTAGAATCGGCAATCCTCTGGATAAGATACAACGCTTTGTAAAACTCTAAAAGCGTTATTCCAACTAATCGGTTGTTCAACCTTTTCGAATGAGTTAAAGATATTTTTTTACTGTCCATATAAAAATGCAAAAAAGTGGTTTGCATTTTTATAAATAGTGTGTAGAATGTAGATACAACGAAAGCAAAAAAAGTGAAGGAAACGATGTTACGTGATGATATTCGCTCTCCCCATTATGACATCGATACAAAAAATACATCTTGTATGAAGAATGATATCGGAAAGTTATCGTTCAGTGATAAGGGAGTTATCTGCGGATGATCTTACTTCTGGCATAGAGCTTTCGATATTGGACTACTTTCTTAGTGTGCTGAAAATAGTCAAAATCTATACATGGTGTAACCGTCAACTGATCATCCCCTATCTTGATTTTTTTTGTGGAAGAACACGTCTGTAATTATGATATCCTGGTATGGATTAAAACTAATCCTATACCGGCATGTGGAAAGTACTATCTAAACGATAAAGAATATTGCTTGTATTTTCGGAAATGCACACAATTACATACTACATATCAAAGAGGTCACACATACTGGATCACGCCTACAAATAAATAAACAAGATGTTATATGGTCATCCAACAGTGAAACCACAAGCTATCATAGAGGATCTAGTGCTCAACTCTTCTGAAGAAAGAGATGTGATCCTTGACCCTTTGAGTTGTTCCGGTACGACCGGGGCAGCTACAGTAAGGTATAATCGGTCATTTATAGAAATTGAAAAAGAAAAAAGTATCTTGATATTTCACAAAACAGGATAAATAAAATGAGGCTTTTGTGTTAAACGAATTTACTTTACTTATCATATCTTGTTATAAAAAGCAGAAAAAAGATACTATTTGAAAAAAATGATGAAGTGAAAAGCTAAATTTCACTTCCAAAAGGCGGAAAAAAGTGGAATTATCTTCTACAAAAGTTTATTCAAACCATAAATATAGGGTTCGAAAGAGATTCAACTGAGTAGAAGTAAATAAAAACATGAAGAGAGCTGCTATTGTGCAAATGGTAAAAAAATAAATGGGAATATAGCAAAAGATGTGTAAATATCAAAAAGTGGGTAAGAATGTAGATAGAGAGCGTTTCAAAGTTTGTGTAAACTCAAGAAACTGATATAAGACC
>QULU01000062.1 GCA_003481775.1 Clostridiaceae bacterium OM02-2AC
ATAGAATTTGCGCAGCGTGCAGTAGACGCCAATCTGAAGGAGCAAACAGCTGAAGCTGAAAGGGGAGGCTTTGAAAAAGGCCAAGAAAAAGGTGAGGAAAAAGGAAAAAAAGCATTCCTGAAATCACAAATAGCATACAAATATGGGATCGAGGATGATTGGGTAGACACACTGTCAAATCATCAGATTGAGGATGCAAGTATTCGGATTCTGGAATGTGATACGTATCGTGATTTAAAAGGCAAGATGGAGAATAAGGAAATAAGGAAGCAAAATAAGTAGACTATATGAAGTCTGCAAGAAGCTGTATGTACATATCCAATGTAGGGAAGCGATTGTTCCTATCCATCGCTTCCTTTTTCATTTCAGGGCGTTCCTGCTGTTTTTACAGCCGTATATATTTCTGTGCAGAAATAGCGCATATGCAAAAAATGCAAGATAGAAATGAAAACGGTATCTTTTTTCATTTACGGATGGGGAAACTCATGTTATAATTCAGTTGCAGTGGTATATACCACTAAGGAGGACGAGATGAAAAAAGATCTTGTGAAAATCGTGACGATAGGAGGCGGCTCCTCTTATACGCCCGAGCTTGTCGAAGGATTTATTCGACGCTACCATGAACTTCCAGTCGGTGAATTATGGCTGGTCGATATCGAAGAAGGACGAGAAAAGCTGGAAATCGTCGGTGCTCTCGCTCAGCGCATGGTGAAAAAGGCAGGTTTGCCGATGAAGGTGATTCTTTCCTATGATCGTAAGGCTGCCTTAAAGGATGCGGATTTTGTAACGACACAGATGCGCATCGGACGTTTGCCGGCACGAGTTCTGGATGAACGGATTCCCCTGTCCCATGGGATGATCGGACAGGAAACCAATGGTGCAGGAGGTATGTTTAAGGCGTTTCGTACCATTCCGGTGATACTGGATATCGTAAAGGATATGCAGACGCTTTGTCCAAACGCATGGATGATCAACTTCACGAATCCGGCAGGTATGGTCACGGAAGCCGTACTACGCTATACGGATTTCAAAAAGGTGATTGGATTGTGTAATGTCCCTGTCAATATGGTCGCAGGTATTGCCAATATTCTAGGTGTAACGGAAAATCGTGTTACTATGCAGCTGCAGGGTGTGAATCACCATATCTTTGCGACAGATGTATTTCTTGACGGTGTGAGTGTTATGGATGAGGTTGTGGAGCGTTATGCGAACGTAAAGCCTGCGGATGTTCTGGCAATGAAGAATTTCATATCCCTGCCGTATTCCCCGGCCTTTATTCGCGGGCTACATGCAATTCCATGCCCGTATCATAATTATTATTTTTTCACAAAGGAACAGCTGGAGGAAGAACAGGAGCAGTTCGCAAAGGGGAATGTGCGTGGTGAGGTCGTTTCCCGTGTGGAAGAGGAGCTCTTTGAATTGTATAAGGATGAGCAGCTGGATGTAAAACCGAAGCAGCTGGAAATGCGCGGGGGTGCCAAATACAGCGACGCGGCATGCAATCTGATTGCATCCATCTATACAGATAAACGAGACATTCAATATGTGGATGTACAGAACAATGGCTGTATCAGTGATCTACCGGATGAAAGCGCTGTTGAGGTTGCCTGCATGATTACGGCAGATGGTCCAAAGCCGCTGGCTACCGGAGAAATGAAGCCGACAATTTCCGGAACGATTCATAATATCAAGGCGTTTGAGCGTATGGTCGTTGAAGCGGCAGTTACAGGAAATCGTGATTTGGCGGTAACGGCATTGAATATGAACCCACTGTGTCCAAGTGATCGTCTTGCCAACATTGTAGTAGATGAGCTGATTGAGGCACATAAGGATTATCTGCCCCAGTTTCGTGGGAAATAGCTATGAGGCTGCAGGGGAAGGACATTTATGTTCGCAATCAGACAGCGAGCAAGGTAACGGATCTATGCTTTTTGTATCCAGGGGGCGCAGCACCGCATACCGTGAAAAAGATACCGCCGCATCAGCATCAGCTGGAGTTCATTTATGATTTCAGCATAGCCGGTGCAAAGGATCTGGCGTTTTATTTTCTTGATGATGAGGATACGAAATTCATTTTTCATAAGGAGCTGGATGCAGAGCATCAGAATCAGCCGCTGTATGTTTACATAACCATACAGGATGGCAGGCGCTGTGTGCGTAAGGATCCTCATGGGAAGGAATTGTATCAGGAATAAGATACCGCATTTGCATAGCGAAACAAAAGAACACGATCTGTTTTAGATTCAGAGCGTGTTCTTTTGTTGTTTGATCAACATAGATGCAGCTGAACGATATGCTGCGTAAGGTGCAGTAGGCACAAAGAAGCATGGTTGTACAGAAGCTGCGTAAGGCAGGGAACACAGCAGGCTGCACAGCTGAAGCTTGAACGACAAAAAAGGGAAGATATCAAACAAAGCGCATTGTACACCGGGCGTAGGATTTTGCTATGTATCACTTCTGTATGCCTGAAGATAGCAGGGAAAGAAACGTGGAATCAAGATTCCGAAGCGAAAAGCCTGCTTATCTCTTTCGTGGCTCTTCTTTGCATCTCAAGTATGGGACATTTGCGTGATGATATTACTGCATCTGTTGGCTTTTGTTCAAAAAGTTGTTGACCCTATACAAATATATTGACATAGCCATCGGAAAGCATATCTCCAGCAGTGTTGATACTCCGCCATTCAACAAATACAGGAGAAGCTCAAATACGACAAGCACGGCATAAGGTCGTGCGGTTCTTTGAAAAGCAGTTAAATCTCTGGCAAGCAGCTCACACAGTATATGACAGATCAAAAGGACGTACAGAACGGTGGCTCCCATCGCAAGGCGTGTATGCCATTTCGACAGTGCAGCATGTACATAGGGGGCATAGGGAAGCAGTACGGAAACGACCATCCCCAGACAGCTGAGCAGTAACGCAAGCCGTCCCAGCCGGTTGCAGTATCCGATTGAAGTCATCCATCTTCTCGTATAGACATAAAAATACAAAGCAGCACTCGCTGCCCATAAAAGCAGATACCAGCGCATATGCAGAGCATTTCCCAGATGGGAAAGATTTTCCGAAAGCGGTCTGACAAACCACAGGGTATTGAGATTGATGATCCAGATACCTGCAATGTATAATTTTTGATGAAAGCGCATGAGCATTCTCCTTTACAGCAATCTATTATACCATTTGAAAAATGTGAAAAAATGTGAAATCATGAAATTTTTAGGAGTTTCATGTTTTTTTTACGTATTTACTAGTGTAAAAAGCAAGATGAGGTGATAAGAATGGATGCTATGTTAAAGCATATGGAAGTTCGTGACGATGGTTTTCTGGAGGTGATATTAAAGCGGGCAAAGGATTTTGATGAGTATATCTTTCAACAGATTCATAAGGATGAGCGCTGTCTGCTTTGTGTGCGTGATCCCCGCAGCAAAACCAGATTGTATTATGATACCAAAGGATATCTTACCTTGAAGGAATATTTACAGGCGCATCTGTTTGCGGAGAACGAGCTGTTGCCGTTTCTGCTGTATGTTCTGGAGGATATGGTACAGGTGAATGCCGGAAAACCGGTGTCCATGCGGCTGGAGCATGTATTTCTCAGCTATGACGGAGGTCTTTTACGCTTTCTTGTAGTTCCTCTGCTTGTGGACAACTGGCTGTTTCAAAAGGAGGAGCTGAAGCAGTTTATCAGGGATTTTCTGGATTGTGTCCGTGTAACACAGGATTTTGCGGCACTGGGATTTCTGGGGTGCTGTCTGCGTAAGGCGGACTTGACGCTCCCTCTTGTATTACAGGGACTGCATGATTTACAAAATGCACAGGCAAAGCCGCCGGGACTTCTGGAAAAGCTGTTTCATATCACAAGGGAGGAGCCGTTTCAGGTACGTGATCTGCCGGCTTTGAAAACGCTGAACGTATCGTCCCTTGCTGTCGCAGAGGAGAGCGGCGGCTATGCGCTACAGAAGGAGCTGGACAGTTCAACGCAGGAACTGCTTGCACCGGATTGCAGCTGTCTGGTGGATTTGAAATCATGGAGCAGCATCCGTGTGGATAAGGCGCAGTTTACAATCGGAAGAGCAAAGGACAATGATCTGGTGCTGCATGGTAAAACCGTATCGCAGCATCACGCCTGTATTGAGCAGGGAGTGCTGAAGGACTGCGGCAGCGCGAATGGTACGTTTGTCAATGGAGAGCGCGTGACATCCTGTGAGCTGAAGGATCAGGATGTCATACGGTTTGCGAATCTGCAGTTTCGCTGGCAGAAGGAGGAAACCGCATGAATCTGCGCTATCAACTCTGTGCCTGTCTGTATCAGGGAAGAGCCAGTGAGGTGTTTCTGGTACAGGATATCATGACATCGCAGCTGTATGCATTAAAGCGTATCGTACGGCATTCTACAGCATTTTCGGATACCTATTTGCGGGCGATCTATCAAAGAGAAGCGTGTATGCTGGGATGGCTGCAGCATGAGCGTATCCCGCATGTAGTATCCGCCTTTGAGGAGGAACAGCATCGCTGTATTCTGATGGAGTATATCCCTGGTGTTTCCCTATCGCATATCCAGGGCTGCAGCAGCGATAAAACGCGTCTGAGCTGGTGCCTGCAGCTGGGAGCGCTTTTGCAGTATCTGCATGAGCAGCAGATTGTGCATCTGGATATCAAGCCGTCCAACTTGCATTACTGGAAGGGAAACGTCTATTTACTGGATTTTGCGACCAGCCGTTTTCTGCAGGAGCAGGATGTCGCAGCCGCGGTGTCTCCCCGGCTATTCTCCTGTGGAGGCAGGCACTATAGGCTGTGATGAGCGAAGTGATATTTATAGCTTTGGAAGAACCTGCTATGTCCTGCGTCATGGCCGCTTTCCTACAGGTGAAAAAAGCGGGGATGCGCTGGATGCTTTGTTTCTGCACTGCTGTCAGGAGGAGAAAGAGCAACGCTTTTGCAGCATGCAAGCTGTCATGAAAGAGCTCGTAAGGCTATGCGAAGAATAAGACTTTGTGTTTTGCAGGAGAAGGGCATACAAACGGTTTTGCTAATAAACCAACGAGAGGCTGTGCGTGTGTATCAGTACCGTGACGTAGAGGTGCTGGCGGTATGGAGCATCCATGGATGGAGCTTTCGTGTTGCACAGCCTGCTTCTCCACTGTATCAGCTACAGGAAAAGGAAATCAAAGCGGGCTTTCATTGTGTCATAGCACTGGAGGAGCAGCGGGTGCGCTTTTACGCCGAAGAGCTGTGTGCCGACGCCCTGCACTTTCATGGCTATGCCCTGACAGGCGCAGTACATATCGGTCGCTCCTGTACACAGGAGCTGTATCTTAACAGCCCCGGTATTTCTCAATGCCATGCTCTTTTGCAGCCACTGGATACCGCATGGGAGCTGGTGGATCAGGGAAGTACGAATGGCTGCTATGTCAACCATGAGCGTATCACAAGGTGCAATGTGAAGCCGGGGGATGTCATCCATCTTGGTAATGTGATGCTGCTGATGGGAAAGGACAGCATCTTTGTTCCAGAGCGACTGGCAAATGCTCACCTGCCTGAAATTTCCTATCTTAATACTGTTATACAAAGGGAGGAAGTATGTACAGGCATCTACCAGACACCAAAGCCTGTGGAGAGCTTAGCGATGGAAATTGAGCTGCCTTTGGCCAAGGCCACACAGGAAAATCTTCCTGCAATATTCGTGCTGGGTCCCTCGATCACCATGGGGCTTTCCTCTACAGCTATGGGAATTTTCTCTTTCTGGCTGGCAGCTGAGCGAAAGCAGGACTTGTTTTCTGTTATACCGACACTGCTCATGTCCCTCAGTATGGCGTTGGGAACAATACTCTGGCCGCTGCTGTCAAAGCGTTATGAGCGAAAGCAGCAGCACAGGAAGGAAGAAAAACGCTGTTATCTGTACTCCTGCTATCTCCTGGAGGTCAGACAGCGCATTCAGCAGGCGATACAGGAGCAGCACGCATATCTGCAGAACTGGTATCCGCCGATTGCCAGTCTCTGTGATGATTTTCTTGCGCAAAAGCCGTATCAGCTTCGCGGTGTGAATCAGGAGGGCTGGCTGCATGTGGTCCTGGGGCAGGGCAGCTGTCCGGCCGGTATTGACCTGCAGATACCTCATGTTTCCTCCATGCTGCAGGATGTGCTATTGGATAAGCTGCAGGCATTGCAGAGTGAGCAATACCGGTTGGAAAACGTCCCCATTGTGGCAGATCTTCGCAACTGCTCATCCTTGTGTCTGCAGGGCGAGCGATCCATATGCATCGACATGCTGCTGAATATCCTGCTGCAACTGGTCATACAGCAGTCGGAAAAAGAGGTCTGTATTTGTATCGCTGCGGATAAAGCGCTGCTGTCAAAGGAAAAGCTGTTCTGTCTGCCGCATCTGTTTGCAAACAGGCAGCGCCTGCTGGTATGGGATGGAGCAAGTGCAGGGCGCTGCAGGCGCCTTTTGGAGGAGGTAGTACAGGATGACCGCATACAGGCTGTCATCGTATGTATCCTGGAGCCAAGGCTTGCGGATGATCTGCAGCTGCCCTCGCATGAAAAGCTGCATCTTTTACGCTGGAGCGACACCCTGCACACGGCTTGCAACCTCCTGCTGCAAATAAACGGAAGCAGCGTACACTGGCCGCAGCGTCATGCGGACTTCACAATCGACCGCTGTGCAGCAAAGCAAAGACGGGCAGCATTTGTTCAACGGGCAGCGTATCCAAAAGAGGCTTCACAGGATAAGAAAATACTCAGCTTTTTAAAGCTTTTCCATTGTCGAAGTGTGGAGGAGCTTCAGATCGCCTCCCGTTATCAAATGAGCGATGCCGCGAACAGTCTGCGTGTGATAATCGGACAAAGCGTGGATGGCGGTGAGCTGTATCTGGATGCCCATGAGCACAGCCATGGACCGCATGGATTGCTTGCGGGCATGACCGGCTCCGGCAAAAGCGAATGCCTTTTGACCTATTTGCTGTCGCTGGCGGTTACATTCTCCTGTCAGGATGTCAGCTTTCTGCTGATTGACTTCAAGGGAGGGACCATGGCCAATGCGCTGGCGAAGCTGCCGCATACTGCCGGTATCATAACGAATCTGGATAAGGGGATTCTCATGCGCTGTCTGTGTGCGATTGAAGGAGAGCTGACCCGCAGACAGCAGCAGCTTGCAGATACAGGGAAGCGATACCAGATCAGCAGTATGGATATCGATAAATACATGCAGCTCAGAAAGCAGCATCCCTCCCTTACAGCAATGCCGCATCTGTTTCTGGTCGCAGATGAATTTGCGGAGCTGAAGCAGCTCTTTCCGGCAGTTCTTGACCATTTGCGTCAGTGTGCCAGAATCGGAAGAAGTCTGGGGATTCATCTGCTGCTGGCAACCCAAAAGCCCTTCGGTGTTGTGGATGAGCAGATCTGGAGCAATGCGCGCTTTCATCTATGCCTGAAGGTTGCCGATCGCAATGACAGTATGGATATGTTAAAAAAGGATTCTGCCGTCCATCTGCAGCATCCCGGTCAGCTTTTTTTACAGGTCGGTCATGATGAGGTCTTTGTGCAGGGGCAAAGCGCCTGGACACAGGCGCCCTATGATCCAAACGGAAGCGAAACAGCTGGTCCGTGTCTTTCCTATTATGACGACGATGGTGCTATCCGGGATATGCCGATGTCGGGCAGCACGGTATCCAAAACCGAGCTGGAGGCGGTTTGTGATGCGTTGTGTGCAATCAGTACAGAGCGTGCCGCTCCATTGTGGCTGCCGCCATTACAGCCGGATTTGCGGCAGGAGGAGATACCTGCAATAGGGAATGCGTGCACCCTTGGATTGCTGGATGACATAGCCCATCAACAGCAGCTTCCCTTTTCCATATCCATATGGGACGGGCGAAACCTTGCAGTATGCGGAATGGTGGGCAGTGGGAAGAGCATGTTTGTGGAAACCCTGATCCAAAGCTGTCTTGTGACAGCAGAAAACATACTCTATCTGTTTGATTTTGATAAGCCGCTATTTAAGAAATATGCACAATATCAACAGGTTGCCGCTGTTTTTCAAAGGGAGGATGCAGAGGAAATTCAAAGCTTTTTCAGGTTTATGAGACGCATGATCCAGCAGCGCAGAGCACAGCGGAGCGAGCAGGGAATCCTTTGTATTCTGCATAATTATGAGGTGTTTCATGAGCTGTATCCGGAGCTGGAGGAGGAGCTGCTTTATCTGCTGCGGGAAGGAAAAAAATATGGCATTGTATGCTGTATTACGACAACGATTCTGCAGCAGCTTCCCATGCGTATACAGGCCAGTGTTGAGGACTGGTATGCATTGCAGTGTGCACAAAATGAGGATTACAGCTATCTCTTCTCCTGTGAACAAACCTGTATTCCACTGACACAGCCAGGCTGTGGCCTTATGAAACAGAACGATACACTCTGTATGTTTCAGATTGCTGTTTATCAAAAGGCGGCATGGACAAAGGCATCCAGAGCACCGACACCAGGGGCATATTGTATTCCACGTATGCCGGCGCATGTCTTTCACCCTCTTGCAATGCAAAGCGACAGAAGCTTTTTGGGCAGGGAAATCAAAACGCAGGAGGAGGTTTATACCACCTATCCTACAGGGCGCTGTCTGTTTCTACTGGCGGCCTATCGCCTGAACGACAGCTTTATTTCCCTTTATCTGAAACAGCTGGAAACAGGAGGCTGTGTTCATGTATACAGTCCGCATCCCCTTGCTCATCGAAAGCCGTCCTTGCTGGATACGGTACATGATCTGTTGAAGCATACGCAAAAGCAATATATTGTATGGCATCAGCTGGATGAGCTGGCTCTGGATACTGCTACGATGAAGGCACTGCTGGAGGCAGAGCATCTGCATCATATCTTTATTGAAACCATGCCGCATGTTAGCGCGTATTCTCTATGGGACTGGTATGCTCCGGTATGGCTTGATGCAGTTGTTCTCTGGATGGGGAAGGGATTTCAGGAGCACTCCTATGCATTGAAAAGGAGTGTGCAGACAGATAGAATGCTGAAAAGCAAGGAAGCGATTTACTGGGAGGAGGATACATGCAGAATACTGCAGCTATGGGAGGTAGAAGAAAATGGATGAAAGAATACTGGTGGAGGTGTATGTACCAGCGGTGCAGAAAGGTATGGAGGTGCTGCTTCCCGCACAGGCAAAGCTGTGTGTAGTGCACAGTCTTGTATCACAAATTTTGGAGACTGCCTGGCATTTGGAAAAGGGCAGTCTTGAAAAAGGCAGCTGGTATCTGGAGCAGCAGGACTGCATGCCGGATTTCGAGCTGTGCGTTAAGGAGGCCGGCATTCATAGCGCAGAACGCATCATCATCTTATAGGAGGAACGAAATGAGTATAAAAATACAGGTGGATCCTGCCAGACTGGACAGTGCGGCAGGACAGATCGAACAGCAGACCCTGTCCTACGAAAAGAATTACCGTCGTTTGTTTCAGGAGGTAGCGGCGATGGGCAGCGGTTGGCAGGGAAAGGATAATCAGGCCTTTGTATCACAAATTCAGGGGTTTGAAAAAGACTTTCAGCAGATGGCAGCACTTATGCGTGAGTATGCATCTTTTCTCAAGCTGAGTGCAAAGACCTATCGTCAGACACAGGATGAGCGAGCACAGATGGCCCGCCGTCTGGTCAATTAGGAGGTATATGATGGATCAGCTACAAGTCACACTGGCGCAGCTAACACAGACCGCTGCCAGTATCCGTTCACAGAATCAACAGCTGAATTCCTGTCTGCAGGAAATCGGCAGTTCAATGAATCAGCTTGCTGCCTATTGGCAGTCTCCGGCTTCAGAAAAGATAAGATCCCGTTTTCATGGAATGGTGCCGGTTTTTGACAATTATCGGTCTATTGTCGAAGCCTATGCAAAATTCCTTGATCAGACGGTATCAACCTATCAAAGCATGGAGGCACAGCTGAATGCCAGTGCCGAAGGCTTCTAGGACGCTTATCCAGACGATGGCTTGCACGTATCTGCAGCAGCTGTATGCACTGCAGCTACAGCTGCGCCAGCAAACAGCCATGCTGCCCAATGCCGCTCAGGGCGCAGAGCTTCCCCTGCTGCAGCGACAGTATCGCAATGTCCTGCAAAATGTACAGGAACAGATTCGGATATGTGAGGGACTGCGTATGCTGTAGGCGATAGCTGAATGATAAAAATACATACCGGAAAGCTGCTGCAGCTTCAGCAAACTACACAGCTCACCTGGAAACAAAGCAGCCGCCTGCGCCCTTCACTTAATCAGCTTCAACATATTCTGGGACAAACATCGCAGCTAAGCCGCCTATCACTGTTGCAGCGACAGCTGGAAGCGCAGCTGTATCAGCTGCAAGGCTATTTCCATGATTCACAAATGCAATATGAATCGATGGAGCAGCGTCTTCTGCATAAGGCTGCTCAGCTGCGCCAGGTCGCAACACCATCCAGTGACAGCGATTGGCAGGATGCCTGGTATACGCGTAAGGACAGCTGGAAAACAACCCATCGTACACACACGACCTTTGGAAGCGGCAGGTCCCTTGTCGATTATGCGAAAAACGGTATCTGTGCCGGAATTTTCGGCGGCTTTGATGCCTTTCGCTATAATCTGGGAAGAGACAGCAAATATACATCGGCAAACGCTCAGTTTGCACTTGGCAGTGCCCGTGTGTCTGCGGATGGAAAGGCGATGCTGTATGAGGAGGGTACCTGGAATCCACAGCTGCAGCTGGAGGCAGAAGCACAAGCTGCGCTTGCTCAGCTGAAAGCAGGATTTGATATCGGCACCTCTTATGTACATGCCGGAATTGAAGCATCTGTAGGGGTTGGTGTTGCCAAGGGCTCTGCCAAGGCGGTGATTAAGAAGGATGAGGTTACGCTGAAGGGAGAAATCGGAGTGGCTGCTGTACAGGGAGAGGTGAAAGGGAAATTTTCTCTGTTTGGCGCAGATATAACGCTGAGCGGTACCGGTGAGCTTGGTGCTGCCGGAGTTGGCGCAGAGTTTTCCAGTAAAAAAGGGGAAGTGGAGTTTGGCGGAAAGGCTTCACTGCTTGCAGGTCTGGGATTTAAGGTTAAAATCAATTACTGATGGGAAGGTATAAGGAATGAAAAAGGAAGCATTAAAAAATATTCTGCCGCTTGGCAGTGTGATCACCCTGAAGAAAGGGCGAAAAAAACTAATGATTATCGGAAGAATCCAGGAGGAACGCGCCAGTGGTATCCTGTATGATTATGCAGCGGTGCTGTATCCGGAGGGTATGCTGGATGCATCGGAGCTGTATATGTTTCAGGGAGAGGATATCGATCGTATCTATCATGTGGGACTGCAGGAGGAAGAGGAGTTCGCCTTTCGCAGCTATATGGAACAAAAGCTGCAGGAATTGAACCTGCTCGAATAAGCAGGCTGCTTTCCTATATCTAAAAACACGTCCAATCTCTCTGAGAATGGACGTGTTTATGATAAAGGGGACATACGAGTCAGCTTGAATAGCCGATCGTCTGATTCCTTTTTGACAAAAGAAAAAGCTGCGCTCCGAACGTCTATCAGGGAGCACAGCATGCTATGGATCAAACCGTTATCGAATGCTGAAGGAAAGCAATGCTGCCAGTGAAATTGCATGTCTGGAATACCGCACCTTTCTTCCACCCTGTAACAGAATTTCGCTCATGGCGCAGTATTTATCAACCGCCTGCAGCACCCAGCCCTCTTTTGTTTTGGGACAATGCAGTGTCATCGGCCACATATGGTGTACGATGGCATCTTCAATGATGGCATTGACTGAGGTTGCCTTGCGTGCATTTTCCAGTGCAATCTGCGGATGCACGGCACAGTGTCGTCCCTCGATGGGACGCTCATCCTTATCCAAATCCCTCCAGTCATAATGATACAGATCGTGAAGCAGACCGGCTCTTGCGGCACTGCAGGAATCCAGATGCAATCTGCGTGCGATTAGAAATGTATAATAAGAGACATTCAGCGAGTGCTGAAATCTTGATGTGTCCATATGCTGTGTAAATGCTTTGAGGTCCTGCACATCATCCAGCGGCAGTAGGTCAAAGATACAGCTCAGATACTCCTGAGCCAGATCATTGTCGGCGTTATTCAAATCTATTCTGGAAAAAATCGCTTTTTGCATTCCATGACCACCTTTTTTTACATCGTCATTACTATAGCACTACTCTGTGAAAAAATCATGTGAACATTTTGTGATTTTTAAATTCAGAGTCAATTCATACTATGCAAAGCCTTCAAAATGGGGTATCATAAACAGGCAAAGACATGGATATGAAAGTCTATTATAAGGAAAGAGGGAACCTATGCCGGAATTTGAAAAGGTGATTGTCCACGTTCTGGACTGTGAACAGAATACATGTATTATGAGTACCAGCTGCATGCAGGAGCTGCAGCCGGAGGTTGAAAAAATGATGCAGACCAAGGCATCCAGGGTTTTTTCCAGCTCCTCTAAAAAGAGTGGAAAATTCAAGGAAAGCTCACAGGTGAAGCAGTGGCTGGACAGCTTTAAGCTGCAGGAGCTCAGCTTTGAACAGCTCAGTGAGAAGCTTGCACGCCACATATTTGATGCAAAGCTTCGATGTGCATTATATTATCCAAGCGATTTGCTGATTGCACAGGTGATGGAAGAGGGAAGGCGCTATCTGCTGGTAATCGATAATGCCTACAGTGAAGGCATTACGCATACACTGGTACAGGAGGAGGCCGGCATGCGGAATGACATCATCCCTTATCGTACACTGCTTTCCTCCTCCTTAGTCAAGGCGGATAAGGCATTTCTGGTGGAGCTGAGCGATTATGCGCTGCACTGTGTGGAAAGCAAGGTGGAAATCGAGGCGGAGAAGGTAAACTTCTTTGCGGATATCATACTGGAAAGCACCACCTCCCCCTCCTACAAGGAAGCCGTGTCCTCCCTGGCGAAAATCACAGAGGAAATCAGTGATAAATACGACCTGGATCAGATGGAGGTCGTTCCGAAAATGAAAAGTATCATAAAAGAGAATATCGAGCAGCAGACACCGATTGAAATTGAAGAGGTCGCAGAGCTATTGTTCGCTGAAAAGCCGCTTGCCCGGGATGATTTTCGTGAGGAGCTGCGCAAACAGGGCGTTGAAAAGCCGATTGAAGTGGAATATGTAAAGCCAGCACGTTCGGATAAGGTACAGAAAATCAAAACGGATAAAGGAATCGAAATCATCATACCGGTGGACTATATGAACTCCCGGGATTTTGTGGAATTTAAAAATCAGCCGGATGGAACGATTTCCATACAGCTGAAAAATATAACTCGGATCACAAGTAAATAGGGATAGCGTTCACCCGTGATGAACAGGAAAAGTAAAAACACATGAAGCAAGTAAGCCGCATGTGTTTTCTTTATAAAGCGTTATTCTACCAGTGTAACACCACTAACGCCTTCGACCTCATCCAGCAGAATTGCCTCAATACCACCCTGAATCGTATCGTCGATGGACATGCAGCCGACACATGCTCCCAGAAGACGTACACCGACAATGCCATCCTCAAAGGATACAAATTCTACATCGCCGCCATCTCTTTGTATGTATGGACGTATTTTCTCAATGGTTTGCTTGATTTCATCTATCTTTGTCTGCATCCTATTCCTTCTTTCTCTAATGGATAAGCTGATACATGGACAGGGATACCAGTATGCCCAGCAGGATACCTCCAAGTATTTCAATGAATTTATGGCCAAGAACGCTTTTGATCTTTTCATGATAGATCGGGTCGTTGAATTTCAGACCCTTCAGTGTCTCCAGATCGCTGATCAGCTGCTTTGTCAGCTGTATATTTCTGCCTGCGTAATAACGTACATTGGCTGCATCGTAAATAACGATGAAGCTGAAAACACAGGTAATTGCGAACAGGGCGGAATCAAAGCCTTCGTTCATGCCGATCGCAATCGTCAGGGCTGTTACCGTAGAGCTGTGGGAGCTTGGAAAGCCTCCGCAGGCGATGCACTGATGCACATCCAGTTCCTTGGTGCGGAAATAAAGCACGATCGGCTTTAAAACCTGGGCGATGACATTTGCCAGAAGGGCAGCCACCAGGGGGTAAATCGAACTCATGTCTGTATCACCTCATATAGTCCAGAGTGCTGTCTGCATAACGATTGGCCGCTATAGATGCAGATATATGAAATAAGGAACACGGCAGAAATCATACCATGGGGACTGTATGAAAAATCTGTGTATTTCACTTCCACTATCAGCTTTTTACGGCGAATCATCAGCCTTTTACGCTCTCTGCCATATTATTATAACA
>QULU01000063.1 GCA_003481775.1 Clostridiaceae bacterium OM02-2AC
AATGGGAGGGGCAATAAATCTTGAATTTATTCCTCTACCCCTATTACGCAAAGCTATTCATCACTGTCAGGATTTTATCATGATAATGGAATATGCAGAATCCCTTTTGGCCTGCTTAAATATCCTGCTATTAGAAACATCATATGATGGATACTCATTCCTCTATATATACCCATCTTTTTTAGCACAGCACGGCACGAGATGCTGTCTTTCTGCTTGTCTGCTATGCATACTTAACGCCTGCTTCAAAGGCTGAAAGGCGGCTTGTAATCGTGTGTTTTTATGTTATCTTGTCCGCTGCTCTTGAAATTTCCCTATAATAAGGGTAAACTTATCACATGAAGTTTTTTGTCAAGGCAGGGAATGTGAAATGTTTGGATATGTAGTTGTCAATAAACCGGAGCTAAAAATAAAGGATTTCGATACCTATCAATCCTTTTATTGCGGTCTGTGCAAAGCACTTCATGAGGATTTCGGACGCAGAGGACAGCTGACCTTAAATTTTGATCTCACCTTTCTGGCGATTTTGCTTACGGCATTGTATGAGCCCGAGGATCAGCTCGTTAGTGAGCGATGTGTCGTTCATCCTATGCATCGGCATGTGAAGCGGGAAAATGCCTATCTTCGCTATGCTGCGGATATGACGATTATTCTGACCTATCTGAAGTGTGAGGATGACTGGAAGGATGAGCATCGGCTGCAGGCCAGAAGTATGCTGCGGCTTTTAAAGCGTCCGATGAAGCGGATGGAAGAAGCCTATCCCCAAAAGATACAGGCGATTCGCGAGGCTTTGCAAAAGACAGCGGAGCTGGAGAAGGCGCAAAGTCGTGATCTGGACAGGCTTTCCTCTTTAAGCGGTGTGATGATGGCGGAAATCGTTACCTACCGACAGGATGAATGGTATGATACACTATATCGCCTGGGAGATTATCTGGGAAGATTCATTTACATCATGGATGCCTACGATGATGTGGAAGACGATCGAAGGAAGGGACAGTTCAATCCGTTTCTAGAAAAAAGCGGGCAAAAGGATTTTGATGAGCGTGTCAAGGTCATTCTGGAGCTGATGATTTCCAATAGCGCCGATGCATTTGAAGCACTGCCGATTCTGCGGCATGCGGATATTCTGCGTAATATCCTGTATGCGGGAGTTTGGACAAAATATGAAATGGTAAGAAAGAAAAGAACAGGTGAAAAAGATGGATGATCCGTTTAAGATATTAGGGGTGTCAAGGGATGCCAGTGAGGATGAAATCAAGCGTGCCTATCGCCAGCTTGCGAAGAAATATCATCCCGATGTAAACAAGGAACCCTACGCTGAAGAAAAATTCAAGCAGATACAGAATGCTTATCAGCAGGCACTGGATTATAAAAAGAACGGGGGAGCTTTCGGACAGAATTTCAACGGCTACCAGCAGAATACCTATCAGCAGTCATTTTCCAATGATTATCAGGCAGCTGTAAGCTATATAAACATGGGGCGGTTTCAGGAGGCGATTCAGGTGTTGAACAGCATTCAGAATCGGGATGCATCCTGGTACTACCTGTATGCCATCAGCAATTACAGTATCGGGAACCAGATTGCGGCGATGGAGGCGGCAGAGCGAGCGTGTCAGATGGATCCGTCCAATCAGCAGTACCGGCAGCTATATGCACAGATGCAATCCGGAAGAACCCGCTATCAGAGTATGCAGAGTCCCTTTGGCGGGGGAGGCTCGAATTTCTGCTGTCAGCTGATTTTATGCAATATGTGTCTTGGCGGGGGATGCTGCCCCGGTATTTATCTATGCAGATAGAGCCTGCAATTTGCGTACATGCGGTATCGGAATACCTACACACGCTGAAACAAAGAGGCGAAAAGCCTGCAGATACTTGCGATACGTCAGCTATCCATAAAGATGATGCATTGCGGCAGAACAGGCACTTACCCGTGTACGCCAAAGCAAAAGTAAAGGATCAATTTCATCAGGTTGCACAATGATGAAACTGGTCCTTTTTGTCTTTAACGCTGACATCTTTTAGCTTTACATAAGAATGTGAGCACTCAGTCTTCTATGTTTGCCTATCTTCCCTCAGCCTGATGAAAGGCACCGTTGTGTGTTACCTTTGCTTTGTACAAAGCCTCGTCGGCAGCCTTGATCAGCTCCATATAATTATCATTGCGACAGGCGATAATAGCACCGGAGGATAAGGTGATTGCGGGCATATTTCGTTTCTGTGCTTCCTTTGCCAGCGACAGATTGATATCCTCCATGATTTTTTTTGCTACACTGTAGTCGCACGTATTGGATACAAAGATGGCAAACTCATCTCCATGGAGTCGGGAAGCATAGTCGACTGTACGGATTCGACCAACGATCATCTGTGCTGTCAGACGGATAACCTCATCACCGGCGGAATGTCCATATTGATCATTGACAGCTTTAAAATGATCGCCGTCAATCATAATCAGGATTCCATTCTCATCCACCTCCATTCCCTGAATGTGATGCTTAACCGTACTGCGGAAGGATTTCATATTCATCATACCGGTCAGCTCGTCGATAGCTGCAGCTTTCTGAGCAGCCTGCAATGCGATTTCCAAACGCTTCTGTGTCTGTCCCAGCTCCACATAGGCTCCCTTTAATTCACGGTTTTTCAGCTCTCTGCTGATTTGGCTCAGCACATATATCAAAATGATTTCCAGTATGAGCAGAGGAATCAGCCAGGTCTGCAGCGTTGCGGACAGCATGGAGAATACGGGAATAAGAATAAGATAATTAAATTCCTTCCCCTGCTGGATCAGACCGAAGTATTTCTGATTCTGAACATCAACCAGCTGGATACCGGTGCCCTTCATGAGGTTGGTGAATTCGGTAGAAAAGCTGTTTTGAAAATCATAGAAGGCCTGTGCGTAGGAAGCCTCATCCTCTAGCTTCTTGCGATCCTCCTTTGAAATTGAGGAATCGGCCTGCTTCAGCTTGTTGTTTGCTTCTGTCAGCAGCTGTCTGTTTTCCGTAATGCTCTGCATCAGGTTTCCGCCGAGATAGTCCTCCTCACTGCTTCCGATGATGGTGCCGTTTTTGTCAAAAATGATCAGCTGTTCCTTATCATATGCCTGTAAAGAGGCAATCAGCTTTTGTATGTTTCCCATTTTTATATCGTAGGCAAACACGGTTTTCTGATCCGGCTGCAGCTGTGAAATGGTGGACAGGATATAATGATTGGCATAGCTCATATACGGTGGTGTGAATACGACTTCCCCCTTCGCTTCCAGCGCATTGCGATACCATGGACGTGTTGTGGCATCATATCCGCTTTTTTCATATTGCTCATAGGGCGTATCCCAGCTGTATAAATAGGCATTCCTATAATACATATACAGTCCGTCGAAGGTATCTCCCTCAATCGCTTGCAGCTGCTTATCCAGCTTTTTCAGATACCTCCAGATGGCTGCCGGTTGCGGCTCAGCTTCCACCTCCTTTTCAAGCATGGTGGTAAACAGCTGAAAGGAATGCCGGTAATCATCCATAACACCTTGTACTTCCTCCTGTGACTGCAACGTATGCGCAATCATATCCGCTTGAATTTGCCGGTAGGTATGATTGCCTATGATGATGCAGGCGGCAAGGTTGATGATCAGAAAGCCTGCGACATACCACAGCTGATGCTTTTTAAATAAACTACGTTTCATAGGGGACCTCCTCATTGGCTTTACCACAAAAGTTGAGTTTTAAAAAATATCTGTTATGTTCATTCTATCACAAAAAGACGAGGTGCACATAAGAAAAGAAAATGCAGTATGCATTCTTTTAAAATGACTGAAAAGAATGCTTATAATAACAACAAATGAAAGAATGTTTCATATTGTATTATATTTATTGACGATTTTCAGGAGGCTGCACAAGGGCGGTAAACGCTGCTTTCAGAAGAGCTTGTATGCAAAACGGCAGCCTTTGAGAGGGGATTGTGATGGAAAACTGTTTTCATTTGTGAAAAACTGCACGATAAGCATTGACAAAGTAAAGAATTAGAGTATGATATATATGGATATTAACCGAGGGTAACATTTAGAAAGTTGGTAGTGAATTATGACAACATTGGATAACATAAAACCGGGACAGGGCGGCATCATACGGACGGTCGGCGGACAGGGTGCACTGCGCAGACGGCTGCTGGATATGGGATTGACGCCGCGCACGAATGTGCATGTAAACAAGGTGGCACCGATGGGGGATCCCATGGAGCTGAATCTGAGAGGCTATGTCCTAACGCTGCGTCTGGAGGATGCTGCTAAGATAGAGGTAGATACGGAGGGTGCAAAATGAAGGATGTATTGATTGCACTAGCCGGGAATCAAAATTGCGGCAAGACAACACTCTTCAACCGCCTGACTGGCAGCAACCAGCATGTGGGGAATTTTCCGGGAGTAACCGTGGAAAAGAAAATGGGGCAGATCAAGTCATTTAAGGAAGCTGCTTTGGTCGATCTGCCGGGGATTTATTCCCTGTCTCCTTATACGAGTGAAGAGGTAGTGACAAGGGATTTCATTTTAAAGGATGATCCGGATTTGATCATCAATATCGTGGATGCCACGAATATTGAACGAAACCTCTATTTGTCTTTGCAGCTGATGGAGCTGCAGAAGCCTATGGTGATTGCGCTGAATATGATGGACGAGGTGACAGCCAGCGGAAACAGCATCGATGTGAATAAGCTGAGTGCGCATCTGCGCTGTCCGATCGTGCCTATTTCTGCAAGCAAGAATGAGGGAATCGATGAGCTGATCCGTGTGGTGAAAAAACAGATTCGGGATGGAAAGCAGGCAGTGAATCTGGACTTCTGTAAGGGAGAGGTTCACCGTGCTATTCATTCCATTGCCCACATTATAGAGGATCATGCGAAAAAGGCAAAGGTACCTATGCGCTTTGCTTCCACAAAGCTGGTGGAGGGAGACGAACCGATGCAAAGAGAGCTGCAGCTGCATCAGGATGACATTGATATTATAGAAAAAATCGTAAAAAGCATGGAGGATGCTTTACAGACAGACCGTGAGGCGGCACTGGCAGATATGCGCTACTCCTATATAGAGGAGCTGGTCGCTGACTGTGTTGTGAAACGACATGCATCCTCAGCACAGGTGCGCAGTGAGAAAATTGATGGACTGCTGACACATAAATATTTTGGAATACCGATTTTCATTTTGATTATGCTGTGTATTTTCTATCTGACCTTTGGACCAATCGGCGGCACCTTGCAAACGCTGCTGGAGGATGGGATTGCTGTGGCATGTGATCAAATGGCGCAGCTGCTGGCATCCATGCAGGTCAGTGATTGGCTGCAGGCGCTGATCATAGATGGTATCTGCAACGGTGTGGGAAGCGTGCTGTCCTTTCTGCCTGTTATCGTTACGCTGTTCTTCTTTCTGTCTTTGCTGGAGGACAGCGGGTATATGGCGAGGGTGGCGTTTGTTATGGATAAGCTGCTGCGTAAGATCGGCTTGTCCGGCAGAAGCTTTGTGCCAATGCTGATTGGCTTTGGCTGCAGTGTGCCCGCAATCATGTCCGCCCGTACATTAAGCAGTGAACGTGACCGGAAAATGACCATCGTTGTAACGCCGTTTATGTCCTGCAGTGCCAAGCTGCCGATTTATGGTATGATAACCGCTGCATTTTTTCCTGAGCATACCGCACTGATTCTGATCAGTGTATACCTGATCGGTATCCTTGTGGCGATCCTGTCTGCACTGTTGCTGAAAAGCACAATGTTTAAGGGAGACAGCGTACCCTTTGTAATGGAGCTTCCTTCCTATCGTATACCGAGTGCAAAAAGCGTTGTGCTGCATATGTGGGAGAAGGCTAAGGATTTTCTGCGCAAGGCATTCACAATCATCTTTGTGGCCAGCATCGTTATCTGGTTTTTACAGAGCTATGATTTCTCCTTCACTGCAGTGGCGGATTCCGCAGATTCCATGCTTGCCAGCATCGGTACCTGGATTTCTCATATTTTTGCACCGCTGGGCTTTGAGGACTGGAGAGCGAGTACAGCACTTGTTACCGGAATCACAGCAAAGGAAAGTGTTGTTTCCACGCTGAGCGTACTGACGCAGACAAGCAGCGATGCCGGTTTGAGTGCTGCATTGCAAACGATTTTTACACCGGTTTCTGCCTTTGCATATCTGTGCTTTACGGTCCTGTATATGCCCTGCATTGCTGCCTTCGCCGCAACTAGAAGAGAATTGGGATCCATCCGGCAGGCGCTTGGTGCTGTCGGCTATCAGACGCTGGTTGCCTATCTTGTCGCATTCCTTGTCTTTCAAATCGGAAGTATGTTCTTCTGATTGGACAAAACCTGTATTCCTGCATATACTAAAGGTGAACAGGACGTGAGAATATGAACATTGCAGATGTTATCGTAATAGCGGTACTGCTTGCTATCCTGGCAGTAATCGTTTATGTTACCAGACCGAAAAAAGGGAAAGCCTCCGGCTGCGGCTCCTGTCACAGTGACTGCTCCAGCTGCTCTGCCTTTTCCAGCCTGTATGAAGATTATAAGAAGGATCAGAAACAGGAATGATGCAGAATGAGCGTATGCATGCTTTTACTGAAGGAAGAAGGGAAGCATGGTATATTGTTGAGAAAACAGACATGGTGGGCTCTTATAGCTCAGTAATATTGAATAAAAGAAGATGCAAATTGATTGTTTAAGCAATTTGCATCCTCTTTTTTTTGATGTGACACATGGGTATAGTTCGATGCAGGCTTATTCATGCATGATTGCAGCACTATAGGTATAAGTACAAATTATGAACGCATACAAACGAGTATATATACGTTCAGGTTTATATTCTGCATATGCTGGAGTGCTGAGCTGTAAATACAGTGCTCTTCATCCTTCATAAATATGTATACCTTGTGGTGCCCTCTGGCTATAAGCCGTGCTTATACTGTCCTTTGTTTGATGTCACTTTCATTCCTTTTATGTATCTCACTGGGGAATTCACTTGCTTACTTTGCATAATGCAGGGCAGTTAGAAATACGCAAAGGCAGTGTTGCAGCTTATAAAAGTAAACAAGAGAGCGTATTATTTGTTATTGATTTGTGTTTTATTGAAGGCCTCCCGGTACTGAGAGGCTGTTATCAGCTCCTGCTTTTTAAAACAGCGCATAAAATACTTTTCATCATGAAAGCCGCACAGACTGGCAACCTCCTCGACAGAAATAGAGGAATTTCCCAATAACGACTTTGCACGCTCTATACGCTGCATGCGAATATATTCTGTCAGTGTCATTCCCATTTCTCTGGAAAACATACGGGACAGATAGGCGGGACTGTAATTGAATCTTTCGGCAATGATTTTCAGTGTCAGCTCCTGCTCCAGACTGGCCTTGATCCATTCGGTAATAAAAGAAAGAGCTTTGCTTTCCTTGTGCGATTCTGTGCTTTCCCTCGAGCGAAAAGCCAGCTCTTCAGTAATTTCAATCAGTAGGCTACTCATAAGCAAATCCAGATAAAAACGATTGCTTTCATTACGGTGCATGATATCCAGAAGCTGGTTGCAGAGAATATTGATTCTTGAAAAATCCATATCCTGTGAGTATTTGGGGATAACAAGAGCATGATTGTAGGGATACTCCTCCCTAATTCGCTGTAGTGCATCTGTCTTTGGCTTCATCGACCACGGCTCCGGCAGAAGAAAATGCAGCCAGTAAAAGGAGGTGTTTTCCGGACAAATCATCGTTCCATAATGTAAAACTCCCTGCGGTATCAGAAGCAGGGTGTTTTTCTGTGCTGCATATTCCTGTTCCCCGATCTGAATATGCAGGGTACCGCTCAATACGACTATCAATTCATGAAAATTACTCGTTCTGCGCTTATGCTGCCAGTTGGCGGTGCTCATAAAACGTCCCGCCCATAAAAACGTTGCTTCCTTTTCTATTCTGCTCAGCAGATAAGTACTCATAGCCGTCCCTCCTTTTTCTATAAGTATATAAGGGATGGTGGATTATGTCTACCATGATATGCAAAAAGTTGAAAATGTGAGCCATTACATGATGCATATATACGTTGAAATCGAAACATTTTTAAAACATGGTAAAAATCGTCCACTTTTTGTGAAGCATCTCTACTTACAGTGTGCTGGCTGCATGGTATGATGATAATGCTTACGAGTCGACACGTTAAGTAGTCTGTAAAGTCAGAAGACTGGGAGGTATTTATGGATATTATATTAGGCAGATTAGACAATCGTTTACTACATGGAATTATCGCGACACAATGGGTTCAGCATACGGCATGTGAGCGTCTCATGATTATTGATGACGAGGTTGCATTGGATTCTCAAAAAAAGGATATCATGCGTATCGCCAAGCCCGCCGGAATGCCACTGTCCATCATCACAACACAAACCGCTGTCGACAATTTTAAAAAGGGAAAATACAGCGGGAAACGGGTCTTTGTCGTTGCCAGAAAGCCACAGACCTTTCTGACTTTACAAAAACAGGGCATTACGATCGCTGCACTCAATATCGGAGGCTCTGCAGGGGAGAAGGATGAGACAATTAAATTATACGGACGATATTCCTGCAGTGAAGCAGATCAGAAATGTTTGGAAGCATTAAAGGCTGCCGGTGTGAGAATGTTCATGCAATACGTACCGGCAGATACGAAAATAGAGTATTAAGGAGGAAATTCATATGTTGGAACCAATACAAATTGTACTTGTCACCGTACTGGCGTTTATCATGCAGATGGATGAGATGGGGCCGCAGGGGTTCGGTCTGATCTATCCGGCCATCATCGGTCCGCTTACCGGGCTGCTGTTGAATGATCTGCAATCCGGCTGCATCGTTGGAGGAACACTGCAGCTGATGTCCTTAGGGGTAGCGGCAGTCGGCGGCTCATCAACACCACGATATGGCTGGGCGACAATTTGCTGGGGTTAGATAGCGATACTTTTTACATCTACCATGTTGCGGCGGTCATGGTTGACAACTTGCGTCGGCTCCTGCTCGGTATCAACCTGTCCGACAAAGCTATAATGGATTTCGATTTTCCGGGTGTTGGTTTCCCGGTCTAATTCATGTATCAAAATACGGTCGATAAACTCATGGACGTTTTCATAGGTCAATTCCTGTATGTCGCTGTATTTCCCGACAATCTGAATAAACCTTGATATATCCCTTTTTCGCTCGGTAACGGTTGCGATCTGCTGTTGTAACTCGTCTATCCTTGCGGCAAGGGATTTCTTTTCGTCCTCATAGCCGGAAGTTAGAAACACAAACCGTTCATCTGTCAGTCTGCCTAATGCGTTGTCCTCATACAGCTTGCGGAAAAGCGTGTCAAGTTCGGTCATACGCGCCTGTGCTTTGAAAAGTTCCTTTTGCTGCTGCGCTAATGCCTTTCTCGCTTCCATGTCGCCGTACTCGGTAGCTTTACAGATAAAGTCCTGTTCGTGTTCCTTAACATACCGCAAAACCCGCCGCATATCTTCCAGCACTAAATCAAGAAGTACGTTTTTGCGGATATAATGAGAGGTACACTCGCTGCCTGTCCTTGCCCTGTTGCGCCATGCGCCGCAAGAATAGGAAAACTTGCGCGGCTCGATATTTACGCCCTGTTGGTAATACATCTTATGTCTGCAACCAGCGCAAAACAGCAAGCCGGAAAAAATATCAATCTCCGCTGCTTTTGTCGGGCGGTGGCGGGTAGCAATCCGCTTTTGCGCAAGTTCAAAGGTTTCCTCGTCAACAAGCGGCTCATGGGTGTTTGGGAAGAAATAGCGTTGTTCTTCTTCGTTCTTCCGGGTCTTTTTCGACTTGTAGGATACCTTGTGAGTTTTCGCGGTTATGGTATGCCCTAAATATTCCTGCCTTGCTAATATGTCATAGAGCGTTTTGTCCGGCCAAGTATAGGGGGCGATCATTGCCCGCTGATACCGCGCCTGTCCTGTACGCTGATAGCGCAACGCTCCAATCGTCAAGACTTTGTTTTCCGCAAGCCATTTTTGGATTTCGCACATACGCACGCCGCTAACAAACATAGCGAAAACCTGTTTGACAATCGGCGCGGTTTCCGGGTCGGGTATAAGGTGGTGGCGGTTGTTCGGGTCTGGGATATAGCCGTATGGATATTCCCCGTTGACGCGCTCGCCTTTTTGCGCCTGTGCCTGTTTAACTGCGCGGATTTTCTTGCTTGTGTCGCGGGCGTAAAACTCGTTAAACCAGTTCCGCAAGGGGGTAAACTCGTTATCCTCCCGCGCTGTGTCAACTCCGTCGTTGATCGCGATATAGCGTACTCCGTTTTCGGGAAATACAATCTCTATGAGTTCGCCCGTTTTCAGATAGTTTCTGCCAAGACGGGAAAGGTCTTTGGTAATGACCGTCGCCACTCGTCCGGCTTCCACTTCCTGCAACATCGCTTGCAGCCCCTCGCGCTCAAAACTCACGCCGGAAAATCCGTCGTCCACAAAAAACTTTGTGTTCAAAAAATGGTGTTCGTCCGCATAGCGTTGAAGTATCATTTTTTGGTGCTGTATGCTTCCGCTTTCTCCGGCTTGCATATCCTCTTGACTTAAACGGCAGTAAAGGGCGGTGATTTTATTCGACTGTAACATTAGTCCTCCTTTCCGACAGCCGAATAAACAGGTATAATGTGTTGCTATCATTATACCATATCCCGCCGCCTAATGCACTACTCGGACGCTAAAAATCCCGGATTTCCGGGCTTTTTCTGCAAATCCTTTACAATGAGTTTCTCAATCTTTTTATGGATTGTATCGGTTGCCTTTTCACTCGGCAACGCTTGAACAAGATAGGTGATTTTCCCTATTTTGCGTTCGGTTGTAATTGTCTGTTTTTTATCCATTAGAAAAACCTCCTTTTCCTGTATGGATAAACTATATTCGTCAAAAGGCAAAAACGGGCGGTTGTTAGCTGCAACCTCACGGGAGTTTCACCCCGGCCCATGCTTATGGGTGCGCCGCGCAATACTTTGAGGGTGTTCAACGCGGGAGTATCATTGTGCCGCCTTGTATGTCGTCGCCCACAAGCTGCTAAACCTGTTTTACGGCGCGGTAGTTCTCGCTCGGCTTTTCCCCTATGGGGAAAAGCTGTCATGGCGTACCCGCCGACTGGCTCGGTACAGACGGAATGTACCCGTTTGCCTGTTATGCTGCGCACCAAAGGCCGCTTTCTTTGTCAAAGAACAATAGGCTTTGTCGGCCTGCAAAAGCACATCAACAGCGGATATGCTTTTGCGGAACGACAAATAGCCCATAACGGGAAGCGTGGAAAGGGGACACGCTCCCCGCATGGGCTAAAAGATTATCCTACATGAAAAGCAAGGGTGCGGGTAATAAGGCGCACTTGCAGCCTGTTACGCATTTCCTCGTCCACATAGGAATAGGTATTGCCCGCGTCGTCTTTCAGCGTGCGGGTACAAAGTTTCGCTATGTAACCCTCGTAGTGCTTCAAGATCGCGCACATGGCGGTTGTGTCGCCGTTTGCCGCTGCGGAAATGACAGGGAACGGCAACAGATTTTCAGACTTCCTAACGGTATTCATCATCTGCTTTTCCCTCCAAATACTGTTTGATTTTCGCAAGCGCGGATTTCCTGTGCCGGAAAACCGTCGTGCGTACAACATTCAGCAGTTCGCCAATTTCCGCGTCGCTCATATCCAAGAAGTAGGACAAAAGGATAATGTCGCGTTTCCTTTCGGGCAAAGCGTTAAGGGCTTCGGCAAGCAGTTCATTTTTGACGAGTACATCAAAGCCGGACACTTGAAAACGGAAATAATCGCTTTCGTATTCGTCCGTTGTGAAAAGCTGCGCGAGTTCGCTTTCGCTCAAATCCGAAAAAGTAACTTCGCGTGCTGCGCGTTTCGCAAGAGTGCGGCGGTGGCTTTTCGCTTCGCCGACCAAAGTTTTCTTTGCTAATGCGTCGTACTGATGTTGTATTCTTTCCTTGTCGGAAGAAGATAGCTCCATAGAGTTCACCTCCTTCCCGCGTGGAGTAGAGGACGGGAGTTAAGGGCTTGTCCTCTCTGCCCCTTTCGCTCCGTACCCGTTCGGGAGATGGCTCTTGAGTGCGCTTTTCAGAAAAAAGTTGAAAAAAGCAAAATGCGCCCGTCCGCAAGACGCGGACGGGCGCAAAGGAAATGTAAGCAGTAGCTAAATGTATTGACAGTTCACATTCATAGCCGGAATATCCCGCTTGCGGAGCATAGCTTTTTTTGACCGCAAAGCATTAGGCGGGTTACAGTAAATAAAAATGGACACGGCGATACCTCCCCGATACCGCCGTATCCTTAAAAAAGGGCGACTTTAATACACTACCCGCAATCCATTCTATAATAGGGAACAGCGGCTTTTGCGCAATATTAAATAAAAAAGCCGATAACACATAGGTTTTTTGACCTAATGCGTTATCGGCTCTGCGTCTATGCGTCTGGCACTTTTAATCATTTTTTTTGAATTTATTATATGTGTTAGCTAACTGTCCACAAGCCGCGTTAATCTCTCTGCCATGAGAAACTCTCATAGTAACTTCAAGTCCTGCTTGCTCTAATTGATGTTTGAATGCAACTATTTCCCGTTTCTGTGGTGCTTTAATTCTTGAATTGCTTGTTGGGTTGTATTGTAACACGTTAATCATAACTTTTTTGCCCCGAAACCATTTTGCAAGTTGTCTTACATCTGAGGGCCGGTCATTTATACCCGGTAAAAGCAAATACGCAAAGACAATTTTGCGATTATGCCTTTCAGAATAGGATAAGGCTTGCTTAACAACATCTTCAATAGCATATATGCGCATGTGAGGAATAATACGATTTCTTGCAGATTGTGTTGCTGCGTGTAAAGATATTGTCAACTGAATTTTAAGATGTTCCTCGCGCAATTTTTTTAATTGATCGACCGGACCAACTGTTGATATGGTAATGCCGTCGGTTGGAAAGTTGAGCCCATATCTATCTCGGAGAATATGGATTGCTTTTATCAAGTTGTCATAATTGAATAAAGGCTCTCCCATACCCATAAAAACGATACGGTTTACTTTTCGACGCAACAATATAATCTGTTGTACGATTTCTGACGATGTTAGATTACGAACAAAGCCATTTCGCCCGGACTCACAAAAAATACAACCAACAGGACAACCGACTTGTGTGCTCACGCAAACAGTTCCACCATCTCGCCGCTTGATAAAAACCGTTTCAATGTATTTGTTGTCTTTCAGTTCGTAAACATACTTTTCAGTATCACTGCTTTTGCAAATATTTTTTACCAACATTGATAGATTTTTTTTGCGTGGTAATTGCTTATATAATTCTTCATATAAGGCTTTTGCTTCATTCTCGCCAATAACTTCCGACATTTCTTTGTAAGTAAATCCGTATGGATCATTCCGTACTTCCGCAGGCGTATATTTAGGTAAACGTTTCATTTTTATATCCTTTCTTCTAAATAATAAAAGTTTGTTTTTCTGTATTTTTGATTACAATCTCTAATTTTTCTACATCAATGATATGCGTCAATTTGCATTTAGGGCAGAAAAGAGGAAAATCTTTTAATACAGTATTATGAAATACTTGAACTCTCGTCTTTCCGTTACAAATCGGACATTTTATCCAATATTTTTTAAGCATTATATTTCACTCGTCCTTTTTACACAAAAAAATGCAGGTCAATCCTCAACATGAGCATTGACCTGCATTTATAATGCACAGAGCAGTACAACAAAACTAAGGCATAGCTTGCACTATGTCTATACTATATCTATACGTCGTTAGTTTTTTGTATAGCATCCGCAAAATAAGCATGACAAAAAAGCCCATGTTGAAAATGGGAAAATCCTTTTTTTCAATGCTTATCTAATACGCATGCTATGCAACATAAACGCCGCCTCCTTTTACATAAATTTTATTTTATCAGAAAATCAGTCTACTGTCAATACACAACAGGAAGTATTTAACCTAAGCTGAAGTGAAAAGTTAAATTCCACTTTCAAAGTAGCTAAGTAGA
>QULU01000064.1 GCA_003481775.1 Clostridiaceae bacterium OM02-2AC
CACTGAAAAAGGCGACCTTCTATAAATATGTGAAGGTGCTGCAGAGCGAGCAGAAGCATACCTTTTAACATAGAATAACAGTCGATTTACAGAAACGTATGCAATCCTGTGAACCGGCTTTTCATTTGCGCCGCTGCACGCAAAGAACACTCGCAGGTACGATGCCTATAGACAAGCCTCTGCCAGCTTATTCTGTAAATATAGAGATAAATATAAAGAAAAAAGCATGGATTCAGTCCTTCGATACTTCATCTTTTATAAAATCAAAATGGTGATAAAATATGCGGATTATACAAATGTCAAGTTTTATGATAAAAAAGTGAAATAAACCGATAAATAAAGCGTTTTTTTGCCTTTTTTGTATTTTAATTATTTTGCTGAAATGATATATTTATACATATATCAGAAGACTGTAATTCCTTGAAAGGGGGATGCTAATGGGCTGGTATCAGAAACAGAAAAAAATATATGAGGCCAGACAGCAGAATCATGAAGTTGATCTGCCGCAGGATGAAGTGGTTCACACAGAACCCAAGAAGGAGGATGTGATTGAAATGGAAGAAAACAAAGACGTGGAGCTGCCTGTAAAGCCACAGGATAGCACTTCTCTGATCGGAGAACATACAGAATTAACGGGAGATGTCAGCACAGACGATGACCTGACAATCTACGGTCGTGTAAAAGGAAACATCAAGTGCAGTAAAAGTATCCAGATTTACGGCAGCGTGGAAGGCGATATCCTATGTCAGGATGCTACGATCATACAGGCTGAGATACATGGAAATATCGAATGCAGAGAGTCATTGAAGATATCACAGGAAAGCACAGTGGAAGGAAATATCACAACGACCGCACTGGAAAACGGCGGTGCTGTTCGAGGAGATATCCATGCAGGAGGTCATATCCGTCTGAGTGAAAAATCACAGGTAAGCGGAGATATCACTGCTGCGTCTATCAGTGTTGATCAGGGTGCAGTTATACAGGGCTGTGTCATGATTGGCATCAAGGAAGCAGACAGTGCAAAAAAGGAAGCATAAAAAATCATTCCTGAAACAGTATGAAGGCTGTCAGGAATTTTTTATATTTAGAGCATACAGACGGACAAGGCATGTGTATGCAAAGGTGGAAAGGGCATTTTGACGATTTCCTGTAAGAAATGCAATGATTAAAAAAATATAAGATATATGTCAAGTTGCACTGGAAAGCTTATCGAAGGCCAGACTTTTCTGTAAAATATGGGTATGTGATGATCCATCCCCAAGATGATCACATGTATCTGGAAAGGAAGAGACTGCCTTGCAGTCCCCAACGTAAAAAGACGGAAATAGTTTATTCCGCCTTTTTTATTATGCCAAAAAGCTTCCTGAAAGCTTGTGTTTACAGCTGCCTTTCCAGATTTAACGCTCCAGCTTGACGATGACCAGTGTCAGCTGTCCGTCTGTATTGGCTACATTGGAATTGTAGTTGACAGTGAACGGTGTTGCCTGCGTCACTTCAATTATGAAATGACTGCTTCCCTCTGCTGTGTTCTGTGGAGAGCCTGTGCGTGAATAAATGCCAAATTCAATATGCGGTGCTCCATTGTAGGCTGGTGTGATCTGCATATAGCCGGCCGTTGTTAAAATCGTACTGACCTCGAGTGAAATCTGATAGAAGCCTGGCTGCAGCAGCAGGGAGGTCGTGGAGGTTGCTGTGATATTCCCTGTTGTATCCGCAATGCTTGGATATAATGCCATTGGCTGAGCATTGACAAAGGCTTTCGCAAAGTCTGCAAAGCTCGCAAAGGACTGTGTTTCGATGCCGCGCGGTCCTGTCGCTCCGGTTGCTCCGGTAGGCCCTGTGCTTCCGGTCGGACCCGTTGGTCCCATCATTCCGTCAGCTCCCGTCGGTCCTGTTGCCCCTCTTAACCCGGTTGGCCCCGTTGGCCCCTGCAGACCTCTGAGTCCCTGCGGCCCGGTTGCTCCGGTGTTTCCGGTAGCTCCGGTTGCGCCATCCGCTCCGGTATTACCAGTTGCCCCGCGCGCTCCGGTAGCTCCAGTTGCCCCCGTCATGCCGGTAGCACCTGTCGCTCCCGTTGGTCCATCTCTTCCATCTAAGCCGGTTGGTCCGATATTTCCTGTCGGCCCGGTCACACCGGGAGCTCCCGTCGGTCCGGTCGGTCCAAGCAAGCCCTGCGGTCCCGGGCTACCGGCTGGTCCCATCGCTCCGGTCGGTCCTGTCGCACCATTTTCCCCGGTGGCACCAGTTGCCCCTGTGATACCAGAGGCCCCGGTATTTCCTGTCGCTCCGGTTGCTCCCCGCGGCCCCGTCGGTCCGGTTGCGCCATCCGCTCCGGTATTTCCGGTAGCACCCGTTGGTCCCGTCGGTCCGGTTACCCCGATGCCTGGTCCAGTCGGCCCCATCGGTCCGGTTGGCCCTGCCGGCCCGCGAAAGCCTCTTGGCCCTCTTGGCCCCGGACAACAGGTATCCGGATAGGGTACACAGCTTGCTTCCTGAAAATTGTCCTCTTGCAATGCATGCTCATCCTCATACGTTGCGAGGTTGTCTGTATAATCATCATAATATTCATCCTGATATGTCATCTTTTCACCTCATCCTGTCGGATTTTAAATACTTCTTTATCCGTTTTATCCTATGTGTGCAGGGACATTCTGCTCATGGCAAATGCCCAGCAGTATATATCGCACAGGAATAAGTGCGAAAAACAGATGTGGCCGCTGAAGAAATGTGTGTCCCTGAGCAGGGGTGTTTGATTCCGCCTCATCAAGCGTGAAGGCAGCATACCCGATGATGATTCATTTCCTTATAGTAAAAGGATACAGAATCTTCTTCATACGAAGCCCTGTATCTTTTCTATTATTCTTTTAACCAGCATCACTCTCTCAGCTTTTTCTCTGCTCTGGCAAGACCGTCTTCATAGCCCTCGATTTTTGTATCCAGCCGCTTCAGGGTTGCCTGCATTTCCTCAAGCCTTTTGCGCAGCAGTGTACGCTGCTCCTTTAAAATCTCCAGCCGTGCCTGAGCAGATGCATCACCCTGCTGAAACAATGCAACATATTCAATCAAAGCTTCAATCGGCAGCCCCGCACCTCGCATGCATTTGATAAACTCAATCCACCCCAAATCCTTTTCACCGTAATCACGGATGCCGCCGGAAGTCCGCGGAACCGCAGGAAGCAGTCCGATTCGTTCATAATAGCGAAGGGTATCTGCGGAAATTTCAAACATACGGCTGACTTCAGCAATCGTCATAATCGTACCTCCTTATCTACTATATCTGAATTCGTATAAATCTGACTATGACGATGTGAATTCCGTCATGTAGAGATATCTATCGGCTTTACTATACCACCTGGAGTATACTCTAAGTCAATACGTTTGTTTAAAGATTATAAAACTTGTGGGAATGTGAGTGCTCACGTTATGACACATATACACTAGCAGCATAGACAGAACCTGTGTTGAATCGTTATGAATCAAAATAAATTAAAATGAGATAAAAAGATTGACATCCTCTTCGCTTACTTCTATAATAAAATTGTAAAAAGGACACAGAAAAGGAGAACATGGAATGAAAACTACTGATCCTAAGAAAAGAGCGCTGCTGGACAGTCTGAAAGACGGTCTGATCGTATCCTGTCAGGTACAGAAGGATGACCCTATCTATACCGATGACATCGTAGTAAAAATGGCGGAGGCTGCCAAATGGGCAGGTGCTGTGGGAATCCGCGCTAACTCTCCCGAGCAGATCAAAGCGATCAAGGACAAGGTCGATTTGCCAATGATCGGTTTATGGAAAATCTGGCATGACGATACAGATGTTTTTATCACACCGACGATGGATGCCGCAAGAGCTGTCTGGGAGGCTGGAGCGGAAATCATTGCGCTGGATTGTACCGCACAGATTACACACGAAAAAACAAAGGCATGGGATTTGATTAAAACAGTGAAGAAGGAAATTCCGGAAGCTATTATTTTTGCGGATGTTTCCAATATGGAAGAGGCAGCACGCGCAGTGGAAAACGGAGCGGATATCGTTGCGCCGACGCTGTATGGATATACAAAGGAAACTGAGCATATCGAGGGTGCGGATTACCGCATGTTTGCGGAAATGTGCCGTACCTTCCGCGAGGATGCATTCGTCATGATGGAGGGACATATCTACACACCGGAGGATGCGATGAAATGTATTTATCTGGGAGCGCATTCCGTTGTCGTAGGAAGTGCCATCACCCGTCCGCATCTGACCGCAAAGCGTTTTGTTGATCTGCTTGGCGGCTATCAGGATAACTGGAGAGAAGCAGAAAAAGCAAAGCACTGATCCCATAGCATAAGAAAGGAAGGCACAGGAGCATGAAAAAGAAAATCAGTATTGACGGCGCGCAGAATGTTGAGGTTTCCAAACCGATTCCGTGCGAGAAATCACCACAGGAACAGCTGGCGATCATGGAGGCATATACACAGGCGCATAAAGCCAGTGCAGGACTGGATAAGGCAGAACGTGAAATACGCTGCCTGCGTACCATTTTCCCAGCTCTGTTTCGGAGCATTGAAGACGATGATCTGCTGGCCGGACGTCTGGATTTTCTGCCGATTGGCTTTGGCAGTGTAACAAGCATCGGTGGTGTCTCTCATTACTGTGTCTTTCATAAGCTTCGCTCGTTCAAGGAACAGCTTGACAGTGCGGAAGAAAAGGCCAGAGTGGATGCCCTGTACGCCTATTGGGAGGAGCATGACACCAAGGCCATCTATTGTGCAGATGTGCTAAATGATGCTACGATTGGTCGCTTTATCGATTGCTCCTACCCCCTGATGGCAACTGCACGCTTATCCGGGATGATGCTGAATTACAAAAAGCTGATGAATCATGGACTGGAGGGGCTCAAGGCGCTGATTCGTTCACAGAAAGCCAATGTCTTTTTAGATAGCTGTGTGGAAAGTCTGGAGCTGCTGCAGGAGGTTATCGATCGCCAGATTGCGCTGGTACGGGAAGCGAAGCAGCATGCTACGCGCAGTCGATTGCAGGATCTGGAGCTGATGGAACGCGATCTGACAGTTATTCGTACACAAAAGCCATCCACCTTTCATCAGGCACTGCAGCTGTTCTGGATTTATGCTTTAGTGGCAGGCGTTATCAATTACGGGCGCATGGATGATGTGCTGGGGCCATATCTGCAGCGAGATCTGGAGGATGGAGTCCTTACAGAGGAGGAAGCCTACCGATATCTGAAATCTCTGTGGAAGATGATTGAAAACCGCCGTACCACCGTCAATGGACGTATTATCGTCGGGGGTGAGGGCAGAGAGCATCCAAAGGAAGGCGATACCTTTGCACGAATCTGTCTGCGTGTCTGCCGGGATACCCGGTATGTGGAGCCGCAGTTTACCCTTCGCTTCAGTAAACATACCCCGGCCGATATTATGGATATGGCATACGACTGCATCGGGTCCGGTGCAACCTATCCGACGCTGTACAACGATGATGTCAATATTGAGGCTGTCATGTATGGAATGCGTGTATCCCGTGAAATAGCGGAGCAGTATGTTCCCTTTGGCTGTGGTGAATTCGTCATTCAGGGAAAAAGCGTCGGAACACCGAATACGCTGTTAAACCTGTTGAAGCTTCTTAATATCACCTTACATGCAGGCATTGATCCAATGGACGGCAAGGCGAAAAACGGCCCGGTAGCCATACCGGAGTGCAGTGCATTTACCACCTTTGATGAATTGTATGATACCTATAAGGAGCTGCTGAATTATTATTTTGACCTCAGCGTGGAAGCGCAGAAGCATTCCTATGAGGTGATGAATCAGGAGGCCTCCTTCCTGTTTACCTCGATTCTGATGGATGATTGTATCTCCCGCGGAAGGGCATTGCTTGACGGCGGTGTACAGATTCTGGGTGGTACCAATGAAACCTATGGAAATATCAATGCCAGTGATGCTCTGTATGCGATTCGTAAGCTGGTATATGAGGATAAGGTATACACACTACAACAGCTCCACGAGGCACAGCTTGCTGATTTTGAGGGCTATGAACAGCTTCGCAGAGATTTGCTGCATGTAGACAAATATGGAAATGACAAGCCGGAATGTGATGCACTTGCCAATGATCTCTATGAATTCGTCGCAAAGGGAATCCGGCAGCGGGGAATCGATGCGGGTCTGGGCTATTATCTGATCGTTATATCCAATAATCAGACCAATACAGATTGGGGGCATCAAACCTTTGCCAGTCTGGATGGACGGAAAACGGGCGTCTTTATGAATCCTGCAAATAATCCGCAGGGCGGTGCTGCAAAGAGCGGACCGACAGCCTGTCTGAATTCCCTAAGCAAATTTCAGGCAAAATATCATGGCGGCAGTGTACAGAATATCAAATTTACACCACGGATGTTCAATGAGGATCGAGATAAAATCCGAATCCTGTTTGATACGTATTTCAAAAAAGGCGGCTGCCAACTGATGGTGACCGTTGTGGATCACGGCGTACTGGAGGACGCGCAAAGGCATCCGGAAAATTATCCGGATCTGATTGTTCGTGTTGCCGGCTACAGTGCTGTCTTCGTGAATCTTACAAGAGATATTCAGGATGAATTGCTAAGCAGGATGCTGTATGATTAACATCACCAATATAGAACGCTTTGCGACACATGATGGTCCGGGAATTCGCACAACACTCTTTCTAAAGGGCTGCCCTCTGTATTGTCCATGGTGTGCCAACCCGGAAACACAGAGTGTGAAGCGTACGATGTTTCATAATGCCATGCGCTGTGTCGCATGTCGGGCATGTGAGCAGGCATGTCCGCATCAGGCGATTACCTTTCAGCAGGGTGTCTTTACGTATCAGGAGGCTCGCTGTCAGCGCTGCGGTGCCTGTGAACGGGCGTGTCTGCAGGATGCCATAGCATTTCAGGGAATAGAAATGGAGCTGGAAGCGATCATGGAGGAGCTGTGTAAGGATCGGGACTATTATGAAAACTCCGGCGGTGGAATCACCTTCAGCGGTGGGGAGCCATTTGTTCAGCAGGACGCTTTGTGGAAGCTGCTTCATGCCTGTAAGCAGGAGGGCTTTCACACTGCTGTGGAAACAACAGGAAATTACGCCAGCGACTTACTGATTCGCATGATGCCGCTGATTGATCTGTTTCTATTTGACTTCAAGCATCCGGATGATGCAGTTTTGCATACGGTAACCGGTGCGGATGGTGCATTGATTAAAGAGAACCTGCGCTATCTTCTCAAGGTGAATCCACAAAAGGTCATCGTCCGTATTCCGGTGATACCGGACTTCAATTATGATAAAGCTACGCTGGAGCATGCATTGCAGTATCTGAAATCCATTGGTGTCCGCGAGGTTCACCTTCTTCCGTATCATACGCTGGGAAAGGTGAAATACGAAAAAATGGGAAAACCGTATACCTTGTCAAAATCGATGCTGCAGAAAGAGGAGCTTGCGTATTATCGGGACTATGCGGAAAAACTCGGTATGCAGGCGAATATCGGCGGATAAAGTAAGGGCAGTGCTGCAGGAACACACTGCATTACGATACGCCGGTAACACTGTCGGAGGAATCCGGCAGTTTTCCATATTGAAATGGGACAGTGGAAAAACTCATAGTTTCCTTCCACAGAAACTTTTGGTATACTGAATACGTAAAATAAAGAAAGAGGGTTAGCTATGTTAGCAGAAACAGCAGTGAAATATTATCATATGGGCTATAACTGTGCGGAAAGTATCATTCGTGCAGGCAATGAGGTATATGGTCTAGATTTGCATGACAGAGATATGATCATGACAGCGGCCTTTGGCGGCGGCTTTCAGATTGGGGATGTGTGTGGAGCATTGTGCGGAGCTGCCTGTGTTGTTTCAGCACGCTATGTGGAAACAAAAGCACACGACTGCGCCTTTCTTCGTACGCTGACGCAGAAGCTTGTCATTGCATTCCAGAATAAAATGGGCTCCCGTTTATGTGCCCAAATCAAGCCGGTGTATCACAGCAAGGAAAAGAAATGTGAACGCACGGTGGAAACTGCTGCAGCGGTTCTGGAAGAGGTCATCCGGGAATGGGATGCAAAGGTCAGCGACATACAGGTATAGGGGAAGAAAAGGCATGGAGCGTTGTATCACCTCCTAGCCGCTATCGTGTATATCAAAATCAGATAATAAAAAGGATCAGGTGCATCTTTTAGCGATATGCTTGATCTTTTTATTTACGATGCTGTCTTACATTTGAGCAGGAATTTGATGTACAGGGAAGCTGTTTGCAATAACAGCCTGTTTCCTGCGCATTTGCCTTGTCTTTTCACAATATTTCGCATATTCTGAGTATAGGAGATGATGCTTATGAAGGAAGGAACCCTTGTATATTACATTGATGAGGGGCAGATTCATGACGGACATGTCATTGATGTAGAGACCAAACAGGATGGCTTTGTGTTCAGTATAGACAGCTATGGAGAATGCGGTGGATTCTGCCGTATTGATTCTGCACAGCTCAACCGCACGGTGTTTGAGGATTACGAGGAAGCGAAAAAGCATACAAAATAGCAAGCAGAGAAAGCGTTTCTTCTATATATTAGAAAGGCAGAGACAGCAGCGTCTATCCCTAAAGCAGCCTGTGTGTTCCAATGCCCTTATCAGGTAAGGATAAGAATGAAACAGCTCGGTGATTAACATATGCTCACTTTTCACTGTGCACATACAAGGAAAGAATTCAGATTACCTGAAGAATAGTCACTGGCCATTGAGGATTGCATGGCAGCGTAAAAGAAAACATTCAACCCTGTGTATATTCACAGCAGTTGAATGTTTTTACTATTCAGCTTTTGCATAAGGACAAGCAGTCATTTTCTGCATGCTTGCTTCAATGCCTGCATTGTTTCATCAAAGGGACAGATCATATTACTTAATCTGCTGATTTGTGCAGCCAGTGTGTACTTTATGGAAAGGGGGATGTCCTCACCCTTTTGAAACGCCGTAAGCTGTTCCTCCTGCACTCCTGCTGCTGCAGCTATAAAGGAAACCGGCAGCTTATACTTCTTCACCAGGACATCCAGCAGTGCCTTGATAATATCGTCATTTTCCACCTTCCATGCAGGAAGGTGGATGAAATTGGATACAAACGAACAGATCAGAGCCAGCTCCTGCTCGGTGTGATCCTCCACATTTACACTGATTCCCATCGCCTGCAAAACATCTTTCATATCCATGCCATTGAGCTCTTCCGCGGTTTGCAGGATGTCAAATAATTCCATAAAATAAGCCTCGCTTTCTAGTGCTTCCGTATGCAGTATGTGCAGGATAAACGGATATATCCAGCAGCTTCTTCTAAATACAGTTATCTACAGTTTAGCGTAATAGACAATGAAAATGAAGCGAAAAATACCATCAGTTTCGTAAGATATGTTAATCGGCGACAGGGAAGGATACGGCCATGCATTAAATAAATGACATCATGTCATCTAAAAAAAGGAGAAACACATATGCCAAAAGTCACAGATAGAGTGGAATAGCTGTGAAGTGGAAAACCGTATAGCAGATTGACAGGGGAATGCTTTAAAGACAATGCTAATATAGTAAGCATCCCTTTTTACGTGAAATAGCAAAAGTTATCATTTATTCGTGGATTTTTTAGGAATTTGACAGCTTCCATACGTATAGAAGGGGGTAAGGAGCCCTTACAGAATGGAGGACATATAAATGTCAAATGCAATGAATCAACTCAACTACCGTAACGATCTATTTTTTAAGTACGCCCTTTCCCGTGAGGATGAAGGCTCCGTGTACGCACGCAACACCATTATTGAACGTGTTACCGGAATCAGGGTAAAGGAAAGCACCGTACTCAATCCCAATCTGGATCCGGGCATCATCGGAAAGAAGCGCATCATTCTGGATGTCCATGTGAAGGATGAACAGAATCATCATTTCAATATTGAGATGCAGACGACCTACAAGGGAATAGCGGAAATGATGCGCTTTGAATTTTATGGCGCAAGAGCATTGAATAATCAGCTGAAAAGCGGTGAATTTTATGACCAACTAAAGCCGGTTTATCAAATCATATTCATCGATGAGTATGCATGGAGCAACAGAAATCTGATCAATCAATATCAGATGCGCAATGAGCAGGGAGAAGAGGAAAGCGGCTATCCGCTCATCCTTCGCACCTTTGTACATATGCCGGTGATCAATGACATCGTAAAGGAGAAGGAAATGCAGAGGTTGAATGACTTTGAACAATTGGTATACCTGTTTGAAAATAATAAAAAAAATGATATACTGAAGTCAAAGGAAAGGCTGGTGAAGGTATTCATGAACAAGTATGAGGAAATGCAGAAGGATGATGAGCTGTGGTCAACGGCTATGGCGATTCAGATGGGAGAAGCACGTTATCGCAACGGCTTGCGTGACAGCTTTGAAGAGGGAAAAGCTGCCGGAAAAATGGAAGGAAAGATAGAAGGTAAGCTGGAAGGAGAGAGGCAGCTCTTACACAAACTTATTGAAATCAAGTATCATGAGGATTGTGCAACATGGCTGCAGGCATTAACGGAGGAACAGATGCATACTGTGTCCACTTTACTTCTGGAATGTGATACCTTTGAGTCAGTCAAAAAACGATTACATAAATCTGACAAGAAATAAGCTGTCTGTGATTTCATAATAAAATACTTAAAAGACAACAGAAAAGCCATCCTGTATAGAAAAGGGATGACTTTTCTTTTTAGGCTCTTCAGTAATCCGCGTTATCTCTGCATACACGGCTGTAGGTGATGTTTTACCATTTACTATGCCGTTTTCTGCAGAAAGGTGTGCTAGTGAATGGCGATCTTGTTTAAGATACACAGTAGTGATTGCTGTGTTTGTATGTTTAAGTTGATAAGGCAATTTATGGAAGCCGTACAGGACGGTTATAAAGTATGGTAAAATAAAAGGTAACAGGATACAAGTTCGATACAAAAATTATGTATACTACAGAAAAGAGAGAGGTGATTGTATGCGGCTTTTGATTGTTGAGGATGAACAAGCCATTGCAGAGGTAATGCTGCTGAATCTGCAAAGAGTCGGCTATGAATGCGATTATGCACAGGATGGGGAGCTTGGCGCAGAGATGGTGGAGAAGCAAAGCTATGATCTTGTACTGCTGGACATCATGCTTCCGAAAGTCAATGGCTATGAGCTGATGGAATATCTGGCACAGCTGCAGATTCCGGTAATTTTTATAACGGCAAAGGGCAGTGTGCAGGATCGTGTAAAGGGATTGCATATGGGAGCGGATGATTATCTGGTAAAGCCATTTGCGGTGGATGAGCTTATAGCAAGAGTCGAAAGCGTGCTGCGCCGCTATCATAAAAGCATGCAGGATATTCATGTGCTGGATGTCACGATTCATACTGCGACCCGTAGTGTGGAAAAGGGGAATCGCATCATCGCGCTGACCAAAAAGGAGTACGAGCTCCTGCTGTACCTTGTTCAAAATAAGAATATTGCATTGTATCGGGATACGATGTATGAAAAGGTTTGGCATGAAGAGGAGTTTGAGCAGACCCGCACGCTGGATTTGCATATTCAGCGGCTGCGCAAGAAGCTGGATTGGCACAGCGTGATTCAGACAGTGTATAAAATCGGCTATATGCTGGAGGTGAACGATGAAGTTCAGCGATAAGCTCACATTGAGCAGTACCGCAGTTATCGCGATTCTGTTTTCCACCGGTGCTACCTTTATGATGGTACAAAACCATGAGCACCTGTTACAATCCTATATATCTCGCAATATGCAGACGCACGATCTGGAATCCTTTTCCCTGGAATCCAAGCTGACACAGGATGCCACATCGAATCTCACCTCCTTTGGCAGCGATGAAAAGGCGATGAGAAACCGCTCCATATATTATCTTCAGCAGGTCGCCAGTCACATGAATCAGCCGCAAACCGTGTATGCTTTGCTGGATTCAGAGCATACCCTTCTGTATACGACCGGAGAAAAAAGGCTGTTTGAGAAGCATTCCTTAAACAAGGCGCAGACCTACCGCATTGTCAACGATAACGATTCCCGTATCATGCTGGTCAGCAGTCAGATTACCGCAGGGAGGTTTACCTACCTTTTGGAAAGCGGCTATGATATCACTTCCTGCTTTCAGGAACGGGACCGGCAGTTTCAAACCTTTTTTCTCACGCTGCTGTGTGTGCTGCTGTTTTCCTTTCTGCTGCTGAAACGACTTTCCGTTTATCTCAGTGGTCCGATTCTAAAGCTGCATGAGGCAAGCAGACGCATCGCATCCGGACATTATGAGGAACGCACCAGCATTCAGAGTGATGATGAAATCGGAGAGCTGAGCCGCAGCTTTGATGAAATGGCGGAAGCAACACAAAAGACGATTCATCAGCTGGAGGTCAACCTTGCGCAGCGGGAAGATTTTATGAGCAACTTCGCGCATGAGATCAAGACGCCGATGACTGCAATTCTCGGCTTTGCGGATACGCTGCGCACATATGATTGTGACGTGGAAACAAGGAAAAAATGCGCTGATTATATATATACAGAGGGAAAACGTCTGGAAACGCTGTCTTACACGCTGATGGATCTTTTATCCTTAAGCGGACGCAAAATTCAGCTGCAGCCGGTCTTGATTTCTGCGCTTGTAAAGCAGCTAAAGCAGTATTATGAGGCTGTATCCACCGCAGGCAGTCTACGCTTTGCTTGTGCTGCCTGTACGGTATATGCAAAGGAGGAGCTGCTGTTCACCGCCCTGCGCAATCTGATTGATAATGCAATCAAGGCAACAAACGGCGATCAAAAGATTCTGTTGAAGGGAGAGCTGTGCGAGAAAGGCTATCGGATGTCGGTAACGGATCATGGAATCGGTATGCGGCAGGAAGATATTGAACAGGCATCCCAGCCGTTTTATATGGCGGATAAATCCAGAGCCCGCAAACAGGGGGGCGCAGGTCTTGGTCTAACGATTGTCAAACGAATCTGCGATTTGCATGGCAGCCCGCTGCAGATCACCAGTAAGCTGCATGAGGGGACTGTTGTCACGATTCTGCTGGAGGTGGCTGACCATGAAAACTAGAACCGCATTCGCATTGTGTCTGGGCGTATGCAGTCTGTCTGTTCTGCTTCCGCTGACAATCTTTCATATTCAGGACAGTGTTGCAGTGGATCAGGATATCGTGTGGCAGTCATCCACAGAGGACATTGCCAGAAACTATCCGGTCGTCTCCAGAGTCTATGCCAATTTCTACCAGCGTGATGAAACCATGCTGGATAATGAAACCTTTCATCTGTCGGACATGAGTGCTTATACAGAAAAGCAGCAGCGTCAGCTGGCAGAGGTAAAAAAGAAATACAGCAGAGAGCTGAATACTTTACTTACGAAGGGAGTCTTTCCCTATGCGCTTCTGGATTTGAAAAAGGCAGAGTCCTTTTCAATCGAATTCGGAACCCTGTCCCATATGAGTGAAAAAAGCGGAGCCTGGCAGCTGAATCAGGTATACCGTCTGAACTCTGACAATGATAATATCGGGGATTTCACCATGGATAAACAGACGGAAAAGATATTGAATCTGGAATTTTACAAGCGTACTGTAAAGCAGTACAGCGAACAGGAGCGCAAGGAATTCGCCTGGCATATGATTCAGTATCTGGGGCTGGATTCCCTGGAGGACTGGACGTATACCCAGTATGGGTATGAATCCTATAAGGCAAAGGTGCAGGTGTATTGCGAGGTGGAGGATTTCGGAGATTCCTCACGATTTTCAATGGGCATCACACCTTTGGGACAGCATACCTCTACGATATTATACAATTATATGAAACACTGAAAACGCTGTAAATTCAGCGCAATGGCATCAACCTAAGGAAATGTGGTTGATGCCATTTTTAAATA
>QULU01000065.1 GCA_003481775.1 Clostridiaceae bacterium OM02-2AC
TATTTCGTGCGCCGCTGTTTCTCATCAGCGCTCGTATATAATACAACGAATAAACCCTTGTGTCAACAACTTTTTTCACTTTTTTCACTTTTTTATTTATTATTGTTTTTACTATCTCGAGAACGCTTTATTTATATATAAGGATAGCACATGTATACACAGACAGGGAGCCTCCATGTTCAAATCTATGCCTTACGAATTCTGAACAAGCAGGAGCTATCTCAATCCTTCGTTTAAATTACGTAAGAAAAATCCTAAGCATAAGCTCCCAGGTTTCTATGCATTCTCTATTTCTTCAAGATATAACGGCAGCAGAGCTTCCTGATAACCACTATATGCATGCTTTTCAAGCTCTCTGCAAAGTGCCTGTAATTCCTTCGTCCTGCAGTTTTGCAAAGACAAAAGACGCTTTTCACTAATTGGTGAGGTCGACATAATCATATGATATTCCTCCACTGTACTTTTCCATAGATATAGATCGTCTTTATATCGCTGCTTCAACTTATCTGCTATCAGTACCCCTTCCGGATCGAAGTCTCCGGCATAATACATAGGGATTTTACTCTTCTGTATGAAATCCAGCAATACATAGCCGCATAGATTTAGCTGACCGTTTGTACATACAAAACCGATATGCTTCTTCCCAAGTTTCTTTCCGTGCAGAAACAGAGAGCGGAATACCGATGGATTCTCTACAATATAAACCGCCTTTATATCCTCTGATATTCTTTTAATCTGCTGTAGATTATACAGTGATACTGTCCAGCCCTCATAACGTTCAAAAAACGCTTCCCATCCCTTATGTATGGTTTCATTCCTGTCGATTGCATTCAGATGTGCAATCATACATATGTTGGACAAATCGTCTTTTAATAAGCCGGCATCATAATACAGCTTATTTTTCTCAGCCAGGCTGATCTCCTGTTCTTCAACTCCAAAGATATAACAAATCCCCTGAAACAGCATGGTATTCTCAATGCCTTTATCAAAGAAGTGTGGATCCTGAGATATCGTAGAAGCGAATACTGCTATGGTTTCAATTTCCTGCCTCCAGACTGGCAGCTGGTTCATCGCTTCCATGATATAACACACGGTCTGCTGTTTATTATTGTTCAACAGCTGGCGGATATTCGCATAGCTTTTATGATTTGTTTTTTGCATCCAGGTCAGCCATTCTCCGGCTTTTGTGTTTTCATAGCATTTTTTCAAGGACAGGATATCCTGCTGTTCCTTGTGAGCTTTTATTTCTCTTTGTTTCTTATTCGTCAGTATGTGCTCCCCTTTATAAATTTCAAGAACACGAAGGAAGTCGCTTCCTGCAAAACGGCTATCCTCGATCCCCTTTTTCCAGATAGAATAAGGTATGGAGATATCACAGACTCCCCAGTAATCCTTTCCAAGGAATCCACCGATTGCCTCACGCTCATCATCCTCAGGATCTTTGATACGTACCGTACCGCCAAAATGCTGCAGCTTCTGATATTGACGAATCCACAGGTCTATCACACGCTGAAATCCTGTATCCTGTAAAAGATATTGAGCAAATGCTTCCTCTATCATAGCTGCTCTCCCTTCATGTGCTTTATATGCCGTCCCATTCGCACAAAATAATAGTTACAAAACGAGTGGTTTCCAGACGGAATCTGACAGCCCTTTCCTGAGGCAAATACAGAATGCTGCTTCCTAAAATAGCTGAGCTTGGATAATTTCGTACCGCAAACCTTTTCAAGATACGGCACCTGTCCCTTTCTTCAATATACAAATACTTCTCCCAGCCATCCCATTTGTATGAGTAGTCCTCTCCTGTTGCATAGCCTCTTTGATTCAGCTGCTTTTTAATAACAGTTTACATCTCAATCTGCAGGCTGTTTAAGAATCAGATCCTCCATATTCCCCACGACAAGCCGCAATTCAAAGCCTTCATTTTCATCATATGCCTCTGCCGATTGAATCAAAGTTTTGTTTTCTTTAAAATATTGGTTTTTTCTACGCCGGAAAAATCCAACAATGTCCAAGGCATCCTGATCCAGCTGTGCCAATTCCTTTTGTAAGACTGTCTCACCGACTTGAGCCAGATTCCATCCCAAGGATGCCAGCTTGATAACTGCGCTAAACTCTTGAAAACATAAATTATTCGCATTGCCCATCGGGGCGATAAAGTCATGCATAAGCTCTGAAAAATTATCATGCTGGATACGTTCCGGTATAGGATCATATTTTATATCATGATCATTGATATATGCGCCCTTCGTATTTCTAAGCCGTACTATATACTCATAAAAATCTTCTGCTTCTTCCAGCGTAACGTCCTGTTTCATAAGAATTTCCGCAACAGAATCTAAAACAAATTCATTTCGGAATTGAAAAAAGGATCCCTTCCAGCGATGCTCAGGTAATACATTCTGTAAATCATTAAGAAGATATATACCGATGACTTTCATCCGATACAAGTTGTCCTTATCTTCATCGTACAATTCGATATAGTCAGGTGTAACATCTACAATACGATATTCACCATAGTGCTCTTGCTTCCAATCCCTCAGTATACTTCTGTCACTTTCATTCCACTTTCGGCTGGCGAGAAATTCTTCAAGACATTGCGGATGTGATCCGATATAGGTTAATGCCTGGTTCATCTTCTGATGCTTATTGGGTTCCTGCATGAGCAATACACTGTATACATGCTTTTTATAAACAAATTTCATATATTCCTCACGAAGCCTTGTCAATTTTTTTGTATCCTTCTTATGTAAATAATTCATAGTATGTCCTTTGTATCACCATAGCTTACGAGATTCGTAAGACTGTCATATTCCTTTCTTCTTTCAATTTATTATTTTAACATAACCCATGCCAGCATAGGGGCTCTTTACCTATATTCTTGTTCAAAGTCTTGCTGGTTTATGCCCTTTTTCGATTCCGCAGTTTTTTAATAAGCAGACACACTCCCAGTATAAGAGCTGCTGTCGCAGCCATCCCTATAAGCAGACTGCCCTCTTTTTTGTTTTCTTCATATGCCTTTACATAGGCTTCTTTTGCAGCCGGATAAAAAGCAGTATCCTTTACAGCATCAAGAAAGTCAAGATTCTGTTCCTCCCCTTCTTCTCCGTCCTCTTTTCCATTGTCTTTCGCAAGCTGAAGCAATTGCTGTTTTTCCTTTTCATAGCTCTTAACGGATGTGTCGTATGCTTCCTTATATGTAGTTTTAAATTTTTCCAAGCCATAATCCTCAACATCGGAAGTGCTTTTATCATTATATACATATTCATACGCATGCTTCTTCGCCGTGTCCTGCAGAGTTGTTTTCACGTGCTGTTCTGCTTCGTCAAAGGCTGTTTTATAATATTCTATATATTTACTTTCTATAATTTTAGATGGCAGTTTTTTCAGCTGATATGCTTCCTTTTCCAAAGCATCTCTTTTACCGTTTTTCTCTGCCAGTGAAGCCGTGTTGTCCATAAGCTCTGTTTCTGCTTTTTCATAGGATTTTTTAAAGGCTGCTTTGTATTCTTCCTTTGAGTATGCGTAATCTGCATCTTCCAGTGTTTTATCCGGATTCGTAATTTTGAAGGAATATCCATCCGTAGTCCCTTCTTTTGCATAATCAATTTTTGGCTGTACAGGAACTTCAACTTTTGGTTCTGCCTCTTGAATCGGTTGTGGTGTGCTTGGAGACGGTGTCACAGAATTATTTGTTGATGGTGCTGTTGTCCCTCCTGAGGAGCTTGCACCTCCTCCATTATGACAGTGATATTCGCCATAAGCCAATCCCCATTTTTCACAGTTTGTACGACATGTGTGGCAGCCATTGCTGTCTGTTCTTCCCGGATGTGCCTGAATAGAGGCAGATGTCGGTAATACAAGAACCAATGCGAATGTTGCGAACGCTAATAATTTTCTCATTTTTTCACCCTCCTAGACTATGAGTAAATTACAAACCTCTTCCCTCCTTCCCTATATATTTTATTATAACGCTTACAATCATACTTTTGTATTTTTTTATAAAACATTAGCTATACAAATACCCGGCAGTATACCTGGCACGTAAAATCGGTTTTTCCTACTGCTGTCTGTACGATAATGCAAGCCGGTTTCATATATAAATGAGCTGCTATGGCTATTGTAGGATTATAACGATAATGCATTCATAATACCATGGATATGATGATACTGCTCAGACAGAAAGAGAGTCTTTTGAAGGGAAAGTATTCAGATAAGCATGTAAAGTGTGTATGCCTGCCTGTATAATATGGAGTATACTTATTCTATACATATAATGGAGGTGATCTCATGAGTGTAACTATTGCGGATTTAGTAAAGCTTCCCTCTCTTCGTGATGCCTGTGTTGTCGCAGGTGCGAAGGGCATGAATAAAGCTGTTGCATCGATTTCTGTTTTGGAGTATGCAAATGCACAAGCATTAAAGGATGAATTGTTTTATCCGCTGCCTTTTGAGGGTGGTGAGGTTGTCATCAGTGCGCTGATCTGTATCAAGGATGACCCACAGGCGCAGCTAAGTGTCGTTAAAAAGCTATGCGAAGGCGGTGAGGCCGCTTTGATACTGTATTATGTTGGAATTTATCTAAAGGAACTGCAGCCGGATATGCTGGAGTATGCGGATACCCATGGATTTCCTATCATTTGCATGCCATTAAAACAGGATACACTGCGCTACAGTGAAGTGATCATGGAGGTCAGTGAGAAAATCCTGCAGGATCAGATGATCAATCAATATTTCGTCAGTGATATGCTGGATACGATTGCACAGCTGCCGGCACATCAAAGAAGCATGGATACTCTGCTGCGGATGCTGAGTGACCGCCTTCGATGTACGGTGCTGCTTCTGGACCATCGGGGTGGTGTGCTTCATGAAGCGGCATGGCCTCGCGGATTACAGCTGGATACCAAAGAAATTTTATCCCTGTTATCAAACAGCCATATGGCCGCAGCTAGGTTGTCGGAATCTCATTATCAGATATACAGCAGCTATATTAAGCATGAAACACAGGATATGCGCATGCTGTTGATTCGTGAACATACGGTACTTCCAGATACAAGTATAAAGCAGGCACAGGAGGTTGTGCAGCTCTTCGTAACCATATGGAGTCAGGAGCATGGCAATATACAGACCGATCAGTTAATAGCTGCGATTCTGAATGATGAGCCGGTAAAGATGCGAAGGCTTGCGGATATGCTTCATGTCAATGTTTCCAGTATTCATTGCATGTATATGGTAACTGCCGCAAAGCAATCTTTAATTTCCGATGACTGGTTGCAAAAACTACAGAATTGCTGCGAGGTGATTTTAAAGGAGCATTATCATACGTTAATGATTGCCAGAAAGGATGCCTACGTATTGATGTTTGCCGGTGAAGAGCAGATTGCAGAGAATGAGGTGCTGATTCCCTCTATTTTAATCGAGGAATTAAACGCTCGGGATTTTTCTACCATCATCTGTGGAAGCACACATTTGGAGAATACGGCACAGGTTCGTAGCGCCTATATCGCTATTTGTGATTTTATAGATGCCGCAAGAATCGTATACCCGTACCAGCATTGGCTGCCACTACAGAAGATACAGTATGCAAGGGAGTGTCAGCGGTTGATTGGTCTTGGCGAGGAAAAGGTACAGGAAATTATGTCTGTTTTGACAATGCACAATATGGACAGCGTGCAGCAGGAGGAGCTGCTACAGACATTATGTGTGTACCTTCTGGATGCAGATATGAGTATGCAGAGGACTGCCGAGCTGTTATTCCTTCATAAAAATACAATAAAGTATAGAATACGCCATTTGAAACAGCTGCTGCACTCTCCTATAACCGCCATGCCGGATAGTGCGTTCCTATATCAGGCATGTGCTCTGTATCGTATTCTGAATCATCGGGAGTAGTCATTGTCCAAATGGACAAAAACTACTCTTTTTTTTCTGCCTTTGCGCCAGTTACAAACGCTCCCTGCATACGGTATACTGGTTTCAAAATCAGAATGGAGTGATTTCATGAAAACGATAGGTTTAAAAGAAATAGAAGACATTGCAACAGGCGCTGCCTTACTTGGAGCTGGAGGAGGCGGTGATCCTTATATTGGTAAGCTGATTGCCATGAATGCCGTAACAGAATGTGGAGAGGTGAAGCTGATTGATCCTATGGAGGTTTCGGATGATGCTCTGGTAATTCCAATAGCCATGATGGGGGCTCCTACGATTCTTTGTGAAAAGGGAATCAGCGGGAATGAATATCAAACGGTTTACGATATGATGTCACGGTATTTCAATCAAGAGATTTTTGCAATCATGCCGATGGAAGCAGGAGGTGTGAATTCCATGCTTCCAATCGCTGCAGCAGCACGTCTGGGATTACCGCTGGTAGATTGTGACGGTATGGGAAGAGCGTTCCCGGAGCTACAGATGGTATCCTTTACCATTGGTGGAGCCAAGGCTACACCGATGGCGTTGACAGATGAAAAAGGAAATACGTGTATATTTGAAACGATTACCAATCAGTGGACGGAGGAGCTGGCTAGAAGCGTCACGATGAGCTGCGGCGGCTCTGTTACGGTTTCCTTATATCCGTTGGATGGGAAGACATTAAAGGAATATGGTGTGAAAAACATCGTTTCAAAATCAGCGATACTTGGCAAATGCATTCATACCATCAAGGAATATGAGGAAAATCCGCAGGAACGCTTTCTTCGTGAGACGGAAGGCTATTACCTGTTTAAGGGAAAAATTGCAGATGTGCGAAGAGAAACACGTGGTGCATTCAATTTCGGTAAGGTTCTTTTGGAAGGCATTGGTGAGGAAAAGGGAAAGCAGGCATATATTGAGTATCAAAACGAGAATCTAATCTGTGTGGTAGATGGCGTAATACGGGCCACAGTACCGGATTTGATCACCATCGTAGATAGTGAGACGTTTCTACCTGTTACGACTGATGGCTTAAAGTATGGAAAGCGCGTACTTGTCTGTGGAATTGCCTGTCATGAAATCTGGCGTACGAAAAAGGGACTGGAGCTGGTCGGACCGCAGTATTTCGGATGTGATACAGAGTATATCCCAGTGGAAATACGGGCGGGAAAGGAGAATGCATAATGTTTAAGCTTGGAATTGATGTCGGTGGTACCAATACAGATGCGGTATTGATTAACAGTGATTTACAGGTTGTAAAGAGCTTAAAGGTCGCAACCAGTCTGGATATTTACAGCGGAATCACAGAAGCTATTCATGAAATACTGAAGGATACAGATATTGATAGAGGCAGCATTACGCAGGCAATGCTTGGCACCACACAGTGTACGAATGCCATTGTTGAGCGTAAAAAGCTCGCACCGGTGGCACTGCTTCGACTAGGAGCGCCGGCGATGCTTGGGATTGCTCCGATGATTGACTGGCCGCAGGAATTGAAAGGATTTGTTGTGGCACAGGAAAGTGTTGCTGGTGGATATGAATATGATGGTAAGGAAATAGCTCCATTGGATACAGAAGCAATTCGTAGCTTTTTTCAACGGATAAAGGGGTCTGTTTCTTCCATCGCCATTTCCTGCATTTTCTCCCCTGTCAGAAGAGAGCATGAGGATATATGTGCAGATATCGCAAAGGAAATTCTCGGGAAGGATATCATTGTATCAAAGTCCAGCGAGATTGGTTCCCTAAGCTTTATTGAGCGCGAGAATGCGACGATTCTGAATGCAGGGTTGTACGAGGTTGCACGTTCGTTTACCGATGGGTTCGCGAAGAGCTTGCAGGAGGAGCAGGTGACAAATGCCAGTATTTATCTGAGTCAGAATGATGGAACACTGATGACGATGGAATATGCAAAGAAGTATCCGATATTGACGATTGCCTGTGGTCCGACAAATTCAATTCGCGGAGCTGCGTATTTGAGCGGCTTGCAAAATGCAATTGTGGCAGATCTGGGTGGAACAACAACGGATATCGGCGTTATTCAGAACGGATTTCCAAGAGAGAGCAGTGTCGCGGTGAGTATTGGTGGTGTTCGGACCAATTTCAGAATGCCGGATGTGATTTCCATTGGCCTTGGCGGTGGCAGTATTGTTCGCGAAGTCAATGGAGAAGTGCAGGTTGGCCCAGAAAGCGTTGGTTATGCTATTCGGAAAAAAGCAAAGGTCTTTGGTGGTGATACGATTACTGCGACGGATATTGCTGTTCGTTTAGGTATGGCAGATGTTGGAGATGCAGCCTTGACTAAGGATATTGATATGGCGTTTGCGAAAAGAGCGATGGCGGTTATCCGGGAGATGCTGGAGGATAGCATTGACCGCATGAAAATCAGCAGCCAGGACGTGGATTTGGTGCTGGTAGGCGGTGGATCCGTGATTGTGCCAAAGCAGCTGGCTGGTTGCAGGCTGGAGGCGAAGCCAGAGCATTTTGGAGTGGCAAATGCGATTGGTGCTGCCATTTCAAAGGTTAGCGGAACATGGGAGCAGTTGGTTTCATATGATGAGGTGCCTCGTGAGGAAGCAATTGAAAAGGCGAAGGCTGAAGCGGTTGATTTGGCTGTTGAGGCTGGAGCAATTCGAGAGACAGTACAAATTATCGATATGGAGGATGTACCATTGGCGTATTATCCGGGGAATACAAGCAGGCTGAAGATACGGGCAGCGGGTGATTTGAAAAGTGAATAGTGAAAAGAGCTGTTACTAAGAAGTAAAAGGTTTAGTGACAGCTTCTCTTGTATTTTATTATTTAAATATAATTTTTACATCGTCAATAAAAAAACTATTATTTTATTTGAAATATGCATTTAAATAAGGTTTTTAATCATTTTTCATGAACTTTATGATTACTTGTTACAAACATTGCTATTTGTATAAATTTCAAATATAATTTATTTAAACAAAAGAAACATATAGAGGGGGACATCATGAATAAGAATATAATTAATTATCTGAATGTAATTTTCGAAGCAACACAAGAAATGAGAAATCTATATGCATGTAAACAGTATACAAATCCATTAATCGCATTTAGAGGAGAACCGAAAGATTATGGTGACACAAAATTAATGCCTTCAATCTTTAGAGATGCAACATTAGTGGCAAAAGAAAAGCATCTTTTTGAACTAATTTGTGATTACGAATTAATTGATTATAGGAAAAGGAATATTGATAAAGCTATAGAAACGCAACATTATGTTTCCATAAGTAGAATGCTAGATATCACCTTTAATTCAGCAGTAGCGTTGTATTTCGCATGTTTATATGATCATATAAGTGATGCAAAAACTGATGGTTATATCTATATATTTTGCTTCCCTGAATATTATTCTCCACATTCAAATTATATAGAAGATTTTTATGATGACGTTTTAAACTCAAAATCAACAAAATCTTATTTCAAGAATTTCAAGGTATTCTCACACAGCTATTCTAATGATCGCATCAAAGCACAAAGTGGTGGTTTCATATTTTTTCCTGGAGAAGTTTTCAGTCCCATTAATGATGTGTATTATAGGAGAATACGTATTGCGGCCTCCGATAAAGATGAATTGAAAAACGAATTAGAATTAATGTTTCACATAAATTTTGTATCTAATTTTCGATTATCTGCATAAACACTACACTTTCGAACGTTTTGAAGTATAGACAAACAATAGTTTTACCACGATTTTACCACGATTGAATGAGCTTTGATATGACAATGGAAATGACGATAAAAGACACCTAAATGGTGTCTTTATAGTAGAAAATATAAATTTAATGCTAAAGAAATTAAAAATAAGCTAATCAAAACTACCTTACTTTTCTTTTTTATCTGCTTGTTAAAAGTTAAAACACTGATAATTCCTATATATGCCAGACAAACGATACACCATGTAAAAATAACATGAGAGTCTGGCAAAATATTATTTTGGAATATGAGAATCAGCATGCAAATAAAGAAAATCCATGTATCTATTTTTCTTCTTTTCATATCTAATACAATGACGCAGATTCAATAGTACGCGTGGTTTTATATACTTGTCTGCGCCCCATGCGCGTTCTGTAATACTTGGTGACTTTTATTTTTAGTCTTATCCCGTGATTACTGCTTGCATCAACTTGGCTATTGATTGTTCCTACAATTGTACTAATTGCACTTGCTCCTCCTCCAATGCCTTGCGCCCCTGGCACAAAAAATAGAATTGCTCCAATTACACCTGCAACACTAGCAGCACCACCAACAATGGATTTGATTTGTGCATACGAAATATATTTTGTTTCATAACTGCTTTCTGATCTATCTGAATAAAACGAAGCTTCTGGAGATAGTTCAGGATGTTCGCTCAAATCTATTGTCTCGCCCGTAAAAGAGGAGTATACAGTATTGGCGTTTTGATCATATTGTATGTAGTCAGTCATTCCTGTTTCAGAATTTAAAATATTGATTGTTCTGATGCCATCAGCTTCATTGACTGTGACCCAATTTTTACTATCTGCTTCATTTACCAGAAAAGTATTATCATCCACTTTATCAATTTGAATGGCCGTCTCGGCAGAATTGTTTGTGTCTGATAGTTCTGAAGCAAAAGCTGTCATGGGAGCTTGTAAAACAAGCAGAAGTGATAAGCTAATGCCTATTGTTTTTGATGCTATTTTTGAGCTTTTCATAATTAGATTCTTCCTTTAGTTAGTGTTATCTAACTAAATAATAATCCACTATAACTAAGATGTCAATATTTATTTACATTTTTGTCACACCTAAATATCGCAATATTATTCTACTGTTTCAGCCATTTTCTACAAAAGGCACATCTTACCTTTCTTCCTCTTGATTATTCAGCACAGGAAAGAAAAAGCCCTGTCAAGAGCCTTGCCACCACAGGTGGTGCTTTGCACTCTTTACGGGGCTTTTTGTTTGCGGTATCTTCCATGAAGGAGGAAAATCAAAGTCCTCTGTTCCACCTGTCTTTCAGATAATCTTCACAGTCCATATTATCAAAATCTAACTGTGGCGAAGTGTCGGGTATGTTGTTTCTGTTATCCATGTCCGCAAGTTGACGGAATATCCAGTCATCATAAGGGTCATGGTATTTATACTCTTTGGGCTGTTCTCTGTATCGGTCTAACCCTCGCATTTCCTTATGCACTCTCATCATACGCTCCAGTTTCTGACGCTGTATCAACTGCTTGATTTCCATAAGTTCTTCCAACTCCACAACCTCATTGGTAATGTAGTTATGGATATACTGCATGAGTTTGGTAACCTTGTAAAATCTGCACTCCTGTTCATTGTCGAAAAATTCATTTTCAGACAGATAGTCCAGGGAAACATTAAAATCCTGTTCCCTCTTGATAATATCCATGATGTATGGCTCGGTGTGGTCGATATACTTCCATTCTCCCGACAACAATTCATTCGGCGTGACACCCAGTACATCCATAATCTTTTCCAGCGTATCAAAAGAAGGATAATTTAGTCCTCTTTCAATCTTGGAAAGGCTCTGCATATTGATACCGATTTTGTCCGCCAGTTCCTGTTGTTTCATTCCTCTGTGTTTTCTTATGGTCTGTATGTTTTCTCCTAAAAAACTGATTTTCTTTTCGTAATGCTCCATAACTTAGTATAACCGCTCCTTTCGTTGCTTTTATTGGTATTTATAAGCATATCATACTTAATATATATCGAAAAGTCAACAAAAACTTCTTGACAAGTAATTCTAATGGTGTTATTATCGTATCAGATAGAGTGATTAAGCACGCTAGGGTCAATCACACGCTTGAGTAAGCATAGAAAATATATATTTTCGCTTTGATAGCATGAATAAGCATGGACTATCAGACCGAAAATAAGGTTTCTGACTGGGGCTGTTCCGTTTAGCCACGAGCCTTACAAGGCTCGTGAGCGTTAAGAACGGGGCAGACACAGGAAGAAAGGGAACGCCTTTAGGCGTTCGTAAAGGGCGTATATGTAACACCGCCCTGCGCATACATGTCATAGTACCTAGAAACTGTGATAAATAAAGGACAAAACATGATTTTTACCCCGCAAAAAATGGGGCATACGAAAGGAGCAATGCACTATAACTACACACAAAAATTTATCCGTTAAGATTGATTACATCAGCATTGTATTTGATACTGTAACCGCTGAAGATGTAATCATGCACATTTTAGGTTTACCAACTGATATTTTTAATGTCTATCCGGCAAGCGTTAAATTCAAGACGTATCAAGCACGCTGGCAGATTGGAGATATTTATGTATCGGGGGACGCAAGAAAGACAGAGGACAACCCACAGGGGCTAGGCTGTTATCTTGTTATGACTGGCAGAGGTTGTGATGATATTTTCCGTATTCTCGACAGTAGGAATTATACTTTTGGGGATATGTTCCGACGCTGTGAGCGAAGATACGGACTGGATAATTTCCATTTCACAAGACTGGATATTGCCATTGATGATAAGAACGAAAAGCCATTCTTTACCATAGAGCAGATAAAGAAGAAATGCAAAAAAGAGGAATTTATCTCGAATAGTGAGGGCTACCACTTTGACGAAAGCAAGTTTGATGATTTCGACACCGCAAAGACCGTTTATATCGGTGCTGGTAAATCAGGATTGTCCTACCGCTTTTATGATAAAGATAAGGAAGTCTGTTCAAAACATAATAAGACACTTGATGAAGTCGGCAGTTGGAAACGGACAGAAATGCAACTACGTGATGATAAGGCTCATGCTTTTGCCATGACATTCAAAGACAGACCGCTGGAACTTGGGGAACTGGCTTTCGGACTGCTGGCAAGCAACCTACGCTTTGTCGTGCCAAACAGAAATGAAAGTAATAAGAGCA
>QULU01000066.1 GCA_003481775.1 Clostridiaceae bacterium OM02-2AC
ATAGAATTTGCGCAGCGTGCAGTAGACGCCAATCTGAAGGAGCAAACGGCTGAAGCTGAAAAGCTAGGTCTTGCGAAAGGCTTTAAAGAAGGTATGGAGCAGGGACTTGAACAGGGGATTGAAAAAGGAATTGAGAAAGGAATCGAAAAAGGGCTTGAGAAGGGCAAAAGGACATTATTAAAATCATTGATTGTCCACAAGTATGGTATTGATGACGATTGGGAGAATACCTTATCCGATCTGCAGATTGATGATGCAGTCATCCAAATTCTGGAATGTGATACATATGATGCTTTAAAAGAGAGACTGAATAGGAATAAATAAAAATGAAGAATGCAGAAATTCGTTAGAATTAAAAAGTGCATTCTTTTTTTATGATAAAACTACGTCATTCTACATATTTTTCATATAAATATTGAAAAAATAGTGTCTTTCTATATCTTGCGGCACGCTGGTTGCTAACAAATAGGGTGAGCGGTAGGAACCGTAAAAGAATGAAAGGAGGAGAATTATGAGAAAAGCTGTACATTTTGGTGCTGGTAGTATTGGACGAGGTTTTATCGGGGAACGTTTGCATGCTTCCGGATATGAGGTCGTATTCGCAGATGTGAATGAAGAGCTGATCGATATGATCAACGAGGATCAAGGGTATGATCTGCAGCTGATTAACCATGATTTGCAACCGCTGCATATCGATCATGTCTGTGCTCTTTCAACGATAGACGATAAGGAACAGCTGCTTTGGGAACTTGCGCACTGTGATGTAATCACCACTTCTGTCTGGCCAAACAATCTGCCTAAAATCGCACCATTGATTTGTGAAGGCCTGCTGCTGCGCCAACGTTTAAAGAAGGACAGCGTACAGGTATTGGCATGTGAAAATGCAATTTTTGCATCAACTATGCTAAAGGAGGAGGTATTGAAGCTTGCCAAAGATGATGTGGAGCAAATACAGCAATCCGCAGTATTTGTTAATACGGCTATTGCAAGAATGGTTATTGATGGGGAAGAAAACGGGCATAAATTTGTTAAAATCGCAGATGATTATGAGCTTGTGATTGCGGAAAATGAGTTGCTTGACCGAAAAGAGCATCCAATTGAAGGCGGATTGTATACCAGCCATTTGCAAAAGTATATCGAGCGTAAGCTGTTTATTGTGAATTCAGCGCATTGTATCGGTGGTTATTTTGGCTGGCTTTACCATAAGAGGTATGTGCGTGAATGCTTTGAGGATAAGGCAATCTGTAACCGGGTTGAAAAAGCCATGCAGGAGGCTGCAGATTTGATTGCCTTAAAGCATGGATTCGCAAAGGAAGAGCTGGAGGCATTTATTGATTACACCATACGGCGTTATATCACACCGGGCGTGTATGATGATATAACGCGTGTATGCAGAAGTCCTATTCGCAAAATAGCGGCAAATGACCGCCTGGTGCTTCCAATCGTTGAATGTGCTAGAAATGGATTAGCCAATACTGCATTATGTGAAGGTCTTGCTGCGGCTTATCTTTATCGAAATCAGGGGGAGGCGCAGGCTGTTGAAATTCAGGAATATATCGAAACACATGGAATCCGGGAGGCGGTAGCTCATTATTCTGTTCTGGATGAAAATCCGGCACTGATTGATAAGGTAGTGGCTGCGTATTATCACATAAAGGAGGAAATCAAAAATGAAACTGCAGTTGGCTTATGATGGTATCCATCTTGATGATGCTGTAAGGTGCATTGAGCAGATACAGGAATATGTTGATATTATTGAAATAGGTACGCCTTTTGTATTATCTGTTGGGATGGAAGGAGTTCGCACGATGCGAAGATTGTTTCCGGAAAAGGAAATTCTGGCAGATATGAAAATTATGGATGGCGGAAAAAAAGAAGCGGAAATGGCATTTGAAAGCGGTGCTGATTATGTCACCATGCTGGGGGTTACGGATCGTGCTACGATAGCAGCATGTGTGAAGGCCGCAAAGCAGTATGAGAAAAAGACAGTAGTGGATATGATCTGTGTGCCGGACTTCAGGAAAACGGTTGCGGATGTGGAAGCATTGGGAGTCGATTACATAGCGGTGCATACAGGCAGTGATCAGCAGCTGCTCGGACGCACACCGCTCGAAGATTTAAAGGAAATCCAGCAGTATGTGAAAAACTGCCGCATTGCAGTTGCCGGAGGTATTAACAGCAGTACCGTACAGGAATATCTTAGCTATCATCCGGATATTCTCATTGTTGGAAAAAGTATTACGCAGGCTAAGAATCCCAAAGAAGAAGCCAGAAGGATCAAAGAGGCGATGGAGCGTGCTGTCATATGACACCATGTAAAAACTTATCCGCTATTCTAAATGAATTAAACACCGACGCACAAGCTGTGAGTGAAGATGAGGTACAGCAGGTTGTAAAAGAAATCATGCAGGCAAACCGTGTGTTTGTTGCTGGTGCAGGAAGATCCGGATTTGCAGCCAGAGCATTCTCCAATCGATTGCTACATCTGGGCTATCGTGTAGCATTTGTTGGTGAACCGACAACACCACCAATTAAGCAGGGGGATCTTCTCATCATCTGTTCCGGCTCCGGTGAGACTGCTTCTCTGGTGGCGGCAGGAAAAAAAGCAACAGCACAGGGAGCCCGTGTAGCGTTGCTTACAATTTTCCCGCAGAGCACCATTGGGAAGCTGGCAGTCTGTCATATTGCAATTCCCGGCATTACATCCAAAACGACAGATCGCAATATAAAGAAAAGTACAATACAGCCACGCGGTTCATCCTTTGAACAGCTGACCTGGCTGATATGCGACAGCATGGTAATGTATTTGAAGGAGTATACACATCAAAGCAATGATGATTTGTATGCCCGCCATGCCAATATGGAATAAGGGGGCATTCGTTTTGTTTGAAAAAATCGTAATTACGACACATGGCGTATTTAGTGAGGCTTTGAAAAACAGTGCCGAAATGATTATCGGTACACAAAAGGACATTGAGGTTTGCCCCTATTTGGAGGGGATGTCACTGGAGCATCTGCAGAAGGATTTGAAAGAAAAAATAGGGGATAAGAAGACGCTCGTGCTTGTTGATTTGTTTGGAGGCACTCCCTGTAATGTAGCAATGGGACTGATGAAAAGTGAAAACATCGCGCTGATTACGGGAGTGAATCTGGCTTTGCTGATTGAAGCTGTCATGAATCTGAAGCAGCTGAATGAGCAGGAGCTGCTGTGCTACCTTCAGAAAATACATATCCAGAGTCTGAAACAGTTTTACGAAAAAAAGGAGGTTCAGATATATGGCTGCAATTAAAATGGTTCGTGTCGATTATCGGCTGATACATGGGCAGGTAATAACAAAATGGGTGAAGCAGGCAAATGCATCTCAGATCATCATAATCAATGATGAATTAAGCAAAGACCCGTTTATGTCAAGTATTTACACCATGGCGGCACCACCGCAAATCAAGGTTCACGTCTATAGTAAGGAACAGGCGGTTCAGCTTTATAAAGAAAATGAATTTGGCTCCGGCAATGCGTTCCTTCTATTCAGAAATGTACAAGATGCGAAGGAATGTCTGGAAAGAGGAATTGTCTATCCGGCCTTAAATATTGGCGGTATTGCATCTGAGCCGGGGAAAAAGATGATTGTAGGACAGGTGTATCTATCCAAGCAGGAATATGGGGATTTAGCTGAAATCTATGCAAGCGGTGTGAAAATCGATGTACAGGTTCTGCCAAATGAGACAAGAATTCAGTTTTCAGATATAAAAATGTGAGGAGGAAGTATTCATGACAAGTATCGCTATTGCAATCTTCTGCGGAGTTTATTACTGGTTTGCAGCAACAAAAATCGGATATACACTAAGCAGTTCACTTCGCCAGCCTATTCTGATCGCAGGTATTTTGGGGTTCTTCTATGGAGATATACCTACGGCGATGGTAATTGGTGCCTATATTGAGTTGATTTACCTTGGAATGATCTCACCCGGTAATAATATGCCAGCCGATGAGGCTCTGGCTGCAATTATCGCGATTCCGATTGCTTTAAGTACAGGGATGTCTGCTGAGGAAGCTGTTATACTTGCAGTACCGCTTGGTGTTGCAGGCGCTTTGATTGAACAGATTCGGCGTACCGGAAATGCGAAGTTCACACATAATGCAGATAAGCACGCCAAAAACGGAAATACAAAAGGAATCTGGTTGAATGCAACCATATATCCTCTGATTTTTGCCTTCCTGCTTCGTTTTCCTCCAGTATTCATCGCAAATCTGGTAGGACCGGATGCTATTCAGAATCTGCTGAATATTCTTCCTGCATGGATCACGACCGGATTGAACGTAGCTGGAGGTATCCTGCCGGCTCTGGGATTTGCCATCGTTATTGTAACACTTGGTAAACCCAAGCTGCTTGCTTTCTTCTTCCTGGGATATTTCTCTATTATTTTCCTTGGAATCAACACGATGGCTGCAGCAATTTTTGGAACGCTGATTGCAATTATCATTGTCTTTGTAATTGGTGATCAGCAAAAAGAAAACGCGGAGGGATAGTACATATGGAGAGAAAATTAACAAAGAAGGATATTACAAAAACATGGAATCTATGGTATCTGCAGCCGGAAATTTCAAATTCCTTTGAACGTATGCAGGCGTTATCGTTTTGTGCCTGCATGACACCTTGTCTGAAAAAGCTGTATCCGGATAAAGAGGAATATGCGCAGGCTTTGCAGCGTCATCTGCAGTTTTATAACAGTGAAGGAATCTTCGGGTCGGTCATTCACGGTATCACATTGTCCCTGGAGGAACAAAAGGCCAATGGGGAAATGATCGGTGATGAAATGATTACCAGTATCAAAACAGGGCTTATGGGACCTTTGGCCGGAATCGGGGATACCCTTACCTGGGCGACGCTGAAGCCGCTGTTTTACTCTATCGGTGTTACCTTCGCAATGCAGGGCAGTCTGATTGGGGCCTTTATACCTCTTCTGTTCGCACTTGTTACGTATATCATTGGATATTATGTAATTCATTTCGGATATAAGCTGGGGAAGGAATCCGTTGCCCTTATGCTGCATAATGGAATTATCAACAAAGTGATCACCTCCACCGCAATACTGGGACTATTCATGATGGGAGCTCTGAGTGCCAGCTATATTAAGGTTGAGACAATTCTGAAATTCAAGCTGGCGAACGCAAAGGAACCGCTTGTTATCCAGAATATTCTTGACAGTATCTGTCCGGGACTGCTTCCATTGATAGCTGTTATGGGAATCTATCTGTATTTCCGTAAAAAAGGTCAGAACTACAATATGATTCTGATCATCATTCTGGCTGTTTCTCTGATTGGTGCATTTATTGGAATTTTTTAACAAAAATCAGGTCAATATCATTTGGATATTGACCTTGCCTTGCAGAATCCGACAATGTAATATCGCTTTGTAATAATGTTATGATACAATAATTGAGTAGAGGATGGGATATGAAAAGTACGCAGGAATTTACATGGAAAGAGCAATATGAGCAGAAGCAGACACAGTATCTGAGTCAGCTGCAGCAGTTTAGTCTGCATATGCTTTGCATGCCGGCTTCTGAGATCGATCTCACGATTGTAAAGGAGATTGAAGAAAATCCAATGGTTGAATTTGAAGAGTACGCAGCACTTCCTGCAGGAAACGAATACAACAGGAATCAGATTGAACAGCTTGCTCAGACAAGAACCCTGTTTGATGAGCTGAAGCAGCAGCTGGCGCTTATCCATGGCTGTAATATGGATATCGCCGATCTGATTTTAATGAATCTCGATGCTCATGGATTTCTTGCGGACGCATGTATTGATGATTTTATAAAAGCAGGCTATGCAAGGAGGATAATTCTGGACACCATTGAAAAGCTGAAGATATGTGAACCGGCTGGTCTTGGATGCAGGGATGTAAAGGATTTTATTTTATTTCAGCTACAGCGCCTTTGTAATCCCGATCCGACTGCTATACGTATCGTAGAGCATTATCTGGAGCTGTTTTATTTCAACAGACAGAGTGAAAGGCTTCTGCTGGCAGTGCAATGCAGCAGGGAGGAGCTTCTTCGTGCAGAAGCATCCATTCTTTCCTGTCAGCCATACCCAGCACAGCTGCAGGATGATTTCGCATATATTCAGCCGGATGTCATCATAACATTGCAGCCGGCCCTATGCATTGAAATACGGCAGCCCTGTTATCGATTAAAGCCTTCCTCCATAGCAATGCAGTATGAATACAAAGAATATGCAAAAGCCTATGTTTCCAGAATTCGGCAGATCAACGACGCCATTACCATGCGCAATACTACACTGTATCATATCATGGAATACATCATTCAGGAGCAGGAGGAATTCTTTTATCGTCATGGCACGTTGCGACCGTTGACCATGCAGGAGGCGGGGACCAGGCTTCATATGCATAAATCGACGATTTCCCGTGCTGTTTGTGATAAATATGTTCAGGTACAGGATAACGTGTATCCGATGCGTATCTTTTTCAATAACGATCCGCTGCATTGCGGTCATACACAGCAAAGCATTGCATTGCAAATACGGCAAATCATTGAACAGGAGCAGAGTCCCTGGAAGGACGAGGAAATCGCAAAGGCTTTGCAGCATAAGGGGATTCGCATATCAAGGCGAACAGTGAGCAAGTATCGTCAGCGGATGGGGGTTGATAATTACAAAAGCAGGAGAGGCTACCATGAAAGAAAAGATTTATGAATTTATAAAACAGCAGAGTAAGCAGGTGGATGTGGAGATGATTCAATTTGGCTTCAACGGCTTTGATGCAGCAATCATCCAGAAAGCACTTGGCTGCAGCCGTGATTGTGTGCAGACTCATACAAAAGAGCTTGTTCAGGAGCATCGCCTGCTTCGGATCGCAGGACGACCTGTACGCTATTTCGATAGGGAGCGATTGGCGGAATTGAAACAAGGGACGATTCCGGAGCTTGATTATTCAGATTTGAACAGTGCTTTGGCATATACAGAAGAAACAGCAGATGATGAGGTTGACTATTTTGCTTCGGTAATCGGTGCGGAGGATAGCTTAAAGCAGTGTCTGGAAAAAGCAAAGGCGGCTATGATTTATCCCCCCAACGGGCTGCATACCCTGCTGCATGGACCTACCGGGGTTGGAAAGACCATGCTGGCGGAAATGATGTTTGAGTTTGCGTTGGCAAATCACATACTAAAAGAAAATGCGCGCTTTGTGGTTTTAAACTGTGCAGACTATGCAGATAATCCACAGCTGCTGACCGGTATGCTCTTCGGCTATATAAAGGGTGCCTTTACAGGAGCCAATGAGGATAAGGAAGGTCTTGTCAAGGAAGCAGATGGAGGTATTTTGTTTCTCGATGAAATCCACCGCCTGTCTGTAGAAGGCCAGGAAATGCTGTTTCTACTCATGGATAAGGGAATCTATCGTAGAATCGGTGATTCCTCACGGGTGAATCAGGCAAAGGTTTTGATTATCGGCGCAACCACAGCAAATCTGACGGAGAGCCTATTGGATACATTTAAAAGAAGGATTCCGATGATTATCGATATCCCGGCACTGAGTGAGCGAACCATATATGAACGCTATGATCTCATCGTCCGCTTTTTCTCCATCGAGTACAATATGATCAAGGTGGAAATGGTTATCGAGCCCATCGTTATGAAGTCTCTTTTATCCTATTCCTGCAATGGGAATGTAGGGCAGCTCATGGCGGATATCAAAATGATCTGTGCAAGAGCATATCTGGATTATCGTACACAAAATCAGAAATTTCTGCATATTGACCGAGAGCACCTTGGCAATGATGTGATTTCCGGCTATCTCAACTGGAATAAAAATAAGCAGGAAAATGATTTGGCTGTAAACACACCGCTTGTTGTAAATTAGCATTATAACGCAACATCCTTTGATCATATACAGGCTGGTAACATCTATGTGAAAATCAACGAAAAATTTGCCTTATATTCCCGTGAATACGACGATCCTGCCCTGATTAACAAAAAGCTGAAAGCATATATGAATGAATATGTAGACAAGCTGTCAAAAAAATTTCAGGTAAGCAGCGCAGCGAATAAGCTGCTGAATATCATCAATTCCAGTGTATATCAGGTTGTGAAAAATGCGATTGAGTATGCAGAAATAAAAATTAATCGCAAGCTGTCCGAGGAGGTCTTTACAGCGATTTGCCTGCATATATCCTCACTCGTGGAAAATGCCAGTCGCAAGACCATTCTGAATAAGGATACGATCGATATCGCAAGTGAGAACACGACTGAATTCATGGTTGCAAAAAATATGAAGAAGGATATTGAATTCCAGCTGAATATCAGTTTGAATGACGATGAGACCTTTATGCTGACAATGTTTTTATGTATGGATAAAATGCGGAATGAGTCAAAAATAAGCATACTGGTTTTGTCTCATGGAGACGGTGTTGCCTATCATATGGTCAAGGTCGCAAATGAGCTTTTAAAATGCTCGAATGTGTATAGTATGGATATGGATTTGAACGAGAATACGCTCACCTTTATCGATAAGGTGGAAGAGAAGATGAAGGCGATCCCGCATTCCCGCGGAATATTACTTATGGTGGATATGGGGTCTCTGCTCTCCTTTGGTGAAATTCTATCTGAGAAAACCGGCATCGATTGCAGGGTCATCAGTATGGTGAACACGCCGCTGCTGCTGGAGGCGATACGAAGAAGCATGAATGGGGATCTGAGTCTTCAGGAACTGCATGCGGAGCTATCGGATCATGTGCCCTATCTCGCGAAAAATATCAGTGGGGCGTTAAAAACGAAGCTGTCACAGAAAACCGCAGTTGTTATCACATGTCTCAGCGGGGAAGGGACAGCGGTGAAATTGAAGAAGATCATACAGGATACACTTCATGCAGTAAAGGATTTCGGTATCACGTTATTCACCTGCAATCATGACAGTGCTGCCGGCATCAATTTTACAGATTACAGAATTCTTGCAAACGTAGGAACTGTTAATCTTCATATGGAGGATGTACCCTTTATTTCAACAAACGAGATTATCATTGAAAATGGTTTGAAAAGATTAAGTGATCTGATTTCTGTTTATTATGAACAGGATCCCGGAGGCAGCGAGGATGTTCCCAATTATATGATTGAGATGCTGCTGAAGGATCAACTGCAATTTTTAAGTGCGGATAAAATGTATAAGCTGGGCTATACGATTTATCAGGAGCTTGTTGAAGGTCTGCAGCTGCCAAAAGAGAATATCACACTGATTCCATTTCTGACACACCTGTCGATTATGGCTGAACGAGCTGTATGCAGGAATCAATTTGATAATTCCTTAAATGTGGAGCTCGATGAGATTTTTGATCTTTGTAAGCGTAAGCTCAGCCTGTTGGAGGATATCTTTCATATACAATTAACCGATACGGAGATTTCTCTTGTTGGAGATATTTTCCGGTATTATATGACATAGAAAGGGGAATTTTATGAGCAATCAATTTTTGATGCCATCCAGATTATATACCGGCATGGATGCATTGAAACAGAGCGAGGAGTTGTTTTGTGAATATGGAGCATCGGCTTTTATTGTAACAGATCCACTTATGATAAGCCTTGGCAATGTCCAGCGTATTACAGATATACTGGACAGGCTGCAGATTCACTATCGTATATTCAGCGGAGTTACGGGTGAGCCTACCACAGGCATGATACAGGAAGGCTATGATGCGTATGCGCTATGTCCAGAGTATACCTTTATCATTGCCATTGGAGGCGGTTCCGTTATCGACAGTGCGAAGGCTGTGGCTATGATGAGCGTTTTAAAAACGATAAAAAATCTATGTGCGTGCATGGGACGATCATATACTGAGAAACTTCCGCCGATAATCGCTATACCGACAACTGCAGGAACGGGCTCCGAGGTTACGCAATTCACGATTATCACGGATGAACAGACAGATATTAAAATGCTGTTGAAGGGAAGCTCTTTGATGCCTGCAGCAGCAATCGTTGATCCTTCGTTTACACTGTCTGTGCCTCCCATCGTCACTGCTGCTACAGGCGTGGATGCTCTTTGTCATGCGATTGAAGCATATCTGTCAGTACATGCACAGCCGCTTTCCAGTGTGCATGCAGTAAATGCGATACAGCGTATTTTAGGAAATCTTCAAAGGGCCCTGCAAAATCCGAATAATCTGGATGCGCGCAATGAAATGGCACTTGCGGCCTTAGAGGCCGGGATTGCCTTTAATAATGCATCTGTAACAATCGTACACGGTATGTCTCGTCCAATCGGTGCCCTGTTTCATATCCCGCATGGGGAGTCCAACGCAGTATTACTGATGAACTGTCTGCACTTCATAAATACCCATATGCATGAAAAGCTGGAAGCATTATCCGCAGCCCTGCATCTACCGAAAAATAGTGATACTGAGGATGGGGCAGAGGTATTCATAAAGACGATGGAGGTTTTTCTTGCTGCTCTGCATATCCCTTCTCTTTCTGCACGTGGAATCAGCAGGGAACGATTTCTGCAGTGTATTGAGAAGATGAGTAAAGATGCAGTAAGCAGCGGAAGTCCGCAAAATTTAGGGATTGACATCACCCGGGAGCAAATAGCAATGCTGTATCAAAAGCTATTTGCGGATGCATGTTAAGCAAAGCAGAGCATCCGCTTTAGCCTTGACAAAGGAAGAAGGTACATACTACATATATGAAGAGCTGCAGAGGAGTTTCTGCGGCTTTTTGATCAGGACAATGCCTGTTCGCTGTAGTGATCACCTTATCGGCAAAGTTGTTTTTTCCTTTGAAGTATGGTATCTTGTTCTTGGTGATGCCTCATGATGATACTGATTGCTCCGGCAAAACGAATACGTCCAACAATTGATTATATGGACCATAGGCGCATGCCGTGTTTTTTACAGGAAAGTAAGCGGCTTGTCACATATCTGAAAACAAGGAAGCAGGAGGAATTAAAAGCTATGCTGAACTGCAGTGATGCCATTGCTGAATGGACATACAACAGCTATCAGCACATGGATGTAAGCACCTCCTGTGTGCCGGCACTGCTTAGCTTTGACGGTATTCAATACAGCTATATGGCACCGGACCTTTTTTCGGATGAATACTTCGCCTATGCTGAACAGCATCTTCGCATATTATCCGGTCTGTATGGAATTCTAGAGCCCTTTGACGGCGTAGTTCCCTATCGTTTAGAGCTGGACAGTCCCTTTCATACACCCTTTTGTACAAGCCTTTATGATTTCTGGGGAAGCAAGCCCTATCAACGGCTGATTGAGGAGGATAAGCATATTCTGGACTTATCCAGTAAACAGTACGGCAAGCTTATAAAAAGGCATCTGGATCATCGTGTACACTGTGTTAGCGTATTCTTTCTGGAAGAGGAGGATGGGCAGCGTAGAGAAAAGGGTGTCTATGTGAAAATGGCAAGAGGAGAAATGGTGCGCTGGCTGGCAGAGCAGAATATTCAGCAATTTGAAGATGTAAAGCGCTTCTGCCGACTGGGCTATCGCTTTGATGCTGCAGCCTCGGATGAACATCATTATCGCTTTGTGCGAAAAGCAGGCTGGAAGCATAGGAAATTCACAACCGATGGAGATTGACGGCACGTTCAATAGGGTATGAGACTAAGGAATACCATAGCCATAATCGAAGACCTTGACATCAGATACCGTCAGGAAGGCTTTCAGAAAAGGAGATTACAATGAAAATACAAACAGAAATATGCTGTGGCAGCTATGATGATGCACTGCAGGCAGAGCAGGGTGGTGCTGTCCGTATTGAATTAAACAGTGCTTTACACATGGGAGGACTGACACCGAGTGTCAGCTCTTTAAAGCTGGTTAAGCAGCACACGCAGCTAAGCGTCATGGCAATGGTTCGTCCCCGTGGAGGAGGCTTCTGTTATGAGCGTGCAGACTTTGCACAGCTGTTGGACGAAGCTAAAGAAATGCTGAAAAATGGAGCGGATGGAATCGTATTTGGCTGTCTGCATGCGGATGGAACCATAGACGAGCAGCAGAGTGCTCAACTGATTGCACTGGCTCATGCTGCAGGAAAAACAGCGGTATTCCATCGGGCCTTTGACTGTACACCGGATCCGTTCGCTGCAATAGAAACGCTGATTGCACTCGGCGTAGACCGTATTCTGACAAGTGGACAGCAACCCAAAGCCATGCAGGCGCTCAAGCTGTTGAAGAAGCTGCAAAACACGTATGGCTCCCGCATTGAGCTATTGGCAGGAAGTGGTCTGCATGCGGATAATGTACAGCAGTTTCTGGCGGAAACCGGAATTTGGCAGGTGCATTCCTCCTGCAAGGACTGGAAAGCGGATGTGACTACGATTAGTAAATCGGTAAGCTTCTCCTATGCACCACAGCCGCATGCGTCCGAATATGAGATCGTAAGCGCGCAAAGAGTTCGTGCATTTCTTGCGGCAGTAAAGAGCGTGTAATTATAAGTGATACGCTTTATAAATGGAAGACGATTCCCATATGGTGATGAATTGCATATCCTATGTTGTTGAAGGATGCGTAAACATACATGGAAAGCTGATTGAGGATAATTGTAAATAGTAATAAAGGAATTCCTTCCTGTCTTCACATGGAAGCAGGGAAAAATAAGAATAGGGCTGCGATTATGCTTTATACAAGGGAAGGTGTTGGATTTTTATCCCTCATCTGCCCTTTTGCTAGTGTGCCGGGCATGGCATAAATTCAGTTGGAGACAAACCAACCAC